>NZ_JBFUDD010000015.1:0-114470 GCF_056404915.1 Asticcacaulis sp. P2_B1 | reverse complement strand
GGACGCTGACCGTCACCGGCGCCGAGGGCACGGACACGCTGAGTTCCGTCCTGCATCTGCAGTTCGCCGATATCACCCTGACCTTCAGCGGGCCGGATGTCGTGCTGACAGGCACGGCCGGCAATGACACGCTCAGCGGCAATGACGGCAACGATCATCTCTCGGGTCTGGCGGGTAACGATACGCTGAACGGCCTGGCGGGCGACGACCTGCTGGAGGGCGGCGATGGCGACGATACGCTCAATGGCAATGAGGACAACGACACGCTGGACGGCGGCATCGGCAACAACAAGCTCTATGGCGGCACGGGCAACGATACCCTGACCGTATCGGGCAGCGGCGCCAATACCCTGTCCGGCGATGATGGCAACGACACGATCACCGGCGGCGACGGCATCGACACCATCACCGGCGGGTTGGGTGACGATACTCTGGACGGCGGGCTGGGTGACGACATCATCCAGGGYGGCCATGGCAATGATGTGATCTGGGGCGGCGACGGCAAGGATGCGCTGGGCGGTTACGACGGCACCGTTCTGCACGGCGGGGCCGGCGATGACACGATTGCCACGATTGGCGCGGTCACGGCGTGGGGCGACGACGGCAAGGATAGCTTCGACCTGAACGGCGGCACGGCCCACGGCGGCACCGGCAATGACAGCTTCAAGGGCTATGGCGTGCTGTTCGACGGCGGCGACGGCGACGACACCTTTACCATTATGCCCGGAGCAGCCCTTGTCGACGGCGGCGCCGGCATCGATACGATCCTGTTCGATGAACACAGCGGCAGCACRGCGGGCATGACGGGCATCGAATATATCAGCGGGTCGATGTACTATATCGACTCCAARACTACRCCCTATGTGCCGCACGCCATCCGCATCACCCTGGCCGACGAGACCTTCGCCGCCGGTACGACCGGGCAAATCTCCGAGGTGCGCTATCTCGACGGCTCGGCCGAGACGGACGCGCGTATCTTCGCATCGGCGTCCACCCATATCTACGACTATTGGTCGCTCGATCCTGTTGTGATGATCGGCGGGCACCTCGATGACGGCCTGTCCGGTTCGAAGTATCGCGACCTGATGTCGGGCGGTGACGGCAATGACATCTTGTCGGGTGGTGGCGATGACGACACCCTGGACGGTGGCAATGGCAACGATACCCTGAACGGCGACAGTGGCAATGACACGATCACCGGTGGCGCCGGCAATGACACGATCACCAACGGCACCGGCAAGGGCAATCTGGACGGTGGTACGGGCGACGACGCGATCTCCGCTGGTGCAGGCGAAGACACGCTCAAGGGCGGTGACGGCAATGACAGCCTGAGCGGCGGTGACGACAACGATATGCTGACCGGTGGCTTGGGCGACGACACGATCGATGGCGGGGCCGGCAACGATACGGCGGTCTTTAGCGGCAATGCCGCCGACTATACGGTTGTCGACCACGGCGACGGCACGCTCACCGTCACCGGCGCCGAGGGCACGGACACGCTCATCTCCATCCTGCATCTGCAGTTCGCCGACACCGTCCTGACCTTTGGCGGCCCGGGCATCACCCTGGTCGGCACCGATGACGGCGAGACCCTGACCGGCACCAATGCCGACGACGATATGTCGGGCCTGGGGGGCAATGACACGCTTTTGGGCAATGGCGGCAATGACAGGCTCAATGGCGGCATGGGCGCCGATAAGATGAGCGGCAGCGGCGGCAACGACACCTATATCGTCGACGACAGCCTGGACACGGTCAGTGAAAAGGCCGGCGAAGGCACGGATATCGTCATGGCGTCGATCAGCTATACGCTGGGGCAATTCGTCGAGAACCTGACCCTGACCGGCGCTTTGAAAATCGACGGCAGCGGCAATAGCGGCAACAATGTCATCATCGGCAATGCCGCGGCGAACGTGCTGACCGGCCTTGGCGGCAATGATGTGCTGGACGGCGGCGCCGGCGGCGACAGCATGACGGGCGGGCTGGGCAACGACACCTACTATGTCGATAACAGCAATGATGTGGCCAGCGAGCTCTCCGGCCAGGGCACGGACACGGTTGTCAGCTCACGGCTCTATAGCCTGGGTGCCAATTTTGAGAACCTGGTCCTGACCGGGGCCGGCAACAGCCAGGGCAATGGCAACGATCTCAACAACAGCATCACCGGCAATGACGGCAATAACCGGCTGAACGGGCTGAACGGCAATGATGTCCTGGCCGGCGGGTTGGGCGACGATACGCTGGACGGCGGCAAGGGGATCGACACGCTGAAGGGCGGCCTCGGCGACGACCGCTATTATCTCGACAGCGCGGCAGACAAGGTCACCGAATATTTTCAGCAGGGTAACGACACGGTCGTGATCAACGGCACCTATACATTGGGCGCCAGCGTCGAGAACCTGATCATTACCGGCTCGTCCAATCGCTTCGGCACCGGCAATAATCTCGATAATCATGTGACGGGCTCAAGCGGCAACAATACGCTGGGGGGCGCCGACGGCAATGACGTCATCGATGGCGGCAGAGGCGCGGACACCATGCGCGGCGGCGCCGGTAACGACACCTTCATCGTCGACAATGCCGGCGATACCGTCACCGAATATACCGGCCAGGGCACGGACGGCGTCATCAGCAGCGTCAGTTTCATCCTGGGCCTCAATGTCGAGAACCTGACCCTGACCGGGTTGCACAATCTCAATGCCACCGGCAACGGTCTGGGCAATATCCTCATCGGCAATGATGGCCACAACAGCCTGACCGGCGGTGGCGGCCATGACGTCCTGACCGGCGGTTTGGGGCGTGACCGGTTCATCTTCGCAGCCGGCAGCGGCGCCGACACCATCACCGATTTTTCGGCCTCGCAGGGCGACCGTATCGATGTCAGCGCCTACAGCCACGGCACCGTCCATCCCGGCTATATCCATCAGTCCGGCAGCGATACGATCATCGACCTCGGCGGCGGCAATATCATTACCGTGCAACACACCACGGCAAGCGATGCCGGCTTCCTCAGTCATATTGTCTGGTAGGCGCGTTTGGCCGTGTTGCGGCCGTTCTGTGCGAGTTTCCAGAGACACGGGCCAGAGACACGGAAAGCTCATTTTGTATTCAAAATTTAAGTTCATACTTGAATTGAGGTCACCCAACGGCTATTGTCCTACAATAGGGTAGTCACCTGCCTGATAAGTCTGAAGCCAGAGGAAACCCAGCCTGAAGTACCTGTCCGCCTTTCTAAAAGCCCGGGTTTTCCGTTCGGCAAGCCTTATAGCCATGGTCCTGTTGGCCGGTTGCGGCGGGGATGATGGCAGCAAGAGCCCGCCTGCCGCCGGCGGTGGCGCCGGTAGCGTGGCGTCCGACACGACGCCCGCAGGCTTTTACAAATGGACGGACGTTGTCTTCGGCGCCGGCGGCTACATTACCGGTATTATCTATCACCCGACGGTCCAGGGGCTGGTCTATATCCGCACCGATGTCGGCGGTGCTTATCGCCGCGACCCGGGGTCATCGACCTGGATACCGCTCAATGACAGCCTGAACCGCGACGACAATCAGCTGGAGGGGCCGGAGTCCCTGGCGGTCGATCCCAACGACTCGCAAAAACTTTACCTCGCCGCCGGCATGTACCTGCCGTCGTGGGGGCGCAATGCCGCCATCCTGCGTTCGAATGATCGCGGCGTCACGTGGCAGCGCACCGAGCTGTCGATCCATTTGGGCGGCAATTCCGACGGCCGCGGCACCGGCGAACGGCTGCAGGTCGATCCGAACAAGGGCTCGATCCTGTTTCTCGGGACCAATCAGGACGGGCTGTACAAGTCGAGCGATTCCGGCGTGACCTGGTCGCAGGTCTCGACCTTTCCGACGACGGCCGGCACCACCTTCGTGTTGTTCGACAGGTCGACGGGTGCGTTCGGGACGGCGACCCCGACCATCTATGTCGGTGTGGCGGCGACGACCGGCACTACGCTTTACCGCTCGACCGACGCGGGCGCCAGCTGGGCGGCCGTGCCGGGGCAGCCCGCGGGCCTGATGCCGGTGCAGGGCGCGCTCGACGGCAGCGGCCATCTTTACCTGACCTATAGCAACGCCTTGGGCCCCAACGGCGTCGGTGCTGGCGCTGTCTATAAGCTGACCACGGCCAATAATGGTTGGAGCAATATCACGCCGGTAGCGCCGACCAGTAATTGGCAATTCGGCTACGGCGGGTTGGCCGTCGACGCGCGCAACCCGAACGCCATCGTCGTTTCGACGATCGACCGCTGGGCCGGGGGCGACGACCTTTTCAAGTCGACGGACGGCGGTGCGACGTGGACGGGGCTCAATGCCCAAAGCACCCATGCGGCGCCGAATAATCCCTGGCTTGTGGCCTATAGCGGCGGGTCGTTGGCCGGCCGGATGGGTCACTGGATAACCGATGTCGATATCGACCCGTTCAATTCCAACAATGTCATGTACAATACCGGCTATGGTCTGTGGGAGAGCCACAGCCTGACCAAGGCCACGGTGGCATGGTCGTTCAACGTCGCCGGTATCGAGGAATCGGGGCTCTTTTCGCCGCTAGTGTCACCGGCCACCGGAGCACACCTGTTCACGGCTTTGGGCGATGTCGCCGGCGCCCGCTATGACACCGATTTCAATAATCCCGGCTATTACAGCAACCCGAACAATTCGAACTACGGCGTCGATGTGGCGGCGCTCAACACCAACGTGGTGGTGCGCACCACAGCCGCCGACAATACGGCCATGATGTCGCACGACAATGGCGTGACCTGGACTCAGGTCGCCAGTCGCCCCGTCACGGGGTCGTCGGATTCCGGCCGGATCGCGGTCTCGGCCATGGGTACGGCCATGGTGTGGGTGCCGGGCGGGCAGTCGGCCTATTATTCGACCAATGGCGGGGCCAGTTGGACGGCGTCGAGCGGCTATCCGACGACGGAAGCCGTCTATTCGGGTAATTACTTTACGCCGATCGCCGACAAGGTCGCCAACGGCTATTTCTACGCCTATGACTTCTCCACGGGACGGATCCTGGAAAGTTCGAATAATGGGCAGGGTTTCGCGGCGATCTATTCCGGGTTGGACGTCCTGCCGTCCTATGCGTCGCAAAGCCAGTTGGCCTCAGTTCCGGGCACGGTGCGGCGCGACCTGTGGCTGGCGACACCGAACGGGCTATGGCACGTCAATGGCGCCGGCGCGTCGCCGGTCAAGATCGACGGTATTCAGGCGGCCTACGGGGTCGGATTCGGCAAGGCGGCGCCCAGCCGGCCCTACCCGGCCATCTATATTTCGGCGAAGATCAATAATGTCTACGGCATCTATCGTTCGATCGACGGCGGGACAACATGGTCGCGGCTTGATGACACCAAGCATCAGTGGGGCGGCGTGAATTCCGTCGCGGGCGATCCGCGCGTTTTCGGCCGCGTCTTTGTCGGTGCGTCACGCGGCGGGGTCATTATGGGCGAACCGCAGCCTTAGACCGGCGCCCCGCTGATGGGTCAGCGCGAGCCGATGGCCTGGAACTCCCGGATCGCGCCCCAGACGCCAAAACCTATGCCGCTGGAGAACTGTTCGAGCTGCAACATGTTATGGGCGAGGAATATCATGACCGAGCCGTCATTGGGATCGGCCTGCCACCAACCGCCATAGGCGCCCGGCCAGCCGACGGCGCCTTTGCCGCCGCCGCATCGTGTCGGCTCCGCCTTCTCCGGCTCCATGACGACGGCGACACCCAGGCCGAAGCCGTGCCCCTGGACGAACAGCGGCAGGCCGAGCAGTTGTGATGAAGCGCGCTGCGCTGGGGTCAGGCGGTTCGAGGCCATCAGGGACAGGGTTTCCGGCCGCAGGATTCGCACATCGCCCGAGGCGCCGCCTTCGACAAAGATTCGCGCGAAGGCGAGATAGTCGTCGAGAGTCGACCACAGGCCCTGACCGCCGGAAACGAAGGTCATAGTCTCGGGCCGTTCGGGCAAGGCATGGCCGCCGGGCACGGACGGCAGGGTGGTGATCCGGCCTTCGGCATCGAAACCGTGCAGTCCGGCACGCCGGCCGTGATCCTTCTTGGGGACCGTGAACCCGGTATCCTTCATGCCGAGGGGATCGAAGATACGGCTTTTCAGGACGTCCGCCAGCGGCGCGTCGGCGATGCGTTCGATCAGCAGGCCGAGCAGGTCGGTGGATTTGCTGTAGTGGAATTGGTGCCCGGGCTGGTCGATCAAGGGCAGTTCGGCCAAGCGCGCCATCCATGCGGACGGCGTCAGGTCGTTGTCGATGTCGCCGCCCAGGGCCTGACGGTAGGCGACGGCGATCGGCCCGCGGTGGAAATCCGAGTAGGTCAGGCCGGAGCGATGGGTCAGCAGATCTTCGAAGGTGATCGGCCGTGCCGCGGGTTCGGTGTCGTCGAGCGGGCTTTCGGGCGAACGCAACACCCGCATCCTGGCGAATTCGGGCGCCCAGTGGGTGATCGGATCGTCAAGCGCGAAGCGGCCTTCGTCGAACAGGACAAGCGCCAGGGCGGAGGTGACCGGCTTCGACATCGAGGCGATGCGGAAGACGGTGTCGCGCTCCACGGGCTGGTCTGTTTCCAGGTCGCGGCGGCCGACGCACAGGGTTGTCGCCTGCCCGTCCCGCCACACAAGCATGGCCGCTCCGGAAAGTTTGCCGGCATCGACATAGGGTTGGACAGCCATTTCTACCGCTGTTACGTCCATGGTTTGGTCGCCTTTTTCATAGTGAAATTATAAAATAATGTTATTATGAAATAACAGAGCTTGAGGAACGAATCAATGACCTCCGACGTAAAGAATCCGCGGAAGCAGCCCAAGGGCGACAAACGGGCCCGCACGCGCGCCAAGCTACTCGATGCGGCGCGGGAGGTAACGCGGCTGAAAGGCTTTGAGCACACGACGATGGAGGATATTGCCCAACGCGCCGGCATGACGACGGGCGCGATCTACAACAACTTCCGCAATCGGGAGGACCTCTTTATCGCCATGTCGGAGGCCTATTGGCCGCCGATCAAGCCCGCGGTCGCGCCGGGCGCGGACTTCGAGAGCATCCTGCGCGCCCTTGCCGAGGCGACCGTCGCGGCAGCGCCGGAGCGGCGCAATGTGGCGGTCGGCTTCCTCACCGGCAGGGCCTACGCGCTGGGCCACGAGGCGGTCCGTCAACGGGCGCTGGACGTCACGGCCAAAAGCTACGACGCCGGGGCAGCGTGGTTGGAACGCATGGTGGGGGATGACGCCTTGCCGTTCCCGCCCGCGATTATGGTCCGCATTATCCACGCGCTGACGGAGGGGCTCCTGCTGCAGCGATTTCTGTCGCCGGAACTCATCGACGATGAGGTGTTCCATGCGGCGTTTGCGTTACTGGCGGGGAAGCAAAAGGGCGCTGAGGGGGAGGCTGGCCGCGATTAGAGCAATCGTCTTTCAGGCATAAGGCTTCGAACTTGAATCCCGTACGATGATTTCGTGGGGCAGGACGTGGCGCATCTGGACATCGCTGGACTGGACGTGGCCCGGATTGTCGGACAGCAGGTGCACGGCACGGCGCGCCATGTCCGGATAGGGCTGACGCACCGTCGTCAGGGCCGGCCAGATGGCGGACGAAATCGGCGCGTCGTCGAAACCGATGACGGTCAGGTCCTGAGGGATATTGATGCCCATCTTGTGGGCGACGGCGCAGGTCGCGGCGGCCATTTCATCGTTCGAGGCGAAGATGGCGGTGGGACGATCCGGCAGGTTCAGCAATATCTCGGCCGCTTCCATGCCGGAGCGGAAATTGAACATGCCTTCGACGACATAGTCCTTCGGCGGCCGCGGCAGACCGGCGGCATCAAAGGCTTCCTGATAGCCCTGACGGCGCAGCAGGGAGGCGGCGTGATCCGGGTGACCGGCGATATGGGCGATTTTTGTGTGGCCGAGTTCGAGCAGATGGTCGGTCACGTGGCGGGCGGCCAGGCGGTCGTCCATGGCGATCGACGGATAATGACTGTCCGGCGTGGTCGGCGACACGAGCACGCAGTGGATGTTGCGCGCCTTCAGGAAGGTCTTGAGAGGGCCGTAGTCGCACAAGGGCGGCAGCAGGACCAGGCTCCGAATCTCGGAATCGGCGAGGAAGCGCTCGACCTCGTTCAGGCCGTGGCTGCCCGGGACGAACAGCTCCACGGCGAGATATTTGCCGGCCTCCATGCAGGCCGTCAACATGGCATGGTGAAACCGGCCCTGGTAGCCGCCGGCGGGATCTTCGAGCAGGATACCGATGGACGCGCCGCTTTCGCCGCGGCGAAGCTGCCGCGCACCCAGGTTCGGGCGGTAATCGAGGCTGTCCATAGCCTGCAACACGCGTTCGCGCGTGCTGGCCTTGACGGCTTTGTCCTCATTGACGACACGAGACACCGTTTTGGACGATACCCCCGCCAACTCGGCCACATCATATATTGTCGACATATCTCGATCCGAGCCCGCAAATCATCCCCGAGGGTAGTCCGCCATGGCTTCGAATGCAAGTTAGCRCTAACTTTCACGTAAAATCGGTGAATTTGCCAGACAACAAAAATAGACATCGATGACATTTTTCTTGACATTTTTTGGCGAAATGTCACAAAGCAGGAGACATTCACGCCAATTTCGGACATTCGCCGGGGTCGCCCGGTAGATGGCCAAGCTGATTCAGGCGGCGTTTTCACCGCCTGTCCCCTATCACATGCCTCCTGGGCATGTGTGCAGCGGCCGGTTCGCCGGCCTCTGTTCTTCCCCCGACTGGCTGTTTTGCGGACAATGACCGTAAGACTAAGTTTAGCCTCCCGTGGACGCGCCACGGGAGGTCTTTTTTATCCGCCTTATTCGTCCGCCTTGGCGCCGCAGTAGCGCGCGACATAGTCGCCGTGGGCCGGCAGGGAGGCGACGGTGCTGGTGACATTGTCGCGGATGCCGGTGAACAGGCGTGTCAGCTCGTCGTCGCTGAGCTTGGCGGCGATCGGGTGGTAGGCCCGGGGCGTGATCCCCTGCCCCATCATGACCTGGACCCAGCTATTTTCGGCGAACAGTTCGTCATTGGTGCGGAAGACGCGGCCGGTCTCGCGGAACAGCTCGATCTTTTGCTGCAGGGTGTCGGGGATATCCATGCTGGCGCAATGGCGCCAGAACGGGCTGTCGCGGCGGTCGGTGACGCAGTAGTGCAGCACCAGGAAGTCGCGGATCTGCAACATGTCCTGGTCCTGTTGAGTGTTGAACTCGGTGATGTCGCGCTGGCTGATCTCACGCAGGGGCAGCATGCGGATCAGACGCAGGATGGCGCGCTGGATCAGGTGAATACTGGTCGATTCGAGCGGCTCCATGAAACCGCCGGCCAGGCCGATGGCGATACAGTTGCGGTGCCATTGTTTGCGGCGGGCGCCGGCGGCGAATTTGAGATTGTTGGGCTCGGTCAGGACCTTCCCTTCGATATTGCCCATGAGGCGTTCGAGCGCCGCTTCGCGCGACAGGTAGCGGCTGCAAAAGACAATGCCGTTGCCGCTGCGATGTTGCAGCGGGATGCGCCACTGCCAGCCGGCGTCATGGGCCATGGCGCGGGTATAGGGCACGGACGGGCGGACGTTTTCGGTCTGGAGCGCGATCGCCGAGTCGCACGGCAGATAGTGGGTCCAGTCGTCATAACCCGTGTGCAGGGTCTGCTCGATCAGCAGGGCGCGAAAGCCGGTGCAATCGAGGAACAGGTCGCCTTCGATACGTTCACCGGATTCCAGGACAAGCGCAGTGATGTCGCCGCTTTCGGCATGCAGGTCGACCTGGGCGATCTTGCCTTCGATCCGCATGGCGCCGTCACCCTCGGCCATCTTGCGCAGGAATTTGGCGTAGAGGGTGGCGTCGAGCTGATAGGCATAGTTCATGCGGTCGTCGGGCAGGTGCGCGAACTTGCTTTGCAGGGCGGCGGTCAGTTCGAGGCAATAGTCGTCATAGGACTGGTCGTGGCCTTTTTCGCGGCCGTAGAGCCAGAAATGCTGGAAACCGGCGGTCCAGTGATCCTTGCCGGTCAGGCCGAAGGAGTGGAAATAGCGCGAACCGGCGTCCTTCCAGTTATCGAACAGGATGCCGAGCTTGAAGGTCGCCTGGGTGGCGCGCATGAACTCGGCTTCGTTGATGCCGAGCAGGCGGTTATAGGTGACCAGCGGCGGAATGGTCGATTCGCCGACGCCGACCGTACCAATGGCGTCGGATTCGATCAGCTTGACGTCGACGGTCTTGCCCAGCGTCCGGGCGATAGCCGCGGCCGCCATCCAGCCCGCCGTGCCGCCGCCGGCAATGACGATGCGGCGGAGAGTCTTCATATCATTCATTGGCTGAGCTGCTTTAAAAGGAATCCGCGGATACGGCCGGCGCTTTCCGGGGTGAGCGGCGCCAGCACGCTGCGCGCCGCCTCCGGTATGTGCGCCGTGACGTCGTCGGGATTACCGAAGACGTAATAGTCGAACAGGTCGCGCAGGTGCTGCTTTTCGTCGTCGGGCAGGTCGCGAATGGCCATCATGGCGTGGTTGAGCGCGTCCTGGGGCTGGCCCAACCAGCGCGGCGTCTCGCGCCACCAGTAGTTCACCAGGACGTTGAAGGGCGACAGGCCCTCGACATGGTGCCACCACATTGACGGGATATAGACGGCGTCGCCGGCCTCGAGCTCGGCGACCTGGGCATGGCGCAGGGCTTCGCGAAAACGCGGAAAGCGCTCGAAATCGGGATTGTGGAAATCGACCATGCTGACGACGCGGCCTGCCGGCGTATTGTCGACCGGCCCGAGATAGAGGTTGCGGAACTGCTCACGCGGAAACAGCGTGAAACGGCGGCGGCCGACGGCGACGCAGGCCAGGTTGCGCGGGAAATCGTTATGGGCGGCGATGCGCGTACGCGTGCCGATCCAGATGCTGGTCATGCAATTGCGGTCGCCGAGATCGACATGGTTGGCTTCATGCAGGCCGGTGAAGAAGTCGTGGACATCGACCGAGGCGAGGTAGATCGACGGCGCGTCCGGCTTGCCCTCGGTGGCGTCGAGCTGGGCGAAGATTTCCGGCAACTTGGCCTTCACCATCTGGAAGTTCATTTCCATGTCGTCTTTGTAGAACAACCGGCCGTCGCTGCCCGGCGCGCCGACCGAGACGACGAATTTGCGGTCCTGGCGGCGGCGCAGCAGGTAGTCGCGGGCGTCGCGGGCCGACCGGCGGCCGGCTTCGACCAGAGGCCAGTCGGAGACCAGGCCGCGGACGATAAAGGGCTCGGAACCCTGTAACAGTTTGTCGAGTTCGGCCGCGTCGGCGACGGTGACTTCGGGGACGCGTGCCAGGGCGTCAAAGACGCCCAAATCGCTGACACCGGTTACGTCATCCATGGGCGGCTCGCCGGTTCTTGCGTGCGACAAGCGCGCCTATATTCGACAGCGAGGCCATGGCCATGAAGATGGGGGAGAGATGGCCAGCGTCGTGAAGTTCGCCGAGGACCACCGCATCGAGGGCGTGCAGACGGTCTTCGTTGATGACGTGAAAACCGACCAGGCGATGCGTAGAGCCGTCATCGAGCGTGATGTCGAGCGACAAGGGTTCGAGCAGGTCGTGCTTGCGCAGGGCGGCGAAGAAGTCGGCGGAGGCCTGATAGCCGGCGTCGAGGGCGCCGAGCTTTTCAGCCATGGTTTCCATGAAGGGCGTCGGCCGGCCGTGTTCGTCGAAGACGCGCATGCTTTCGCCGTGGCCGTCTCCATTCGCGATGCGCGGGCTGGCCATGTCGATATGGGCTTGTTTCTGGCCGGCGCCGTCCGCCGGCATGCCTATCAGGAAGGGCTGGATGTCGATGGCGAGCGGGCGGTAGCGTGCGTCCCAGCCGGCGTCGCTGAGGAACAGGTTCTCGCCGTTTTCAAAGCCGAACATGGCGAAGGCCGCGAAGCTGTCGCGTTCGTGGTTGAGGCGGAACAGGATGGGATATTCGTTCTGCACCTGGCGGAATTCCGTGGGCACCGTCATGCAGCACATAACGCCGTCGCCGAGATCGAGCGCGCGGTCTGTGCGCACGCGCAGGTCGCGGTGGTTTTCGGCTGTGAGAATCGCGTGTTGGGTCATGTCAGGGCATCATTTCTTTGTACGCTGAGGAAGGGGAATGCGACGCGCGCAAGGCGTCGAGATAGCTACGGTTGGTCGGCATGCCGGCGGCCAGGGTGCGGGCGCGCGCCTCGACCTGCTGGAAGGCGCGGCGGGCGGTGTCCACGCCGTCGGTCCGGATGAGGCTGTCGCGGGGCGGGGTAAAGCCCATGCCGTAGAGGATATATTGATAGCTGGCGGCCGGGAAGACTTCATTGGCCGAGGAGAAATCGTACTGGGACGGCGGCTGGTCGCGCCAGAGGTGCAGCAGGTCGGCGAGCCGGGCGGGTATGCTGGCGGCCTCACGGTGATCGCGCCAATAGGGCTCTTGGCGTTGACTGAGGACGTAGTGCAGTTTGAGGAATTCGACGATGCGGTCCCAGCGATAGCGAAACAGTTCGTTGAAGCGCCGGGCGTGAATATCCATGGTATCGCGCGGCGCCGGGAAATTGTCGATCAGGGCGTCGATCGACAGCTCGGCCAGCACGATCGCCGACGCCTCCAGCGGCTCGAGGAAGCCGGCGGACAGGCCGATGGCCAGGCAATTGCCCTGCCAGAAACGTTCGCGATGGCCCGAGCGGAAGGTCAGGCGCCTGGGCGACAGGGCGTCGAGCGTGGTCCATGGCGCCGTGCGCCGGAGATAGGCCTCAAGCATCGCCGCTGCCTCGTCGTCACTGGCGTGGGTTGAAGAATAGACGCAGCCTATGCCACGACGGGTCGGCAGGCCGATGTCCCAGATCCAGCCGGCCGCGTGGGCGGTGGCGCTGGTGTGCGAGGCGATGGCGCTGTCGGGTGCGACCGGCACCTGGACCGCCAGGGCGCAATCGTTGAACAGCTGCGAGGTGCGGTCGATGAAGGGAATAGCGAAATGGCCGCCGGTCAGCATGGCGGCGTGGCCGGTGCAATCGAGGAACAGGTCGCCTGCGATCGCGCCATGGCCACGAGTTTCGACGGCGGCGATGTCGCCATTGTCCGCCGATGTCACTGAGGTGACGTGGTCGCGGACATGACGTACGCCCAGGCGTTCGGTACCGTGGCGCATCAGCAGCCCGGCCAGCTTCACAGCGTCGAGATGATAGGCATAGTTCATGGCGCCGCCATAGTCCGGCATGGCCCGTTGCCGCGGCGCCAGGTTCAGGCGGCACAGGGCGGGTTGCGGGCAGACAGTCTCGGCAAAGGGCTTGGCCGGGGCGTGGCCCCAGGCGGCGACAATATCGCGCGGTTCGGCGGAGGGTGGCGCGGTAAAGGGATGGAAATACTGGTCGTCGGGCGCACCGGTATGCCAGCCGGAAAAGGACGATCCCTGTTTGAAGGAGGCGTCGCATGCGACAAGAAAATCGGCCTCGGCGATGCCGATCCGCTCCAGGGTGCCGCGCATAGTGGGCCAGGTGCCTTCACCGACGCCGATGGTCGGGACGTCGGGTGATTCGATCAAGGTGACGGAGAGCGGGGTTCTGGCGGATGCGGCGATGCGGCATGCGGCCAGCCACCCGGCGGTGCCTCCCCCTACGATCACAACTCTGGAAATGGCTGTTTCCACTTTACGAACCTGACGCCCTGAACAGTCCGTTTCACGCGAACTTTTTTATATTGCTACGCTTTATTAGCCCGAAGGCAAGAGAAGCCATTCCCTTTTGAGAGAATGGCTTCCTTGTAACATCCGGCCGTGTCAGGGCCGGTTTGGATTAGAACGTGTAGCGCAGGCCGATCGAGTAACGCGCGAAGCCCGGCGCCGCATAGACGACGTTGTTGTCCGCCCGTTGATGGACGCGACGGCTTTCGTTCGTCAGGTTGATGGCTTCGACGAAGGCTGTCAGGCCGGGCTTGAACTCCCAGCTGGCGCTGCCGTCGATTTGACCATAGGCCTCGACATAGGTCGGGTTGGGCCCGGTGCCGGCGAGGAACTGCGCACGCCAGTTATAGGCGATACGCGCCTGGATGCCGTTCTTGTCGTAGAAGGCCACCGCGTTGGCGCTGTCACTCAAGCCCGTGAGGGCAAATTGCGTGACACTGGCCGGCTTCGAGTTGTCGTAGACCGCGTCGCCGTCAACCTTGGTGTAGTTGAAGATGGCGCCGAAGCCGGTGTCGCCGAAGCTGTGCTGGATGTTGAATTCCCAGCCGTGCAGGGCGGAGGTCTGATCGCTGTTGGTCGGCTGGGTGATCTGGAAGGTCAGGTCCGGATCCGCCGAGGTGGCGATGATTTCACCCGTGTAGTTGCCGCCGCTGTCCTTGCCATCGATGCGCACTTCGCTGGCATAATGCGCGTTGACATAGGCCTTGACCTGGTCGTCGGTGGCACCGGCGCCGAGAGCGGCATTGGCGGCGTTGACATATTGCTCGAAGATGTACTCGCGCACATTCCCCGTGGCGCCAACCGCCGCAACGGCAGCATTGTACCGCGGCCCCTGGTAAGGGGTCTTCATGCCGAACGCCTTCGTATCGATACGGGTCGTCGAGATGAAGTTCGACACGTCCTTATGGAAGTAGCCCAGCGAGACGTAGCTTTCCGGCCCGTAATACCATTCGGCCGACAGATCGATATTGTTCGACTTGTACGGCTCCAGGCCCGGATTGCCCTGGCTGCCGGTACCGCCACCGACACGGTACAGCTTGTCGAGCGTCTGACCGCCCTGCATGCTGGCATAGTCGGGACGGGTGATGGTGGTGCTGGCCGAAGCGCGGACGACGACATTGTCCATGGGACGGAAGTCGAAGTCGATATTGGGCAGCAGTTCCTGATACTTGCCCTTGAAGGCGGTAAAGTCTTGCTGGGCGCCGAAAGTCAGGTCGAATTCGTTCGCCGCGACCCAGCCCGAACGTACCGGAATCGGCACGAGGGCGGCCGAGTCGACGTCGGTCTTTTCGTAGCGCAGACCGGCGACGAGATGGGCCGGGTTGTTGAACAGGTCGAACTTGGTGTTGACCTGGGCGTAGGTCGCTACCGTCTTTTCCTTGATACGGCGATCGGTCGTGTAGTCGGCCAGGCAGTCCATATTGCCGCCGCAGATGCTGTGCAGGCTGTCGAGGAGCGAGACCATCTTCGGCAGGTCGAAGGCGACGATCTGCTGCGGGAAGCCGGCATTGCCAGCACCGGACAGGCCGTCGAACTTGTCGGGCAGGCTGACAAGATGGAAGAGGTCGTCGGGCACTTCGGACGCCGGACCTACGCCACCCCAGGTATCGTGCTGGATGTAACCAAAGGCGGAGCGGACCTTGTTGTCGATCGACGACACACCGAAATCGATGCTGTCGACGAAGCTGTTATCGAAGCTGTAACGGCCCTTCAACTGAACCTGGTCGATCTGGTCCTTGAAGTAGGCGTTGCGGAAGGCCTGGCCGGTCGGCGTGACCTTGGACAGGTCGGTCGTGGTGGTGCCGGGGTACATGCTGTAGGACATGACCGGCAGATAGGTCGAATAGTCGATCTTTTGGTCCATGACACCGAAGATCGCGGTACCGACGGACATGTTGCTGCCGTAGGGGCTATCGGGCTTCGATTCCGCCGTGGACGAGTGCGCGTCGAGGACGACGCTCAGCTTGTCGAGCGGCTGCCATTTCAGATTGATGCCGGTCGACTTGTTCTCAGTCTGATTGGCGGTCAGGCTGCCGGAATAGGCCAGGTCCTTGTTTTCGCCCGCATTGAAGTGCTCGGAATAGAAGATCGGTCCGGCGACCGGACCGTCGGTCCACGAGCTGGCGACATTGTTGAAGTTGAACCAGACGCCGCCCGAGGATTGGACGTCTTTGACCTTGTTCTTCGAATAGGTGTAGTCGACGGTGGCCGTCAGCGTGTCGATCGGGCGGAACTGCAGGACCAGTTGGCCGTTCAGACGCTCACGTTCGATATCGTGGATGTCATAGGCGCCGTTCTGCTGGACCTGATAGACGTCGGTCGGATCGGGACGGTTGGTGATGTTGGCGGCGCCCGGCGAACCGGGCTGGGCCAGCGAACCCCAATTGTTCTCGCTGCCGAGGTAGCCGTCGCGCCAGCCGGCGCTGAAATCGTTGCTGCTGGAATTGCGTTTTTGATAGGAGCCGGTGAGCAGGACGCCGACCTTGTTATCCGCGAACGTATCGCTGATGATGCCGGAGATTTCCGGTGTCGCTTCCGTGCCGGCGTTTTCCGAGGTGTCGAAAACGCTCTTGACGCCGATGCTGCCGCGGAAGCCGGCCTTGTCGAACGGACGAGGCGTGCGGATATTAATGGTCGAACCGATACCGCCGGAATCGACCGTGGCGCGGCCGGATTTATAGACGTCTACGCCGGCCACGCCTTCAGAGGCGAGGTTGGCGAAGTCGAACGAGCGCGAGGACGGTGCGCTGGCGCCGTCACCCAGGGTCGAGGTCGGCATCTGCCGGCCGTTCAGGGTGACGAGGTTGAATTCCGGGCCGAAACCGCGGACGGTGACGAAGGAACCTTCACCGTTGGAGCGGTCGATCGACACGCCGGTGATGCGTTGCAGCGATTCGGCGAGGTTGGTGTCCGGGAACTTGCCCATGTCTTCAGCCGAGATGGAGTCGGTGACGCCCTGGGCGCTGCGCTTGGTCTGCATGGAGCTGCGCAAGCTGCCGCGGATCCCGGTCACGACGACGACCGTGGTGTCGTCGGCCGCCGGGGCGGCCGCGGCGGGCGGGGCCGCATCCTGAGCGTAAACTGCCGTTGACAGCGCTGTCAAAGACGCGCCCGACATTAGGACGCCAAATGCCCCCTTCAGTAGTTTCATTCTTAGTAAGCTTGATGACATGTGTTTTCGTCCCTTTGTTGATTTTTGCAGTTTTATGGCCGGGCTTGTCGGTCCCGATGTCTCTTTGGCCCTTGCCGGTCCGTCTTGTCATAAACCAATTGTCCACATGGACAAAAAGATTCACAAACGCGGCAAATCGACCAACCCATTGTTATAATTAAATAACTTGACGGCGTCGTTACATTTCTACATATTAAACCCAACGACTTGTCAGTTTTGGACAATTGGGTTTTTGCAAAACGCGTCACTTATGTCAAGAAATTTGGCATCGATGTCAGATTTGTCTGGAAATTTTGTCCTGTTTTGTGTCTCAATGTGACAATCGTGCATCACGGCACACATCACGGGACAAACGGCCGACTGAAAGCGCTCTGAACGGTCCATCCTTGGGGATATCCACGTACGACATGGCTACTATCTATGACATTGCCGACCTGGCCGGCGTTTCGGCGAAGACCGTGTCGCGCGTGCTGAACGACGACAAGGCCGTCAAGGCGAACACGCGCGAACGCGTCCTGGATGCGGCGTCCAGGCTTGATTACCGCCCCAACCCGAAAGCCCGCGAATTACGTCTCGGTCTTAAAAGCTCCGTCGGCCTGCTTCTCGAGGATCCGACCAGCGGTTATCAGGGCCGCTTTCACCATGCCTTCCTGACCGCGTGCATGGAGCAGGGCAAATATCTCGCCGTCGACCTGTACGAGGGCAACCGCCCCGACTGGCAGGCCCATCTCGACCGTTTCATCACCGACGCCCATATTAGCGACATGCTATTGCTGCCGACTCTGTGCGACTTCGGGCCGCTAAAGGACTTCCTCAAGAGCCGCAATATCAATTGCGTGCTGGTGTCGCCGTCGACGCCCGACAGCCACTATGCCTCGGTCGCCATGGACGACAGCCTGGCCGCCCGTCAGGTGACAGAATATCTCCTGCAACTCGGCTACAGCCGTATCGCCCATATCGGCGGACATCCCGACCATGCGGCGACCCTGCTGCGGCGGAACGGCTTCTATGAAGCGTTCGATGTCTTGGGCCTGCCGCGACCGCCGGCTGCCTATATGGAGCAGGGCAATTTTTCGTTCCGTTCCGGCATCGAGGCGGCCAACCGACTGCTCAGCCTGAAGGACAGGCCGACGGCCATTTTCGCCTGTAATGATGAAATGGCGGCGGCCGCTTGTTCGGTGGCGCACAAGATGGGACTGCGCATCCCGCAGGACATCGCCGTTGTCGGCTTCGACGACGCACCCATTTCGTCGGCCGTGTGGCCGACCCTGACGACGGTGGCGCAACCCTATCTCGACATGGCCCGGCGCAGCGTGCATATCCTGCAAAAGTCGGGCGACGGCCCCAAGGCGAGCGATACGCAGGAGCGCCATGTCCTGCCCTATGATATCATTATCCGCGAAACGACCCTGCTGCCCGTGACCAAGATCACCGCCAGACAGGCATAAATTGATTTGGGGAGGGCCGATGATGTCGAGACGCCTGATCATGTGCGCGATCGCTTTGCTGGCCATGGCCGGGACCGCGCGGGCCGTCCCGGTTTCCGGCGGCCTGATGGCCGGCACGGGCAAGGCCGATATCGATCCGGCGCCGGCCCTGTTTCCGCTCGATAACCAAAATGGCGACGCCCCTCTCCTGGCCATCCATGACCCGCTCTATGCGCGCGCCCTGGTCCTAGATAGCGGCGGCAGCCGGACGATCCTGGTCGTGGCCGACCTGATCGTCCTGCCCGACGCCGTCTATGAGCGCCTGGTCACGCGGATCGCCACCCAATACGGCGTGCCCAGGGATCATGTCTGGCTGACGGCGACCCATTGCCATACGGTGCCGTGGTCGATGGACAAGGGCTACGAACAGACGGTGACGGACGGCGTCATGGCGGCTATCCAGCAGGCCAGCGCGCACGAAGAGCCTGTGCGGGTCGGGCGCGGCGACGGTCAAGCCTATATCAATATCAACCGCGACGAACAGGTGGGCTCGGATTTCACGCTGGGCCAGGATCCGCGCGGGTTATCCGACAAGACCGTGCGGGTTGTCGGCTTCTTCCGCACCGACGGCAGCCCCCTGGCCATCCTAGCCAATTACGCCGTCCATGCCGTGTCGTTGCACAGTTCGAAAACATCGCCCGGCGGCGACGGCGGCATGGTCAGCGCCGATATCCCGGGTGTAGCCGATAGCTATGTCGATGCGCATTATGGCGCCGATCGCACCATGACCTTGTGGACCAGTGGCGCGGCCGGCGACCAAAATCCGATCCTGATGTCCTATTACAGCGAGCCCGACAGTGCCGGCAAAATGGCGACATCGGACATGAAGGCGGCCGGCTTCATGGTCACCCAGCGCTTGGGCGAGTCCCTGGGGCGCGAGATCATCCGGGTGACCGATGGCATGACGCCCCAGGCCGTGACGACGCCGGTGCGCGCCGCGCAACTTAGCATCCGCTGTCCGTCGAAGGCCGATCCGGTCGCCAGCCTGCCGGTGCGGCTGTCCTATCTCGGTATTGGGTCCGTCGATCTGTTGGGGGTTTCCGGCGAGGTCGTGACCCGGACCGACCGGCATTTGCGGGTGACGGTGGGCCTGCGTTCGCCTGTGCTGCTGAGCCTGACCAATGGCTATGACGGCTATTTGCCCGACGACGCCAGTTACAGGCGCGGCCAAACCTTCGAAGTCGGCAAGACGTCGTTTGCACCAGGGTGTACGGAGGACAAGATTGTCGCCGGTGCCATGAAATTGCTGGGCACGGGAGCGCGATAAGTTTGACCTAGGCTAACGCGGCTCTACGCGCACCACATCGAGCCGCAGCATCTGGCCTGCCAATGGTTTATCCACCACGCCCTCGATCACCTGTTGCCGGTCCGGGTGGCCCATGGCGCCATTGTCGATCTGCCGGTCATTGCCGTCGATCGCCTGAACCGTGACGGTTGCGCCCGCCGTAACCCGGATGGGCACCGCAAAATCTTCCTTGTAAATGGTGTGCGACACCGACGGATAGTTATTGAGCGTGAAGGTCTGCTGCGGCGATGACACCTGGATGCGCCATTGCGAGTAATCCGGAGTGCCCGTCTGACCGCCGGTATAGAAATAGGGATGCGCCGGATCGGAGGCCACGCCGCCCTGCATCGTGGTCGGCTCAAACAGGCCGCGCACCCGCAGCGTCACGTCATAGGTTGTCCCGGCCTCACCGCCGAAGATGAAAGATTTTTCGTGCTGACGCGCGTGCAGGCAGGTATCGGGCTGGGCGGTGTTCTCGCCGATGCATTCGTCATGCATGAAGAAGCCATGAAATCCCCTGGCGGCCGTGTGTGGATCGTATGCGGGACCCATTGAGCAACCACCCAGCATTAAGGCGAGCCCCCAGAAGCCTATATTACGCATCTTGTCTCCCCTGTCATGTTTCGGGCTTGTCGTGCCCGCGTCTTTTCGGGGAATATAGAGGAGGCCGCAAACGGCGTCACTTTATTGTTTCACTGCCTGCGCGGACTATTTGATCAGTCGGAGCGTCGCCAGCCCACTTGCGGTACCGGCGCTTGAACTGCCTCCGCTCGGCGTGAGCGTCCAGGACGTATTGTTGAGGATCAACCGCCAGGTTACCAGTGTTATCGCATCGCTCTGGATTCCCGATTTCGCATTGAGGGTCAGCTCACGCGACGGCAGCCAGATCAGCCCGGTCAATTTGTTGGCGACGGAGTCGTTCAAAACGAATTGGCTTTTCGACAGGCCGGCCGCTTCGTACATCAGCAGGTCTTTATACACCCCACTGGCCGGTGCGCTCAGATCGGCCGATATGCCGCTATTGAACTGAATTTTGGATGTATCGGCGAAGTAGAAGGTAACCCCGCTGCCGGTCCACGTGCCGCCGTTGACGTTCCAACCCCCGTCCTTAATGATGTAGAGCCCCGGGGCAAATTTGACATTGGCGCTGCTGTTGTTGAAGTTGAACCAGCCGCAATAGACGCCCGGCGTCATATTGACCATAGCGTCGTTGAAATTGCCGTTAGACTGGGTACAGGTCTGGCTGGGCGGCGTGGGCAGGGTACCAGCATAGGGGTCACTCTGCGCCTGACAGTTCAGTTCGAGGTGGTTGACGGTTGTCGAGTTGCGGATGACGTTCGCGCCCTTGATGCAAAGGCGCTTGAAGTCCAGCGAACTGCCGGAATTGAAAATAGCGGCGGGAGACGCGGTCGAACTGACATGGATCTCGCAGGCGGGCGCGGCGACGTTTGCGCCGCTGTTAACCAGCAGGGCCTGCGAGCCGGACGGGTCGAGCACATAGATACACGGGCGGGCGGCTGTGTTGACGGTCTTCGTCGCCGTCGCATTGACCGTAAGCTTCATGGTATCGATGCCAACCATCTTCAGCAGGGTGGTCGGGGCAGAGATTGTCGCCGTGCCGTTCAAAGTGTCGAGTGTCGCCGCCGTTGGAGATGAAATTGAAGACGATGTACTGGAATAGGACTGAGACGCGAGGGCAAGGTCGCTGCGGATGTTATGGGCGAATGTTTTGCTGGCGGTCAGGCTCATGGCGCTGTTCTGCACGCCGGCCAGAACAGCCGCGTCCAGCGCATCCTGCATATATTTGCGCTGCGATGTTGCGTTGTTGAATTCGATCGCGGCGCCGACGCCTATGACAACGACCATGAAGGACAGTCCGTACACCAAAGCGGCGTTTCCACCGGTGTCGCGCCGAAACTTTTGCAGATTAAACAAAGCCCTCTCCCGCCGGAAAGCTTAGAGCCTAGGCGCAAAGTCTTAATTCCGAGTACCGACCGCCAATTGGCTTATGCCAGGTCCAAGGGCGTCGGCTGGGTATATCCGGAGATTGGTGGCAGTCAGTTGGTTGGACTGGCGCACTCTGCTGGACAGGAATCGAACGAACTCTTTGAAGTTCTGACGAACTGGACGGACATTTTGCGCTCCACATCGCTAGGCCAGCAAGCGCCGGCCAATACAGCCTCACATCCCCGAAAGGCATCAAACGCCATGGCGGAGCGCCGAATACCCGGCTCCCGCCCTGGCCGTCTCCCGAAATAGGAGGCGCTGATGTCGGAAGGCAAATATCCACCACCGTTCTCCATTCGCCTGACCTTCGAGGAACGGGCGCGTCTTGAGCAAGACGCGGGCGACATGCCATTGGGGGCCTACGTCCGCTCAAGGGTCTTTGATGAGCGCCACGGACGGCGACGGACGCGGGGCAAGCGCCCGGTCAAGGATCACAAGGCAATGGCCGAGTTGCTGATCAAGCTCGGTGATAGCCGTCTATCCTCGAACCTCAACCAGCTGGCCCGGTCGGCCAATATGGGGACCCTTTTCGTAACACCCGAAACCGAGCGTGCCCTGATCCATGCCGCGAAGGACATCGCGGACATGCGCCGTCTGCTTTTGCAGGGCTTTGGCTTGGAGACCGAAAAATGATCCTCAAGGCCTCTGAACGCGGAAACTCGGCCTGGCTGGGGCGGCACCTGCTCAATGTCGGCCACAACGAGCACGTCGAAATCCACGACATTCGCGGCTTCATTGCCGAAGATGTTATGGGGGCGATGAAGGAAGCGCAGGCCATGAGCTACGGCACCCGCTGCAAGAACTACCTGTTCTCGCTGTCCATGAACCCGCCCGAAAATGAAATCGTCCGTCCTGAGGTCTTTGAGCGGGCGGCTGCCACTGTGGAAGAGCGGCTGAACCTGACCGGCCATGCCCGGATCATGGTATTCCACGAGAAGGAAAGTCGTCGCCATTGCCATGTTGTCTGGTCGCGGATCGACCCAGAGACCATGACGGCCAAGAACCTGCCCCACTTCAAGAACAAGCTCTGCGAGGTCTCGCGTGAGCAATACCTCGAACATGGCTGGAAGATGCCGCCGGGCCTTGCCCACACAAAGGATCGCGACCCGCGCAACTTCACGCTGGATGAGTGGCAACAGGCCAAGCGTGCCGGGCTGAATGCCAGAGATGCCAAGGCCTCGATCCAGGACAGCTGGGCGATATCCGACAACGCGCAAAGCTTTACCAAGGCGATGGAAGAGCGCGGCTTCTTTGTCTCGCGCGGCGACCGGCGCGGATACGTTGCGGTATCCTATGAAGGCCAGGTCTTCGCCATCCCCAAGATGATCGGTATACACACGTCGCAGGTTATGGCACGCCTTGGCGACCCGGAGAAACTGCGCTCCCTCGCCGACACCTACAGGCATATCGGCGAGACCATCAAGCCAAGGGTCTCTGAGCACATCCGGGCAGCCAAGGCCAAGGCCGCCGCTGACATGTCGCCGCTCGAACAACAGCGCCAGGCCATGAAGCCCAGCATGAACAGGAGCGCCAGCGCCTCGATGCCGGTTTGAAGGCGAGGCAGGAGGCGGAAACCAAGGCTCGCTCGGAACGCATCCGAAAGGGCGTGCTGGGGCTCTGGGACAAGCTGACGGGTGAACATGCCAAGCAGGTCAAGCAAGGCCAGATGGAGGCCTTCTTCGCCCTCCAGCGCGACCGTGAGCAGCGTCAGGCTCTGTTATCTGCGCAGATAAAGGACCGTCAGGGCCTCCAAGGCCAAATCCGCCTCAAGCGCGAAGCCCACGCCCGAGACATGCTAAGCCTCTATCGCGACGCCGCCAACTTCCGGGACATGCAACGCGGCGAACCCCCGTCCAGACCGGCCGCTTCCCAGTCCCTGGAAAGTCTCTGGGACAAGCGCCTGAAGGAAGGCCGGGACCTGAAAGCCGAGGTCCAAGGGCGAGAACGGCTTAGTCCCTCTCGTAACAAGGGACACGATCTTGAACGATAACCAAAGCAATTAATTCAAGCCTTACACTCATGAAGACAGAATAATTTAATAAGTTGGATTGCCATTGAGACTGATAGTCTTATTATTGTAGCTATTTTCAGCCAAGAAAACCATTTGGCTAATCTCGTTTACCGTGAAGTCGCCCTTTCGCTCCCCCTTGACATACAAAGTTATGACGCCGGCTTTGCTGTTACCTGAGATGGCCTCTGCAGGAATATTATCTTCGGAAAGCGATCTAGCCTCAGCATTTATAATCAGCTCTTGGATACCTGATCCATAATAGAAAATGACATTCTGATTTCGCTTTGAACGCATGCCGACCTGAAAAGAAGTCATGGCATCAACATTTGCTGTAGAAGTGCGTCGAAACTCCGCCGACTGCGCAAATGCCGGAACCGTAGACGTTATCGCCATAGGCGTAGCCACAAGAGCTACGCCTGCAAAACCCGCCGCCAATCTTGGGCAAAATTTCAAAACCATCACCTGCTCTATTCCCTTGGACGGTAGCCCCATCGTGTGGACCCAGTGCTAAATTTCAAGGTTTTCGGTTTTGCCGGGATTGCCCAAAACAACGGCGTTATCTCTAACGAAGCGAACGAGCTTCGCATGTAACATTCTGAGATTTTAGCTCGTCATAGTGAACTTTCGCTACGCCTGATAAAGCCCCGCCATCAATATTACGCTGATTAAACTCACCGCGGTATTTTCCAATCACAAAAAGTCCTACTTTACCAGCTTCACCACCATTCACGATTTGTACAGGATAATGTTGTTGCAGAAGAGAGCCTTTAGGGCCTCTGACATCAACACCTTGGCCAACCAAAAACACAATCTGTCCGCCGCGCTCGCATGAAGCATCAATTGCTTGCGATTCAGGGTCGTCAAAAGAGATCGGCGCGCCGGCAAAAGCAGGTGTCGAAGTTGCGACCATCGTCGGAGCGGCAGCACCGAGAAGTAGAACGCTTAAAACTCCAACTTTCCAAAATTTGTTATCGTTGACAGCCATGACAGACTCCTTTTTTGAAGGGCGGGGCTTGAAAGGTGCGCCCGTCGCCCGCCCCTAGTGAAGCGAATAACCTTTGCATGTCACATTCTGAGATTTCAGATCGTCATAGTGAATCTTCGCGGCACCCGAAAGCTGACCTCTATCAGCATTGCTCTGATTAAACTCACCACGATACTTGCCAATCACAAACAGTCCAACTTTGCCGGCGTCGCCCCCTTTGACGATTTGTATCGGATAATGCTGCTTCCGCAGTGAGCCTTCGGAGCCTTCCACGTCGATACCCTCACCCACTAAGAATACAATCTGACCTCCATGTTCGCATGACGCATTTATCGCCTGTGATTCAGGATCGTCGAAAGAGATCGGCGCACCGGCATAGGCAGGTGTCGAAGTTGCGACCATCGTCGGTGCAGCAGTACCGAGAAGTAAAACGCCCAAAGCCCCAGCTTTCCAAAATTTGTTATCGTTGACAGCCATGACAGGCTCCTTTTCCGTGAAGGGCTGGGCTCAAAATATGCCGGTTGCTTCGTCTTTAATCTGCTGAAACAACTAGTGGTCATGGGCAGAATTCAGGCACTTCGTGATAGGAGCCTTCAACCGCCCATTTGGCCTTCGCTCGTGCATTCTTCGCTTCAACGAAAATTTTCCTCGTCGTGGGCTGGCTATCTATATAGATCACCATGTAATCGTCAGGGCCAGAGCTGTAAACCATGCCCCGAACCTTGCAGCTACCTCCTAATATCGCCTCGGCAGCTCCTAACCGCACCTCTTCTCGTGCCGCTATGTTGTTGCCCACATATAAGACGACGATTGAATTTTTTGACGTTCTTGCGGCAAAACTTTCAACAACTTCAGTTGGGTGTCCAGACGCATCGTTGATACCAATCTTATTTTCATTCTGAGAAATAGGTTGCGCCTGAACCATTTGCTCCATTGCCGGGGCAGAGGATGCGTTAGGCGCAATAACGAGAGCCGCCGCCGCAAAAATGGTCGCCAATTTTGGTCCAATTTTGAAAACCATCACCTGCTCTATTTCCGTTGAACGGTAGGCTCCTTAGTATGAGCCGGGCTTCATTTGCGATGCACACAGTCTGCTAAACCTCGAAAACATAGCAGGGTTATGCAGACTTGGGCAAGCCGTCGAAGATTGGCCGGAAAAGCTCTCCCATCAAGCGTCTGCCCTTTGAGCGATGAAGCCAGAAGGAACCCCCAAAGCCAAAGATTGGATATGGGTTGCAGACATGCAACCCTGCCCGAATGGCGAATGTGCGGGGTGAAAGGTCAAGGGCCGTCGCAGACGGTGCATTTACCCTTGACCGGAGGGGCCGCTAAAGGCCCCTGAACACGTTCCCGCACCTATCGTAAAGTACATTTAAATGGACAATATGTATTTTATGGACTATTATAAGATACAGAAAGGATAGTCGACATGCGTACCACACCGCCAATGCCCTTACCCGTGAAGCGCGCCCTTGCCAAGTTGGGCAGCGACATCAAGAGCGCGCGCCTGCGCCGCCGTATCCCCACGACCGTCATGGCTGAGCGGGCTTTCGTCACCCGCACGACGCTGAACAAGGTCGAAAAGGGCGATCCGACCGTTGCCCTGGGCACCTACGCCACCGTGCTGTTTATCCTCGGCCTATCCAACCGCCTAGCAGAACTAGCGGATGTCACTCATGACGAGGTCGGTCAACAGCTCCAGGACGAGCAATTGCCGAAGCGTATCCGCAGTTCCAAGACAGATAAGGGAGTTGCCTGATGGACCGCCGCATCTGTGCATTTGTCGATCTGGAGGGGGTCACACACTTTGTCGGCCACCTCTGGGCACGCCAGAACAAGGGCCGTGAAAGCGCCTCCTTCGAATACGCCAAGGACTGGCTGGAAAACCCGCAACGGTTCGCGCTGGAGCCTGCCCTTGCCCTCGGCACAGGGGCATTCCATACCAATGCGGGCCACAAGATATTCGGGGCCATCGGAGATTCCGCGCCGGATCGCTGGGGCCGCGTCCTGATCCAGCGCGCCGAACGACAAAAGACCCGCGATGACAACCGCCCGCCGCGCACCATTACCGAACTCGACTACCTGCTGGGCGTCGGCGACATCGCCCGTCAAGGTGCGCTACGCTTCTGCCTTGAACCCGGCTCCGCCTTCCTGAGCGAAGAGACTATCCAGCAAATCCCGCCGCTGATCGAACTGCCGCGCCTGTTGGGCGCAGCCGAACGCTTCTCGGCAGAAGAGGAAACGGCAGAAGATATCCGCCTGCTGCTCGCACCCGGATCGTCGCTGGGCGGCGCGCGCCCCAAGGCCTCGGTGATCGACCGAGACGGCCAACTCGCCATCGCCAAATTCCCGAAGAACGATGACGATATCCGCGTCTCGCTCTGGGAGGCCCTGGCCTTAACTCTCGCCACTAAAGCAGGCATCCCGACACCAAACTGGCGACTGGAGGTCATCAACGATAAGGCCGTCCTGATCCTCAAGCGGTTCGACCGCCAAAACGGAACACGCCTGCCCTACCTATCGTCGATGAGCATGTTGGGCGCTATCGACAATGAAACTCATAGCTACATGGAGATTGCAGATGCGTTGAGGCAATATGGCAGTCATGCCGAACAGGACTGCGCGCAACTGTGGCGGCGCGTCGTGTTCAACATCCTGATCTCCAACACGGATGACCACCTGCGTA
Organism: Asticcacaulis sp. P2_B1; assembly: GCF_056404915.1. Taxonomy (NCBI): domain Bacteria; kingdom Pseudomonadati; phylum Pseudomonadota; class Alphaproteobacteria; order Caulobacterales; family Caulobacteraceae; genus Asticcacaulis; species Asticcacaulis sp. P2_B1. The sequence goes on along the minus strand of NZ_JBFUDD010000015.1, from coordinate 87,158 downwards.
ACCACGGCTTTGTCTTCGACAAGACAGGCTGGACGCTGTCACCGGCCTTCGACCTCAACCCGGTCCCTATCGATATACGCCCGCGTGTTCTGAGCACGGCCATAGACGAAGCCGACACCACCGCCTCCCTAGACATCGCCTTTGAGGTCGCCAAGCATTTCGGACTCAAGCCGGATGCCGCAAAAGCCATAGCCAAGGAAGTCGGCAAAACGGTCGCCACCTGGCGCGACCTAGCCTCATCTCTCGGTCTCACTGCAAAAGAAATCGACCGCATGTCATCAGCTTTTGAACACGAAGACCTCGCCAATGCGCGCGGCTAATCTGATCGACAATCGGCCAAGATCGTGAAAGCGTCTCCCTGACAGGCCTGACGAAAAAACCGCTGACATTCCGAATACTGCCGCATCAAAACCCTTTAAGCGCAAGGCGATAATACTTCTCCACATGCGTTGCAATTCCAGAGGAATGCGCCTGATTTCTGATGCGTCCCTGTCTTCTCCATCGCTGCTCACTTCGGACGGCCTGAGACAAGGAGAAGATTATGTTCAAGGTCACACGCCAGAATTTGCAAACCAAAACGGATGCACAGCTATTAGCGCTATTTAATCATGCACAAAAAGAACAGCAAAGCCCAGTGTGGGAAAGCGAAGCAAGAAGGATGCTATCACTAATATTGTTGGAGCATGCGCGCTGCGAGGCAACTCTGTAAACATAATCGCATATTCCAACAACAGACGCCTACTGACAATCGGCTATTTTTTCATCATGCTGGATAAATATAGAAACGCAGCTAAGAAACGAAAAATTGCAATGGCAACGTAAATAACCTTTTTTTATATTTTTCAAATTGTTTTGCGGAAATATTTAGTCCTTGACTACGAAAGTGCTTCAAGATGTGAGCTTTGTAATCAGGTGTAGCACTAGCGCAAATATGGGCAGCCTCATTTATATTATGGTATAATTCCAACCAAGCCAAAAACTCAGACGAACTCTCTGATAGTTGTAAGTCGCTCAGTAATTTCCAATAATTAACAGTTTGTGCAGCAATGTGTTCGTCACACGAATAAATGTTCATGAATCGCAGCAGCGCTTTATCCCATAAGTTCTCCCGCCCACTTGAACGAAACCCTAGGAGTTCCTCGAACGACCCGGTCTTCCATCTGCAATGGCTACCGCAAAACGAGTATATCATATCTTCGAATTGGCGATTTGTAATGTTCGAATTCATGATAGCAGTAAATAACCGTTCCCTAATTACACCAGCTTCCGGCCAAAGCATACCTGTGCAACTTTCATAAGCCCGCTCGCATCCCGATTCCAAAACTTGGCAAGCCAAATCGAGAATCCCCAGATTGACGACGTCATCTGCAGTAAAATTGAAACCCGACTCATTGTGCCAACTCTGCGCCTTACTGATTGCAAAAGAGGCCACCGCGTAAATGCCATCATCACCACGTGTTTTAGCATAAATCGACAACATTTTGATGGCCTCGCTATAACGCCTCCTAAGCTCCGCACTTTTATCCGAATCTCTTTTATCAAGATTATTTAGATCAATAGGAGATACAAAATAAGTAACGGCCCTTACCTCAAGATGCAACAATTTGTGAGATGAGTTTATTGCATCTTTTACGCGCTCTAAAACCACATCTCTAAATAAATCAATAGAATATTTTAATTCATCAAAAGAAACATCAGATGGAATATCGTTTAGTCTACGCAAAATATTGTCAACTTCAGATCTAGCGAATACACTTAATCTGCCGATATCAAATTCAAATTTACGTCTAAAATCTTCATTTTTTTCGTATAAAGTAAACATATGTGAATATTGTTGTAGAAAAATCTTAATGATCCAAATTTTGTGGACAGATTTTTCTTCTACTAACATTTTTTTTAACGTATGTACCAGCCGCCCGTCGTAATCCAAGTCGTACAATATTCTGCTATGACCGGCACACCATAATAATTCATAGAACAATTCATTATCTCTCCCCATGTTGGTTATAAAATTAAGGCAAATCGGCGCAACTACGTCCGGCTCATTGTATGCTAGGGCTTTCAAGAGATGCTTTGCTTCGTCCGAAAATGAACCTATAGCCATCAATACGATATTTCTGAGATCAAATTTTCTCAACTTATAAAGGCATCTCGCAGCAAGCGCGGCTACGCTCAAAAAAGACGCACCATTTCTATTCGAGCGATTACCTCCATAAGTGTTGCTTAATAAATTGCCAAGACCCTCGATAAGACCTTTCAAATCCTTTTCAATAAGGCTTTGAATTAGCTCGGCTGCTTCACACTCAACGAAATTTGAAAAATCTCTTGGTTGTTTTCCGTTTAAAGTTTCGAAACTAACACCTATTGGAAGCCTGAGGTAACACCAACTAATTTCCAGTTCTTGGTAAAATACATATGGTAATAATTCAATTTTTTCTTGAAAGGAAAGGTTTGAGCGGCGAATAGAAATTATTATGGACTTAATTAACGGCGGCTGTATGGCTCCAGCATCTGTATAATCCGTTTTTAAGAGACGTATAATCCATTCTAATATTTCATTATTTTGAAATATATCTGGATTGAATCTCCTAATCAATAAGGCAGTCGTATCCTTATACCAACCAGGCCGAGATACGTATTTTGCAGGTTTAGTCGCTTCAAACAAATTATCTAGCGCACACTGATAGTCGGTTGGAGAGCTCTCTTCTATTGCCCTGATTAGCGCGAAGCTGGCAACCGACGGCGATAGCGCAGGCACCTTATGAATTGGAACAGTTGTAATTTGGGAAATGATTGCCGGAATTATGTTCGACCAGGTGAGACCTTCATTGACGTATTTTGTAGTATCGACATACTTAACCTGTTTAAGAAATTTCTGAATATCAATTTGCCGTGCCTGTAGAAATTCCCGAACGTGATCGTGTTGAAAACGGTACCCCTGCAGATCCAAAAGCAATAAATTTTCTGATACTAGCCCATCCAAAGCCGCTTCATAATTCTTAAAAATTTTATATGCATCATCATTAGCAATTATCTGAGTATTGTTATCTATCATATTACTTGCAACAATATCTATGAGTTCATTTACAATTGGCATCCACGTTATCTTGCCCACGACCGACACAGAACGAACAATTTTGTATTTTATGAATTCATCCAACGTTCTGGAAAAATCGGAAAATGAATTATATGCTTCGCTGGCTAAGCTTTCAGCCATGGCTAAAATAAACGGATGGGTCGCTTCGTCCGGTGTCAATGAACCTTCGAGCCCATAGATCTCCAAAGCAGCACTGGCCTCTTGTGTAGTGAAATCATCCAAATATGGCGTAATTTTCTTTGGTATATTGCTTAACGAAATCTCCGTATGTTCTTTTAAATCTCTATCTTCTTCTATATTTGAATTATTCCCTGAAAATTTTTCATTAGAAAAGTAAAGTTCATTCTTTGGAAATGAAGAGGAAATTGCTTGCCAATATTCAGACCTACAACTTATTACTAATTTTACACGTCTGTCTCTCAACCAGCTTAAGCTTTCTGGAATCCAATGTGTGATTAGTTCTTCCATGCTAACGTTGGCTTCATTTAACCCGTCAAGCAGAACGGTCATGTCCTGAATTCCAGAGCTCCTCGTGACGATAGCGTCTGCATCAAGTTCCGTACCGTGTCGACGAGACGGCGGTAGGTAACGGTCAATCGTTTTTTTGATTAGTCCCTTCAGGCCATCTTGTTGAGGAACGATGTCCGCGCCACGAAGCAGTAAACGGATCGGCGCATCTATGGCCTCATTTTCGGCAGTCCATAGCAATACCGTACTTTTTCCCACTCCAGGGCGACCTATCAGGGGAAAGACGCGATTAGTTGAGCTAAAAAAATCTTCTAGCGCCGACGTGTAGGATTCTCGTTGGATTGTTTTATTGCGCCTGTAAAGGCCGGCAGACTCTGCGAATTTTACGGCGCTGGCTACCAATGCATGACAAACAATCTCTCGTCCTTTCTTGTTAATCAATTCACCGAAGCGAGGCGTTTCCAAATCGTTGGCTTCGGCGAATAGACGAAAGCGTGGCCAAACCTCCAATAATTCGTGGTCAAGAGGTACCGCGAAATCGTGGCCCACTCTATGTTCCTTTGCGCAAATCATTACGCCGACTACCGAGCGAGTGGCGGGATCGAAAACTGGTGCCCCGCTCGATCCTTGCGCAATTGTTGGATCGGGAAGATCAAGGGCCGTAATCTGATGCTCTGGAGGCGCTCCCGGTAAGTTTATAGTTGTCCGACCGCCAACTTTGCCCGAAAGAAAAACACCGCCGGGCACACCTTCATTGGCAAATTGAAATCCAACGCTCAGGTAAGATTTCGGACAATATGAGTTTAATAAACCAATTGATAAGAATGGCACACCATCTGCGTTGCAACATATAACGGCCAAATCCTTACTGCGGCAAATACAGTCGTCTTCAACGATAGCTGGAAATAGTTGCCCCGTTCCTGTACGTATTATTACATTCTTTTCTCCTTCCACTACGTGATATGCAGTCAGAACAATTCCATCGCGGCTCACGAAACTGCCAGTGCCTAAAAGCCTGTTAGATTCGTCAAGGATCGCAACAACAGCGCCCCGCAATAGGTCAAGAGGGTCTGGCCAACCGTCCTCTTTCATTTTTCTACCGTCGCTTGGCGATCAAACGTTAACTTAAGTTCCAATCCAGTTTCACCCCCTGTTGTGACTAGGAACAGGGTCCCTTCAGCGGTAAACTTAAGATTGAGCGTTACCTCCGCCGTACTAGCTCCCGTTCTTTCCAGAGCTCCGGCAAATGATTTCCCAATCCTGGAGATGATTTCCAGACTGCCCTCAAACGAGCTTTCCGCAGCTTTCGCCGCCGCGTTCGCGGACATTGACGTTAAGGCGTCCCCATTGCCTTCAACCTCGACAAAAATAACCCCTGTGGATGATTGAAACTCCAGCAGCTTACCCATGTAATTCTTCCTTTCGCAAAACAGTTTGATCGGTTCCGGTCTTATCTATGCCATTTTGAATTTGTTCGCCTTACTTTCCCTATTGTTGAGTTTGAGGCGACCTCAGCCTCACCGCAAAAGAAATCGAGCGCATGCCTTCAGCTTTCGAGTACGACGACCTTCAGAAGGAGCAAGGTTGACCTTTGACTTGACGCTTATGGCGATCAGGAGAGTTGCGCGGCAATTTTCTCGACCTCGCCACCCAAATGACGTCGAACACGCAAATCATCAACAATAACGGCTTTGGAGTCGCTCGTTCCAAAAACAGGAATTGAAGGAGCGATTGGTGAGTGGATATCAACGAGAGTCTCTTTGCCATCCACCTTACGTCTGAGGACGAGTGGAGCTTTAGTCTTCACCGTGCCATCGAAAGTTCGGATGACCTCATAGGCATGGCCGAACTGGCGCTCCAATTCGTTAGCAAGAACCTTGAGTGACCTAGTTGCCCGAAGCTTTGAGAACGGTGGCAATGTGCCTTCCAGGACATGGCGTAAAAGTTGGGCGCCCACGTGTCGATCCAGCAAGGAATGATCTAGTTTGTTTCGAAAGCTTCGGAGACACCGATAACAAGATGCGTCACATTGCTCTGGACAGTTCTCGAGAATGGAAAGTGCGGTTTTAAAGAGCTCTTCCGTCCTCGGTATCATTTGAGGCGAGAAACCAGCCCCGCCAGCCAATGTATCGTATAGAAAGACTTCAACCAAGGTTCCTGCTGCTCCACTATCATTGAGAGCTGGGCGATATTCCGCAAGAATTTCTCCCGTCTCAATTTGTAGTAGTCGGCAAGCGGCCATAGCTAAGGCGTCGCATATAGTTCGCATTGCAGTCTGGGTTTCAGAGTGCGCTGGAACCAATCGAAACACCTTGTCAAGTTTAATAGAAAAAAGAGCGATGTCTGTTGGAAAGTCAGCGCCGAGGACTATTCTACGAGAGACAAATTCACCCGTGCATGGCGGGTCACCATCATTAGGGTAAGGCAACGGGTGCGAAATACGAAGATTGTCTACCGGAGAACTCACGGACTCTATGCGGCCGCATCGAACGCAGTAATCATAACCTTCACTATCAGGACCTGAATTCGACACCAGCAAATGTGTTCGCGTTTCAAGCGCTCTCAGGCGTGGATTGATTTCGACACCGGCGTCCGGGCCGCCTGAAGGCATTATAAGTTTTGCTCGCGTTGCATACGCGGTTTCATTGGGCTCATCAGGTACTGATGGTGCCGGTGAGCCCCATAGGTGTGCAAAGCCTGGAGGCCTAAACCAAGGCATTGCTGGCCCAAAACTGTCCGGGGTTTGGCACGCTTCGCATGTAAGTCTTTCGCCTCGGCGACTAGGATCGTAATTCCGATCAGTCTTAGCATGTCCGCAAACGCCACATTCGTAATACAAGCGGCGACGCCCCCAGGCATTTGCTCGATCATCTTTATAAGGAGAATAAATAGTGCGGGATGTGTATTGCTTTTTGTTGATCCAAATCTGCTTGTTCGGGGCATACTGAGACAATGCCACATTCAAGCCTTGGCTAGGAGCGAATTCCATCTCAGCTTTATAGCCGGTTGAAGCGGCGCTAAAAACATAAAATGGCGCGACATCCGTAGGGAAGGCATAACGGGGCAAAACACCCCAATAAAGTAGCCGATCAAGTAGGTTGTCAGCCGCTGCATCAACAATTGCGTCATTGTCTGGCTGAGGATCGTTATCGGGTTCCCCCTCCCCAATGATCTCAACCTCAGCACCTTCCCAAGGCGGGCCTGCGGCACTTGCCACATCCTCAGGTTCCGATGGTGGTGCCACTTCAGGCGGCGCTTCGCCCAAAATTGCTTTATCGACCTCCTTCAATAGGTCTTTTCCAAAGTTGCTAAGAAGGTCATCCCTATCCCCAGGACTGAGTTCCGATGGCAGCCATCGGTCAATGGCCTTTTTTAAGTCGATTACGTTTTCGGACAACCATAGTTCGAGATCAGTTCTAGAAAGTTCTCCAGTGCCGTCGCGAAAGTCATGCACAGTACCCAACACGGAGAACAGGTTCGATATAGAATCGCTTGCATCATCCAGATTAGGAAGACGCGCTTCATGATAGCGTTGTAGAAGAAAAGCCCGAATGTGCCTGCGCGCTATGTCTGGATTTTCAAGCGTTAGCCTTGGATCAACTACCTGGCCTCGGATCATGTCTTGTGGGGCGGTGAAGTAATGATCGTCGTGGCTATCTGCACTTCCGAATGCCACAACTGTTGCAACTGCATTACCACGGCGGCCTGCTCGACCTGATCGCTGCTGATAGTTTGCACGCCCTGGAGGCATATTGCGCAATGCGACACCGGAAAGCTCACCAATATCGATCCCTACTTCCATGGTAGTGGTGCTGCTCAAAACATCAACACTGGTGCTTTTGTATAGATCGATCTCTCTCCACGCGAGATCAATGTCCTGGAACTCCATCTCGTGGTGTTCAGCCCGCGAGAACGCTTCGTCTGTGCGCGCGGCATTTAATTGGGCTGTGTGCTCGGCAGCGATAAGCGACATGAGTGAAGGTTCATTGACCGTCATGGCCTCTATGACTGGATCGCGGTAGAATCCCTTCCGGGCCTTGAAAACAGGGTCCGAATTGGGATCGAATAGATGGATGTCAGTCGAACCGCACTCCACGCATTTCAGTACCTTTGCTAACGGTCGATGCACGGATGTACAGGCATTACACCGCCGCCAGTTTCCGCCAACTTCAAGATCGAGTTGGCGAGCCAATAGGCGTAGGCCAGCCGGTAGCGCTTCTGTAAAAATTGGCATCAGACGCGGCAGCCAATCTTTTTTGAACTGATTTTTTTGCGCTGGAGTATTCCAGACATGTTTAAGAGATTTGAATTCGCCTTTGTGTGAGCGAACAATTCCGCCCGTTCCCCACCAGTGATCCGGCATGCCCGTGAACCATACGCCGCTTTTACGCACCCATGCCCTAAGCCATATCCGGACCAACTCCAATTTCTCCTCTGGAGTTTCTGCAAGCCCTGCAATTGGCGGTAAATCCTGAACCTTTTGGGTATGAGCTTGAGCTTCCCGAATGCTGGAAACTGCAAGCGCTTCTAGACCAAGAATATTGTCTCTCAAGACGTCAACAATGGCCCGAGTGAGATTGATTGGAGGCATTTGCGCAACTAACGCAAATAGACTTGCAACACCCGGCAATTCCTTAGGTGGAACAGATTCCACACGCGGCATAGTCTCGGAGCCTCCCTCTAATTCCGGCCTCAGCCTAACGCCCAGCATGTGAGCAGCGACAACTACCGCGACCCAGCAATAGTTTAGGGTCAAGGTTGGCGCAAAAGCCGGAATGGACGCTAATGTCTTGTAACCAAGAGGAAGCAGCGCCCTCAAGGTATCCTTCAAAGAAAATACTTGAAGGGCCGGAGCCAAGCGTGCGGCAACCTGTCTGGAATCGGAAAAGACGAGGACTTTACGTCCCCGAAGTGGGGCAAACTCGTTCGCTGGTGCTATGCCCGGTGGCTGAACCCTGATTTGAGCTGCGACAAGTGCTTCAAAGGGCTGATCGCCTTTTGTAACGTGGTCCTGGACGCTGGATTTTCCAGCGCGTGCTCTTCTGTCACAACAGCCACACGGCACGAATTGTCCTATTCCGGCGACTTCGCTCCCGTCACCATCCTCGTCTTCGTCATCGGTGTCGTCGTCTGAAGTTGCATGAAGGGTACCTGTCGCCACTGGCAAATACACAGCGCGGTTCCGTTCACTTGGGATATCTGGGTCCAAAAGACCCGACACCAAATCATAGCTCTTTTCTAAGCCCCGTGAAGGGTCTCGTGGCGTTTCCAACATGAGATCAAGAGGTTGAAACTCTGTGGCGAAACCTTCTGCCGTAAGTAAGGTTTGGCCTGGGTCAGCAAACAAATGATCAGGCTGCGAAACATCCTTCGTATATGCTCTGGCATATGATGTCCCGCAGTAACGGCAGGTAAAATACGGCAGCACCGGCGAACCGCAATTGCACCGTTCATGCGGCTGACTATAGAGTCGCCCTATTGGACCACCGCGATCTTCGACGGGTAAAGTCTCGCAGTTTGGGTCCATGCAAGCCCATAGCCCAGGCAGCCCTCGATAAAAGGCATGAACCCGACATGGAAGTAAACTTGCGTCATCCGGATTAAGGCGAGCGCGGCTGCCCATGGCAATAAGTGCGTTAACCGCACGGTCAGCATCACCCGGCTCAGCTTCTGGAAAAAGGAAGCCGCGGATTTCGTCAAAAGACCGCGCTGCCTTCATCGTCTCGTTTACAAGTTTCGCAAATGGCGCGTAATTGGATAGCGCTGAATGAAGATCCGCCGCGTGATTTGAGGTCGATGGTATGTTCCTGAAATGCAGGAACGATTGAATCGCTTCGGCTTGAGCAGACTGGCTCTCACCAAAAAATTTGGCCAAATCAATACTCGCCAAAACCTCCAAGTCGTTTTTCGTGCCGGATGCCTCACCTTCACGATATTTAAGGCTGCCCGTAACTGGCACAAATGAACTCGGGTTAGCGCCACTTAATTGCGCCCCAAAGTTTCCTGCATTTTCCTTGCCCTGCTCACTGAAACTAGCCGTCGCGCAGATTACTTGGAAACGCTCTGGGGGAATATCCAGACGCTCACGAAGTCGCCTTAACAAAAGACCGACCTCCGCACCTTGCGCTCCGCGATAAAGATGGGCCTCATCGAGAACAATCAAAAACTTTTCGTCTGGGCAGGCTGCAAGCCAAGCCTTTGTTTTATCAAAAATTGTTCGCTCAATAGGTCTGAGCATCATATACTCAAGCATAGAGTAGTTGGTTATCAAAAGGTCCGGGGCAGCTTGTTGGACTTCGTAACGGGTCATTAGTTCGGCATCATCATCCTGCTGAATGGCACGTCGAAAATTTTGTTGTTTATCCAGCCACTCGCCAGACCCGTACCAGTCCGAAATGCTTCCTTTCGCTGGCCATTTTCCCTTTTTTTGTAGCTTATCTCGTATGTTGAAGGCTCTTTCGTCTTCCTTGGGAACTATTGGGTTCCCGGCCAGATGTCGCTCGGCAGCATTTTCAATAGCCACAAAAAAATCACCGATGGATTTGAGCCTTTTTCCGTCCTTTTTCTTCGTCCTTACCCCTGCGTAGGGCGTGCGGCTGGTGTACCGCGCAAAGGTCGCCGTTCGTCCAGCCCATTCTTTGAACATATCTTTTACAAGTTCATTGCCAAAGAGCAGCCGCAAACGACCAAGTTGGTCATTCACAAGAGCATTCATTGGATAAAGCACCATGGCTCGGACAGCAGAATGWTGGGCAAACTGGCTGCTCTGCTCCTTTGCTTCAATGGCCAACTTTCCCAGAATTGGCAGCAAAAACGACTCGGTTTTGCCAGAGCCGGTTCCCGTCATGATCATCAGGTTACGTCCGTCCTTCAAGATCGCGCGGATTGATTGGGCCTGATGACTATAGGGTGGATTAAAAATAAGAGGCTTGCCACTTTTTGGATTTGAAAGTCTACAATAGGCCTCCTGAGCAGCTGGCGGTATATCGCTCATCGCCTCGTAAGCTTCCCCCGTCTGATAGCGCGGTGTGGACTCCAAATACGGCGTCTGAAATATGCCGCCTGCTCCCTTAAGCAACCTACGGCGTTGTTGGACCGCCTTAGGGTCGGCAATGTGATAGGTCGCTTCTATATAGCCGAGAAGAGTTCTATGCAGCGTTTCAATGGTTTCTTGAATTGTAGCTGTCATGACTGGCCCCTGTCTTCTTCTGGCTCCAACCATAATAAGGACTGGAGCGCGGCAACTTCCGTTGCTTTTTTTGTTTCTGGAACGGCAAACCGGTATAGTGCGCCGGACACTTTAGATTTATCTCCCACGAGGGTAAGGCGGCGTTCGGCGAATGCCGGAAGCGGCGCTTGAAAGTCGAAATACCAACCAGCATCAGCACCTATAATTTTGAATTTCTGCGGTACCCCCTTGATGCGATCTATGGCTGCCTGAATTCGCCAGGCGACGTCGTGTGGCCGTTGCCAATCGTCTTCGCCTCGGATGTCCAACAATTTGATCGTCGTACCAGCGTCCAGTTCAACAACCGACCATAGTTTGGAGCCGTAACGCTGCTCGCGACGACCGATATAAAAGCCTGAGTGCTTATCTTCGGGAAAACTCCATCGCCCGCTATAGAAGGAATTTGAGCGGGAGGAATCTAAAATTTCCAGCCCTTCAATACTCCCTACGCAAGGGGATTGGTTAGTGAGTTGGTCCTGCCAAATTTTCAGGAAAGTCGCAGCCGATGTAGCTGGGGGTGTTCTTAGCCATGCGGCTTCTGGAAGGGCGATCAGGCCGAGAAGCTGCAATTGCTTTGACAAATTCTCTTGGTCGGTTCGGAGTACGCGAACTGGCCCTTCTACGTTGACTTGCGTTTCTAGTTCTGCGGGAAGTGCTGATGGTAGATCGCCAGATATACCAAGGATTATCGCCTCATCATCCCCACGCATGACGAAGCTGGGCGGTGCGGGCCTGAGTAGGTATTCTGGTGCGTCCCACGGATCGCTATCAAGCCGGCGCATCTCTAGTATATCGCCGTAGGTGATCATTTCGCTTAGCGCTTGCTCGGTTCCACCGCGCAAGTCACCAAATGGCACCAGAGGCTCAATCACAAACCTGATAAGATCAGACGTGGAACAAGGTGCTATCTGGAATATAGCTCTGCGTAACGCAGGCTTTAGCAAATCAGCTGCTTCTTTGACATCTCTCAAACCCAAAGCTTGGGCGCATTCCGACAACAGAATTTCTTCGGTGATCGCCTCCATGTCAAGCCGTCTCCTTCTCAATAAAGGGCACTTGAATGAGGTGAGAAGCATTCGCGAGGAAGGCCCCACGGAGCAATATGCGCCTACTTAAGAGACCCGCAATGTAGGCCTTTGCATCCACACCTGAGTCAAATCGAAGGCAAAGCGGCTTTCGTGCAAGTGATAGAACTGACGCGCAAATTTTGGCATCCGCTTCAACCCCGTAAGTTGCCGCATATTCAGCGAACGATTGTTGCGCCAGTTCAAACCTCGAAGGCCATTCAAATTTGCGCATCCGCACACGAAAGCCCGGCGAACCGCCAACCTTGGCTCTGGCTTCGTCCAATTTGTTTTCATCATTTGCTTTGATCAAATCTGCAAAGTCACTACCGCAAGCTAGGGCGGCGATTTCATGATGAAACTTCTCTTTTGTAGCTGCCTTTCTCACCAATGCCAGATCGCCAACAGGCTTAGCACGGTCCCATAAGCGGAGATTATCGATTAATTTAATCATCGCCTCAGCCTTGGATTCAGGCAGTTGAAATGCCTGCTCAAAGCCAAGGTCTGTAAAGTCGCGTATCGCACGGGGTACGCTGGCAAAGATCGATATTCTTACTTGCTTGTGAGTTACTGCAAACAAGGTGCCAGGTGAGTTCACGGGGATGCCCGACAATGCGTTATCGATGTCTATCGGCTCCTTCTTCATCGGAGCCTCAAGCAAATACGAACGCACTAGGATCGGTTCAGTATGATCGGTTTCGTCAATAAGTCTTATCGTGTGATCTTTCGGATCAAACTTCCACCTTAACGGCTCGACACTATGAGTAAACTTGAGCGCCTGCCGCCCAAGTTCATCCAAACATGCGACCAAGTCTACGCGATAAGCTTCGTCGATTTTATCTGAATGATCTTTTCTCGCCTTATCGAGCATAGTCGAGATTACGCTTTGCAATCCGCCGACCTTGGTCGAGCGTAGCGGGCAAACATGCGCGAGGTGGCCTGAAGCATTATATGTTTCGAAGCTCCATTGGATCGCGCGACCTTTGGGGCCATGGACTTGAACATTTGCCTGACCACCGAGTAGGTGCTCTAGCTTGGCGTTTGCAGGTTCGATGAAGAGCCTGAATCCTGCCTTATTTTGGATCGAATCTTTCCAAGGTTGCGGAGCAACTATTTGAAAATCGAATGTTTCTTTCTTATCCGCMAACAATACGTAGATTGAATGTCGCCCTGGCTTTAACTGATCGAGCCGTATCAGGGCTTTTGAGCCGGAAGCTGCAAATCTTTGCGGGTTTTCCGAGTCCAGTGCGACGGAAAATCCGTCCACGTGATAGTCGGCGGAAAGTCTTAGAAAGACCGGTTCGGTCGACAGCCAACTAGGGCAAGCGCCTGGAATCGGATTGAAGCCTATCGGCTCAATTAGCACACCAACGACCGTGCCGATGCCGATGTCCCGCAATGCGGTCTTTTGAGCATCACTGAGCTTGGTTGGCATGGTAAGATGGTAAGCATACACTTCCTGCGTAGCGATACTTGCTTGTAGAATACCGGCTTTGCCGAGCAACTCAGCAGGGATGTCGGCCCGACATAAGACAAGGTATTCTTGGCAACTTCGGACATGGCCAACCTCGATAAAGAGTCCATCGGCCTGCCTCTTCAAAATCCAAGTAGGCCGTTCTTCAATGCGGCCTATTGGGTCCAGAATTTTGGATAGATTTTCGGTGGCGTTTTCAATGAAATAGATCGGCTGGTTAGGTTGAGGAAATGAATGAAGCGGACGTTCTTTTTTACTCAACGACAATAGTGTCGAGCCCGGTAGATAACGTTCTGCCGGTCCAAAAAATTGAACACGATGACTAGAAAGTTGTTTTTCATCTACCCCGGCCCCCTTTAGGGCTGCGCGAATATCGGGCAATTGTATTCCCAATAGATATTGGCCATTGCCATTTCGACGTGCCGCAAGACGCGTGCGCTGATTTGCGGACGAAACAGGCTGATTTGCTGACAAACCTGAAATCGTTGTTGAAGCCGGTTTTAATCGCGAGGAAATCTGAATTCCGGTCGATTGGATAAGCTTTCGTGCGTCTCTGAGGTAATACTTAGCGTCTCGATGAGTTTCGAGGTCTGAGACAATCCTGCTCAATAATGAAGGATCAATTCGATGAACCTGACCTCCCAAATCTTCATCACGCAGCGCTAAGACGATCTGAGTTGTCAAATCCGTTTGTTGAAGAAAGTCGTGAAAACGTGAAGGCGTCCCGTCGTAATTCGACAACAAAAATTGGCCGATCTCTTCTCCGTTGCCTGTAACGTAGTGCGTCAGTTCAAAGCGCAGATCATATATGTGTCTTGCGAAATGCGTCTGTAAATAACGAGGCAATATGGCGTTGGTGATTGGCCATGCAATAATATTGAAGTGCTCCGCCCAGCGGCCCTCGGGAGTCGGACCTTGATATACACGTTGAAAGCGGTGGAAAAATTTCCGAAGCTTTTGGCGATACTCATTGCTGCGCCATTCTCCGGGCCTTCTCTCAAGGGCTGGCCAAAATTCGTCCCCCGAATAACTATATCCCGCTTCGGCGCTTAGTGACGTCCAAACCAGCCAATGTGCATCATCGGGAGGATTGTAACGTATAGAGTTGCTGGCAGCCATTTGGACTTGACGCAGTTGGCCCTCTTCCAGTCCATGCTCCAGCGCGTATATAGGGTATTGAAGATCACGGCGCATAGCAGCGAGTTCCGCAAACCGTTTTTCCAAAAGCGCTTGGAATTCCCCTAGCATCTGGATTAACCCGTCTGGCGTGAGATGGCCTTTGAAATTTCAACCTTCCCCTTAATCAATTGCGGGATCATATCCCTTTGCCAGGAACGGAAATCGATTTCCCCTCGCTCCGCTCTGGGAACGATCCACCTGTCGCGGGCAAGATTTGATATTTGGGTTGCTGTCAGCAACCCTGAGGTATCGGGTTTTTCTGCTCCGGTTCGAAGCACCTCAAAAGCATTCGAGGCAAAGGTCGTAATGAAAACCTCCCTTTGAATACCATGCTTCAATATATTCTCATTAACATTCAATCCTTTGAGCGCGGCTCTAATGGTGCGCAGTCGCCAGTTTGGACCTTCCCCAAACTTGTGTTGATCCGCATACGCATGGTCGCGTTCTCTCAGGAAGTTCCGCATCTTTTCAAACAAGGCGTCGGTTATATGAAAATGCCCCCAGCCTTCGGTGAAACCGAGATGATCAAAGTATGTGTGCCCTCCCAATTTAAGGCGGTTATACACTGAAGATCGGCCCATTGACGATGTGGTTGTCACAGCCAACAGACGTGCCTTCTTCGCAGATTTTGAAATTACCCCGACTGAACTGCCGTATTGCCGGGTGAAATCATTGAACACGTCGCGTGAGCGTATGAGACAAGCTATAGCTTTGCCACACAGGAGCATATTGTAGGGGGGGACGGCTCCAAGTACATAAGCGTCGAGAATCCCAACTAATCGTTGGGACCGGTCATGAACGTTCCAGCCGATTATGGCATCCCTAACCGCCAAATTGTAAACCGGGTCTCCGAGTGCGATAAGGCCAGCCAGTCGGTTATGGCCTTCGTCCCACACCAGGTAGCGCATTCGTCGTCCAAACCCAGGTGAAACCGGTACGGACCATGTGAGAGTTGCAATCCGAAATAGGTCCGCTTCGCGGGTACCACTTTTAACCAAAATCAGTCTAAGGCTAATTTTGGCGGGGTCAATCTCGTCGCCATTTGCAAAATGCTGAATGGCTTTGGGGAGAGCCACTTCAAGGAAAGGTTGCGCCGCAGCAAGCCTCTCACGCCTTTGGCTTCTATGAAGGTTTCGAACAACTTCCTTACCGCCCTCAGGTAAAACCAAGTCACCGGCGGAGTTCTTGGTAAAACCAAGAGTTTTGAGATGGCTACGCAAGGCCCTCTTTAATGACGCTTCGGCGCTAAATGGTTGCGCTACTCGCGCTGGCTTAACTTCCACGAATTGACTCCCCACCTGGTTGAACGGTAGCCTCCTTTTTAGTGCCACTCAAGTAACTTTTGCGCTCGAAAGATCGGCATTACGGACGCTCAGGCATTGAACTGAGTGTAACTTAGCCCGACAAGATTACTTCCTTTTTTGGCAGGATCGCGCATCCAAATGGCCAACGGTTGGTCGCGGGTTCCAAGGGGCGGCGCATTCGCCCTTTGATCATGGGGGTGTTGGGCCGGAGCTCGAAGGCTCCCCCGGCTGGTGATCAAACGGCCAGTGGTTAGGGCATGGTTCGGTGCAGGTGGAGAGGCAAGTCTCCAAGTCCTGCTCCTGGGGTTCAAGGGGATGCGAAAGTCCCTTTGTCGATGGGTTTCAGGGAGAGCGAAATCGCCCTGATCCTGGAGGTGTCGGAGGCAGTGGGACCGCTCCTCTGACTGGTGGTGTGACAGCCAATTGTCACTCTGGCGGGAGCATCAACCCTGACCCAAGGCATTGACCCTAATCGTGAGATGGGAGGTCATTGCCGGGTGGGAACGGGGAAGGTGCGAGCGCCAGCCAGCGGGGGGTATCCAACAGGGGGCAGCCGGCCCCACTTTGGCAAGCTGTGTTTACGGAGCGCCTGCGGCGTGTAGTACAACACACAGCTTGCAGTCAGACTACCGACACAAACCCAAGGCCAAACCCTTTGATCCATGAATCCTACAACAAGCACAAACCTTATTGCAAACGCAGCCAACTAACGCGAAAATCTTACACCTGCCCCCCCGCTCATCACATGCTCCGGCTACCCTTATTCAGTCGAAAACGCTCCCTCTTTCGTCCCAAAAAATCCAGCGTATCTCCGGTTTCTCTGACCACTATCGGCTCATAAACCCAAGCCCCTCCAGCCACATTTCAATCTCGGCTCGATGGCTAAATCCGCTCTAGGGCATCCCCGGTCGTCCCCGCCTTACCCACGGCCATGGTTGAATCCAGGCCATTCATCTTAAATCTTATTTAACGCAATACGGTATAATATAACCGCTTAGGGGTGGTAATGGATAACGTTGTGGATTTACAGGGCCAGACGATTTCGGCCTCAAACTCAAAAAGGGATTACGGGACTTCTCTTCAGGCATCTCTGAATTCAGGGATGTTATCGACGCTATCAGCGCCCCCTCGAAAACGCAAAAGCACGAAAATACGCCGTAAGGTTGCCTCTGCCGGTATCGTGTCTCTTGCCCCTGAAATATGGGCTGCCATGCGCGAAATCGCGGCAATGGAGCAATGCAGGATCAAAGACCTTATTGAGCTAATAAAAGTCAAAAAGCACGAACACACCTCGCTCTCCGACGCCGTTGGTGTTTTTGCCATGCTCTATTTTCGTTCCGCCGCCACCGACGAAGGTCATGTCCGCGCCGGACACGGAAATTTCGAGTGGATGAAAGCACGCGCCAGATTAGATGAAGCTAATTAAGGCCGCTGTTTCCAAGCGGCCTGGTCGATGCTGGTGAAATAGGATTTGCCCACCTCTCACCCACCTCCTTTCAGGAAGTCAGCGGCCTTGCTGGCGGCGCTGGCGGCTGTAAACAGCGCGCGCTTGTCCGCCTTCAATACACCAAGCCATGAAGCCAGATATTGCGCATGATCGACGCGGGGCTCCTGGGTAATGCCAAGGTCGGCACACAGGAAGGCCGCACCAAGTTCTGCAACGAGTTCTTCCATGGCATAGGCGTCATCACCGAAGCGCTTGCCTAGCTGGCGGTCGCAGCGATGGGCTGCTGAACTCCAGTGGGTGAGCTCATGTAGCAAGGTCGAATAATAGGCCTCCTGGGCAGTGCTGGTTGACGTGCCGAGGAAATCAGACTTGAGCGGAAGCTGGATGCTATCGGTGCTTGGACGATAGTACGCACGCGATCCGCCGTGATGAATGATGGCACCCGTGGCTTGCACCAAGGCGTCTGCTGCGTCGATAGGTTCGACGGGTTCACCGGCCGGGCTTTCCGGGAGTTCAAGGCCGTCCACTTGCTCGGCGGAAAAGACGGGCGTTGCGCGGGCAAACAGCCGGGTCTCAGGCTCGTCACTGTCGGCGCCATCCGACTTGGCGAATTCGAGCTCTTTATAGAAGACGACGTAAGACGACTTCTCGCCCTTGCGGACCTGTGCGCCGGCTTCGGCCCACTGGCGGTAGGTGCCCCAGAGCGCCGATGTATAACCGCTTTGCTCGGACGCTGCCCAGAGGGCGACGATGTTGACGCCGCGATAGTGCTTCTTGGAAGCGACATTGACCGGGCGTGTGATGGACCCTTTCGAATGCCAGGGCAGTTGGAAGTCGCCAGCGCCGCGTTCGATGGCGGCGATGATCTGATTAGTGATGTGCTGGTGAATGTCGAAGCGTTCGGTCGTCATGGCCTTGTCCCTTTTGAACGAGGCCGCCTGATTGCGACCTCATGGGCCGGGACAGGCCGAAAGCAGAAGACAGGGTTTCAAACGCCGCGCGGTACGCGCGCCGCGCCAGCGGGGCGGAGCTGCACAAGCCGAAATGCAATGGAGGCGAGGAAGCGAGCAGCGTTGAGGGCCTGTCGCTTTCGGTTATAGCGGGCCTTGAGTTTGAGGTCGTATCTAGGCGTCACACCTTCGGGACAAAGGCCGTAACCGAACGGGGAAAAATGCCACACGTGATCAGATCTTATGCCGCCCCGAACGCCTATGGCATGCCGCCAACGAAGCCTTCATTCAGATGGTCATGCATGAGCGCCACGCGAACGCTTCCCTTGCAGTGACGGTCGGAGCAAATGAGCACCCTTTCCAGCTCGTCCATGTAGAGCTGACCGAGGCGCGCCTGGCGCACGAGATGGCGCGGCCACTCATAGCGATGCCGCCCGCAAGCCTTGCACACGACTTCGATCTCGGCCTCTTCGGGAAGATCGCTCAGTTTGAGCTCCTGACGCCAGCCCATCAGTGAAAGTCCTCCCGGCGCGGTATGCGCGTGTAGCTGATTTTCGCGCCCGTGTGATCGCCGGGCGGCGGCTTCCACAAGCCGGGACTCACGATAGTCTGGCCGTAACGATGATTGAGGTGATCCATCGCTTGCGACAGCGCCTCGTTTTCCAGACGCAAGACCTCGTCATCGACGAAGAGGTCGAGCTGCCGTATGGCCATTGGCACGAGATCGCCGAGGCTGACATCTACGCGGATGACGCTCTGGCTCGCGCTGACGCGCGCAAAGGCGCGGGTCCATAGCGCATCAAGCGCATGAAGCGCGGCGCTATAGTCGGCGATGTTCGGCATCCATTCGCTGTCGTTCCAGTAGTTGGTTCCATCTGGCGCGATGATTGCGAGCCCGAGATAGAGCGTGCTGGCACGCCAATGATCGCGGCGCATGCGGCGCACGGCCTTGATCAGAAGCATGCGTGAGATCGGCTTCACGTTGTCGGGCGTGCGATGTGACGGCGGCAAGATGCGACTGTGACCGTACATTCCGCGCTCGGTCGGTTGCGCCTGAATGTCGTAGCCATGGAGCGCATACCACATGCGCTCTCCATTGACGTTGCGCCAGAGGGCACGCATCTCCTTTGGCCCCTTCTGCAACAACGTCTCCATATCCCAAATTCTGGCGCGCCAAAGTCGGTGCTGGAGCCGCCCGCCAATTCCAGGAACGTCCTTGAGCTGTTTGCGCGCCAGGATCGCTTCGGTTTCGTTCGGATGCCAGACGAGGTTGCCGGCCGGCTTGCTATCCTTGCAAGCCATCTTCGCCAGCAATCGGTTGGCCGCATAGCCAATCGAGCAGCTGATCCAAGGCCCGACGACGGCATGAATCCTTTTCTTGATGATCACGCCAACGGCCAAAGGGTCCTTCCTTTGACCAGGATCGAGCTTGCAGGTCAGCTCATCAATCGATTTTACGGCATCGACCGGCACGACCATCGAAATCTCGGAAATCATCTCGTTGTGAGCGCGGCGATAGAGGTCAGGATTTTGCGGATGCAAAATGATGTCGGGACAAAGCTTCACAGCCTCGTTAATCGGCATGACGTTGGACACGCCGCGCAGCTTCGCCTCGCGTGAGCAGGCGATAACGCAGCTGCTCCCTTTCACCATCGGCACGATTCCGACCGGCTTGCYCCGAAGGCAAGGATTGGCGAATTGCTCACAACTGGCGAAAAATCCATCGAAATCAAGATATAAGCGTTCTGGCTCCGTGGGTTTACGCATGGCAAAGCGCCTGGGCTCGGGTTCACTTGTGGATAATGTTCTTATTTTGTTCTCTTGTTCGCCTGGAAGTCAAGCTTGAGTTTCTGTTGGATCAGAAAAGCGAGAGCTGCCTCGCCTTCACCTCGTGAGATTTCCATTCAGGTCTTTCACTCTCATGATCGAGCCAAGCCACGGCATAGGCTTCAGGGCCACCGGCTTCGTCGATGAAGGAATCATGGATGAAGTGCGATCTATAGCCTGTCTCGGTGACGGGCAGCGGCGCGCGATCTGGCGCGATGGTTCTGAGTTGGAGATGCGCGGTCTGATAGACGGCATTGTCGCAATTCAGCCAATTGGCTTCATAGCTCAGCTCGACGGTCATGCCGCGCCAGCAAATTGTGCTGACGCGGATGTGCCGATTTTCGCAGGAAGCGGCGCTCATACGAGCGCCCCTTGGTCCGCGTCTGCCGATGGCTTGGCGGTGATCTTGCGAAGGACGATACGGCCTTTGATCGGAAGCGCATCGAGCATGATGCTGTAGCCGTTGCCGTCTTTGTTCGCCCAGGCCGCGCCGATGTCTTTCCAGACGGCGCTGTCGTTTTCGCCGGTAATTACATACAGGCGGTGGCTGGGCTTCTTCGAACTGGTTTCGTTCGTAGACATGATCTTTCTCCTTTGTTCTCGCCAGCGAACTATTTCGCGGCTGACAGGGAGAGATCGGCGACATCGGACAAGCGACGTTTCACACGCCGTAAGCCCCGAAGGGGACGCGTAGCTGCACAAGACGAAGTCGCGGAAGCGGCGGGCGTTGCAAACGGAAAAGCGCGATGGCGCAAAACGCTCCCTGAACTCTGAGCCGCGTTATGGATCGCCTCTGCGCGAGAGGGAGAAAGAAATCAGAGACACAGAAACACGAGGAAATCCCCTCTTACGCCGCCAGACCGTGCCGGCGAAAACCGCGCTTCAGCGTGTCATGAGAAACGTCGAATTGCTTGGCGACGCGAGAGATGGGACGGCGCTCCATCGTGACCAGACGATGTGCTTCAATAATGGCTTCATTGGTAAGTGAGTGCCTGCGGCCAATCTGCCGGCCGTCGCGGCGAGCGGCGGCAAGTCCGGCGACCGTGCGCTCGGAAATCAGAACGCGCTCGAACTGTCCGATAGCTGCGATGATATGAAAGACCAGCATGCCGGTGTTGGTGGTGGTGTCGAACCCTTCGGTCAGGCTGACGAAGCCGCAACCCTGGCCCTGAAATTTCTCGATCAGATCGATTACGAATTTGAGCGAGCGACCCAGACGATCCAGCTTCCACACAACGAGGCTGTCACCTGCTTTCATCCTCTTGAGCGCTGCGGAAAGTCCCTCGCGGTCGGCGATAGCGCCTGAGACTCCATGGTCAGTGAAAATCAGGTCGCACCCGGCATGACGAAGCGCCTCGACCTGCAAGTCAAGGCTCTGCTCTTCCGTGGAAACGCGGGCGTAGCCGATCTTCATGCGTGACTTTTTCATTGTGGTTCAGGGCCTTAGAGGCCGCAAAAAGGACCGTTTTTGCGCAACGCGCATTAGCCCTAAATGCGCGGTCAATATATGCCCGTTTTCAGTATAAGTAAACAAATTTGATGTATTCGTATCGTAATACGTCAATAGCCGCAAAAGCGGTCCTTTATGCAGGCCTGTAACGTCGGCATAAAACAATATAAAATAGATTTCAAAAAGACGATTGCTGGCCTTGAGAGTGTGTTTTGCGTGATTGAAACACGAACAAGGGAGCTGGCCATGGCCGCATCTGCAAAGAATATTTTCATGGGTGTCGCTGCCCTGGGTCTCATTACCGCCGCCACATTACCCCCGGCAACGCCGGCTTTTGCGCAAAGCGCACAAGTCGAACAAGTGTCGTCTGTTACACCATCACGTCAGGCGCGTCGTGACGCCATCGCTCAATCCCAAGGTCGCATTGTGATCTTCTACGGTAGCGGAGTTCGTTCTGCAGAGGCGGCCGCGATGAGCCTATCCCGGACAGGATATCCCGCAACAGCAATCGCAGGTGGCCCGAACGGCGAAGCCGAGGTATTTGTGAACCGCGGTATCTTGGGCACTTACAGTGATAGCAGCATACTCAATGGTGACCTGGGATCGGATGCTATGGATGCCTATGCACAACGTGTTGGACGACCAAACACAGGACTAGCGCTTAACCGGTAGGTCCTGGCGAAGTTGGCCCTGTGAGAGGCGTCGCGGCGGCGGCAGATGTTGTTTGACCGAGTTTGTCAAAATATCCCTCATCGAAAATATGTCCATAATCGGGGTCACTTGCTGCAACGTCCTGCGCGTCCATCGACATTGAATCGACAAGTTGTTTTTCGGCTTTTAAGCGTTCTGTCTCATTCGGAATTTTCTCTATCTGCGCGATCCGCTTCGAGAACTCGGCTACCTCATCCTCGGTATTATTCATCTCGTTGAGCTTTTTATATTTGCTATCGACGCCAGTCGTATCAACGAAGGGGGTTACTGCCTCTAAATTTTTTTGTTCATGTCGCGCGTCTTTCGCTCTGATCAAAACGTCCGATAGCTGTTCATTTTTTTCGGATGTCGAAATATCAGTGCGGTCGAGTATTTGACTGCCCTTCGTCGACAACTCGCTGGTAATACCGGTGAGCTCGTCATGTTCTTGCTGCGCTTTGTAGATTTGATAGTTCCAGCCATACAAGACCCGTTGTAACTCTTCCCATTTGCGAATGTCGTCAGGCACCCAGGTCTCGCCGCGTGCCTCGGCCTCTTCGATTTCCTGGCGGCAGCGACGCGCATATTCAGCGTCGGTTTCGCCGGGGTTTTTCTTGATACCTGCCTCCGCACCGTAGGCAGCCCAGTCTGGCTGGCCGTCCTTCATGTGCATGCGGCCTTCGAGCTCCTTGATCTGCGCCAAGGTGCGGTCGCGGCCCTCATAGGCCTCTTTGAGTATCTCATCCAGCTCTGCGAGACGTGCCTGGTTGGCGGCGCTGGCGCTACGGAGCGCCTCTTCCATTCCCGGATCGTGCGCCTTGCGATGTTCCGCAGCCACGTGGGCAGCCTGTTTCACAGCCGCCGAACCCGACAGGATGATTGACCCGCCGCCGTTTTCAGCGGCCTTGAGGCTCAGATTGAGAAAGTTACGTTGTCTCTCTTCCCTGACCAGGAGCTCAGCCGGCGTATCCCCCTCAGGGACGGCAGCTGGTTTGAATATCGGCTGAGACAATTCAGGCCGCTCCCGCTCTGCGCTGGACGGCTGCGCCGTGTCGCCGAAAAGGTCGCTCAGACCGATATCGGCCTTGGGCTGAAATTGTTCAGGTATCGCTATAACGGCTCCGCTTGAAGCCATGACACACCCCTATTGTTCCTTCACACACGCGGGCTTCTTAATGAGCCTCTACATTTGACAGAATACAATAGTATCGCAAAGAAATGATTAAAATTTGCGGTTATATTACGTTTCAAGCAATTGATACAAATAGATAAAATTTGAATCAAATCCCTAAATGCTTGATTCAGCGTTATTTTACGTAACTAGTCCAATATTGCATTATTGAAACATTATAAATATTTTAATTTTCGCCTATATATACTTGGTGAAGTGGGATTTCAGGAGAGGTGGCAAATTTGCATGGACCAGAATGACAAGCACGCAAACGGAAATGCCGGCCGCGCTGGAACCATTCGGCGCAGGCTTGGTAAGTTTGATATCACCGTTCAACGCCAAACGTGGGTAGCAATGCTCAGGATTTGCGAGTTCGAGAATATAGCGGCGGTGGACCTTTTGGAGATGATCGATTTTAGAAAGAAGCCGACTGTGTCCCTATCGGGGGCGGTCGGAATTTTCACCGGGCTTTATTTCGGCGAGATCGAAGGGAACAAAGCCGATATTGCGGTCGGCATTGACGCGCTTATTGCCGTACCACAAGAAGAGCTCCCGAAGACGCACGAACCGGCATCATAGGTCCAGCAGATAGCTGATCCGTGCGGTGTTTGAGTAGCGCATGCGCCGGCCTTCCGCTTCGTTTGATACAGTCCGCCAGGTCAAGCACTTCGCTCCAGAGCGGAACGGCAAATCCAAAAGTCAGGTTACATCTATCGCGCGACACGCCATCTTTCACAACCAGTAAACGTCTAGACTCGTCGGACGTGAGATTTATTTGGAAAAGAGTTGACCCGTGACGCACGCCAGGCCGGAATGGCAAGCTAATCTCGTAGCGCGGGTAGGCAGCGCAGTACGCGCTTGTGACCTGGGGATTTTTAAAATATCAATCGCGTAACAATGTAATTTATATCGAGCCTATAATGGACAGCAAAAGCTCTAAAAATGGGCTAACACTTGTCGAAGATAAAGGACCCGTTGTCGTACGGCAATTCTATCCTGCCCAATTAGTCATACGCATGTGGCTAACATTTCGTAATCTTCTGAAGAGTGCGTACTCCCAGTTCGAAGTTGCCGACCTGTTAAGTGACGTGCACGGCTCACATATTCATGGAAGAGCAAAAATTTACCCCGACGGCTCTACGATTGACGATCCTGATTATGTGCCAGAGTCAAAGACACTCAGCAATTTCTTACATTCATTCACAATTAGCTTGTCCGGAAGTGAACCGGAGCGAAATTACAAATATCCCAGAACGTCTAATAAAGTACTTCGATATATTCATGCTTTTTACTGGGCACATGACCCTGTAGCGGCACATACTTGGGCAACAAAAAATTATGCACGCGAAGATGCATCAAACATTTTCATCAAAAGTTTAGATGACACTTTTGAAATTGAAAATCCGTGCGCATTTGCTTCAAAGCCATTTAAACTTTATCGCCCCGAACGGCAAGGCATAACCCACGCCTGCGCAAAGATCATAAAAGAAAAAGATCAGGATAAACTGGATAGCTACCTCAAAGAGGTTGGCTGGATATTTGAGGGAGTGGTAAATTTCAGAAAAACTGAACACCCCTATATTTGCAGATATTTTTACTTCACTCCATACCAATATAAGGCCCTAATGTGGAATCTAACTGGTGCGCCCGGCATGTTTGATGCCCAGAGACTACCAGAAATCGGTCACGCGTTGGCATTTAGGTCCAAGAATTTTTTCACCGGCGGAGTTCCGGGAGAGGATGGTGCCAATCCACCATACATAGATGATGAGTCATATTTTATATCTATGCAACACAAAAACAAATTGAGTAACGTATTCTCTTATTCTTCAATGCACTTACGAGATCCAAATAGGTTCAAATTATGCGTAGAGGCAAAAGACTTAGATAGCCTTATTCTTACTATAATAGGGAAAAACACTCATAGCAAAGTGTATCTTGAAGCATTTACACCAGTATCACTCAGAGGTTTACAATTAGAAAGATTTCAAACTATTTGCGAAACAGTGAGGTAGTGCGCTATGCTTAATGAGGAAAAAATTTTAGGCAAAAGCGTGCAAAGAAGACACGATATTATTCAAGGTATACTAGATAGCGATCAAGACGAAGTGCTGGCTGCCCTTTCAGAAGACACGACTTGCGCGAATAGTGTACATGGTCCAAGCGGCATGAACGCTTTGATGCTTGCTTGTGTCGGTAATGTGCCGGAGCTGGCGCAGGTCATCATCGACAATATGGAATCTTTTGATTTCCGACACACAGACCTATCAGGGCGAGACCTGATGGAGGTTGCGGTTTGCACGTTCAATCCCCGCATCGGTAAACTAATTAGCGACCTCTACGTCAACTTTGCTCCGAGCGTCGCAAATAATGGTCCCGCACCAGAATAATTTGCAAATTTCCACGAGATTTCTATCAGGGGCGAAATTCCCCCTATAACTAGGTTGGCTCAAACTTCCTCGGAGAAGTCCAATGAGCCCCCATCGCAGAAATCCCCCGCCAAACGACGTTGAAGCTGAGGCTGTCAGAACACCCAGCATCAAAAACCTTGCTCGTATCGAGCTAAATGCCGCCCCACTCCTTAACAGCACGGCCCTGTCGCTAATTGCGCTGCCTGACGGCTTGATCGTCGGTGTCTATCTCGCCGTGCTCGCCTTGCTCAAGCCGCTTCGGGACAGGCTTCTGGCCGCTGAGGTTGAGCTGGAAACGAACAAGTCGAAACGCGACGGCATGATCGAGGCCGTTTGCGACAGCATGACGTTAGTTCAGAGACTATCTGAGGGTAGAATAGTTCGGCGAGCGGTCGATCGCGACAAGGGCGGACGGCTTAAGAACGCGCAAGACGCTATCCGCGAACTCAAGCGGCGTGCCGAAGGCTGGTTCGGCGACATGGCCGCAACCGTCAACTACACTGCGCTGGGCACCTTCATCGGCACAGTAGAAGTACTTCTGCTCTATCACGGGCTGCGAAACGCCTTTCCAGTGATACATGGGAAGGCCGACGCCCCGCTTGGCCTGATCGCGCTCAGTTTCCTGAGCGTGAGTGTTGGCACTCATTTCGTCCTCGATAAGTTTGGGGGACGGATTCGATCCCTCCTCGAAAAGGTCGGTGGCGCAGCTACTCTAATCTACATTGCAGCCTCGGCGGTGATGCTTCTGATCCTTGGTAGCAAGGCAGGCCTCGCTGGCACCGAACCCGCTTTCCGCAGACTACTTACCTCGGTTGGCGCGTTCTCGATAGGCTTTGCAATATCTGGATCTACCGCGCTAGCCTTGGTCAGTGTTGACCATTGCATTCGCCGTTGCGGTGAGGCGGCGCGCCGCTTTTCGGATCGCGTTTCCTATAAAATGCAAGCTAGGGAGCTGGAACAGGTCAGTCAAAGGATTATGGCGCTGACTACGGAGATCGCCCAGCTAGAGGCAGAGCTGGCCCGCGAAGAAAAGCTAGCGCCTGCCAGGACGGTCAGCGTCATCACCAACACATTCGCGGAGCCCATGGCCGTTGCGGAGTCATGGCTCGTGGATCATCGGGTCCGGCGTTCCGACAACGACGAGAAGTTCATCATCGGTGACGACGAATTCGCCGAGGCCGAACTTCAGCAACATCTTGAGCATCTCAAGGCCTCCCTTTCGCCTGCTCACATCCGCCAAGTCATCAGCGAAAATTTCCCGAACTAAAAAAGGAGTCATCGATATGATTGTTCGCAGAAACTTCCTCGCGAGCGGCACGGCTCTGTCGGCCCTCGCGTTCGGCCTCTCAGGCTGTTTCGAATGGGCCTCGCCATCAGAAGATGGCGTCATCCCACCGAAGACGTTGAATACCTTTCTCGACGTGTCCGAAAGCCCCGCTCTTGTGACAAATAGGGAGGCGGCACAGAAGTCAGCGGCCTTCGTCCGTGAGCTCATCCTAAACGATCTCGACCTTGGAGATCAGGTCAGGCTGACGTGGGTAGGAGACCGCTCGGTCAAGAACTTCATCTCGACAAGGTTTTCAATCGACGCGGACAACCCATCCGATGTCGTGGCCGATAAGGTCGCCGAGATCATTGGGAAATTGGCAAACGACCCGAGTGCCCGGCAATCGAGCACTTCTTTGCTGTACACGCTGCAAGCTGCCATTCCCGACGAGAATAGTGACCTCTGCGTGATATCCGACGGATGGGAGACGGCCGATTTCGACAAGATGGCGGACGTTCTTAGCGGCAAAGCTGCGCTTCCCGATCCGTCGATCCGTTCAATGTCGGGCGTCCAGAAATTCACCTGGGTCGGGATCGGCTTAACGGACAGCGTCCAGTTAGACGCCGCTCAGCTCGCCAACCTTCAAGCCGCCTGGTCAGACTTCGCAGCCAAGGCCGGATTCAAAGGCACCATCCGTTTTCTTCGTTCGTTGTAGTGGGAGCATTTCACATGCCTTCAAACGATAACACCAAGCCGTCGCTGTTCGCGCAACATGCAGAGTTCCTCGCATGGCTTGCGGCTGGCAGCCTGACTTTCTTCGCCGGCCCTTTCGCTGCCAATGCTGTCGTGCCGGTCGTCGAGACTTTCACGGCGGACCATTACGGCTCATGGCTTGTCGGGATCATGGGTGTCGTCGCAAGGGTTTTCAGCTTCGTCGCGATCCTTGCCGTCACGCGAACTCTGGTCTTCATCCTTGTCCAAACCGGCCCAATCTGGTGGCCGTCTTTGATGGATATGTTCGATGGAATGATCAGGGCTCTGCTGCGTAAAGGGCCGCGCCTGTGAGCTATCGTACATCCTCCCGAAATGATGACCTCGACGTCGATCTGGAATACGACCGCGACGGCACGGCGCGCTTCGCCACCGAACGGGAGATTGAAGCAGCTGGTCATTTCGAGCCGGGTGGAGAGCCGATTGGCTATGCCTTTGGCAGACTTCTTTGGCTCAAAGGCGACAAACCGAGACTCATAATAAAGGGCAGCGGCGGCGGAAAAACAACCGGTCAGCTCGCATACGTCACGTGTCTTAGCAATAGACCCATGCTCATTTTAGACCCGAAGACCGAACTTGCACAGCTCAGTGAACCAAGCACTGCCGGTGCTAACATACGCGTATGGCCCTTCAACCCTTACCGAAAAGGACATGGCCGCGTGGCGAGCCTTCGGGTCAATCCACTCGACATTTTGAAGCTATCGTCTCCTACTTTTCATCCGGACACACACCGGATTGTTGCCGCGATAATCCAGGTGAGTGGTGCTGCAAATAGCAAATACTTTGAAGTTCGTGGGCAAGGATGGGCCAGCGGAATTATGAAGTGTGACGTTGAGGTCAACGGCTTCACAAGCTTTCCCAGTCTTTATCGCATTATCAATACAGTCGAATCCGACCCCGAGCGTTGGCAGGCGTTTCTCGCGAATATGGAGAAATCCCGTTTTGCCGATGTGCGTCGCACTGCCGGGGAGATGCGCACGAAGCAGGAAAACGGTGGCAACGAGTTTGGTTCGATCATGGGCGAGCTCTATGGCGGCTTAAAGCCTCTCGACGATCCTGAACTCCTCGCCTCCCTCGAAAACCCCGACTTCAGTCTTTCCGTGCTCACGGAAACCGATACGACCAATCGCGTGATGATCAATGTAGATGGCAAGCTGCTTTCTGAGCTTGCGCCGGTCATCCGAACGATGATCGAGACCACAACACTTTATCGAGCCAGGAGCCCGGGCAGCCCTCAAATTCTTTTCGTGGCTGACGAAGCGGCTCAAATGGGCAGCGAAGGCGGCGGCAGTTCCGGCGTCATCATGAATTCCTTCGTCTTCTCGCGAGGCGAAGGAGTGACGATAATGGCCCTGTATCAGGATACCGGACAGCCCCAGCGCCAATTTGGGCCGACTGGTTTTCAATCGCTCATGAGTTCGTCCGAACTCCGCGCCTTCGGAAGCTTCCGGGATGGCAATATGACCAAAATGGTCTCAGACATGTTGGGTTTTACGACTGTCAGATTCGACGACACACTTCGCCAAAATGAGGCGCGCCACCGAAAGCAGCAAGTTCTAAGGCGCATCATGGATGGTGAAGACGCCTTGGCGCTGCGCGATGACTACGCGCAGCTAGCGCGGGCTTCAGCCAACAAATCAGTGCACAAGCGCCTCCTCCGGACACCCGATGAACTGATGGTCATGCCGGATGATCAGATGATTGCCTTTATCACTGGCCTGCGGCCCATTCTCCTTCACACGCCGCCGTACTTCACGCGTTCTGAAATGGCCGGCCGGTACGTTTCAACAACGCTGTATCCGCCCCTTGACCGCGTGATGATTACGACCCGCTGGCGCGGGCAACATTGGGCGCGCGTTATCGAAGAGCCGGTTCCGGCCGAATTTTCCCACCTGCCGCAATACCAGACGCCATCAGGGCTGTGGCGTTATGCCGATGGTTTCAGACCCAGGATCGAAAGGAAAAGATGAGATGCAACAATCGAATGACGAAGGTCGCACTGACCCTAAAGAACAAGGCCGTGACACCCCCAATGTCGGTGCGTATCAGGTACGCGAGACCCGTGGCGGCGACCGCTACCTCACGCGCGTTGGTAGCGTATTCCCCAGCCGAGACGGTATTGGATCGGAACTCGTTCTGCACTCGCTCCCGGTTGATGGGCGCGTCAAATTGCTGACAGGCGAAGAGCGGGAAGCCGAAAAGCAGCGTGGAGCTACCCAGAAGAAGGAACGTCCACAGGAGCGCGACAGGTGAAAGAATGCGCTCTCGCGATCAAACCGCAATCTCGCACCCCAATGCTCGTGAGTTCCCACTTCAGGAGGGAACTTGTGTGCGGCCTAATCGATATCTTGGAAGATAAACCTGATTCAGATGACATCGCTGGGGAGGACGACGGATGAGCCGGTGGGAAATGCCTCGCCCGCCAGGGCCCGAGATCGTCACTCAGGAATATCTCGATCAGCTCTTGGATCAGCGCTACCGGCCTCAACCGTCCGCCGTGCCCCGTTGCGGACCGGGCCTTAATGCAGCGCGCGACAACAGTTCAAGTCAGCTTGAACGTGAGATTCTGCGTGTGTCGCGGAAACTCGATAAGGCCGATGCGCTCCTTCAGAAAGATCAGAAGCTGGCACAGGTGCGAGGACGAGCCCGACACGCGTTTGGTCGCGACCGCTAGTCGCCCGAGCAGGCCACTAAATTTGCACAACCCCAATCATGAGTGGTATTATGGTAAGGTATACACGTAATCGACCAAAGGCAGCGGAAGGGGATTTATCCGCGCGGGTAGGCGACGAAGCGGGCCTTTTGAACGAAGGGCTTGCAGAGGTGACGGGGCGTGGGGGCGCTATGTCAAGTATGGAACTGGATGATATTGCTCGGTATCGGCATCGTGCCTTGTCTTTGGGATTGCCGGAAGATCGCGCTGATGAAGCCATCCGCGTTTGCATCAGATTGCTCAAGCCTTTTGTTGACGCTGCGCATCATGACGGCCCTGTGGAACACGCCCTGAATTCAGCAAAAAATCGTACCGGAACGCAAGCAGAACATGCTATCCTTCCGACCGATATGATAGGCACCATGAGTGCCGCTTTACCGGAGCCAAAGGGCGATAAGGAATAGGCGACGATGACCATAGCAGGCAAGGCCGTAATCTACTGTCGAGTATCGGGTGTGAAGCAGACCACGCGCGGCGACGGCCTTTCGAGCCAGGAGACGCGATGCCGAGAATTCGCGGCGTATCGCGGCTATGACGTTGTCAAGGTCTTCAAGGATGACCTTTCCGGCAGCCTAATCAATCGGCCGGGCATGAAGGCAATGCTCACCTTCCTCAGAAATAGCCGTAAACAACAGCATGTAGTCATCATCGACGACATTTCTCGCTTGGCTCGCGGCCTTGAGGCCCATTTGCAATTGCGCGCCGCGATTGGCAGCGCGGGCGGCGTACTAGAATCCCCGTCTATTGAATTCGGCGAAGATAGCGATTCCCAACTGGTAGAGAATTTGCTGGCGTCGGTGTCACAACATCAGCGCCAGAAGAATGGTGAGCAAACCAAAAACCGGATGCGGGCACGCGCCATGAACGGCTACTCGGTTTTCCCGGCCGTCATTGGATATCGCTTCGAGCGTGTCTCGGGTCGCGGCCGCATGCTGGTGCGTGACGAACCTTATGCAAGCATCATTAAGGAAGCTCTGGAAGGCTATGCGAGTGGGCGTCTAGGCAGCCAGGCTGAAGTCAAGCGCTACCTTGAGGCACAACCGGAGTTTCCCAAGTGCCGCCATGGCTATGTGGTGCCGCAAAGGATCGTGAATATTCTGACTCAGCCCTTGTACGCAGGATATCTGGAAGTCCCGCGCTGGGGCGTGTCGCTGCGCCCGGCACAACATGAGGGGTTGATCAGCTACGAGACCTTCTTGGCCATCCAGGAGCGTCTGGCGGGCAAGGTCAGGCTTCCGGTGCGTGCTGACATCAACATAGACTTCCCTCTGCGTGGTTTCGTTCTTTGCAAAGACTGCCAGCGCCCTCTGACCGCCAATTGGTCGAAAGGGAGCCACGGTCGCTATCCCTACTACATATGCCGCTTCAAGGGGTGCTGTAGCGACGGCAAGTCCATCGGGCGCGATAAGGTCGAGAAAGCCTTTGAAACGCTCCTGAGGTCGCTGGTGCCGACGCAAGAACTACACGAACTGGCCAGTCACATATTCCGCGACTTGTGGGAGCAGAAAGAGGCTGCAAGTCAAACGCGGTCCAAGTCCATGAGGGCGGAACTTTCGCAAATTGATCGCAAGATTGAACAACTCATGGATCACATTGTCGAGTCGGACAGCCGGACGCTGATCAAAGCCTATGAAAAGCGCATAGAAGAATGCGATCAACGCAAGCATGTCCTCAACGAGAAGATCGCAAATTGCGGTCGCCCTCAACGAAGCTATGATGAAACTTTTCGAACGGCCATGGACTTCCTCGGAAGCCCTTGGAAACTTTGGGAATCTAGTCGATTGGAGGACAAGCGAGCAGTGCTCAAACTTGCATTTGAAGACAACCTAGTGTTCGACCGTTTTCACGGCTTTCGAACGCCTGATTTATCTATTCCTTTCAAAGCCCTAAGGGACTTTTCGGGCTGTAACATGGCGATGGCGCACCCAAGAGGATTCGAACCTCTGACCTTTGCCTTCGGAGGGCAACGCTCTATCCAGCTGAGCTATGGGTGCCTGGGCCAAGTCGGGCCGAACGGCGCGGAAACTAAGCGAAAGCCGCGCCGCACTCAACTGATAAAATGCGCAAGGCCGATATTAGGCGATAGGCTTGCGGCCACTGAGGTTTGGAAACCCGGCTAAGGAAGGAGATTGTTGGTGTTGTAATGGCTCCCTCCGTCGGCGACTTCGCGCCGACACCTCCCCCGTTTCGCCCTGCGGGCTCACAAGGGAGGAGAAAGACGTCGTTATTTCACCTTGACCGTTTTGCCGAGTTTCGAGACGCCGTTTTCGTTGAAGGCTTCGACGGCGACATAGTAGGCGACGTCGGCATTGAGCGAGCGCAGGTCGAGCGCACCCGCGCGCGGGTCGTCGGCGAAGACCTGATAGGTCAGGGTCAGGCGGTCCGGGCGGATGCCGAAACGGACATTGTAGCCGATGGCGCCCCTGACCGGTTGCCACGAGACGCGGGCATTGCGCGGATCGGAGTCGCGCACGGCGGCTATGTGTTTCGGTGTCGCCGGCATGGCGCCGCCGGCCGAGCCGAAGACGCGCAGGTCGCTGATGGCCAGATTGGCGGCGCCGACATGGCCGTGGACATAACGGACGTAACGCGCCTGGACCGGGGCCGGCAGCTCGAAATAGGCATTGGGGCGGTCGCGGCGCGGGTCGTCCTCGGTTTTGGCGAGCGGCGACCAGGTTTGGCCGTCGAGCGAGGATTGGAGGGTGAATTCGGTATAGACATCGGGGCCGTCGGCGAAGAGGCCGGATTTATAGTCGGCGAAATTGACCTGGACGGCGCGCAAGGTATCGACCTGGCCGAGATCCATGGTCAGGGTCTCGCCAGGCTTGTTTTCCGCAGCTACCCAGAAGGTGCGCGGGTTTTCGTCGTTGAGATTGTTGGCGTCGAAGGTCTGGTCCGGGTGTTTCGGGTCAGGCGTCACCGCCATGGTCGAGGACGCTACGACAGGTTTGCGGTAGGACAGCAGCATCCAGCCGGTGAACAGGCTGTCGAGGTCGTCGATTTTCGTTGTCGGGATGCGTTGCGGGAAATCGCCGAAGCGAGACGACACGGCCATCTGGCCGTCGGGATAGAACTTCGCCGGCAGCAGATCGATGCGGCGCTCGAAGGTCCAGTTATAGCCGATCCACGGCGTGCCGGTATTCCAGAAATTGCCGTGGACGTCCGCGAAGGTCGAGCCGTGGCCGGCGCCCTGGACGAAGCCGCCGGGCTTATAGGCGATCGGGTTATAGTCGGCATAGATGAACGGCCCGAGCGGCTTGTCGCCGACATAGGTGCCGTTGGCATAGGCGTTATATTCGGTGCCCGGCGCGCCGTATTGCAGATAGTATTTGCCGTCGTGCTTGGTCATCCACGCCCCTTCGATAAAGGGGGTGATAGGCGTGCCGTTGGGCAGGGTGCCGCTGTGGTCCTGGCCGAAGCGTTCCCAGCCGTGGCTTTCCGGGTGAAGTTTGAACAAGGTGGTCGGATGGCCGATGTAGTTCAGGCCCTTGTCGGGATCGAGTTCGATGCCGTAGATCGGATAGACGTTGGACGAATCCCAATAGAGGTACCATTTACCGTCGTCGTCCTTGAGCAGGCCGGGATCCCAGGGGCCCGAGGGAATCTGACCGTACTTGGGTTCCTGGCCTTCGAAGGCCGAGTCGGGCAGTTCGGGTGTGCGGCGGGAGAGGAAGGCGAGCTTGCCTGACGCAGGATCGCTGCTTTCGAGCAGGGCCTGCGGGCGCATGGCCGAGGGCATGATGATGATCTTCTTGCCGTCAGAAATCACGGCCGGGGCGACGATGCTCTGCATCGGCCAGCGCGAGGGCGTGATGAAGGTCCAGGTCATCAGGTCGGTCGAGCGCCAGTAACCGTCGGCCAGGGTCTCGAACAGGTAATAGGCGCCGTCGTGCTGCACCACCGCCGGGTCAGCGCCGGTGCGGTAGGAGATACCGTCTTGCATCTGCTCAAAATTGTAGCGGTAGTCGATGTCGATCGGATTGGCGTAGGTGTGCTGTTCGGCATGGGCGCCGGTAGCGATCAGCAGGGCCGCGACGGAGGTGAGGAACAGGTTTTTCATGGCGTGTTCCATGATCTTAAGAAGTCAAGGTGAAGCGCGCCGAAGTGCCGACGCCCGAGGACGGGGCGATCCAGACGTCGAAATCACCCGGCTCGGCCTCGAACTTCAGTGTTTCCTGAATGAAGGCCAAGTCGGCGCGGGTCAGTTCGAAACTGACCGTTTTGGTCTCGCCGGGGGCCAGGTCGAGGTGCATGATGCCCTTCAGCGACTGGATCGGCTGGGTGATGGTGGCGACCCGGTCGCGGACATAGATCTGCGCAACTTCATGCACCGGGCGGGCGCCGGAATTGGTGACGGTCGCCGTGACGGTGATCTTGCCCTTCCACGGCAGAGTCGCGGAGCTGACCGTCGGATCGCTATAGGCGACGGCGCTATAGCCGATGCCGTGGCCGAAGGGATAGAGGGACTCTGTCGTAACGTCGCGATAGCGCGCCTTGTAGGCGGCATCGTCGGGCGAAAGCTGGGGGCGACCGGTCGTGCGGTGATTGTAGTAGAAGGGTTCCTGGCCGGATTTCTGCGGAAAGCTGACCGGCAGGCGGCCGGACGGGCTGTAATCGCCGAAGAGAAGATCGGCAATGCCGTTCCCGGCTTCGGAGCCGAGGAACCAGGTGGCCATGATGGCGTGGGCGTCGCGGACGGCGCCGTCGAGCGCCAGGGCACGACCGCTGCTGAGCAGGATGACCATCGGCTTGCCGGTGGCGGCGACGGCCTCGGCGACGGCCTGCTGGGCAGCGGGGATGGTGATTTCGCTGCGCGACTGGGCCTCACCGGACATGCTCTCGGACTCGCCGATGCACATCACGACGATGTCGGCGGCTTTTGCGGCGGCGACGGCGGCGTCGATGCCGCCCGGGACAGCCGCGTCGATATCGGAGCCTGGCGCCAGGATCAGGCTGTCGGGATCGGCCAACACGGCGCGCATGCCGGCTTCGACGGTGACTGCGTTATTGGTGTCGGGGAAGACAACCCAGGAGCCACTGAGGTTCTTCTTGTCGGAGGCCAGGGGGCCGATCAGGGCGATCTTCTGCCCGGACTTCTTTAGGGGCAAGGCGCCGTCGTTCTTGATCAGCACACAGGAGCGGCGGGCCGCTTCGCGCGCCAGGGCGACGGTCGCCGGCAGGCGCATCTGGGTCTGTTCGCGGACGAGGTCGAGCGAGCGGTAGGGATTGTCGAACAGGCCGAGTTGCTTCTTGACCCACAGGACGCGGCGGACGGCCTGGTCGAGGACGGCCAGCGGCACTTCCTTCGAGCGGACGAGGTCGGGCAGATATTTCATATAGATGCCGGATTCCATCGACATGTCGCAGCCGGCCATGAGGGCCTTCTTGGCGGCGTCGCGGCCGTCGGCGGCGAAACCGTGCAGGATGAGCTCGTTTTCCGAGGTGTAGTCGGAGACGACGAAGCCGCGGAAGCCCCATTCGCCGCGCAGGATATCGGTCAGCAGATGGTGATTGCCGGTCGAAGGGACGCCCGCGATATCATTGAACGACGACATGACGGTGATGGCGCCGGCGTCGATCGCGGCTCTGAACGGCGGCAAATGGACCTGACGCAAGGTCGTTTCTGGGATGTCGGCGGTGTTGTATTCCATGCCGCCCTGGACGGCGCCATAGGCGGCGAAGTGTTTGAGGCAGGCCAGCATCGAGTCGTTGGCCTTAAGGTCCGGGCCCTGGAAGCCCTGGACGCGGGCGCGGGCGAACTGGCAACCCAGCCAGGTGTCTTCGCCAGCCCCTTCGGCGACACGGCCCCAGCGTTCGTCGCGGGCGATGTCGACCATGGGCGAGAAGGTCCAGTGGATGCCGCGGGCCGTGGCTTCTACGGCGGCGGCGCGGGTGGTGCGCTTCGACAGTTCGGGATCGAAGCTGGCGGCCTCGCCCATCGGCACCGGGAAGATGGTCTTCAGGCCGTGAATGACGTCGGCGCCGAAAATGAGCGGGATGCCGTGGGGCGATTGTTCGACGGCGACCTTTTGCAGGTCGCGACCGCCGGCGACACCCATGCCGTTGAACAGGCCGGTGATGCGGCCCTTGCGGATGTCGGCCAGGACGTCGTCCTTGGTCTTTTGCGTGCCGGCCGGATTGACGTCGGCGCCGTCGACGCGGGTGTGATCGTAATAGAGGCTGAGCTGACCTGCCTTTTCCTCGATCGTCATTTTCGCGATCAGGGCTTCGATGAAGGCATCTTTCGCGGCCGCATAGGCCGGGGCGAAAGACGAGGCAGCGCCGATGACAGCGGCCGTGGAGACGGCGCCCTTGAAAAAATTGCGTCGGGAAAGCGGGAAACGAGTCATGAGACAACCAGGAAATGAGGACAAAAAAAGGGGGAAAACCAGAAGCTTTCCCCCCTCGGTCGTTCAAGCGATATGGAAGTTTAGAACTTGTACTTCAGGCCGACCTGGAAGGTACGCGCCACGCCTTGGGTGGAGTTTTCCTTCATGGCCGGGCCGCCGCCCCAGTTCGAGCCCGCGCCCCAGGCCGAGTAGGCGCGGTTGACGTGGTCGAACAGGTTGTAGACCTGGCCGTCGATGGTGATCACATTGCCGTTCGGCAGGGTGAAGTCCTTGGCCACGCGCATGTCGAGCTGCTGGAAGGCGAGCTTGTCTTCCGGGAAGTAGACGCCGCCGAGGTTGGCGATACAGCAGGCGTTGGGCGGGTTCGGACCGCGGCCGTCGATCGTGCCGAAAGGTTGGCCGGACGCCAGGGTCAGGGTCGCGGAGATCGTGGTATCCCACGGACCGTCGACGATGCCGGTACCGACGAAGCGCATCTTGTCGACACCCAGGGAGTGAGTGTAGCCGAAGACGTTCTGGTTAGCGCCGGCGAAGAATTCGTCCGCGCCCAGTTCCGAACCGTTGGAAACGGAATCAGCCAGTGTCAGTGTGCCGGTATAGCCGTAGTGCGAGGCCTTGCTGTAGGGCTTGTCGACCGTGACGAAGATCGCGTTATAGCGCGACTTGCCGTCATTGGCGCCGATGTTCAGCTTGCCATGATAGCCAGGCAGTTGGCCGGCATCCGGGAAGTTGTCGATGACGTAGCCGTCGCCGAGCGGCGAGAAGCTGCCGTCCGGCATACGGTTGCCGCGGACGTATTGGAAGACGTTGTACGACATGTTGTGCTGGAACGAAACCGACAGGTTGAGGGCGCCGAAACGCTTGCGCACGCCGATGTCGAAATTGTCCGAGAACGGCACCTTGGTGTCGTTGTTGAGCAACCAGACATCGCCGCCGGTGCCGGCCAGGGCCGCACGCAGGGCGTTCGGATCCTTGTAAGAGTCCTGCCACTGGATCATCGAGCCGCTACAGGCCGGGAGGCCGGAAGCGCCACAGAAGAGTCGCGTGGTGATGGCGGAGGCGACGTCCTTGACCGATTCGATCTGGCCCGACAGGAAGGTATCGCGGTCGTAGTAACGGCCAAGGCCGGCGAAGAAGACCAGGTCGCGATCGCCGTTGACATCGTAGGAGATACCGAGACGCGGGGCGAAGGCGCCGGTGAAGGCCTTGCGGTTGCTGCCGGTGGAGACGTAGTCGTGATAGTCGATGCCGGCGGCAACCCAGTTGGTGTAGTGCGACAAGGCGTCGACAATGGGCGCCGGCGTGACGAACTTGTTGTTCATCATGTTCGACTCGTAGTCCCAGCGGATGCCGGCATTGATCGTCAGGTGGTCGTCGACGCTCCAATCGTCCTGAATGAACAGGCCGATCTGATTGTTGTCGGCTTCGAAGGTGGTCGGCGGCAGCAAGTTGAGGACGACCTTCCACGGAATGCTGGACGACGGGTCGGTCGAGGTGCCGGTATAGGTCTGGCCAGCATAGTAGTAACTGCCGTTCATCTGGTTGGATTCGAGGCGCGACAGGGTCGTCTTGGCGTATTTGAAGCCCGCCTTGACGACGTGCGAACCGTGCCAGTCGAACGAGGTAAAGGTGATGTTGTCCTTGAAGGTCCAGATCTTCTGGCCGCTGTCCTGCTCGAACTCCTGAGCCCCCATCAGGGCCTGGTCGCCGCCGTCATAGGTGGCGCAATTCGTATCCTCGTCGGGGACGCAGTTCGGATCGACCTGTTGGCCGCTGACACCGTTGGTGAGGACCAGGCGCGGCCCTTCGGTCAGGTCGGGCGTACCGATCGAGGCGTCCTGATAGGCCAGGCTGGCTTCGTTCAGCCAGCCGTCGCCGCGGTGATTCCACTCGACGAGAGCTTCCTTGGTATCAGCACGGACGTTACGGGCTTCCGACTTGGTCTTGTTACCGCCGAAGTCGATATTGTTGTCTTCCTTGCGGTCGAAGGCGCTGAAATTGACCGTGTCGGCGTCGTTGACGTACCAGGTCAGCTTGCCGAACAGCATGGTTTCCTTGAACGGCGTCGCGAAGCTGCCATTTTCAGCCGCAGCGATGGCCGCAGGAATGGCCGGACCGGACAGGTTGACGGCGGTCGACGGACGGGTGGTGTCGTTGAATTCGCCGGCGACGTAGAAGTGCAGCTTGTTCTTGATGATCGGGCCACCGAGATCGAAGCCGTACTGATAACGCTTGTAGTCAGGCTTCGGATTGGTGCCGTTCGGATTATTGGCCTTGCCCGGACGGTCGAAATAGGGGCGGCCGTACATGTCCTTGTTGGTCAGTTCGGCAAAGAGGTCGCCGTGGAACTCGGAGCCGCCGGTCTTGGTGACGGCGGTGATGATGGCGGCGCCGGACTGTTCGAATTCAGCCTTGAAGTTTTGCGACGAGACCTTGAATTCCTGAACGGCCAACTGCGGGAACGGGTTGCCGGGCGTGAAGGATTGACCGGCGACGCCGCCGTGGCTGGACTGGTTCTTGTAGCTTTGACCATCGATGAAGACGTTGACCTGGTCGGGGCCGATACCGCCGGCCTGGAAGGTCTTGTTGCCGGTGGAGACGCTGACGCCGGGCGCGAGGGCGGCGAAGTTGAGGAAGTTGCGGTCGTTCTGCGGCAGGTTTTCCATCTGCTTTTGCGAAACGCTGGTGGCGATTTCCGAAGTACGGACTTCCTTGTTGCGCCGGCCGATAACCGTGACGGTCGTCGTCGTGGCAGAAGCGTCGAGGTCGAGAGTCGAGGTTTCACCGACCGCCAGATTGATGTCTTCGGCGACCGAACCGGAAGTGACATGGTAGTTGGACGGACGCAGCCCGATGATGATGTAGCTGCCCGAAGCGTCGGCAGTCACGGTCACGGCCTGGCCGGTGACGGTGTCGGTTGCGACAACGGTGCTGCCGGGCGCGGCATGGCCTTGCAAGGTGGCGGTATCGCCGGCCGCCATGGCCGGGGCGGCCATGATAAGGGCGCCGGTCAGGGCAAAGAAGGATGCCCCCAAGGCTAAGCGTAATTTCGACGAACTTTTCATTCTATGTGTTCCTCCCACAATTTGTGTGTAGTGCGCGTTTCAGTTGGCCCGCCCGCCCCGTCTTTGACTTGAGGAGGGTGACTTTGTTCTTGGTCAGGTTTTTCTGCGACTGCTTTCCCGAATGACCAATTCCGGTGAAATAACAATACCTTCGGCGCGATCGCCATCCGGGTCCGCCAGCGCATTGGCCAGCAGTTCCAGGCCCTGGCGACCCAGCTCAAAGACCCCGACACGCAGGGTGCTGAGGGCCGGCGAGGCGAAACGGGCGATCGGCACGTCGTCGAAGCCGACGACCGCGACCTCGTCCGGCGCCTTGATGCCGCATTCCTTGAGGGCGAACAGGGCGCCGACAGCCATCATGTCATTGGCGACGAAAATGCCGTCGGGCATGGGGGCGCCAGCCTTGGATGCTTCGACGATCGCCTTCATGGCGCGGAAGCCGGATTCTTCGACGAAATCGCCTTCGAGGGTGGTAACGTGGCTGACCGAAGCGCCCAGTTCGGCGACGGCGGCGTCGAAGCCGCGCTGACGTTCCTGGGCTTCGAAATTGCTGGCCGGGCCGCTGATATGAGCCAGGCGCGTGCAGCCTTGCTCGACCAGATGCTGGACGGCCAGGCGGCCGCCGCCAAAATTATCGACGCTGATGGCGCCGCGATCGACCTGGCCGATACGGCTGGCGATGGTGACCAGAGGCAGGCTGAGCGGCAGGACGGCGCCCAAATCCTGGGAATCGACGAAGGGCGACATGACGAGCAGGCCGTCGACGCGGCCGGACATTGCCATGATGGCGGCAACGGCTTCGCGAACGTCGCCGTGCGAGCCCGAAACCAGCAGGTGCAGGCCGCGATTGCGCGCCGCCACATCGACGCCGCGGATGATTTCGGAGAAGAATTCGCCGTAGATGTCAGGGAGCAGGAGGCCGATGGTATTGGTGCGGCTCATGGCCAGGGAGCGGGCGCCGCCGTGGGGCACATAGCGTAGTTTCGATGCCGCATCGAGGACGCGGGCACGCACCCCTTCGGCGACATTATCGAGACCATTAATGGCGCGCGACGCCGAGGCGATGGAGACCTCGGCAGCTTTCGCAACGTCTTTTAATGTCGCACCACGCATATTGGCTCCCGTAATATTGGCGCCGGCAAACCGTCACAATCACGCCCGCCAAGGCCGGCAGGGATGACGCAAAAGAGACAGAATCCAGTAGATGTTGCGGCGATACGTAAACGCTTACAGTCACCTTGTCAACACAATTGCAAGCGTTTACAGGCGTGACAGCGTTGTCACTTAAGGACTGTGACAGAGCCAAAATATTTCATAATATCAACGGGTTGAAGAAGCCTTGCCGTGAGGTCAGGCTTTTTCCAGCGTGACCATTTTACATCACCGCCTAGATCACCGGCGCGCGACAAAAACGGGTGATGTAATCCGCGTGTGTCGGCAGCGAATTGGCGATGTCTTCGATGACCTCTTCTATGTCGTGCAGGTAGCTGGCAATTTC
This sequence comes from Asticcacaulis sp. P2_B1, assembly GCF_056404915.1. NCBI lineage: Bacteria > Pseudomonadati > Pseudomonadota > Alphaproteobacteria > Caulobacterales > Caulobacteraceae > Asticcacaulis > Asticcacaulis sp. P2_B1. The sequence continues at coordinate 45,734 of NZ_JBFUDD010000015.1, read as the reverse complement.
ACTTTCAGGGATCATATCGACATTGGGATCGTAGCTTTCCACCTTCAGCCCCTGGCCGATCAAAACCTGAACCCAGCTCTCCTCGGCGAACAGTTCCGAGGCGCTGCGCTTGAAGAAGCGGGCCGACGAGCGGAACAGATCGAGCTTGCGATCGAGCGATTCGGGCACCGGCATGTATTTGAGATATTTCCAGAACGGCGTGTCTTCGCGGTTGGTCACCTTGTAGTGGGCGATGATGAAGTCGCGAATATCGCGGTATTCGTCGTCGGTATGACGGTTATATTCGTTGATATCGGTCGCCTTGAAACCTCGCCCCGGAAACAGGCCCAACAGACGCAGGATGCCGGTCTGGATCAGGTGGATACTGGTCGATTCCAGCGGTTCGAGGAAACCACCGGACAGGCCGATAGCGACACAGTTCTTCTCCCAGGCCTTGATGCGTTTGCCCGGGCGGAACTTAACCTGGCGCGGTTCGGCCAAAGCCTTGCCGTCAAGATTGGCGAGCAGGGTCGCCGCGGCTTCGTCGTCGCTGATATAGCCGCTGGAATAGACATGGCCGTTGCCGATGCGGTGTTGCAGCGGAATGCGCCATTGCCAGCCGGCGGTGCGCGCCGTCGAACGCGTGTAGGGCGTCAGGGTCGGCGCGCTTTCGCACGGCACGGCATAGGCGCGGTCGCATAACAGCCACTGATTCCAGTCCTCATAACCGATACCGAGTGCATCGCCGATCAGCAGGCCGCGCATGCCGGAGCAATCGATGAACAGATCGCCGCCGATCTCCTGGCCGTTCTGGAGAACGATCTTGTCGATATAGCCGTTGTCGGGTTTGAGATCGACGCGGGTGATACGGCCTTCGATCCTTTTAACGCCGGCCTGTTCGGCCTTCATGCGCAGGAATTTGGCGTAGAGCGAGGCGTCGAATTGAAAAGCATAGTCGAGGTCACTCGACGGCGGACCTTCATTGGGATTGGGCGGCGAGAAGCGGTTCTTGCGCGCGGCCAGGCAGTTGATGGCGTAGTGGTCGAAATCCTTGAAGCCGCCCTTCGGGAACATCTTCAGCCAGAACTGGTGGGTATGCAGCCACAGGCGGTCGACACCGATCTTGCCGAAGCCGTGGATATAGGTGTGGCCAGGCTCCCGCCAGTCGACGAATTCGATGCCGAGCTTGTAGGTGCCCTGGGTCGCCTTCATGAACTCGGCTTCTTCGAGGCCAAGCATCTGGTTGAAGATCTTGATGGCGGGGATGGTCGCCTCGCCGACGCCGATCGTGCCGATCTCCTCGGATTCGACCAGGGTGATGGCGTATTTGCCCATCAGCAGTTTCGACAACAGGGCGGCCGTCATCCAGCCGGCCGTGCCGCCGCCGACGATGGTGATGGAAGTAATGGGCGGATTGGTCATGGGCGGTCCTGGAAGCGATGAAGTGGTTCAGAAGAGGCTTTCAGACTGTGCGGCCGGCCGCGGGGGGCAAGCTATTGACAGCAAGAACCCCTCACCCGGCAGGCCAAAGCCTGCCACCCTCTCCCCTTGAAAAGGGAGAGGGGGTTGTATGACGTTACAAAGCCCTATCGATACGGATCGAGGTGGCCTTGGCCTGGTCGGGCAGGGTAACCGTCAAGGTGCCCGCCGCGGCGTCGACGACACCGTTCACGACCTTGCCCTTGAGTTTGAGTTTGAGTGTGCCGCCGCCGGTCCAGCCGTGGATGACAACCGAATAGCCCGTCCACCAGGGTTTATAGCTGCCCTGGCGGGCGTCGAAGTTGAGGGTAAGACCGTTGGCGTCGCTTTGGCAGGTGACGTTTTGGCGCAGGAAGACGCCGCGCTTATAGGCGAAGCTGTTGCCGTCGTCGAAATAGAGCGCTCCGCGGCAATCGGCGCCGGGATAGACGGCGAGTTCCAGGGCGCCTACCGGAGTTTCCATCGTGCTTTGCACCAAGGGCTGTTTCGGGATGATGGCGCCCGGCCGCACGAAGACCGGGAGGCGGTCGAGTTGCGGCGTTTCGCTCATCACGTCGCTGTCCAGTGTTTTGCCGGTCCAGTAGTCGTACCAGCCCTTACCCGGCAGGTTGATGCTGTAGGCCGCGGAGGATTCGCCGGTGATCGGGGGCGCCACCAGAAGATCGCCGCCCAACATGAACTGATCCTGGGTGTCGCCGGAACGTTCGCCGTTGCTGCGCGCCAGGGAAGCCGGATATTCAAGAAATACCGGGCGCATGATCGGCAAGCCGTTGCGGCTGTTCTCTTCGGCCAGGCCATAGATATAGGGCATCAGGCGATAGCGTTCCTCGATGTAGCGACGACGGATGGCTTCCTGGTCGGGACCGTGGACCCAAACCTCCTGCGGCGCCTTGTCTTTTTGATAGTGGTCGCGGAAGATGGGATTGAAGGCGCCGACCTCGATCCAGCGCGTCAGAAGCTCGGGTGACGGGGCGTCGCCGGCGAAGCCGCCGATATCGTCGCCGGAATAGGAGAAGCCCGACAGGCCGAGATTGACCAGTTGCGGCACCGACAGCTTGAGGTGGTTCCAGCTCGACGAATTGTCGCCGGTCCAGGTGGCGGCGTAGCGCTGGCCGCCGGCGTAGGAGGCGCGCGTCAGGACGAACGGGCGGGCATCGGGATTGAGTTTCAGCACGCCTTCATAGGTGGCGCGCGAATTCAGCATGCCGTAGACATTGTGCATCTCGGCATGGGTGGCGTCGCGCGGGGTAAAGCCCGGTTCTTCGATGCGGTGGATATTGTCGAGCGGCATGGTCTTGGAGCGGACATTGAAAATGGCCGGCTCATTCATGTCGTTCCAGAAGCCGCCGACGCCCATCTTGACGAAGTCGACATATTGCGTGCCCCACCAGTCGCGCGCCTTGGGGCGGCTGAAATCGGGGAAAACGGCAGGGCCCGGCCATACCGTGCCGACGTAGTCGGTGCCGTTAGCCTGTTTCAGGAAGATGCCCGCCGCCTTGCCCGTGGTATAGGGCGCGTAGCTGCCGTCCTCGATATCGGCGATATGGAGGTCGGTGATCAGCACCAGGTGCATGTTCTCGGCCTTCAGATCCTTGACCAGGCCGGGGAGATCCGGGAAAGCCTCCGTATTGACCGTGAAGGGGCGGTTCTTGATCTGGTAATCGATGTCGAGATAGACGACGTCGGCCGGCACCTTGTCGGTGCGCAGGCGGTCGGCGATACCCTTGGCCTCCGTCTGGGTCATATAGCTCCAGTGCGATTGCTGAAAGCCCAGAGCCCACAGGGGTGTCAGGGGCGCCGTACCGGTCAGATAGGCATAGTCCTCGACCACCGACTTGGGATCCGTGCCGGCCATGACGTAATAGTCGACCGCACCGCCTTCGGCGCCGAAGGAGAAGGCGTCGCGCTCGCTTTTGCCGAAGTCGAAAAAGCTGCGGTAGGTGTTGTCCATGAACAGGCCGAAGCTGTGGCCGGTCTCATCGACGCCCATGATGAAGGGGACCGATTTGTAGATGGGATCGCTGGTCGCGGCGAAGCCGAAGGCGTCGGTGTTCCACAGGCTGAAGGCTTCGCCGCGGCGGTCGAGCGGACCGGTCTTGTCGCCGAGGCCGAAGAAGTGTTCGTCCTCGGGCATGGCCTTGCGCAGGCGAAAGCCGTTATTGTCGAAGTCGGCGGCACGGCCGGGGGCGTCGGCCAGGACGACGTGTCCGTTCTTGTCGGTCACGGTGACGGCCAGGGTCTGTTTATCGACGTGGACAACGACGGCCGAGGTCGACAGGTCGGCGCCGGTGGCGCCGTCGCTGACGTCCAGAGGCACCAGATGGCTGCGCACGTCGGATGATACGGCCCACGAGGCGTTTTCCGGCAAGGCACCCTTGCCCATGCGGACGCGGATGATGTCGGCGCGTGGGGCGCTGACTTCCAGCGTGACGCCGTTCTGGGTGGCGGTATAGGTCGGCTGCGTGGCGGCAAAGGCAGCCGGTGCCAGCAGGCCGAGCGCGGCGGCCAGAACCGCGAAGGAGGTTGCGTGTTTCATCGGTTTCCTCAGGCTTTCAATGCGAAGGTCGCGGGCGTACCGCCGGTGGAGGATGGCGCGATCCAGACGTCGAACTGGCCGGCCTCGGCAGACGGTTTAAGATTGGAGTGGATAAAGGTCAAATCCGCAACGCTGATGGTGAAGCTGACCTCGGTGCTTTGACCGGGATCTAGGTCGAGATGCTTGAAGCCTTTCAGGCGGCGGACCGGCTGGGTCAGGCTGGCGACCTTGTCGTGGATGTAGAGCTGGGCGATTTCGTGCAGCTTGCGCGCGCCGGTATTGGTCACCGTCGTTGTCACGGTGATGGTGCCGGTCCAGCCGAGCGTCGCTGAACTAACCGCCGTATCGCCATAGGAGACGGTGGAATAGGTCAGGCCATGGCCGAAGGGATAAAGCGCGTCATTGGTGACTTCGCGGTAGCGCGCCTTGAAGTTCTTGTCGTCGCTGATCTGCGGCCGGCCGGTATTGCGGTGATTGTAGAAGAAGGGTTCCTGGCCCGAGGCCTGCGGGAAGCTGACCGGCAGGCGGCCCTGGGGCGCATAGTCGCCGAAGACCAGATCGGCGACGGCATGGCCGGTTTCGGAGCCGAGGAACCAGGTGGCGAGGATGGCCGGAGCGTCCTTCACAGCGCCCGTCAGAGCCATGGCGCGGCCGTGCTTGAGCAGGACGACGACGGGTTTGCCGGTGGCGGCGATAGCGGCGGCCAGGTCGAGTTGCGGCTGCGGCACGGAGATGTCGACGCGAGACTGGGCTTCGCCGGACATGTTGGCGGCTTCCCCGATGGCGAGGACGACGATGTCGGCGGCTTTGGCTGCGGTGACTGCGGCGGCGATGCCACCGTCGATCGCGGTCTCGACTTCGGAGCCCTTGACGACGGTGAGATTGTCACCGATCACGGCGCGGAAACCTTCTTCCAGGGTGACGCCCGAGGCGACGTCGGGGAAGACCGACCAGGGCCCGGGCAGGTTATCGCGATCGGCGCCGAACGGGCCGATCAGGGCGATCTTCTTCCCGGTCTTCGGCAAGGGCAGCAAGCCGTTGTCGTTCTTGAGCAGGACACAGGACTTGCGGCCGGCTTCGCGCGCCAGGGCGACGGTTTCGGGGCGGCGGATATCGCTTTGTTCGCGGCTGAGGCTGAGCGAGCGATAGGGATTGTCGAACAGGCCCAGTGCCTTCTTGACCGAGAGGACGCGGCGGACGGCGGTGTCGACCACCGCCATCGAGACCTTGCCGCTTTTAACGAGTTCGGGCAGGTATTTCATATACAGGCCCGACTGCATCGAGATATCGCAGCCGGCCGTGACCGATTTGGCGGTGGCGTCGGCGCCATCGGCGGCAAAGCCGTGCAGGATCAACTCTTCTTCGGAGGTGTAGTCGGAGACGACGAGGCCCTTGAAGCCCCACTCCCCGCGCAGGATGTCGGTGAGGAGATAATGGTTGCCGGTGGAGGGCACGCCGGCGATGTCGTTGAAGCTCGACATGGTCGACAGGGCGCCGGCGTCGAAAGCGGCCTTAAACGGCGGCAGGTGGGTTTCGCGCAGGGTGGTTTCCGGGATGTCGGCGGTGTTGTATTCCATGCCGCCGCCGACCGCGCCATAGGCGGCGAAGTGTTTGGGGCAAGCCAGCATCGAGGTATCGTCCTTCAGGCTTGAGCCCTGAAAGCCCTGGACGCGAGCGACGGCCAGTTGGCAACCGAGATAGGTGTCCTCCCCGGCGCCTTCGGAGACACGGCCCCAGCGTTCGTCGCGGGCGATGTCGACCATGGGGGCGAAGGTCCAGTGAATGCCTTTCGCCGTCGCCTCAAAAGCGGCGGCGCGGGCGGTGCGCATGGCGAGATCCGTGTCGAAGCTCGAGGCTTCACCCAGCGGGATCGGGAAGACCGTCTTCAGGCCGTGGATGATGTCGCCGGCGAAGATCAGCGGGATCTTATGCGGTGATTGTTCGATGGCGACCTTTTGCATTTCGCGGCCGCCGGCGACGCCGATGCCGTTGAACAGGCCGGTCAGCTTGCCCTTGGCGATGTCGGCCAGGACCTGTTCCTTGTTTTGGGCGTCGGCGGGCGTCGGGTTGATCTTGGGGCCGTCGAAGCGCGTCGAGTCGCCGTAGATGCTGAGCTGACCGGCCTTTTCCTCGATCGACATCTTCGCGATCAGGTTTTCGATAAACGGATCGCCGGCCAGCGCACGGTGTTTGGTCTTGGCCAGGGTTGGCGACGCCACCGCGACCATGGCCGCGGCCGATGCGCTCTTGAGCAGGAAGCGGCGGGAAGGATTGAAAACGGTCATATCATCACCTGTAAGGACTAGTTTTTGTGAGAGAGGAGCCACGCATAGAGCTCCGGATTGGCATAGGTGGCGTCCCACGCATTGTGGTTACCACCGGGATAAATCGTATATTTGACATCGACGCCGCAGGTCTTGGCAGCGTCGACAATGGCCTGTTCGTCCTTGATCGGCACGACGTCGTCGATCTCGCCGTGGAAGGCCCAGACATGGTCGCCCTTCATCGTGCAGGGCGTCTTGAGGTTCGAGTAGCCTGAGACAGGGGCGATGGCGGCGAAACGTTTCGGCTCGGTCATGGCCCAGTCCCACGAGCCGCCGCCGCCCAGTGACAGGCCGGTGAGATAGACGCGATGTTTATCGACAGGCAGGCGGGTCTCCAGCACGTCGAGCCAGGCTTTCAAGCGTTGGGGATCCCATTCCTCATCGCGCGGTTGTTGCGGCGCTACGATGATGAAAGGAAAGTCTGGGTGGTCCTTGGCATATTGCCACGGCCCGGGCCCCATGACGGCTGCGACATCGCTGCCGGCCTCGCCGGAGCCATGGAGGAAGATCAGCAGGGGCGCCTTGCCGCCGTGGTAGTCTGCGGGGACGTAAGTCTCGTACTGGATGGAGGTGCCGTCGGCCATGGCGACCGTGCCGGGTGTGGCGCCGGGTGTGAGGTTGGCTTGCGGGAGGGAGGCGCAGGCGGAAAGGGCAAGGGCGGCGAATGTTACGGCGCAGGCGGAAACCGACGGCAGGCCCCCACCGTCATCGACTAGCCCTTCGGGCGTCGCGATGCCACCTCCCCCGTTTCGGCGTGAAGAACGCCTCACAAGGGAGGAGAATATTTTCATGGCCGATGTCATTGCTTTCATCATTCTAGCCTTTCACGCTTCCAGCTAACAGCCCGCGTACGTAGTGTCTTTGCAACGCCACGAAGAGGAGGATCACCGGCGCAATGGTGACCGTGGCGCCGGCCATGACCATGCCCTGGTCCTGGATATGTTCCTGGGACAAGGACGCAATCGCCAGTGGCAGGGTGTAATAATTGTCGTCGGACAGCACGATCAACGGCCACAGGAAGTCGTTCCAGGCCGACAGGAAGGTGAAAACGCCTAGCGTCACGACGATCGGTGTCAGGTTGGGCAGCACGATGCGACGGAAGACCTGCCATTCATTGGCGCCGTCGACGCGCGCCGCCTGCAGCATCTCGTCGGGCAGGCTCAAGGCATATTGGCGAACCAGGAAGATGCCGAACAGCGAGGCCATGAACGGCACGACGACGCCAAGATAGGAGTTCAGCAGGTGCAGGTTCTTCAGTAGGAAAAACAGCGGCAACATGGTCAGCTGGCTGGGGATGACCAGGGCCGCCAGCAGGGTTTGGAACAGCTTTTCGCGGCCTTTGAAGCGCAGCTTGGCGAAGGCATAGCCGGCGGTGACGTTGAAGACCAGCGACAGGGCCGTGGCGAGCGCCGAGACCAGCAGGCTGTTCAGCACGATGCGGCCCATGTGCTGATAGGCGAACAACTCGGCGAAATTGGCCAGGGTCGGGTGTTGCGGGAACAGGCGCGCCGGAAAGGCGTTGGCCTCGGCCTCCGGCATGAAGGACATCGACACCATCCACAGGAGCGGAAAGATGGCGAGGCCGGACGCCACGATCAGGAGAGCGCTGATGACGATCCGTTCGGTGCTGAGGCGCGTTCTCATGCAAACGCCTCGTCGGAACGGGGCCGCAGGAAGCTGATGCCGATCAAGACGGCGAACAGAACGAAAGCGGTGGCCGAGGCGTGGCCGAGATTCCAGTATTTGAAGCCGTCCTGATACATGAAATAGAGCAGGGAGACGGTCGATTGCGCCGGCCCACCCTGGGTCATGACATAGGGTTCGGCGAACAGCTGGAAATAGCCGGCGACGGTCAGCAGGGCGACCATCCACAGGCTCGGCGCGACGCCCGGCAGGGTGACATGGACGAAGCGCGACCACGGACCGGCGCCATCGACGCGGGCGGATTCGTAGAGATCCTCGGGGATTTTCTGCAGGGCAGCCAGCAGGATCAGCATGTTGTAGCCGAAGTTCTTCCACACCGAGAACAGGATGATGGCCGGCATGGAAAAATGCGGATCGCCCAGCCAGTCGATCGGCTTGAGGCCTGCCAGCATGAGGGCCTGATTGGCCCAACCATACTGGAAGTCGAGCATGTAGCGGAAGATGACCGCGGCGGCGACCAGGGTGGCGACATAGGGGGCGAACAGGGCCGTGCGGTACAGCGCCTTCAGGCCGATGCCGGGGACGTTGAGGGCCATGGCCATGGCGAGCGAAACCGCAATCGACAGGGGCGCGCCGACCAGGGCAAAATAGCAGGTATTGCCGAAGGCCTTCCAGAACAAGGGGGTGGTGACCAGGTTGATATAGTTGTCGATGCCGATGAAACGAAGGTTCTTGAGGTCGGCCAGGGCATAGATGTCGAAGTCGGTAAAGCTCATCAGCAGGGCGCCGAGCACGGGCGCGAAAAAGAAAACGCCCAGGATCAGCACGGCCGGAGCGGCGAAGACATGGCCGGGCGAGAGATGGCTGATGACGGTGCGAAAGGACCTCATGCGTGCCCTCTCGCCTGCAGCATGGCGCGGCGCTTGGCCAGGGTCGACCAGGCGAATTCGTCAAGTCCCTTCAGCGCGGCGTCGAGACTGGTCAGGTTGCGGACGACGCGTTCCAGGGCCGCCACCATCTCATTGGCGATGCGCTCCCATTCCGGGACCTGGGGTACGGGACGGGTCAGGTTCAGTTGCTCGAAAAAGGCGTGCAGACGGCTGTCCTGCAGCAGACCGGCCATCGGCCAGGCGCTTTGGTCGGACGGCAGGTCTCCGGTAACCGAATAGAAGGCAGCCTGTTGGCGCGACGTCGCCATATATTCGAGGAATTTGAAGGCGCGATCCTTGGCCTTCGACGTCCTGGCCAGGCACATGGAGACGCCGCCGGCAGAGGATACGCCGCGGCCGTTCGGGCCCGGCAATGGCGCCGTCGTCCACTGGTCGTGAAGGTCGGCGGGCAAACGGCGGGCGAACTCGGCCAGGTTCCAGGGGCCGGTGATGTAGAAGCCGTAGTCGCCGCGGGCGAAGGCGGAATAGAGATCGGTGACCTCGCCATGCGTAATTTTCGCGGCGTAACCGCGTTGGTAGAGGGAAGCGGCATAGGCGAAGGAGGCGCGCATGCCTTTTTGCTGGAAGCCACCGCGCGTGCCGTTGTCGAGCAGGATCGGGGTGTCGGCCTGGAGGCAGAGAGCGACCAGCGGCTCGTATTCGTTGATCGGCATCAGCAGCGCGTAGCGGCCCTGGCGCGGGCCCGACGACAAGGCCGCCAATTGCCGGTCCCAATCGCTCCAGGTCGTCGCAACGGCGTCGAAGCCGGCGTCGGCAAGGAGGTCCTTGCGGTAGAAGAGCAGACGCGTGTCGACATACCACGGCACGCCCAGGACTTCGTTGTGACCAGCGGCACCCGGCATGGTCACGGTCTGGCGGGCGCCGGAAAAGAACTGATCGAACTTGACCTGGCTGCCGAGCAGGCGGCTGTCAAGCGGTTCGAGGGCACCGAGTGCCGCGAATTCGGCGACCCAGGTATTGCCGAGCGCGATGATGTCGGGCAGGTCGTCGGCAGCGAAGGCGGTCAGCAGTTTCTCATGCGCCGCGCCCCATGGCAGGGCCTGGACGCGGACGGCATTGCCGGGATTCTTGACTTCGAACTCGCGGGCAAAGGCGCCCAGCGCCTCGCCTTCGATCCCCATGGCCCAGACGCGCAGGGGCTGGTCCGGGCGGGTACAGGCAGCCGGCAGGGCGGCGGCAAGCGACGCGAGGGCCAGACCAAACCTGCGCCGGTCGCTCATCATGTCTTCAGCCAGTTCCCGGACGCGGCGATGGGTGTAAAACCGGCGGCGGTGAAGGCGCGGCGGACGATGGCGCCGGTGGCCGGGCTGCGGTTGAAAGTGTCCCAGACGAGGCTAGACCGGTGGTTTTCCAGCATGGTGAGGATCGGGCCCTGGTCGATGGCGAGATATTCGTAGGCAACCCAGCCGGCCTTTTTCGTAGCATGGCCGGTTCGTGTACCGATGGTGGCCGGGAAACTGGGGTTGAAGGAATCGAAGAAGCCGTACTCGCCATAGACGTCGGAACCGTATTTGGCGACCATGGCCTTGGCCGCCGCCGTGCAGATATCGGGGGCGAACGGCATGGAGCCGATGGCCGCGGTCGGGGCGATCGTGCCGTCGTCGAAGGATTCGCCGTCGCCGGTGGCCGGGCCGCGGGCGCCGTATTCATGGAACTGTATCTGGCGACCGTCGACCGAGACCTGGACATCCTTCGGACCCCGGCAGGCGGTCAGGCCCCAGATATCGGCGCCATAATCGCGGAAGTGGCCGGGATTTTCGATGGCATACTGGCGTTGCGCGCGCGTCGCCTTGGTCGAGTTGGTGAAATAGTCGCTGCTCTTGCCGCGCATATAGGCGTCGGCAATGCCGCGGAAATCGAACCAGATATGGCTGTACTGGTGGCCGAACATGGGGGAGAAGCCGAGATAGGTCTCCCCGTAATTGGTGCCCCACGTGCCGTCTAGCGTCGCCGCCCACGACGTCCAGGCCTTGGCGGGAATGGCATGGGTGGGTGAACCAAGCGCCAGCAGATAGACCATCATGCCTTCGTTATAGCGGTCCCAGCTACGCTCGATCAGGCCTCGGGCATCGTGGTCGGGCAAGCCGCTTTCCGGATGCCAGCCCATGCTGATCAGGCCGTTGTCGCGCGCCATGATGGTCCAATCGACGCGTTCATAGATGTTGATGGCCAGCTGGCGGATCTCGTTCTCGATCGCCGTATTGCCGTCGAAGTAGCCGGCGGCGGTCAGGGCGCCGTTGAGAAACAGGGAGGTGTCGATGCTCGACAATTCGACATTCTTGAAGCGCAGGCCGGTCTTCATGTCGAGGAAGTGGTAGAAGAAGCCCTTGTAACCCATCATGCCGGTCTTGGCGTCGCCCTGGGGACCGTTCCAGAAGGTGCGAAGGGTCGTCACCGTGCGCTGGGCCGCCTGGTCGCGGGTGACGTAGCCGCTCTTGACGCCGATACAGTAGGCGGTCAGGGCGAAGCCGACGGCGGCCACCGAGCAGAAGTCGGGATTGGGCCAGTTGTCGGGCGCCAGACCGCTGGCGGCATCGCTGGTTTCCCAGAAATAATTGAAAGTACGACGGTGCAGGTCGTTCAGCGCGGCATCGAAACCTGCGGCGGCCTGGCCGGCCGGTGCATTGGCTTTCGCGCAAGCCGCCAGGGACGATACCAAGGCCAGCGTGCCGCCCAGGCCAAGCAAAAGGTTCCGCCGTGTGGCAGGCAATCCCGACATGTCGTTTCCTCTTTTTGAGCGGCAGATTAACACCAAACTCAGCCGCCGCATCCTGTCATTTCACGTTGAACAGGTGAGCCCTGAGCCCACCCAAGCTTCATGTTTCCAGGCCTGCCATCCACTATATTTTGGGCACTTTTTAACGCCTCAGATAGCGGCTGTAAACGCTTACAATTTTCTTGTCAACGACCATATAACCGTTTACACAGGATTTGCGCCGACACGGAAAACCTGTCGCGCCGGGGCGTTTCGTCACATCTTCTACATGGCCGGCCTCGGAGGGCGCAGCATCGATGTCAACACAGTTTCCACATGGGTTTTTATGGGGATGTGCGACGTCGGCCTATCAGATCGAAGGCGGCAAGGATGCCGACGGTAAGGGCCCCAGCATCTGGGATCGTTTTGCCCATACACCGGGTCAAATGCGCGATGGCGCCCATGGCGATGTCGCCTGCGATCACTATCATCGTTTCCGCGATGACGTCGCCCTGATGAAGTCATTGGGCATGCAGGCCTACCGTTTCAGCCTGTCGTGGGCGCGGCTGCTGCCCGAAGGCACGGGCCGTGTGAATCCGGGCGGGATCAAGTTTTATTCCGACCTTATCGACGAACTTTTGGCCAACGATATCGAGCCGATCGTGACGCTCTATCACTGGGATCTGCCGGCAGCGCTGGACGACCGCGGCGGATGGCTCAACCGGGACTCGGCGGACTGGTTCGCCGAATATGCCCGGGTGGCATTCGCCGCCTATGACGGGCGGGTCAAGAAATGGACGACCTTGAACGAGCCGTGGGTGGTATCCGACCAGGGCTACCTGCACGGCACGATCGCGCCGGGCCACCGCAATCTCTATGAGGCGCCCATCGCCTCGCACAATATGATGCGGGCCCACGGGGCCGCCGTGAAGGCCTATCGCGAGGTCGGCCGCCATGAGATCGGCATCGCCGTCAATATCGAGCCGAAATACGCCGCCTCGGGCTCCAATGAGGATGCGGCGGCGACGCGGCGGGCTTGCGCTTATATGAATGAGCAATATCTCGATCCGGCGATCCTGGGTGCCTATCCGGTCGAGCTTCGCGAGGTGTTCAATGGTGCCTGGCCGGAATGGCCGCGCGGCGATTTCGAGCTGATCAAGCAACCGATCGATTTCATCGGCGTCAACTACTATACCCGCAGCGTCACGCGGCACGACGAGGCCGATTGGCCGGTCAAGGCGTCGCCGGTCAAACAGAGCCAGGCGACCTATACCGAGACCAATTGGGAGGTCTTCCCGCAGGGCCTGACCGACACTCTGACCTGGGTCAAGTCACGCTATGGCGATGTGCCGCTCTATATCACCGAAAACGGTGCTGCGTTTTTCGATCCGCCCACGGCCGAGGGCGGCCGGGTGCGCGATCCGTTGCGTACCGATTACCTGCAAAAGCATCTTCTGGCGGTCCGCGAAGCCATTGCGCAGGGCGTCAATATCAAGGGCTACATGGTTTGGTCGTTCATGGACAATCTCGAATGGTCGCTGGGCTTTTCCAAGCGCTTCGGCATTGTTCATGTCAATTTCGAGACCCTGGAGCGGACACCCAAGGACAGCGCGCGCTATTACAGCCGGGTCATCGCCTCGCACGGTGGAGTTCTCGCTGAAGCCTTGTAGTTTCAGGTTCGCGCCGGTCTCCCTAACGGCGTCGACCTGTCAAATGAGCCCCGCCTGCCCGAGAAGCCGGCGGGGCTTTTTTATAATGCTTTCTTCACCGCCGTCAGGCGCGGGAAAGCCTGGCCTTCGGCGTTGAAGAGATAGGCGTCGGAGGCGGCAAAAGAAAGCCGTATGACATCGTCGTGGCGAACCGGATCGGCGCCGCCAAGGACGGCGCAAACCGGATGTTCGGCGCCCTTGACCAGACCGTAGATCGAGCGTGCGGCGCCCAGGGTTTCGACGACGTCGACCGTGACCGTCAAGGTGTTGTCATCGGGTTGACGATGCAGGGATTCCGGCCGCACCCCAACCTGAACGGCATCGCCTGGCTTGGCGCCGGCACCGTTGGTGGATACGATAATTTCTTCGCCAGAGATCAGTTGCACCTTGGTCCCGCTTTTGAGCACACGGACGACCTCGCCGGGCAGGAGATTCATGCGCGGCGAGCCGAGAAATGAGGCGACGAACAGGTTGCGCGGGGCGTGATAGATCTCCGTCGGTGTGCCGATCTGTTCGATGCGGCCGGCATTGAGCACGACGATGCGGTCGGCCAGGGTCATAGCCTCGACCTGGTCGTGGGTAACATAGATCATGGTCGTCGCCAGTTCGCGGTGCAGGCGGGCGAATTCGTGGCGCATATGGACGCGCAGCCCGGCATCGAGGTTTGACAGGGGTTCATCGAGCAGGAACAGCTTCGGTTGCCGGACGATGGCCCGGCCGATGGCCACGCGCTGGCGCTGCCCCCCGGACAGGGCCTTGGGGCGGCGTTCGAGCAGGGCTTCGATGCCAAGCAGTCGCGCCGCCTTATGCACAGCAACCTTGATGTCGGCCTCCGACGCCTTGGCCATGCGCAGGCCGAACGCCATATTGTCGTAGACATTGAGGTGCGGATAGAGGGCGTAGGATTGAAACACCATGGCGACGCCGCGTTGCGCCGGCGTGGCCTCGAGGGCGTCGTGGCCTTCGATCAACAGTTCGCCCGACGTCGGTTGCTCCAGGCCGGCGATAATGCGCAGCAGGGTCGACTTGCCGCAGCCGGACGGGCCGACGATCACGACGAATTCGCCATCACGGATGTCGAGGTCGATATCCTTCAGGACGGTTTGCGTCCCGAAAGCTTTTTCGAGCCCCCTGAGTTCGACCTTGGCCATTCTTGCCCTTTGCGTGAGTGGTCAGAATAGCCACGAAAAGAGACTCTCACAAGGGCTTAAGCCGCTGTAACTCCTGTAAATAATTAGAACGGAAACGCAGTGACGCCCTTGATCCATTCGTCGATCTGCAAGGCCTTGACAGCCGGCGGGGCGGCGCGTTCGCGGCAGTTCGGCCGCTCGCACAGCCGGCACATCGGGCCGGTTTCGACCGCATTAGGCTGGATCAGGTCGAGGCCGCGGGCATAGACCAGTTTTTCGGCATATTTCAGCTCGCAACCCAGACCGACCGCCTGCTCGGCATAGGCGCCGCCGTCATAGGCGCGCAGGCCACGATCGAGTGTCCGTGCCAGGGTGAAATAACGCACCTTGTCCGGTGTCTCGATGACTTGGGTAACGATCCTTCCAGGAGTCTGGAAGGCCTGATGGATGTTCCAGCGCGGGCAGGCGCCGCCGTATCGCGAAAACGGGAAATGTCCAGCGGCGAAACGTTTCGAGACATTGCCGGCGGAATCGATGCGCATCAGGAAGAAGGGCACGCCGCGGCTGCCCGGGCGTGACAGGGTGGTCAAGCGCTGTGCCGCCTGCTCGAACGAGACCTCGAACGGCGCCCGCATCAGCTCGATATCGTAGCCATTGGCTTCGGCCGCTTCGAGGAAGCGCGCGTAAGGCAACAGGGTCGCGGCGGCGAGATTGTTGAGCAGGGCGATCTTGTACAGGCGCGCAGTCGCCAGATCCGGAGCATTGGCCTTGTCGACCATGGCATTAATGGCGGCGCCGTGTTCCGACAGGGCCAATTGGTAGATGATGGCGAAACGACGCGATGAGGCACCGAGCGTTTCCGAAATCATCAGCCGGCGGCGATGGGGATCGAAGCGGCGCTGATAGATCATCATGACGCTGGCCGGCATCAGGCGGATATCGATGCCGTATTGGCTTTTCAGGCGTTGTGTCGCGGCGTCTTCAAGCGTGTGGGGATCGCCGCCCAGAACGGCGAACAGAGCTTCACCCAATTCGTCGAGCTCGGGAAAGAAGTTGTGCTGGGTCTGAATCTGGTCGCGCACCCAATCGGTCGGTGATTGATCCAGCATGTCTTCGGTGGCGGCGATCAGGGTGTCGCGTTTCTTGCGCTCGGTATAGGCGCGGTAGAGCCGCGTCACTGCCTCGGCCGCCATCGGCGAGGCGGCGACCAGTTCGGAGATTTCCCGCCGCGGCAGGTGCAGGTCCTTGAACAGGGGATCGGCGAAGATTTCGACCAGGTCGGCCTCGCCCGCCGGTTCGCTGTCGTCGGTAAAGCTGCGCAGGTCGAGATCGTAGGTGGCGGCCAGTTTGAGCAGGACCTGGGCCGTCACCGGCCTTTGGTTGCGTTCGAGGTGGTTAAGATAGGAGGCCGAGACACCGAGGTCCGCCGCCATCTGGGTTTGGGTCCGGCTCAGGTCGTAGCGCAGGCGCTTGAGCCGGCCACCTAGGAAGAGTTTGCGATCGAGATCGGCCATGACTTATTTTGTCACAAATTTACAAACCTTACAATGTCACAATTTGCCAAATGACCGGATTGTGCCGGCCTCGTCTCTATATTTCCCAACCATAAAAGCGTTTCATGGTCTCAACACCAATGCGGACGCCTAGCTAGATACGGAGACATAATATGACACCATTGCCAGACTTTACACCGATCATCCCCCTGGATGTGGCCGCGCTATATGTCCCTGCCTTCGGCCTGTTCACCGCGGGCGCCCTGATGGCCCGCCGGCGCGCCGCGGAGCAACCCATCCCTTCTCCCCAAGGAAAATAAACATGACCAGCTTCCACGACCTCGTTCCGTCCGCCCCCAAGGGCCGCTTCGACGGCATAACCCGCCCCTATTCGCCGCAGGACGTGCTGCGTCTGCGCGGCTCGTTTCCGATCCAGCATACCCTGGCCGAACGCGGCGCCAACAAGCTGTGGGACCTGCTGCACACGGAGCCTTTTATCAATAGCCTTGGCGCCATGACCGGCAACCAGGCCATGCAGATGGTGCGTGCCGGCCTGAAGGCCATCTATCTCTCCGGTTGGCAGGTCGCCGCCGACTCGAATACCGCATCCAGCATGTATCCGGATCAATCGCTCTATCCCGCCAATGCGGCGCCGGAACTGTGCAAGCGCATCAATCGCACCCTGCAACGCGCCGACCAGATCGAACACTCCGAAGGCGGCGCCAAGCGCGACTGGTTCGCCCCGATCGTCGCCGACGCCGAGGCCGGTTTCGGCGGACCACTGAATTGTTTCGAGATCATGAAGGCCTTTATCGAGGCCGGCGCCGCCGGGGTCCATTTCGAGGACCAGCTGGCGTCGGAAAAGAAGTGCGGTCACCTAGGCGGCAAAGTGCTGATCCCGACCCAGGCGCACGAACGCAGCCTGATTTCAGCGCGCCTGGCGGCCGATGTCATGGGCACGCCGACCCTGACCGTGGCGCGCACCGACGCCGAGTCGGCGCAGTTGATCACCTCCGATGTCGATGAGCGCGATCATCCCTTTATCGAGCGCGACAACCGCACGGTCGAGGGCTTCTTCCGCCTGAAGCCTGGCACCGGGCTCGATCACTGCATCGCCCGCGGCCTGGCCTATGCGCAATATGCCGACCTGTTGTGGTGGGAGACGTCGCACCCCGATCTCGACGACGCGCGCAAGTTCGCCGAGGCCGTGCACAAGGTCCATCCCGGCAAGCTGCTGGCCTATAATTGCTCGCCGTCGTTCAACTGGGAAGCCAAGCTCGACAAGGCGACGATCGCCAAATACCAGCGCGAGCTGGGCGCCATGGGCTACAAGTTCCAGTTCGTCACCCTGGCCGGTTTCCACTCGCTCAACAACGCCATGTTTGAGCTCGCCGACGGCTACCGCGACCACGGTATGGCGGCCTATTCGGAGCTGCAGCAGCGCGAATTCGCCAATGAAGCGCGCGGCTATACCGCCACCCGCCATCAGCGCGAGGTCGGCACGGGCTATTTCGACAAGGTCGCCGTGACGATCAGCAATGGTCAGTCGTCAACGACGGCCATGAAGTCATCGACCGAGACCGCTCAGTTCACTGTCGCCGCCGAATAGGAGATATCGCTATGGAAACCATGAACCGCCCTCAAGCCATTATCGAGTTCTGCCTTGCGCCCCTGCGCCTCGATCCGGACGCCGAGACCAGTCGTGAGGTCTATCACCGGCTGGAGCACGTCATCAAGACGTTTCAGGCCAATACACCGCGGCCGGTGGCTGTCGATTTTTCGAAGATGCCGACCCTGGTCATCAATGAAGCCGCGCATGGGTATGAGTAAGGTTTAGGAAGGTTTAGGAAGGTTTGTCCGCAGATTGACGCAGATTTTAAGAGGTGATTTTTCAGTGCCTTGATCGGCTTACTATGCCGAGTCTCGCGAGCGAAGCTCGCATTCTATCGAGCAGCCGAGCCGACGCTTTCAGATCGATGAGCTCTGAAAAATCACCTCTTAAAATCTGCGTTAATCTGCGGATACCTATTCTTCCCGAAACGCCGATGTCTTCTGCGTGTCCGCCGTGAAGACATAGACCAGCAACGATACGAAGATACAGGCCGAGACGTACCAGAAGAACCACGACTCGTGGCCGGCCTTGCGCAGGGCCTGGGCGATCAGCTCCGCCGTGCCGCCGAACACCGACACGGCAATGGCGTAGGGCAAGGCGACGCCGAGCGCGCGGACGTGGGCGGGGAAGAGCTCGGCCTTCACTACCGCATTGATCGAGGTATAGCCGCTGACGATCATCAGGGCCGCCAGAACCAGCAAAAAAGCGCCGGCGAAATTGCCGCTGTGGGCGATGCCGGTCATAATCGGAAAAGTCAAAAGCGTCCCCAATACCCCGAAACCGATCAGCAAGGGCCGGCGGCCAATGCGATCGGACAGCAGTCCGAACAGGGGCTGCATCAGCATGTAGAGGAACAGGGTGCCGGCTGACAGGAGCGTAGCGTCGGGCTTGGTCCAGCCGGCGGACTGGACGAGGAATTTCTGCATATAGGTGGTGTAGGTGTAGAAGGCGACCGTGCCGCCAGCGGTCAGCCCGATGACCTGCAAAGCTTGCAACGGGTGTTGGGTCAGCAGCATCCATGTGCGGTTGCCCTTGACCTTGGCGGATTTTGCGAAGGATTCGGTCTCGGCGATGTGGCGGCGGATGAAGAGCGCCACCAGGGCCAGGGCCGCGCCGATGAAGAAGGGGATGCGCCAGCCCCAGGCGCTCAGTTGCGCTTCGCTGAGGACACATTTTTGCAGCAGGATCAGGACACCGAGCGCGATCAGTTGTCCCATGATCAGGGTGACATATTGGAAGCTCGACCAGAAGCCGCGGCGCTCGTGACCGGCCATTTCCGACAGATAGGTCGCGCTGGCGCCGTATTCGCCGCCGACGCTCAGGCCCTGTAACAGGCGCGCGAACAGCAGCAGGATCGGCGCGGCAATACCGATGCTGGCGAAGGTCGGTGTGCAGGCGATGATCAGCGAGCCGGCGCACATCAGCAGTATTGATGCCGTCAAGGCCGTCTTGCGGCCGTGGCGGTCGGCATACCATCCCAGAAGCCAGCCGCCGATCGGCCGCATCAGGAAGCCGAGCGCAAAGATGCCGGCGGCATTGAGCTGCTGGGTGACCGTGTCGCTCTTGGGGAAGAAGGCGTCGGCGAAATAGAGGGTAAAGGCCGAATAGGCGTACCAGTCATACCATTCCACCAGATTGCCGATCGAGCCGCCGAGAATGGAACCGATTTTGCTGTGCTTTTGGGTCATGCCGGACCGTTTCATAAAATCGGCGAAAGTGCAAATTGACGCGGGCGGGCGTTATGGATTAAGGCTTTATGATCTGCATAAAGGTTCATCATGAGCGACACCATTCCCCCGCCCGAAGTCATCTTTGTCGACACCCACAAGGTCGCCTGTAATGGCGGCGGCGGCGCCCTGGGTCATCCCCTGGTCTATATCGAGCTGGGCGGCGACGGTGAAGGCGAATGCGGCTATTGCGATCGCAAGTTCGTGCATCAGGACCATGCGCACAACTATCACGATCCGGCGCCACGCCCGGAAGGCGAGCACTAAGCGCACCCCGAAAAGTGGTGTGAAATGTCAATCGCACTCGCACCGGCGCTCCGGTTTTCGGGTAAGGTGCGCAAAAAAACGGAGAATGCCCATGCGCTACCTGCACACCATGGTGCGGGTGAAAGATCTCGACGCGTCGTTGCGCTTTTATTGTGACGGTCTGGGCTTAGTTGAGACACGCCGAATGGATAGTGAAAAGGGCCGGTTTACCCTCGTCTATCTGGCGGCGCCTTTGGATGAGGCCGCGTCGAAAGCCGTCTACGCCCCTGAACTGGAACTGACTTATAATTGGGACACCGAGGACTATACCGGCGGGCGCAATTTCGGCCACCTGGCCTATCAAGTCGACGACATTTACGCCCTTTGCCAACATCTGAGCGATATGGGCGTGACCATCAACCGCCCGCCGCGCGATGGTCATATGGCATTCGTACGCTCGCCCGACGGTATCAGTGTCGAGTTCCTGCAAAAAGGCGAGGCCCTGGCGCCGGCGGAACCGTGGGCTTCGATGCCCAATACCGGCGCCTGGTAGCCCATCCTGCCGTTCCCTGTCGCTTTCGTTTGGCAGAGTCGCCATATCGCTTTATGAAGACTCACTCCTGAACACGCCGAGCCGGAAGACCCGACATGGACGATACCGCCACCACCGACGCCAAACAAAAACGCCTCGTCCTGATCGACGGTTCGGGCTATATTTTCCGCGCCTATCACGGCCTGCCGCCGCTGACGCGCAAGTCGGACGGGCTGCCCGTCGGCGCGGTCTCCGGCTTCTGCAACATGTTGTACAAGCTGATCAAGGAGCACCGCGGCGACGACGCGCCGTCGCACCTGGCGGTCATTTTCGACGCCTCGGCGCACACCTTTCGCAACGATATCTACGATCAGTACAAGGCCCATCGCCCACCTCCGCCGGAAGACTTGATCCCACAGTTTCCGCTGATCCGCGACGCCACCCGCGCCTTTGGCGTGCCGGCCGTAGAACTGCTCGGCTTCGAAGCCGACGACCTGATCTGCACCTATTCTCACCTGGCGGTGAAGGCCGGCTTCAAGGTCACCATCATCTCGTCCGATAAGGACCTGATGCAGCTGGTCAATGACGACGTCACCATGTTGGACCCGGTCAAGAACACCGTCGTCGGCCGAGAACAGGTCATCGAGAAGTTTGGCGTGCCGCCGGAACTGGTTGTCGATGCCCAGGCGCTGATCGGCGATTCGGCTGACAATGTCCCGGGCGCCCCCGGCATCGGTGTCAAGACCGCCGCGCAACTGCTGCTCGAATATGGCAATCTCGACGCTCTGCTGGAACGCGCCGGCGAGATCAAGCAGGAGAAGCGGCGCCAAACCCTGATCGATTTCCGCGATCAGATCCTGATGTCGCGCGAACTGGTCACCCTGCGCTGCGATTCGCCCGCCCCGGTCGAGATTGACACTTTCGTCCTGCGTGAACCGGTCGCCGAAGACCTGACCGCCTTTCTGCTCGAGATGGAGTTCTCCACCCTCGCCAAACGCGTCGGCGGCACGCTCAGCCTGCAAGGCTCGACCGCGCTCGACAAGGTGCCGACCGCCCCGATTTTGCGGCCACTGTACGGCGCGCCGAAGCAAACCGCGGCCGAGGCGGCCATCCAGCCCTTCGACCTCGACGCCTATGAATGTGTCCAGACGCTGGAGCAGCTGGAGACCTGGGTTAAACGCGCCATGCAGGCGCAGATCGTCGCCGTCGATACCGAAACGGACGACCTGTCGGCCTCGCATTCCGGCCTGGTCGGCATTTCGTTGGCCACGGCGCCCAATTGCGCCTGCTATATTCCATTGGCCCATACGTCGAATGAAGGTTTCGATTTCGGCGATGGCGCGGGCATCCAGCAGATCCCCATGCCGCTGGCGATCGCGATTCTGAAGCCGCTTCTGGAAAACAAGAACATCCTCAAGGTCGGCCAGAATATCAAATACGACCTGAGCGTCCTGCACCGCCACGGCATCGATGTCGCGCCCTATGACGACACCATGCTGATCAGCTATGTCCTGGAAGGCGGGATGCACAATCACGGCATGGACGAGCTGTCGCAACTGCATCTCGGCCACACGCCGATCCCGTTCAAACAGGTCGCCGGCTCGGGCAAGACGCTGAAGTCGTTCAAATATGTCGGCCTCAAGGAAGCGACGCAATATGCCGCCGAAGACGCCGATGTCACTTTGCGCCTGTGGCATGTACTGAAACCGCGCCTGGTCAGCGAACGCATGACCACGGTCTATGAGACCCTGGAGCGCCAGATGCCGGCCGTGTTGTCTGAGATGGAACTGGCCGGTGTCCGTATCGATCCGCAGGTCCTGCAGGCCCTGTCGCACGACTTCGGCACGCGCATGAACGAGATCGAGAACCAAGCCTATGCCGCATTGGGCCGGCCATTCAATCTCAACAGCCCGCAGCAACTGGGCGCCATCTTCTTCGACGAGATGCAATTGCCCGGTGGCAAGCGCACGGCGTCCGGGCAATGGGCGACCGATGTCAAGGTGTTGGAAGACATTGCAGAGGGGAAGCCGGGCATGGAGCCGGGTCAGGCCCTGGCCAGGATGCTGCTCGACTATCGCCAGATGGCCAAGCTGAAGGGCACCTATACCGACTCGCTGGCCACCTATGCGGACAAGCAAACCCAGCGCATCCATACCTCCTACCACCTGGCCGCCACCCCGACCGGGCGGTTGTCATCGAACGAGCCCAACCTGCAAAACATCCCGATCCGCACCCGGGAAGGCCGCAAGATCCGCGCCGCCTTTATCGCCAAGCCGGGCCACAAGCTGATCAGCGCCGACTATTCGCAAATCGAGCTGCGCATCCTGGCCCATATCGGCGATATCCCGCAACTGAAACAGGCCTTTGCCCGCGGCGACGACATCCACGCCATGACGGCGTCGGAAATGTTCAGCGTGCCGCTGGCCGACATGACCTCGGAAATCCGCCGCCGCGCCAAGGCGATCAATTTCGGCATTATCTACGGCATTTCCGGCTTCGGCCTCGGCAATCAGCTCGGCATCGACCAGGGCGAAGCCGGCCGCTACATCAAGACCTATTTCGAGCGTTTCCCCGGCATCAAGGACTATATGGACTCGACCAAGGCGTTCGTGCGCGAACACGGCTATGTCACGACCCTGATGGGCCGCAAGATCCACATCCCGGAAATCAATGGCAAGGCCGGCGGCCTCAAGGCGTTTGCCGAACGCGCCGCCATCAATGCGCCGATCCAGGGTACTGCCGCCGATGTTATCCGCCGCGCCATGATGCGAATGCCCAAGGCGCTGACGGATGCCGGCTTCACGACGAAAATGCTGCTCCAGGTCCATGACGAATTGATCTTCGAGGCCCCCGATACCGAGGTCGAAGCCGTCATGCCGGTCATCAAGGATGTGATGCGTGACGCCACCCTGCCGGCCTTCCAGATGTCGGTACCTCTCGAGGTTGAAGCTCATGCAGCATTGAACTGGGACGAAGCGCATTAGGGTTGCCAATATACAACCGCAATCGTTTGTTGCTTGATATTGCGCGTTTCGACTCAAGAGAATGTTACTGGAATGTAGGAAATATTTAAGGGGATGTTTACGGCTGGGACAGCATTTTCCAAAGCAACTTCTGCCGTTGCGGCATTGTAGTTGGAGATCCCCATGCTGAGTCGCTTCACTATTCGCTTTCGCGTTATCGCGGCTGTCGCTCTCATGCTGTTGACATCGGTGGGTCTCGGTCTTTTCGCGGCCGGGCGCCTCAATGATGTCGATCACGCAGCCGACGATGTGGCCAATAACTGGCTTCCGTCCAGCCAAGTACTCGGGGATCTGTCGCAGGATGTGGCCCTCTACCGTTCGCGGCAAGGCCAGTCCATGCAGCTTTCCGATACAGCCCGCGCCGATATGTTGAAGAGCCTTGAACAGACGCGCCTGCTGGTGACCAAGGATATGGCTGCCTACAAGCCGTTGGTCAGCGCAGGCGCCGAGGCGGAGCTGGCAGCTACCCTGGAGACAACGATTGGGAACTATTTGGCTTATGACGGCCGGCTGAGGGGGCTTATCGAATCCGACGATATTCCGACAGCCTCGGCCTTGTATTTCGGCGAGATGAGGACATCGATCGATGCGGCACGCGCCGCCATCAAGGCCGATCGCGATTTCCAATTGGCCGAGGGCACAAAAGCGGCCGAGCACGGCAATCAACTCGGCAAATCGGCCATTACGATGATCTATGCCGCACTCGGCTGTGCCACCCTGATCGGCGTGATCATCGGCTGGCTGATGGTCACCACGATCTCGGCGCCCGTGCGCAAGATGGCCGAAGCCATGCGTCACCTCGCCAGCGGCGATGTCGATTCGGCCATTCCCAATCTCGGCGAGAAGAACGAAATCGGTGAAATGGCCACCGCCGTCGAAGTGTTCAAGGACGGCATGATCCGCAGCCGAGAATTGGAGGCCGCGGCGGTAAAGGCGCGTGAAGACGCGGTCG
This sequence comes from Asticcacaulis sp. P2_B1, assembly GCF_056404915.1. Taxonomy (NCBI): domain Bacteria; kingdom Pseudomonadati; phylum Pseudomonadota; class Alphaproteobacteria; order Caulobacterales; family Caulobacteraceae; genus Asticcacaulis; species Asticcacaulis sp. P2_B1. The sequence goes on along the minus strand of NZ_JBFUDD010000015.1, from coordinate 21,703 downwards.
TTCAGCGCAAGCAGACCATGACCGACCTGGCCGACCAGTTTGAAAGCGCCGTCGGTGATGTTGTCGAAATGGTGTCGGCCGCCGCCACCGAAATGCAGGCGACGGCCTCGCAGCTGACGTCGTCGGCCCATGAATCGGCGGCCCAGGCGACCTCGGTGTCAGCCGCCGCAGAAGAAGCCGGCACCAATGTCACCTCGGTCGCCGGTTCAGCAGAGGAATTGGGGGCTTCGGTCAACGAGATCGCCCGGCAAGTCCAGCACTCGCTGCACAAGGCGCGTGAGGCGGTGAGCGAAGCCGATGCCACGGCCATTATCGTCAACGAACTGAGCGAAGCCGCTGGTCGCATCAACGGCATCGTCGACATGATTGCCAGCATTGCCAGCCAGACGAATTTGCTGGCACTCAATGCCACCATCGAGTCGGCCCGCGCTGGTGAAGCCGGCAAGGGCTTTGCCGTCGTCGCTTCCGAGGTCAAACAGCTGGCCGGTCAGACCAGCAGGGCGACCAGCGAAATCAACACGCAGATTTCGGCGATCCAGGCGACAACGAAACGCGCCGTTGACGCCATCGTCAATATTACGGCCACCATCCGTGATATCAACGACTCATCGACGACCATTGCGGCCGCGGTCGATCAACAAGGCGCAGCGACCAATGAAATCGTCCAGGCGGTCAATCAGGCTTCAGTCGGCACCAGCGAAGTGACCCAGAACATCACCGGTGTGGCGCGCATGGCCGAAGAAACCGGCATTGGCGCCCATCAGGTCCTGACGGCGTCGTCGGAACTGGCGAAACAGGCCGAGCAGTTGCGCGGCCAGGTCCAGGATTTCATCGCCCAGGTCCGGGCAGCCTAAGGCCTTTACGCATTATGACGGTCAGCCTATGAAAGGCCGGGGCGCTCGCTCCGGTCTTTTTTGGGTTGTGCCATGATCGTCAAACGCCTCGACCACGTTAATGTCCATACCCGCGACATGGCGGGAACCGTGCAGTTTTACAACGACCTGCTGGGCCTGGAGGCGCGGACGGCGCCGGAACGGTCGCCGGCTGAACGGCAATGGCTGTACGATGTCGGCGGTCGTGCCGTCATCCATCTCAATCTGGCGGGCAGCGACGCGACTATACCGCGCGAGGTCGAACCAGGCGCGCCCACCGGCGCCATCCACCATGTCGCCTTCGAGTGCGACGGCCTGGACGACATGCTGGCGCGACTGGAAGGCCGGGGAATGCCATTTAAGCGCGCCGAAATTCCGTCGATCAATCTGACTCAATTGTTTGTCGTCGACCCGAACAATGTCTTGCTGGAACTGAATTTCAGGCATTGACCGCCAAGCCGCGGCGTGAAAGTTTCATCTGAAAGAAATTCACGGAGACGGCTGATGGTTTGGAAAATGCTGGCCTTGATGGCAGTATTCGTGGCGGGCAGCGCCACCGCCGGGAGCTATAGCCCTGCGGAGACCTTCGCGCCGCGGCCCGGGACCAATCCCGTCAACACCTATCGTTCGGCCAACGGCCTGCCCGGGCCCGACTATTGGCAGAACAAGGCCGATTACCAGATCCACGCCACGCTCGATGACAAGACACCGTCCCTGACCGGCTCCGAGGTCATCACCTATACCAATAACAGCCCGGATCAGCTCGATATCCTGTGGCTGCACCTCGATCAGAACATTTACAAGGCCGACAGCCGCAGCAAACACGCCGGCACCGGCTCGCGCGCCTATGGCGTCCATGCCACCGATGGCTTCGTGCTCGATTCGGTCGAGGTGCTGAACGGCAAGACGTGGGTCAAGGCCGCCACCCTGGTCGACGACACGCGCCTGCGCGTCACCCTGCCGAAAATCCTCGGGCCCAAGGGCCAAAAGGTCCAGGTGCGCATCGCCTGGCATTTTACGATCCCCGGCGAATGGGGCGGACGCATGGCCTGGGGCATGGCCAAGGACGGGCCGATCTACGACCTGGCGCAATGGTATCCGCGTATGGCCGTCTATGACGATATCCGCGGCTGGGATCCCCTGCCTTATCTGGCGCAGGAGTTCTATCTCGAATACGGTACTTTCGACTACGACATCACCGTACCGGCCGACATGCTGGTGGCGGGATCGGGCGAGTTGATGAACCCCCAAGAGGTTCTGACCAAGACGGAGCTGGCGCGGTTTAACCAGGCCAAGACCAGCGACGCAACGGTGATGATCCGCTCGCCGGACGAGATCAAGGACCCGGCCAGCCGCCCGAAACAGGACGGCATGCTGACCTGGCGTTTTCACATGAACGATACCCGCGATGTCGCCTTTTCCGCTTCAAAAGTGTTTGCGTGGGATGCGGCGCGTATCAACTTACCGGGTGGCAAGTCATCCATGGCGATGTCGTTTTACCCGGCAGAAAGTCAAGGCGCAGATCGCTGGGGCCGATCGACGGAATATATGAAGCACGCCGTCGAGGCCTTTTCGGCGCGCTGGTACCCCTATCCGTGGCCGGCGGCCATCAATATAGCCGGACCGGCCACCGGCATGGAATATCCCGGCATCGTCTTCGACGGCATAGACGACGCCGGCAAGACCTTGTTCTGGATTTCGGCGCATGAGATCGGCCACAGCTGGTACCCGATGATCGTCGGTTTCGACGAACGCCGCGATGCCTGGATGGACGAAGGCTTCAACACCTTTATCGATGTCTACGAGTCCGACGACTTCAACCACGGCGAATACGGCCCCAAGCGCGACAGCGAATATGCCTGGGGCGGCGGCAATCCGGTCGATGAAATCCTGCCTATCCTCGAGGACGAGGATGCGCCGCTGATCCTGTCGCGCTCGGACACTGTGATCGAGAAATATCGCCATCCGGTGACCTATTTCAAATCGGCGCTGGGTATGATCCTGTTGCGCGAACAGATTCTCGGACCCGACCGTTTCGATCCGGCCTTCCGGCGCTTTACGGCGGCGTGGGCGTTCAAACATCCGAAGCCGGACGACTTCTTCCGCGCGATGTCGAGCGAAAGCGGCGAGGACCTGAGCTATTGGTGGCGCGGTTGGTACGACAACAATTGGACGCTCGATTATGGGGTGGATTCGATCGTCGCCGACCCGGCCAAGGGTACCGCCATCACGGTCGGCGCCCATGACAAGCTGATCATGCCGGCGACCTTGCGAGTCGATTTTAACGACGGCACGCATCGGGATTATCGCTTGGAAGCCGACAGCTGGATCCGCCAGCCGTTTTCGGTGATCAATGTCGAGGCGGGCAAGACGGTGACTGGTGCCACGGTCGATCCGGACCATGTTATTCCTGATAAGGAACGCGGCAATAATAGCTTGAAGGTCAAGGGCGGGTAAGGGCTACCTTCTCCTCCCTTGTGAGCGCAAAGGGCGAAACGGGGGAGGAGAAGTTAGGCGGCGAGGCCGGCGGCTTTCATCAATGGCGTTAGGGTGGCAAGAGCCTGAGGCTGATCGGTCAGGACCTGGCGCATTTCGGGACCGCGCAGCAGTTTCATCGCTTCGCTCTTGGCCTGGTCGCTGACCGGCCCCAATGGCGCCGATTGGCCGACGGCGAAGGTCAGCAGCAATTGCAGCTTTTGCAGCGGCTGGGTCGGGGCCTTGAGGATATGGGCGATCAGGTGCGCGTCGGCGGCTATCAGGCCGCCGATATGGCCCAGCTTGATGGCCGCGTCCTCGCCGTCCTTGTCGTTGATTTGCGAACGGACGATACGCCTCTGCATATGGGCCAGGACCGCCAGTCTTTGGCTGGCGGGGCGTTCGACATCACGCATGTCGCGTTCGAATTTCAAGGCGCCGACAGCGGCGAGCAACCAGCGCGAGGCCTGACGTTTGTTGACGCCGCCGGCGACGTTTTCGCACAGCCAGATCAGCTTTTCGATCTCTTCGGACGGCGTCGTTGCGGTCTTGGTCAGRCTATCGACAAAGTCGGTCGAAACCAGCGTCTTGGAGCGTTCGAGAAAGGCTTCCTTGATGTCGTCGCGCTGATGCTCCTCCTTGCCCGCCGCCATCATGCATAGGGCCAATGAACGCAGGATTTCGATCTCGGCCTCGGGATCGCCAGGTTTCAGGCGCCGCGGTCCCTTTAGTTCCTGCATCAGGCGCCGCGAAATGCTGAAGCCGAGGTGCGGGAAACAGCCCTGTACGATCAGGTCGTGATAGCCCAGCAGTACGCCGGTGAGCGGCGGGATCAGCTTGGCGACCTTGGCGTCGTACTTGGCGACCATATCGACTTCGACACCGGCCGCCATGCGCGTCAGGACCGCCATGGAGGTGCCAAGATCGGCGTCATGGCCCAGGACATCGTTGAGACTGGCGCGGATGGCGAAGATTTCCACGATCGGCACTTCGAGCACCTGCAAGGCCCATTCGCGGCCACCCAGGTCTTCACTGAGGAGTTGGCCATAGACCAGCAGCCGGTCGAGCTTGGCCGCCGGGCGCTTGTCGCCGACCAGCAATTTGGCGATGGCGCCGCCCAGGACATAGGCGCGTTCGGAATGGTCATTCAGCTTATCGATCGTGGCGAGCCAGTTGGCCGGATCGATGTCGGGGAACAGCTTGCGCCGCCCGTCATTGATCAGGCGGGCCGTCGAGCGGTCGATCAAGGCCCGCCAGCGCCGCATCAGTTCGTGCAGGTCCTGGCCGGTTTCGTGGCTTTCCGGAATGGCCAGTTTTTGCGTGACGTGCAGCAGCTCGCCATCGGCGGCATCGAGCTTTTCGGCGAGGTCCGGGCGGTGGAGAAGTTCGAAGGGTGTGACGTGGTTGCGCTTCAGCCAATCTTCGAGCAGGCGCGATATCTTTTCGCGGGCGTGCAGGCTGTAGAGGTCCTGGGGACTGGTGCAGACGCTGTCGGTTTCCGCGGCCAATTTGAGCTTTTTGGTGACTTCCGGCACGCCTTTGGTCATCAGGTTGACGCTACTGAACTCACCGGTTTCGGCGTCGAGCATTTCCTTGGTGACACGGACCGCGGCGAAGCGGCGCTCGGCCAGCATGTCCTCGGCGTTTTGCATGGCAAGGGCGCGGTCTTCCGTGGCGATCTGAAGCACCCACGACGACTGCACGGTCTTGCGTGCGAAGACTTCGTAATGCACCTGACTGTGGCCGCGACCGCTCATGATTCATCCCTGGAAAGGGACACTAGACACTTGATAGTTTTACAAACCGTACACAAATCAGTGGAAATTTCGCAATTTGTCGTAGTGTTGCCAGAATAAGACCGATATTAGGGCACCATCACGCCTTTATAAAAACTTGTATAGGATGATAAAGCATAGAGTGCTTCCGATCCGTGTCGGATCAGGGCTAGTTCCCTTCCGAGCTGATGCGAGGAGGCGCGCGCCGCTTGAGCGAATTAGATGGAGACCCCATGGCCAGAATCACTTTGGTTGACGACGACGAAAACATTGTCACCAGCGTCTCGTTGGCGCTGGAAAGCGGCGGCCACACGGTCGAAGCCTATTATGACGGCGCCGCCGGTTTGGCCGCGCTGGAAAAGGATCCGCCCGACCTCGCCATTCTCGACGTCAAGATGCCGCGCATGGACGGCATGGAAGTGCTGCGCCGGCTGCGCAATACGTCGAACCTGCCGGTCATTATCCTGACCTCGAAGGACGACGAAATCGACGAGGTGCTGGGCTTCAATCTTGGCGCCGACGACTATATGCACAAGCCGTTCTCGCAGCGCTTGCTGCTGGAGCGCGTCAAGGCTGTGCTGCGGCGCGCCGGCATCGTCGAGCAGGGTGAAGCCCCGGAAGTCGCCGAAGCGCTCAATGCGAAGTCGCTGAAGCGCGGCAAGCTGGTCATGGACGCCGCCCGCCACGAATGCACCTGGGACGGCAAGCCCGTCCGTTTGACGGTCACCGAGTTCCTGCTTCTGCACGCCCTGGCCCAGCGCCCGGGCTTCGTCAAGAGCCGCGACAACCTGATGGATGCCGCCTATGACGACCAGGTATATGTCGACGACCGCACCATCGACAGCCACGTCAAGCGCATGCGCAAGAAGTTCCGCGTCGTCGATCCGACCTTCGATTCAATCGAAACGCTCTATGGCGTGGGTTACCGGTACCGGGAAATCTGAGCCGGTTTCGCTGACGGCAAGAACCCCTCACCCTAACCCTCTCCCCTTGAAAGGGGAGAGGGGATAAAAGAACAGGCCTCATTCACGCATATGCCGAGCCCCCACCGCCCCTGGTACAAGAGACTGCCGTTCGGACAGTCACGCCTCGGGCGGCTGATTTTCGGGCTGAATCTGTTCGGACTGATCATCCTGATCACCGGCGCCATGGTGCTCAACGAGCTGAGCCAGGGCCTGATCAAGGACCAGAAGATTTCGCTCACCGCCCAGGCCCATTTGATGGCCGAGGTTATCGACCGTGTCGCCACGGGCGACGGTCCCGAAGCGCAGCTCGACGCCTATTACGCGGCGCGCCTGTTGGGCGAGTTCATTCCGGCCGGCCAAAGGGCGCGGCTGTTCGATGCTCAGGGCAAGCTGGTGTCGGACGGTGTGTGGGCGGCGGATTCCTATATCGGATCGGACCGCATCGACGTCACCGACCTGCCGCCGGCGCGCAAATCCGACGAGCCGGCTTCAGCCAGCAAGAACGGCCCGACGCCGGCTACCCTCGCCGAAGCCCAGCGCGAACTGCATATCGAAGTGATGGAAGCGCTGAGCGGCTCGATCGTGCCGACGGTCCGGCGCAACGAAAACGGCGTGCGCGTCGTGTCGGTGTCGATCCCGATCCGCCGGGTCAGCACCATATTGGGCGTCCTGACCATCGAAGGCGGCGACGTCGACGAAACCGTGCGGGCGCAACGCATGGCGATGGTGCCGTTTATCCTGGTCGCCCTTGGTGTCACCCTGTTGTCGTCGGTCCTGCTCAACTGGTTGGTCAGCCGGCCGATCCAGCGCCTTTCCGACGCCGCTGACAATGTGCGCAACGCCCAGACGCGCGCCATCTCCCTGCCCGATCTCGAAGAGCGCAAGGACGAGATCGGGACCCTGGCGCGATCGCTGGAATCGATGACCGATACCTTGTGGCGGCGCATGGAGGAAATCGACCGTTTCGCCGCCGATGTGTCGCACGAGATCAAGAACCCGCTGACCTCGATCCGCAGCGCTTTGGAGACGCTCAACCTGGTGAAGGACGAGAACGCCAAGACGCGGTTGATGAATGTGATCAACCAGGATGTGCGGCGGCTGGACCGGTTGATTACCGATATTTCCAACGCGTCACGTCTGGATGCCGAACTGTCGCGCGACACGCCTAAAAAGGTCGAGGTCGGGGCGTTACTGGAAGACATTATTTCGCTTTATCAGCAAAGCCATATGGACGGTCAGGTGGCTGTGGCGTTCACGCGTTCGCTGGCGCCGGCGGCGTCGCGGGTCAATGGCCGCGAAGGGCCTCTGGGCCAGGTGTTCCGCAATATCATCGATAATGGCCGTTCGTTCTCGCCCGAGGGCGGCGAGGTCCGGGTAGTGGTCGGCCCCAGCCATGACCCGGCCCTGCCGATCCTGATCACGTTCGAGGACGACGGTCCGGGGATACCCGAAGAGAACCTGGAGACCATCTTCCAGCGGTTTTACACGTCGCGGCCGAAGGGGACGACGTTCGGCAAGAATTCAGGGCTGGGGCTGTCGATCTCGCGCCAGATCGTCGAGGCGCACCATGGCCGAATCTGGGCGGAAAACCGTATGGACGCGGACGGCAAATGTATCGGCGCTCGGTTCAGCATATTGCTGCCGGCGGGTTGAGACCCGGTCAAATTACGCGTTGCGTCAATTCGATCTTGTGGCCCTCGGAATCTTCGAGGACGGCTTGGTAACCCCAGGAGGTGAGTGCCGGCGAGCGAAGGATTTTAGCCCCCGTTGCCGTTGCCAGAACCGCATCGAGATCGGCAACGATGAAGCCCAGACGCAGGGACGACGTACCGGGATCGGTGTCTTTTCGCGGGTAGATTTCGAGCACGAGGCCACCCAGGTCTGCGGAAAAATGTTCGGGGCCATTCCCGTGTCGTTCTCGCTCAAATTTACAGCCAAGGCTTTCATAGAACTGGGCGAGCGTTTTTGGTGAGCCGGCCTTTAAGACAATGAGATTGATGGATGGCGGGTGGTCGTTCAAGTTCAACCCTATTTGTGCAGCAGAAAATAGGCCAGGCGGAAGCCTGAGTCCGCCAGGGTGAAGACCGCCGGGCCGATCATGGCGATGGCGAGGAAGCGCGAGGTGCTGCCACGGCGGAAGGTCCAGGCGCCGCAAGCACCGGCAATCAAGGCGGCGATAACGGCCTCGGCGGCGAGGGTTTGGGCTGTCGACGGGGTGTCGGGCACCAGGTTCAGGATGACGGCAAAGAAGGCCATCACCAGACCGGTGATAGTGATAATCAGGGGCAGGTTTTTCATGAGCGTGTGATTAGCATGAAGTCGGCAAGCTGGCGAGATTCGGAGTAGTTCTGGCCTTATTTAAGGAAAACCCGCACTCCGAATAGAAATATAAGGTATCAAAATACCGTTCAACAGCGATATTGTTGAAAGACATGCACTGGCGTGGCCGAGCGTCGGTTATGGGTGCAGGGGCTGTGCCCCTGCAAAAGAAAAGGCCCTCTGGTCGCTAAACCAGAGGGCCTTTTCTTTTGTACGGTTACAGCCGAGCCTATTCGGCCGCTTCGACCACGCCGCGCGCCAGGTTGCGCAGGACGTAGGGCATGACGCCACCGTTCTTGTAGTATTCGAGTTCTGTCGGGGTATCGATACGGCAGCGGACCGGGAAGCGGGCGACCTTGCCATCGGAAGCGCGGAACAGTTCGACGATCAGTTCCTGGCGCGGCTGGACGTTTTCGAGGCCGCGGATAGTGACAATTTCCTCACCGGTCAGGCCGAGCTTGGCCCAGCCGTCGACCTTGAACTGCAGGGGGAGAACGCCCATGCCGACCAGGTTCGAGCGGTGGATGCGTTCGAAGGATTCGGCGATGACGGCGCGGACGCCCAGCAGCTTGGTACCCTTGGCCGCCCAGTCGCGCGACGAGCCGGTGCCGTATTCCTTGCCGGCGAAGATGACCATGGAGCGGCCTTCGGATTGATAGCGCATCGAGGCGTCGTAGATCGACATGACGTCGTTCGACGGGAAGTGCTTGGTGACGCCGCCTTCGATTTCCGGGGTGATCTTGTTGCGGATGCGGATATTGGCGAAGGTGCCGCGCATCATGACGTCGTGGTTGCCGCGGCGGGCGCCGTAGGAGTTGAACTCGGTGACCGGGACATTGTGCTCGGAGAGGTATTTGCCGGCGGGGCCCGACGCCTTGATGTTACCGGCCGGCGAGATGTGGTCGGTGGTGATCGAGTCGCCGAAGACGCCGAGGACGCGGGCTTCGACGATGTCGGTGACCTTGTCCGGGGTCATGGTCATGCCGTCGAAATAGGGCGGGTTGGCGACATAGGTCGAGGTGGCGTCCCAGATATAGGTCTGGCCGCCGGCGACCGGGATGGCCTGCCAGTGCTTGTCGCCTTCGAAGACGTTGGAGTAGCGCTTGGTGAACAGGGCGTTGGTGACGTTCTTGGCCTGGATGGCGGCGATTTCCGCCTTGGTCGGCCAGATGTCCTTCAGGAAGACCGGTTCGCCATCGGAGCCGATGCCGAGGGGTTCTTCGCGCAGGTTGAGCTTGGTCGAGCCGGCCAGGGCGTAGGCGACGACGAGCGGCGGCGAGGCCAGGTAGTTGGCGCGGACGTCGGGGGAGACGCGGCCTTCGAAGTTGCGGTTGCCGGAGAGGACGGCCGAGGCGACCAGGTCGCCGCTGTTGATGGCGGCCGAGATGGCGTCGGGCAGAGGACCGGAATTGCCGATACAGGTGGTGCAACCGTAACCGACCAGGTTGAAGCCGAGAGCATCGAGGTCGGGGGTCAGGCCGGCTGAGTTGAGGTAGTCGGTGACGACTTGCGAGCCCGGCGCCAGCGAGGTCTTGACCCACGGCTTGACCTTCAGGCCCTTGGCATGCGCCTTGCGGGCCAGCAGGCCGGCGGCGATCAGAACCGAGGGGTTGGACGTATTGGTGCAGGAGGTGATGGCGGCGATGACGACGTCGCCGTGGCCGACGGTGAAGTCAGAGCCTTCGACCTGGACGCGTTCGTCTTCCTTGCCGGCCTTGCCGAAGTCACCCGACAGGGCGGCGGCGAATTCGGTCGAGACGCTGGACAGCGCGACGCGGTCTTGGGGACGCTTGGGGCCGGCGAGCGACGGTTCGACGGTCGACAGGTCGAGTTCCAGGGTGTCGGTGAAGACGGGTTCGTGTTCGGGGTCGAGCCACAGGCCTTGCGCCTTAGCATAGGCTTCGACGAGGGCGACGCGGTCCTTGGCGCGGCCGGACTTGGCGAGATAGTCGATCGTGGCTTGCGAGACCGGGAAGAAGCCGCAGGTGGCGCCGTATTCCGGGGCCATGTTGGCGAGCGTCGCCTGGTCTTCGAGGGTGAGGTAGGTCAGGCCGTTGCCGAAATATTCGACGAACTTGCCGACGACACCCTTTTTACGCAGCATTTGCGTGACGGTCAGGACCAGGTCGGTGGCGGTGACGTCTTCGGGCAGCTGGCCGGTCAGCTTGAAGCCGATGACTTCGGGGATCAGCATGGGGATGGGTTGGCCGAGCATGGCGGCTTCGGCTTCGATACCGCCGACACCCCAGCCCAGAACGGACAGGCCGTTGATCATGGTGGTGTGCGAGTCGGTGCCGACGACGGTGTCGGGATAGGCGACTTCGCCGCCGTCTGCGACATTGGTCCACACGGTTTGGGCCAGGTATTCGAGATTGACCTGGTGGCAGATGCCGGTGCCGGGGGGGACGACGCGGAAATTGTTGAAGGCGGACGAACCCCAGCGCAGGAAGTTGTAACGCTCCATATTGCGTTCGTATTCGCGGTCGACGTTTTTACCGGCGGAATCGGCGTGGCCGAAATAGTCGACCATGACGCTGTGGTCGATGACCAGGTCGACGGGGTTGAGCGGGTTGATCTTGGCCGGGTCGGCACCCAGCTTGACCATGGCATCGCGCATGGCGGCCAGGTCGACGACGGCCGGAACGCCGGTGAAGTCCTGCATCAGGACGCGGGCGGGACGGAAGGAGATTTCGTGTTCGACGCTGCCCTTGTTCTTGGCCCAGGCGGCGATGGCGGCGATGTCGTCTTTCGACACCGACACGCCGTCTTCGTTACGCAGCAGGTTTTCGAGGAGAACTTTGAGCGAAGCCGGGAGTTGCGAGGCGCCTTCGAGGCCATTGGCTTCGGCGGCTTTCAGATCGTAGTAGGTGTAGGTTTTTTTGCCGACCTTCAGTTCGGCCTTGGACTTGTAGCTGTCAACAGACGACATGTACGCGTATCCTTCTCAGATGCCGCCCATCCGACACGATGACGGATTTATGTCCAAGGATGCGCGCAGATCGGGGACGCACAGGGTTTCCCGGTTGCGCTGCAAAGCCTTGAAGGCGGGCACATGCCTTCTAAACTTCTTATTCGTTTTCGTCTATGTAACCGTGGCGCGCGAAGGGTTATTTTTATGGCGGTGATTCTGCGGGTCGAGGGGCTGAGCCTGAAAAAGGGCTATAACCTTTTGATTCATAATTTGAATTTTGAATTAAGCGGCGGTGAAATTATCTCCCTGACGGGGGAAAATGGCGTTGGCAAGACGACATTATTGCGCACCCTGGCGGGGTTTATGACGCCTGAGTCCGGTACAATCGCCTTTATTGAGAACGGGTCGCAGGTTGAGTCCGATGTGGCACCTGCGAAATTGGTGCATTTCCTTGGGCATCACGATGCGTTGTCGCCGTCGCGGACGGTGGCGCAGGAGTTGGATTTTCAGGCGGCGTATCTGGGCGGGGTCGTGGCCGGGATCGAAGTGTTGAATTTGACGGCCTTGCTGGATCTGGAGACGCGGTATTTGTCGGCGGGTCAGAAGCGGCGGTTGTCGCTGGCGCGGTTGTTGATGGCGAAGCGGCCTGTGTGGTTGCTGGATGAGCCGATGGCGCCTTTGGATGTCGGGCATCGGGCGTTATTGGCCGGGTTGATGGAGGCGCATGTGAGCGACGGCGGGATGATTATCGCTGCCGTGCATGATCCCCTGCCCTTTGATACGCGCGCCCTGCACCTGCAACGACCGACCATGACAGAACGGGAGGCGGCGTTTGGGTAATTTATCTGAGGCGTCCGTGTGGGTGGAAAACTCTGTCCACCCCACCACCATTCCGCTTCGCTTCATGGTCCCCCTCCCCGGCAAGCGAGGAGGATCAAGCATTTCTGAACCTCCCCGCTTGCCGGGGAGGGGAACCGCGAGCCTTCTTCAGGCTCGTGGTGGTGGGGTATTTTGTTTTGGGGGGAAAAGGCTGTGAGCCCCCTCGTTCGCGCTTCCTTTGCCCTGATCAAACGCGACCTGGGCCTGTCGCTGACCCGCGGAGGCGGGCCGCTGCTGGCTGTCGGGTTTTATCTCACCCTGATGGCGATGATCCCGCTGTCGCTAGGGCCGGATTCGGTGATCCTGACGCGCATCGCCGCCGGGTTGACGTGGTTGTGCCTCGCCTTGTCGAGCCTGCTATCGCTGGAAAAGCTGTTCGAGCGCGATTACGAGGACGCCGTGTTCGACACCTTGCGGTTGGGGCCTTTGCCGCTGGAGCTGATCGCCTTGTTGAAGTGCTTGAGCCAATGGCTGGGGACGGGCCTGGTGCTATCGCTGCTGACACCGTTTGTGATGATCATTCTCGGTGCGCCGGCGACGCTTGGATTGATGGGACTTATTGCCGCATTCCTCGGCTCGTTAAGCTTCGCCCTGATCGGTGGAGTCGGCGCGTCTCTGGCGCTGGGGTCGCGCAAGGGCGGGGTGCTGATGGCGCTCTTGGTCCTGCCATTTTACGTGCCGCCGGTCATATTCGGCGCCGGCTTGATGCAGGCAACGCAAGGCGGGACATCGCCGCTGCAGGCCCTCGCCTTCCTCGCTGCCTACGCGTTATTTGCCCTTGCGTTAGGACCGATCGCTATGGGTGCCGCCCTGCGCAGCGCCTTGTCATGAGACACTGAAACCCTTATGTCGGCTGCATGATCAATTTCCTCGCCAATCCCGAGCGTTTCACCCGCGTCACCCAGCCGTTGCGGCCGTGGCTGGCCGGGTTCGCGGGTGTATTCCTAGTGTGGGGGCTCTATCTCTGCTTCGCCTCGCCGGAAGATTACCAGCAGGGCGACACGGTGCGGATCATGTATATCCACGTGCCGGCGGCGATATTGAGCCTCGCCATCTATGCCGCCATCGGTATTGCCAGCTTCTTCGGCCTGATCTTCCGCCATGCCCTTGCCGATGCCGCGGCCAAGGCCCTGGCGCCGATCGGCGCGGTGTTCACGGGGCTGGCCCTGGCGACAGGGTCGTTGTGGGGCAAGCCGATGTGGGGCACGTGGTGGCAATGGGACGGCCGCATGACGTCGGAACTGGTGCTGTTCCTGCTCTATGTCAGCTATATCGCCCTGCATGCCTCGATCGAGGACGAGATTCGCGCCGCCAAGTCGACGGCGATCCTGGCCATGGTCGGTTTGGTCAATTTGCCGATCATCCATTATTCCGTCGTGTGGTGGAGCGGACTGCATCAGCAGAACGCCATCATCACCGTGCCCGATATCCTGTGGCCGCTCGGGATCATGTTCGCCGGCTATGCTTGCCTGGCGGCGTGGCTGTTCCTGATCCGGCTCGACAGCGAGATATTGGGCCGCAAATACCGGGCGCTGCGGGCACGCCTGACCTTGAATTAGGAGACGATCATGGACCTGGATATGGGAAAATACGGCCTGTTCGTCTGGGGCTCGTTCGGGCTCAGCTTTGTCGCCCTGGGTGGGCTGACGTGGTTGTCGCTTTACGTTCACGCACAACGCCGCAAGGTGCTGGAAGCCCTGCAACAGGCGACCGAAGCGAAATGAAGCGCGCCTTGTATTTTACACCGCTGGTGATCTTCGCCCTGCTGCTGGGGGTGATGGCCTGGTACAATTTCCACAAAAAACCGCAGTACGACATGCGCGAAATGGTCGGTAAGTCGGTGTCGACCCTGGCCCTGACCGACCTGCATGACGGGACCCAAGCCGATTTGAAGTCCCTGGTCGCCGGATCGAAAAAGCCAGTCCTGGTCAATGTCTTCGCGTCGTGGTGCGCGCCATGTATCAGCGAGAATTCCGAACTGATGGCTTTGAAGGCCAAGGGCGTGACAATTATCGGGATCGCCTGGAAGGACAAGCCCCAGGACACGCTGGGGTTCCTGGCGCAATACGATGATCCTTACGTGAAGGTGCTGAGCGATCCGGACGGCAAGATGGCTTTGGATCTGGGCATTTCCGGGGTGCCGGAGACCTATATCGTTCGGCCGGACGGGACGATCAGCGACAAGATCGGCGGGCCGATTTTGCCGGATACGTTCGATCAGGTGTATGCGGAAGTTAAGTAGTGTCCGCAGATTGACGCAGATTAAAGCGGGTGATTTTTCAGAGATTGATCGGCTGATTGATGCCTTCGCTGAGGCACAAGAAGGGTGATCCACAGATTACGCAGATTTTTTTGAAGAGATTGATCGGCCCGCGGCAGTCCGAAATTTCGGCGCGAAGCGCGCCCTTAATCTGCGCAATCTGCGTAATCTGTGGATCGACTTTGAGGACTATCGGCGCGCTACGAACCACGCCGGTGGTCTCTGAAAAATCACCCGCTTAAATCTGCGCTAATCTGCGGACAACCCTACCTTTGACCTTCGGAGTTGCGGAACGGATCCAGCGGATAGGTCCCCAACAACTCGACATCGACAGCGAAGAAGTTGAGCTCCTCCAGGGCCTGGGCCAGGTGCTTGTCGCTGGGACGGCCTTCGACATCGCAATAGAAGAGGGTCGAGGCGAAGACGCCGTTTTCGATATAGCTTTCCAGTTTCGTCATATTGACGCCGTTGGTCGCAAACCCGCCCAAAGCCTTGTACAGCGAGGCCGGGATGTTGCGGACGCGGAAGATGAAACTGGTCATGCAATCGACGTCCGGCGCCGGCTCACGGGCGCGGTCCTCGGTCGTCAGGATAAGAAACCGCGTCGTGTTGTGGCGCGCATCTTCCATATTACGCTTTAGGATTTTCAGGCCGTAGAGCTCAGCAGCCGGTTCCGGCGCGATGACGCCGCGGTCCATTTCGCGCGTCTGCGACAGGGCGCGCGCCGCGCCGGCGGTGTCGTGAAAGACCTCGGCGGTGATGCCCAGTTCGGACAGGGCCTTGCGGCATTGCAGCAGGGCCATGGTGTGCGACGCCGCGACCTTGATGTTTTCGAGTTTCGTTTCCGGAATACCCATCAGCATCATCTCGATCGGCAGGAAGCGCTCGCCGACGATCTTCAAGCCTGACCGCGGCAACAGGTGGTGGACGTCGGTAACGCGGCCCGCGACCGAGTTTTCGACCGGAATCATGCCGAGTTCGCATTCGCCGGCCGTCACCGCGGCAAAGGCGGCTTCGAAGGTCGGAAACGGCACGGCGGTAAAGTCGCCAAACCAACGCTTGATGGCCTGATGGCTGAAAGCCCCGGGCTCGCCCTGATAGGCGATCTTGCGTGTGGTCTGTTGGTCCATATTTCTTGCCTCTTTAGCAACTGCGACGATTTGACACGTGCAGATGACTTTTGCGCCCTCCGGGCCAAAAGTGATCTTGCGTCTTTGCCGGTAGCGTGTCAGAGAGCCAAACGCAAGGAAATGAATGTCTAAGCGAACGGCCGCCGGTTGACACGCTTGTTACAGGGCCTAAGCTTGAGCACACAACGATTCACAGGTATCTCGGCAAGATGAGCGGCGATCTTACAGTCAATAAAATTCTCGGTGCGGCCCTGGCGACCGGTCTGGTCATTATGGGCGTGAAGATCGGCTCCGGCATGATCTACGACACCCACGCACCGGCCAAGCCCGGCTATGCCATCGAAGTGGCCGAAGCCGCCGAAGGCGGTGCTGCTGCCGTCGTCGACACGCCGCCGGATTGGGGCACGGTCCTGCCGGCCGCCGACGTCGCTGCCGGTGAAGCCACCTTCAAGAAGTGCGAAAGCTGCCACAACAACGTCCAGGGCGGCCCGAACATGACCGGTCCGAACCTGTTCGGCGTCGTCGACCGCCCGGTCGCCTCGCACCCAGGTATGAGCTATTCCGACGCCATGATGGCCCACGCCAAGGATACGCCGAACTGGACCTATGACGCGCTCTATATGTTCCTGGCCGCGCCGGCCAAGGTCGTCAAAGGCACCAAGATGACCTTCGCCGGTATCAAGAAGCCGGAAGAACGCATCAACCTGATCGCCTATCTGCGCAGCCAGGGCTCGACCGGTTACGCCATCCCGGCGCCTGATCCGTCACGCGCACCCGGCGCTGCCGCCGGTGCGGCTGCTCCCGCCGCTGGCGAAGCGGCTCCGGCTGCAGGGACCGCGCCTGCCGCTGCAACACCGGCCGCTGCCGGCGCCGCCAAGGCCCCGGCCGCCCCAACCCCGGCGCCTGCCGCAGCTTCGGCCAGCGCGTCAAAGTAGGTTCCTGGATTATAACAACAAAAAAGCCTCGCCGAATTTTTCGGCGGGGCTTTTTTGTTGTTTCAAGCGAAGGGCCTCCGGCGGGCAGGGGCACAGCCCCTGCACCCATAACCGACGCGCGGTCGGGTCTGTCGAAGCCTTCCGCGGGCTTTAGCTTCGGGTGGCCATAAGAGCTACTGACGCAAAGGACAAATCCTCTTAACCCCAATATTGAAAAACCCCGCCAGCTTTGCTGGCAGGGTCTTTTTCAATATTATTGGGTCAAGGGGGCTTGCCCCCTTGCCGCCGGAGGCCCTTACAGCCGCCCGAAACCTACAACCGCCGGAATGCCGTCGGCAAACCCGAGCCGCACGCATCGATCCGGTTCACGGCGTCGCTCAGCGGTTCGATCGCCACCTTCATGTGGTGGGCATTGGCGTGGATGATGTTGACGTCGTCGACCATTATGGCAACATGGCCTTTCCAGAAGACGAGGTCGCCGCGTTCCAGGCCGGTCAGGTCGGCGCCGATGTTCAGCGGCACGCCCAGCTTGGCCTGCATGTCGGAATCCCGCGGGCAGCCATAGCCGCTGGCATAAAGGGCTTGTTGCAGCAAGCCCGAGCAATCGAGCCCGATGCTTTCGCGGCCGCCCCATTGGTAGGGCGCATTGATATAGCTTTCGGCGACGCTGACGAAATCGCCGGCAAAGGCTTCGAAATCGCTCAGATGCTTGGCGAACACCCAGCCCATGTCGTTGATATAGGCGAAACCGTTGTCGAAGCGCGAAACATTGACCAGGGCGTTAAGGCTGATCGAGGTCAGGATCGACGATTTCAGGTTCGGCGCGGCGAAAACATAGGTGCGCAGGGTCGCGACATAGTGGGTCGGCAGGTACCAGTCGCGGCGGAAGGCGGACACCGGGACATAGCCGACATAGCCGTCGCGCAGGGCCTGGCCCCAATAGAAGTCGTGCTTGCGCTCGATGACCTTGAAACGTTCGCCCAGCAGCAGTTGATCCCACTGTTCGGCGCCGTGTTCCGGCGACGACAGGATCGGCGCGATGGCGTCGTAGCAGCTCAGGACTTCACCGGCCACATAGGAGCGCGCGCGGATCAGCCCTTCGTGGGCATCGTCGGTTACACCGTTGTGAAACGGGGTAACGCGCTTGTCAAAAGGTTCGTCGCTCATCTGCGTCAGTGCCTCAGTTCTTGATACAGCCACACTACGACAGTTATGCAAAGGTCACGTTAACAGCCAGGGTCAACAGGAGATTTATGAAAGCTGAAGCGGGTCTTAACGGCGATGGCTCGCCGTTAAGCTTTGTTTACAGCTCAAGCGCCGCATGGCTCGCCGCACGAGCGGCGGCGGGCGGTCGCCCTTGCCTGATGCCGAGCTGGCATCAGGAAATGGGCATCAGCATTAGTAGGCTTTCAGCAACTGATACACCGCGCGCAGGGTCTGGGCCTCGGCGCCGACGGGGAAGCCGGTACGGCCGCGCGGGTTCCAGGCATAGATGTCGAAGTGGACCCAGGCACCGGATTTCGGGGCGAATCTTTGCAGGAACAGAGCCGCGGTGACCGAGCCTGCCTGGGCCCAGCCGGCCGGATCGTTACGGATGTCGCCGATATCGGAATCGAGCGCGTCGCGATAACCGGCCCACAGCGGCATGCGCCACAACGGGTCGTGCTGGGCGATGGCGGCGACCTCGAGTTGGCGGACGACGTCTTCGTCATCGCAATAGAAGGGGATGACTTCGGGGCCCAAAGCGACACGCGCGGCGCCGGTCAGGGTGGCGAAGTCGAGCGTCAGGGTCGGTTCCAGCTCACCGGCACGCGTCAGAGCGTCGGCCAGGATCAGGCGGCCTTCGGCGTCGGTATTGCCAATCTCGATCGACAGGCCGGCGCGCGAGGCGATGACGTCGCCTGGGCGGAAGGCGCTGCCCGAGATCGAGTTTTCGACGGCGGGGATCAGGACGTGCAGCTTCACCGGCAAGTCCGACGCCATGACCCAGTCGGCCAGGGCCAGGGCGTGGGCTGCGCCGCCCATATCCTTCTTCATCAGCCCCATGCCGGAGCTGGGTTTGATATCGAGGCCGCCGGTATCGAAGGCGACGCCCTTGCCGATCAGGACGATGACGGGCAGCGGGCCACGAACAGACGATTGCCAGGTCATTTCGATAAAGCGCGGTTGGTGGTCGGCGGCGGCGGCGCGGCCGACGGCGTGGACAGCCGGATAGGCCTTCAACAGTTCGTTACCCGCGGTCACGGTCATGTTAGCGCCGTGGGCCGTGGCGATGCTGCGGGCGGCCGCCTCGATCTGTTCAGGCCCCATATCGTTGGCGGGGGTATTGATCAGATCGCGCGCCAGGTTGTGCGCGGCCACTTCCAGGGCGATGTCGCTGAGCTCGGATTCGGACAGGTCGCTGGCGTCGAGGACGGCGTCGATGGTTTTCGCGGTCTGTTTGTAGCGGCGGAAGCTGTAGGCGCCGAGTTCCCACGCGACGTGGATGGCGTGCATGTCGAGCGCATGGCCGAGGTTGAGCTTCCAGGCGCCTTTCGGCAGTTGCGGCGGCAGGGCGCGGAAGGTCAACGGCGAATAGGCTTTGCGCGCGCCGAGACCGAACCAGGCCGAAAACGCACCGGCGCCGTTGGGCAGCAGGACCAGGGCGCCCGCCTTGCCGGTAAAGCTGCGGGCGTTGAGGAAGCCTCCTTGCGCCGGCGCCAGGTCCGCGATCAGGGCCGCGGCATCCTCTTCGAAGACGGCGAATATCTGGTTTTCAGTCTTGGGTTTCGGCGTTTTCAGCGGTGCGGGCATGGGGCGCTCAAATTATGGTTAACCAAACGTTTCCTACCTTAACTGTATCTTCATTCCTCTCACTGAATCCTTAACTGGGGCCAGAATAAAGAGTCGTGTCATGACAAATCCATTGAAATTCGCCTTCATTCCGTTGTTTGCCTTGGCTTGTGTGCAGGTTGCCGCCTCCCCGGCCGCCGCAGGTGACACGACGGCACCAGCTGTGCAGGCGCCGCTGGCCAGCGCTACGACCGCGGTCGCCGCACCCGAACAGGACGATTTCCGGCCGGCGACACCGGCCGAAATTCAGCAGGCGCTGCGCGCCGATCCGCTGACGCAATCGGCCTTTTTCAACGATCAGTTCAATCATAATCCGACCAATGTGCAGTTGGGGCTCTATCTGTCCAACTCGCTGCGCGCCATCGGCCGCAATGCCGAAGCGGCCGACGCCGCCGAGCGCGCGCTTTTGGTCGCGCCGGACAATATCGATATCCTGATCGCGGCGGCACGCGCGCGTATCGCCGGCGACAGCGCGTTTTATGCCATCCAGCCTTTGCAGCACGCCATCTCGCTGAAGGGCAATGACTGGCGGCTCTATTCGCTGCTGGGGGTCGCCTATGACCAGGTCAAGCGCCCCGACGACGCGCAAGGCGCGTGGGCGACGGCTTTGAAGATGTCGCCGAACAATCCGGCCGTTTTGACCAATATCGCCATGGCCAAGGTCAGCAGCGGCGATCTGGCCGGGGCCGAACCCTTGTTGCGGACGGCTGTGGCGCAGACCGGCGCGACCTTGCAGATCCGCCAGAACCTGGCCCTGGTGCTGGGATTGGAAGGCAAGATGCCGGAAGCCGAGAGACTGCTGCGTCAGGATCTGCCGCCCGATCAGGCTGACGCCAATCTGGCCTGGCTGCAGGCGAACCTGGTCAACCGCGGCGCTGCGCCGGCGACAACGGATGCGCCGACGCGGACATGGGACGCGGTGAAGACCAGCGGGGGTTAAGGTTTAAGGACCTCCGGTGGCCAGGGTCGTAACGACCCTGGACCCGTAATCCAATCAACTTTCAGAAACATTTCACGCGCCCTCTCGACACCTCGAGAGCGGCGCGTTAACCATTTGCCGTGTCCAGCGAGTCGCGGCGGAAAAATTTCCGGACATATCCACCACTATATCTAGTCGTTAACCTAGCATTAACCACAAGGGATAGTGAATAGTACACCGGCCGCAAGGCGTCAGTATCGATTCGGGATTATCCATGACCTCTTCCATTTTGCTCGCCAAGTCTTCCGCCGGCCTTTTGACCCCCAGCCATTCCTACAAGCCCTTCCGCTATCCGTGGGCCTTCGAATTCTGGCGCAAGCAGCAGCAGGTTCACTGGATCCCGGAAGAAGTGCCGCTGGGCGAGGACTGCAAGGACTGGGCGACCAAGCTGTCGGACTCGGAACGCAACCTGCTGACGCAGATTTTCCGCTTCTTCACGCAATCGGACATCGAGGTCCAGGACAACTATCTGGAACGCTATTCGCGCGTGTTCAAGCCGACCGAAATCAAGATGATGCTGTCGTCGTTCGCCAATATGGAAACGATCCACATCGCCGCCTATGCGCTGCTGCTGGAAACGATCGGCATGCCGGAATCGGAGTTCGGCGCGTTCATGGATTACCAGGCCATGCGCGACAAGCACGACTTCATGCAGACCTTCGGCGTCGATACCGAAGCCGATGTCTGCCGGACGCTCGCCATGTTCGGCGGCTTTACCGAAGGCTTGCAGCTGTTCGCCTCGTTCGCCATGCTGATGAACTTCCCGCGCTTCAACAAGATGAAGGGCATGGGTCAGATCGTGTCGTGGTCGGTGCGCGACGAAAGCTTACACTGCGAAGGCATTATCAAGCTGTACCACGCGTTTAACCGCGAAACGAAGGCCGTCACCAAGAGCGTTGCCGACGACATCATCGACTGCTGCAAGACGGTCGTCTCGATGGAAGACAAGTTCATCGACCTGGCGTTCGAAATGGGCCCGGTCCAGGGCATGACGCCGGAAGATATCAAGGCCTATATCCGTTACATCGCCGACTGGCGCCTGCGGCAACTGGAGCTGCCGGAAGTGTTCGGCGGCCAGAAGGAAAACCCGCTGCCGTGGTTGCAGGTCCTGCTCTCAGGCGTCGAGCACGCCAACTTCTTCGAAGCCCGCGCCACGGAATATTCCAAGGCGGCGACCAAGGGACAGTGGACCGGCGACGAAGGCGTGTGGACGGCGTTCGATACCCTGTTGAAGAAACGATCCGAAGCGACCAAGGGCACGGTTGGGGTTTAAGGTTTACAGAAAGGCTCCGGAAACGGGGCCTTTTTTTTAATTCTCCTCCCTTGTAAGCACGCAGTGCGAAACGGGGGAGGTGGCGCGGCGCTCGCCGC
>NZ_JBFUDD010000014.1:0-205523 GCF_056404915.1 Asticcacaulis sp. P2_B1 | reverse complement strand
ACGTGGGCATAGTGACGGTTGGCGGTTTCGTATTCGACGTGCGCCGTGTTGATCGTGATGCCGCGGGCCTTTTCTTCCGGAGCAGCGTCGATGTCGGCATAGTTCTTCGCGGTCGCCCCGCCGGTCTTGGCCAGCGTGATCGTGATCGCTGCCGTCAAAGTCGTCTTGCCATGGTCGACGTGACCGATGGTGCCGATGTTGCAGTGAGGCTTATTGCGGTTGAATTTTTCCTTGGCCATGTTTCATCTCCGCCGTGGCGGACCTTCAATGCTTAGGGGTTGATTGGTAAATGGAGGAGGCCCGTAACACACAATATGTCACGGGCCAAGTTTCTTAGGCGTACTTCTTGATCACTTCGTCGGCGACGTGCTGCGGCACGGGCTCGTAGTGGTCATAGGTCATCGAGAACTGGGCGCGGCCTTGCGACATACCGCGCAGAGTGTTCACGTAACCGAACATGTTGGCCAACGGCACGAAGGCGTCGACGACGATGGCGTTACCGCGCATGTCCTGACCCTGGATCATGCCACGACGGCCGTTGAGATCGCCGATAACCGAACCGAGGTATTCTTCCGGCGTCACGACTTCGACCTTCATGATCGGTTCCAGCAGGCGGGGACCGCCCTTTTCACGCAGTTCCTTGAAGGCGGCGCGAGCCGCGATTTCAAAGGCGAGGACCGAGGAGTCGACGTCGTGGAACTTGCCGTCCGTCAGAGTGGCCTTGAAGTCGATCAGCGGGAAGCCGGCCAGCAGACCGTTTTCCTTCGACGATTCCAGACCCTTTTCGACGCCCGGGATGTATTCCTTCGGCACCGCGCCACCGACGATGGCGGATTCGAAGATGAAGCCCGAACCGGGTTCACCGGGTTCGAAAGTGATCATGACGCGGGCGAACTGGCCCGTACCACCGGTTTGCTTCTTGTGGGTGTAGTCGATCTCGGCCTTGCGGGTGATCGATTCACGATAGGCAACCTGCGGCGCGCCGATATTGGCTTCCACCTTGTAGGTGCGCTTCAGGATGTCGATCTTGATGTCGAGGTGCAGTTCGCCCATGCCCTTCAGGATCGTCTGGCCCGACTCGAAGTCGGTCGAAACGGTGAAGGACGGATCTTCGGACGCCAGCTTGGCCAGGGCAACGCCCAGCTTTTCCTGGTCGGCCTTCGACTTGGGCTCGACGGCGATTTCGATAACCGGGGCCGGGAATTCCATGCGTTCCAGGATGACAGGCGACTTCATCGGATCGCACAGGGTATCGCCCGTGCGGGTGTCCTTGAGGCCGGCCAGGGCGACGATGTCGCCGGCATAGGCTTCCTTGATGTCCTGACGGTCGTTCGAGTGCATGAGCAACATACGGCCGACACGCTCTTTCTTTTCGCGCGTCGTGTTGAGCAGGCCCTGGCCGGTTTCCAGCTTGCCGGAATACAGGCGGCAGAAGGTCAGCGAACCGACGAACGGGTCGTCCATGATCTTGAAGGCGAGCATGGCGAGCGGTTCATCGTCCGAAGCCTTGCGGACCACGTCTTCTTCGGTCTTGTAGTCGATGCCGTGGGTCGGCGGCACGTCGGACGGCGACGGCAGGTAATCGACAACCGCGTCGAGCAGGGTTTGCACGCCCTTGTTCTTGAAGGCCGAACCGCACAGGATCGGATAGAAGGCGGCGTTGAGCACGGCCTTGCGGATGCACTTCTTCAGCACTTCTTCCGACGGCTCCTGGCCATCGAGATAGGCTTCCATGGCTTCGTCGTCGAGCTCGACCGAGTTGTCGATCAGGTACTGACGCGCTTCCTTGGCCTTTTCCAGCAGGTCGGCGGGGATTTCTTCGTCGCGATAATTGGCGCCCAGGGCGTCGTTATCCCAGACAACCGCCTTCATGCGGACCAGGTCGACCAGGCCGCTCAGCGAGTTTTCCGAACCGATCGGGAATTGGATCGGCACAGCCTTGGCGCCCAGACGGTCGCGGATCGACTGCACGGACTTGTCGAAGTCGGCGCCGATCTTGTCCATCTTGTTGACGAACACGATGCGCGGCACCTTGTACTTGTCAGCCTGGCGCCAAACGGTTTCGGTTTGCGGCTCGACACCGGCATTGCCGTCGAGAACGGCGACCGCGCCGTCGAGGACGCGCAGATTGCGCTCGACTTCGATGGTGAAGTCGACGTGGCCTGGCGTGTCGATGATGTTCAGGCGCTTGCCCAGCCAGAAGGTGGTCGTCGCGGCGGACGTGATAGTGATGCCACGCTCCTGCTCCTGCTCCATCCAGTCCATGGTGGCGGCGCCGTCGTGAACTTCACCGATCTTGTGGCTCTTGCCCGTATAATACAGGATGCGCTCGGTGGTCGTGGTCTTGCCGGCATCGATGTGGGCCATGATGCCGAAGTTACGGTAGTCTTCAATCTTATGACTGCGGGGCATGGGAGAGCCTCAAAACTTTCGGTCGATATGTCGATTTAATGATTTCAGTTGCAAGCAGCGCGGGCGGTTTAGCTCAAACCGCCCGCGCTTGAAAGCAATATTTTGGCGACAGCGAACTGCCGGACCAAGCCTTACCAACGATAGTGGGAGAAGGCGCGGTTGGCTTCAGCCATCTTGTGCGTGTCTTCACGCTTCTTGACAGCGGTGCCGCGGTTGTTGGCGGCGTCGAGCAGCTCGGCGGCCAGCTTTTCGGTCATGGTGTTCTCACCACGCTTGCGCGCGGCATTGACCAGCCAGCGGATGGCCAGGGCGCGGCGGCGGTCCGGACGGACTTCGACGGGCACCTGATAGGTGGCGCCGCCGACGCGACGCGAACGGACTTCGATCGACGGCGCGACATTGTCGAGCGCGGCGTGGAAGGTTTCGATCGCGGTAGCGTCCTTCTTCTTGGCAACCAGGATGTCGAAAGCACCATAGATGATGTTTTCGGCAACAGCCTTTTTGCCTTCGTACATGACGTAGTTCATGAACTTGGTGACGACCAGATCGCCGAACTTGGGATCCGGCAAAACGTCGCGCTTCTCTGCGCGGTGACGACGGGACATATGTCTTTTCCTTACTTAGGACGCTTCGTGCCGTAGTGCGAACGGCGTTGCTTACGGTTCTTGACGCCTTGCGTGTCGAGCACGCCGCGCAGGATGTGATAACGGACGCCGGGCAAATCCTTGACGCGGCCGCCGCGGATCAGAACCACGGAGTGTTCTTGCAGGTTGTGACCTTCGCCGGGGATATAGCAAACGGCTTCGATCTGCGAGGTCAGGCGCACCTTGGCGACCTTACGCAGCGCGGAGTTCGGCTTCTTCGGCGTGGTGGTATAGACGCGCGTGCAAACGCCGCGACGCTGGGGGCAACCCTTCAGGGCGGGCACCTTGTTGCGCTTGGGCTTCGGCTGGCGGGGCTTACGGATAAGCTGGTTGACTGTGGGCATCGTACTCGATGGCTTTCTTCTTTATGACCTGTGCCGTTTGGCCGGGCGATCATAGGTTTCAGGAGTTCCGGGCTGGAACGGCTAGGCTATTCTTGAGGCCCGATGCATATAAACGCAAAAGCCGCAACCTGCGCTATGGAGGTTACGGCGGGGACACAGCCCCTTGCATATATTCACATCAAGACGAAGCCCTAAAGCCCCACCTCGAAAATGGTCCGCGGGCTATAGAGGAAGGATTCCAAAGCGTCAAGCAGGATGTCGCGCTAAATCCCATAGCAGACCGTGATTTAATTGCGACGCGAACCGTCAAAACCGCCCTTCAACGTCCGTATACGTTGTTTTTTGCGCGCCAAATCCGCAACCCTATGGTTAATTGCAGCAAAAGACACGGGGTGGTGCATGGAAGATATGGATTTAAATGATGACGAGCTGTTTCTCGTCATGGCGACCAAACGAGGTGATGAGGCCAGCTTCGCACACAAAATGAAAAGCGATGGCATGCCCGGCGCCCTCATCCGCGTGGAAAGATTGCGACGCTTGATCCTTGGATTGCCGTTACTCGTAGATCCAGAGGGTGAGCCTGAAATTGTCGTCGTGCCGGGCCCAGGCGTGCGCCTGGTGTGCGCACACGTTTTTGGCGACCTGCTCAATCTCGACTACGGCTGCATGCCAAACGGCGACGAACTCCCCCGCCTCTCCATGGAGCGTTGCTATATCCCTGGCACGATAGGCCTGAGATCGGCACGTCTGCGCCGGCTTTGCCTACTGGGTTCGAAAATCAGTCTGGTGATAGCTCACAACGCCTATATCAGTGGCCAGCTCGATATTCGCGAAGTCGAATCCGCTGGAACCATGGACGGATGCCAGCAACGCAAGCTTTGCCGCTTCGGTCTGCGTGGCGCTCATATCGAAGACGGCATTGATGCGCGCCGTGCCAAGTTGGTCATGGCCCCTGCCCGCCCCGGTTATACCAAATATTCTACGCGCGCCCGCTACGCCCTGGATCTGGCCGAAGCCCGAGTGGAAGGTGACATCAGGCTGTTTCCCGACTTCGAATGCTACGGTGGGGTTAATCTGAACGGCGCGACGGTGAAGGGATCGATCCAGGCGCATGGCGCGACCATCACAGCGGAAGAAATGTACGCTTTCGACGTCAGCAATGCCCACATCGAAGGCCGTGTTGCTCTCGATTCACGCCCAGCTGAAGAAGAAGGCGATTGTGTACGTTTTCACGGTATCGGAGAATTCCGCTTTTTCAATGCCAATCTCACCGCCAGCCTGCGGATGAATGGCGCCGACATCAAAGGGTCCATTCATGGCAATTTACTAAAGACTCAGGGCGAGGTGAGCTTTTGCGCCTACCACGGCGTTGAAATAGGTCACGCGAGGATCCTGCCGTTTATTTGCACGGGTCCTATAGAATTACGTGGCGCGCGCATTGGCGGGAACCTGGACTGCAAAGGGGCGAACTTCGCCGGCATGTTCGACGCCTCCAACTCCCACATCGAAGTTGATGTCGTCATGGGGGTATTTGAGTATGAGGGGCGGCGCATGCACGCCCACTTGACGGCCAAGGAAGCTGTCGTACTCGATGAAGTGAGGATAAGCGGCGATCTTGATATGCAAGGCGCGCAACTTAAGAAAGGCATCAGCGCCAAAGGCATGCACGTCGCAGGTTATTGCCGTATGGGGTACAACAAGAATTTTCGCGAAATCTTCAAATCTGACGCCTCGGTGCAATTGCACGACGCCCAGGTCGGACTTGATCTAGACATGTCAGGCGCGTTTGTTGATGGCGAAATTATTGCGCCAAATTTGCACGTCGGCGGCAAGCTATTGATGTGCGGCCCCAACGACACGCGAAACGATATCCGTGGGACGATCAAATTCCACGCTACCGGCCGAATTGACCTGTCCGGCGCCATTATTCAAAATAATTTCGACTTGCGTGATGCATTCCTGCAGCGCGGACTTCGCTTTCGAGGTGCTCAGGTGAGAAGCGCATTCCTTATCAAGATTTCAGGCGGTGAACCTTACGACATTGGCACAGACAAGAAGCCGAAACTAGTTCCGACGACAATCGACCTGATAAACTCCCATGCCAATGTTATTTCGGACTTCAACAATGACGGTGACCTACGCTACGGAAGCCAATTCAGGCTTAGACTGGAGGGATTCACATACGGCCGCTTCAAAAGCGAAGATGATATTGAATCCTTGTTGAAAGAGGATGCCGAAGGTCAAAAACTTTACAACAACATCAAAGACCATGATGAAACGATCACCAATCTTATAGGCGGGGCTAAAAAAAATAAATTCCTGTCCTTTCTGTCTCGCAAGAAATCAAACGCCCGCCA
The DNA here is from genome assembly GCF_056404915.1 of Asticcacaulis sp. P2_B1. Classification (NCBI taxonomy): domain Bacteria; kingdom Pseudomonadati; phylum Pseudomonadota; class Alphaproteobacteria; order Caulobacterales; family Caulobacteraceae; genus Asticcacaulis; species Asticcacaulis sp. P2_B1. Next base: position 199,766 of record NZ_JBFUDD010000014.1, on the reverse strand, counting down.
CTGGCAATCATGGCTCAACATGCAATATCTGCGCTATACCGGCGGCAAATATGAAGTGAAGTTAGATAGAGAAAATTACGCCCCTTCGCCATTCGACACCTTGTCACACGTACTTAAGCAAAACGGTCTCTTGGAAGCTGCCGACGATGTTTTAGTGCAAAAATTGCGCAGCGAACGGCGTATCAATGGCGGCCTGCGCAATCCTTTCCAATGGCCACTCTATCCATTCGATCTTTGCTTCAGGTGGGGCCTGAGTCCAATCAGTGCCTCCATCACATACTGCTTGTACATTGCCGCCGTTACCGTGTTCATCTCCTGCGCCAATGATGGCATACAAATTAACAGTACAGCGATGAACCATTTTTGGCCTGCTTCACCAAAGCACGAATCTACCGTCGTCGGTGGAGTAGGTATTTTGGTCTTAAAGCCTCAACCTGTGTCGTCTCAATTGAGGCTGAATAATCCTGCCTCATCAATTCCCGAAGACTATTTACCTCTTTCCGACGCGTCCGGGGTAACAGACGTCCCCTGCGGCAGGCACATTCAGGCGCCCTTATATGCACTCGATATGATCGTTCCCGGCCTTGATCTGAACCAAAAGGCGGTTTGCGAAATTTCACCGCGAAGTTTCTGGTGGAACCTTGCCAAGGCGCTCCTGACAATGATCGGTTGGGTCCTGACCTCCCTGACGGTCTTGACCTGGACGGGCATTATCCGGCGCCGTATAGAACCTTAGCGCTGAACGAACCTGATCGTGTGGCCATTCGGATCGTCAACATAGAATTCCCGTGTGCCCCAGCTCTGGTCGGTCGGGCCCTGGTGCACGGGTGAGCCCGACTTGCCAGAAATATCAAGCCCACTGCCGCGGTAAAAGGCCCACAACCCTTCCACATCCTCCGTCAGCACCACAACGGCCTGGCCAAACGTACCATCGCCGCCGTGGCTCGAAAGATGCAGTTCGTCCCCTCGCCGCCTCAGCACGCTGAAGGACGGATCCCCCGCTTCAGGCCAAGTCCCTTCCAACTCGAAATCCAGCACCTCCGTATAAAAGGCGACGGACTCCCACATCGCCTTCACCCTGAGCGTCGGAATAATCATCCCTACTTCACCGGCACATAAACCGCCGCCGACTTGGCCGGCACCACCACCGCTATGCGCCCGTCGCTCCCACTGGCGACCGGCGCACCGGCGGCATCCCCAGTCTTCACCAGAGCCTGGCTGAACGACGCATTGGCCACGCCCGTATCAACGCTGAGCGAATGCGCCTGGTCGGTCAGGTTGACCAGCACCGCCGCCCTATCCGTGCCATCCGATCGCGTGAACACCAAACTTGCGTCCCCCGCCTTCGATTGCAGCTTCATATCGCCGTAACCGATGACCGGATACTGACGCCGCACATTGTACAGCGCGCGATAAGCCTCCAGCAGTGACGCCGGATCGCCGGCTTCACTGGCCACATTCATGCTGCCGACATTGATGGCCAGCGAGCGATACGGCTTGCCCGTCGTAAACCCGCCGGTATGGCGCTCCCCCGTCCAACTCATCGGTGAACGGATGCCGGGGTCATTGAACACCCCGCCATTGCTCATGCCGATTTCCTCGCCGTAATAGGAAAACGGGTTGCGCGACGCCAGGATCGAGATCGCCGCCGACACCCTGTAATCGGCTTCATCGCCGACACCGAATTGGTCGATCAAACGATCGCCGACATAGGAGTCATGGCTCTGCAAAGCCAAAGGCATCTTGTCGCGATTGGGCGACTGAAGCTGCTTGACCAGGCCCTCGGCCAAAACACCCTTGCGCGCACTGTCCTTGATAAAGTCCTGCATCCCATAGGCAAACGCGTTACAGGCCCCCATGTACATTTCCTGACCTTCGGAAGCTTCGCACACCAGGTAGCGGTTATCGTAGGACTGCACGACGTCGTTCAATTGCGCCACGATGGCCGGGTTTTTCGGGTTGTTGAAGTAGGATCTGGGCCCATCCTCCAACAACATGGTCACGGCATCGAAACGGAAGCCGTCGACACCCTTATTCATCCAGAACCGCATCGAATCCTCGATATAGCTCACCACCTTGGGATTCCTCAAATTCCAGTCGGGCATCTGGGTCGAAAACACCCCGTAATAGAGCCCCTGCCCGCCAGGAACGGTCTTGCTCACGGGGATCCACGGATCGTTCCAGAACCGTCCATCCTGGCCGCGTAACTTGGCGTCATACCAACCGGGATTCTTGTCGGCAAAAACGAACCAATCGCGATAGGGACTTGTCTTCGACGACGCGGCGTCGCGGAAGATGGCGTTGCCGCTGCCCGCGTGATTAATCACAAAATCCAGAATAATCCCGATGCCGCGCTTGTGCGCTTCCTGAACGAAGGTTTCGAAATCGGCCATGGTGCCATAATCCGGCTCGACAGCGCGATAGTCATTGACCGCATAGCCGTGATCATGATCCTCGCTCGGCATCATCGGCATCAGCCATATCCCGGTCACGCCCAGGCTCTTCAAGTAATCGAGCTGCGAGGTGATGCCGTTGAAATCGCCGATGCCATCGCCGTCGCTGTCCTTGAACGAGCGCACGAAGATCTCATAAAATGCGGCGTCCTTGTTCCAATTGGCCGGCAGGGAACTCTGGGTATTGGTCGCGGCAACCGGCGAAACATCGATACTTTGCGCACCGGCGCTAAAGGCCATGGAAAGGGCGAACGCGGAAACAGCGCAGGCAAAAGCCCGGCCGGCATTGAACATTTTCATAAGCCTGATCCCTGAATTTATGGTGCGTTAGCGTCAGCGTGCCACGTCCCGCCCGCTAAGGGAACTTGAATACGTATACATTTTTCATAAGAGATACGTCGCATCGGCGACGGCGGGCGGTCGCCCTTGCCAAGTCCTCCGGACTTGGAAATGTGAAGAGCGCCGCTTCGGGCGGCGCCTGGTGGCCGCCCCTGCCAGGTCCTGCGGACTTGGAGATGTTCGGGAAATGGAGCTGGCTTTGCCCTGCCCTACTTCTCCATAATCTTCACGTCATGCCAATTGGGCTGGAACGACCACACCTTGGCGCCATGCGTATGGATGATCACCTTATCGCTCTCCACCCATTTGACCGAGATCCTCAAATCGACGTCGGGATCGGAATCATCGAAAATGGCCACCGACTTGCTGTCGTGAAACGCACCGGCCAGCTTCTTCATCACCACCCAGCGCGCCTTGGACGTCCCGACACAATCGGCGGAAACCAACTCAACGCTGTAACGGCCATCCGGCGAGTCAGCGGTCGACAGGCTTTCCTTGCTGCACATCCCCAACTCACTGCACCCCGTCAAACCTAGGGCGCCCAGTGAAACAACCGTCGCGGCGATAACTGTATAGGGCATGGTTTCTTCGAACGTCACTCCTACCGGCATCATGCCGTGCACGTCAACTTTACGATGAACTCATTAATGCGCGGCTAATTTTCCACAGGCTGTGGATAACACTCTCGCAGCGACCGGGCGGAGTGCGTTTTTTATTTCATAAATGCGCCGTGATCTGCTTTTATACAGCCACCATGGCCGGAGATTCCCTTATTCCAAAAATGTCGCTGCGGGCCAAACTGTCGCCGCGCAAAGTCGCCGGCTGGACCGCGGCGCTCCTGACCATGCTGGCGATAACCTGGCTGTTCTGGCCGAAGCCGCCGGCCAATCCCTATCAATTGGCGCCCGTCGAATTGGGCGATGTCGGCGCCACCCACGATGTCCTGAAAGTGCCCGTCGCCGCCCTGGCCTTCACCCCCTACGATCCGCGCGGCAAACTTTCGGGTATCAGCACAAGCACGACCACCACCCGCCGTTCCCAGGGCACGTCGGGCAGCTCCCACAACGCCTCCCTGCTGCAATCGCTCGACCTCACGACCGACCAACGCCGCCAGATCGAGCCCGTCCTCGACGCAGCGCGCGACGACGCCGAACGCCATTACGGCACGGCGACCGGCGATCAACGCCGCAAGATCCTGCGCGACACCATGCGCATCGCCTTCGACCAGATCCGCCCCCTCCTGACCAAGGACCAGCAGGCGAAACTGGAACTCGCCTATGTCCAAATCGGCAGCGCCGGGGTCGGCGCCGGCCGCGGTGTCGTCTACCTGTTAAGCCGCGGCAAACCCGTCGCCATTCCCGTCCGGGTCGGCGCCAGCGACGGCGCCTTCACCGTCGTGCAAAGCTACGACCTGAAAGAGGGCGACAAGGTCGTCACCGGCGGCGGTCCGCACCCCCATTCCTGAAAACCTGGCCCTGAATACGGCCCCCAAATACGGCCCCGAAATACGGCCTTGATAATTTCCTTATCTTCGCGGCATGCTTCGGCATATCTTCGTTATGAAGATTGCGACAGCCTCATGCCTTCATGCATGCAGGAGGCTACCATGGATATCTATGCCTATATCGTCAGGGACCATCGCAAAGTGGCCGGCCTGATGGACGACCTGTTATCGATCCGCCTGCCCGCGGTGCGCGCCACCATGTTCGAACAGATCCGCACCGAACTCGCCATTCACAACGCCGCCGAAGAACGCACATTCTACGCCACCCTGGCCCGGGCGGCTCAGGACGCCAATCTGGTCGACAAGGTGCAGCATGCGACGCACGAGCACCATGAGGTCATGGAATTGCTGGAAACCCTGCACGACACGCCGATCAGCAGCGAATTCTGGCTGGAGAAATTCGGCGAACTGAAACACGCCGTCACCCACCATGTTGGGGAGGAGGAAGGCGAGGTCTTTACCAAGGCCCGCCAGGTCCTGACGCCGGAAATCGCCACCCAACTCGCCAGCGACATGGACGACCTGAAAATGCGCATCCGTCAGGACTTCGAGCTCGACATTCCAGTGGCCTAAACCACCTGCCTTGCCTATAATTCGGGCATGATCCGGATTCAAAATATCGACCACGTCGTCTTTCGCGTCACCGATCTCGAACGCGCCGCGAAGTTTTACATGGACGTCCTGGGCGCCCAATTCGAACAGTTCCAGGAACAGGTGCCGCTGTACCAGCTGCGCGTCGGCACCTCGCTGATCGACTTGGTCCCTGTCGCGGAAAAGCCAGCCGGCCACAATGTCGATCACGTCTGTTTCCGCGTTTCGCCATGGAATGAGAAACACATCCTGGCCCGCCTGTTCACGCACGGCATCGTGGCCGAGGTCGGCAACCGTTACGGCGCCGACGGCGAAGGCCCCAGCATCTATCTCGAAGACCCGGAAGGCAACCGCCTGGAGCTCAAAGGCCCGTCGACCTCGCCGCCGGTATCACACGGCTGAAAACGTCTTCTGCAATGCCCAATAACCGAAGGCCGCGGCGAAAAACGCCGGCAAGGTAGCGCCCACGGCCGGCAGGAAACTGACGAAATAATAATAGATGGCGATGCCCATGGCCCAGGCGGCAAACGCCGTCAGATGCAAGCCACCGACATAGCGATAAACGCCGATCGGATTGCGGATATCGTGAGCCACGATCCGGCGTTTGCGCACGATAAAATGGTCAACCAGCAACACGCCATAGAGCGGCGTGAATACCGCCCCGATCATCAGCAGGAAATTGACGAAACTGGTCATCGGCACGAACAGGGCGATCCCGGTGCACAGCACGCCGAACAGGATCACCAAATGCTTGACCGAAAAGGAAAACAAGGTCGCGGTCGATGTCGCCGCCGAAAAGATATCGGCAAAGACATTGTCGGTTTCATCGATCAGGATCAGCAACAACGCCAATCCGCCGCCCGTCGTCGCCAGGGCCGACAATAACATGCCCTGCGGGTCGTCCCTGGCCATCAACGCATAGGCGGCCCCCAGCGCGTAAAACCAGATATTGGCCAACACATAACCGCCGGCGCTGCCTTTGAACATGGCGCCCGGCGTCTTGCCGAACCGGCTGTAATCGGCAATCAGCGGCAACCAGCTCAGCGGCATGGCGACAACGATATCGATGCCAGCGCCGAAGCCCAGAGACCCATCACCGGGGCGTGCGAATTCGGCCATCAAATCATGGCTCGACAACAAGGCATAGGTCATCCACGCAGCGCCGGCCAGCAACAGCCACAGCCCCCAATGGCGCAGGAACTTGCGCACGAAGCTGAGTGGCCCCAGAACGGCCAAGCCGGTCGCCGCAACGCCGAAGACCAGGGTCCAGACGACGGGCTGGGTCATATGGAATGTGTTGTTGGACAAGGTGTTGGCGGCATCGCGCATGGCGATGATCTCGAACGCCCCCCACCCGACCAATTGGATGATATTGAGCACCGCCGCCACCGAAGCCCCGCGTATGCCCAAGGTCGGCCGCAACGCCGCGATCGTCGCCAATCCCGTATCGGCGCCGACGACACCGGCCAAAGCCAGCAACACCGCCCCGGCCGCGCTGCCGATGACAATCGCCACCAAGGCCGCGCCCAGGCTCAATCCCGGCACCAGGTACGACCCGCCCTGCAAGACCAGCAAGCCGATGCCGAGACTGAACCACAGGGCAAAGGCATCCCGTCCGGTCAGGCTGCGTTTCTCCGCCGGCGCCGGGGTCAGCGGATCATAGGCGTCTTGGTCGGTGGCTTCGGTCATGCGGTACGCTACGGGATTCGAGGAAATATCATCCTTAACGGCGCGCACGGCATTAAGCAAGAAACGCTGGTCGCTTTGCGAGGGCTGGCGAGGGCATTCGGAGTAGATGTGGCCACTTTTCGGAGAAACCCGCACTCCGAATGGAAGTCCCGCGAAATAGAATAGGCACTATAATACCGCTATCTATATGCGGCGAGGCTTTGCCAGATTGGAGAAACGCTCAACAGGCTGCGATGGCGAAAAACTTCCCGCCCACGATGGGGGGACGCTCCGAATGACACTTTCCCCCCTTGACCTCGCCACCAACACGCCTATGCTCCGCCGCAGTTATTGAGTTCACCGGGGTGTCCTGTAAGGGGCTGAGATAAAACCCGTCGAACCTGATCCGGATCATGCCGGCGAAGGGAAGTGGATGTTTTGACGGGCACCTCACGCCCGTAAACCCGCGCAAATCCTTTGCCCAACACAGGACTTGCGCCATGAACAAACCCCTTATCCGCGAACCGATCAAGGTCGCCAACACCCCCCTTCCCGGCTCGACCAAGGTTTATGAACCCGGCCGCCTCTTCCCCGACATCCGCGTCCCGTTCCGCGAAATCAGCCTGCACGAGTCGGCCAAGGAACCGCCGCTGACCGTCTACGATTCGTCCGGCCCTTACACGGATGCGAGCTTCACGCCCAATATCGAACAAGGCCTGCCGCGCCTGCGCGAAGCCTGGATCAGCGCCCGCGGGGACGTCGAACACATCGAATCGCGCGAAGTCAAACCCGAAGACAATGGCAATGTTTCGGCCGGCGCCCTGGCCCCGCAATTCCCCAATCTCCCCAAGGTCCTACGCGCCAAGGACGGCAAATCCGTCACCCAATATGAATATGCCCGCAACGGGATCATCACGCCGGAAATGGAATACATCGCCATCCGCGAAAACCTTCGTCGTCAAGAATTGGGCCGGGCTGAACTCGGCGAACACCTGCGCGATGGCGAGGATTTCGGCGCCGAGATCCCCGACTATGTCACGCCGGAATTCGTCCGCTCCGAAGTCGCCCGCGGCCGCGCCATCATCCCGGCCAATATCAACCACCCCGAAGTTGAGCCGATGATCATCGGCCGCAACTTCCTGGTCAAGATCAACGCCAATATCGGCAATTCCGCCGTCACCTCTTCCATGGAAGAAGAGGTCGAAAAGATGGTCTGGGCCATCCGCTGGGGCGCCGACAATGTCATGGATCTGTCGACCGGCCGCAATATCCACAATATCCGCGAATGGATCATCCGCAATTCGCCGGCGCCGATCGGTACCGTGCCCATCTACCAGGCGCTGGAAAAGGTCAATGGCGTCGCCGAGGACCTGACCTGGGAAGTCTATCGCGACACCCTGATAGAGCAGGCGCAACAGGGCGTCGACTATTTCACCATCCATGCCGGCGTGCGCCTGGCCTATATCCACCTGACCGCCAAGCGCGTCACCGGCATCGTTTCGCGCGGCGGATCGATCATGGCCAAGTGGTGCCTGGCCCACCACAAGGAAAACTTCCTCTACACCCACTTCGAAGAAATCTGCGACATCATGCGCGCCTATGATGTCTCCTTCTCGCTCGGTGACGGTCTGCGCCCGGGATCGATCGCCGACGCCAATGATGCCGCGCAATTCGCCGAACTCGACACCCTGGGCGAACTGACGAAAGTCGCCTGGGCCAAGGGCGTCCAGGTCATGATCGAAGGCCCCGGCCACGTGCCGATGCACAAGATCAAGGCCAATATGGATAAGCAGCTGAAGACCTGTGGCGAAGCCCCCTTCTACACCTTGGGGCCTTTGACCACCGATATCGCGCCGGGCTACGACCACATTACGTCCGCCATCGGCGCCGCCATGATCGGTTGGTACGGCACGGCCATGCTGTGCTACGTCACGCCCAAGGAACATCTCGGCCTGCCCGACCGCAAGGATGTCAAGGACGGCGTCATCGCCTACAAGATCGCCGCCCACGCCGCCGACCTCGCCAAGGGCCATCCGGGTGCGCGCATGTGGGACGACGCCATGAGCCGGGCGCGTTTCGAATTCCGCTGGGAAGATCAGTTCAACCTTGGCCTCGACCCGGAAACGGCGCGCGCCTTCCACGACGAGACCTTGCCCAAGGAAGCCCACAAGACGGCGCACTTCTGTTCGATGTGCGGCCCGAAGTTCTGTTCGATGAAGATCAGCCAGGAGGTCCGCGACTACGCTTCCAACATGACCGACAACGAAAAGCTCGACCTCGAGGCTGAAATCGGCATGCAGCAGATGTCGCAGAAATTCAAAGAGCTGGGTTCGGAGATCGACGTACCGGCCGTGCCGGCGGAGTGATTTAAGTTATGGGGTGTGGGGGCTGTGTCCCCACGTCTTCTGCTGTATATGGCAACGATAGCTATCGGCCGCTACCCAGACGACCATCGCCGCAAAGCATGAGACCGCCCCAACGATATGGCATGCCTAAAATCCTAGGTGCGCCCAGCCCACGATCTGGTTAGGGCGACCTCGCGTCACGATGCCGACATGCACCCGACCGAGAAGACTTGTTGGCTGATGCAATTGTTTGTCGGTGGGACAGATCGGATCAATCATGCGAGCGCCTATCTGGTAAGTTTCGTGCAATGGACGGGAGCTAACCATTGCTCCGAAACAACTTATGGCAGATATTGCGCTGAATCGTCGTAGTGAGTTAAGATAATCGACGCCGCACATAGGCCGCAAATTGCTAAATCATTGTGTTTCCATGTTTTCTGGCGGGCGAGACTCGACGGCAGCGGTCGTGCGCCTAAATGAAAGATCAATGTCCCAGACCCTCGTCACCATCTGTTCGGACCACTTGGTGGGAATAAACTCGGTGAAAAAGCGACTGCTAGAGTTGAAACGCATTCTCCCTCCGCAGACCGAATGGCGATTAATTCGCCAACCGAGAGAACTTATGACCGACACGTCATTCTATCAAAAGACTTGCCTGCCTTGTCATCATGGATATGTTGTCGTTGGCGCGATTACAGCGTTTGCGTTAGGCGCAGAAAGGCTGTCATTCGGTTACGCCGGCTACCAGAATACCTGGCCGGAGCAAACACCGTTAGCTGTCGAAACGTTATCAAATACGCTGGCTGCCTACGGCATAACATTAGATTTGCCTGTGTATGCGGTAGGGTCGCGCTCCGACGTTGAAGCCGAGCTCATAGCTGCCGGGCTCACTCCGCACGCGCTAGAACAAAAGTGTCTTCAGCAAGTGCAAAACATTGAACTTACACCCGATGTCCTTGCAGCACAGATACACAAATGGAATAGCGCGATCAAAGCCTCTGTTGCGCTAGCCAACTTGATTGAAGTTCACACTGTTCGGATCGAGACGCTGGAGAATTTCAATGGGTAACGATATAGCCAAGTTTTTTTACGGAATCTGGGTTTCACTTAAAACGATCTATCTGTCGGTGGCGCCGTCAGATGTACCGACGGCCGCGTGGGCAGTTCTGGGGGCTACGGCCGCGTTGCTGGCATTTATTGTAAGTGTCTACACGCTGGTTGGCAGTGAAAGAAAAGCTCCATACATCATCAATAAAGCTTTCGGAATTTTTTTATGGTCACTGTTGGGAGGGGGATTTGACGCACTGGCAGCCGTCACAACTTGGCGTTTCCCACTTTATTTAGGATCACTTATACTTCTGTTCGCATTTGGCATGTCCTTTATGCAAGTAATGAGAATATCAAGAAGATTTATTCAATTAAATGATAGCATTTCTCTCAAGCATACGGGCGCCCTTCGCACATTGAAAAGGCTGTGGCGAAAATTATCCAGCAACAAACTATATGAATATAACGCCATAGATATACCCCCCGCTTCTATTGACAATATTCGTGCCGCTATATCCGCAACCTTTCCAAACGCATCTATGTCGCCCGCACATGTCGGCGCCAAAGTTGTCTCCATGGCGATCGCGCTCGATCGTCACGACCAGGCCAACGATGCACTGGCATTGTTAGCCGTTGAGTTTTTGAAGGGCGGCAACTACGTGCAATATATGACCGCTTCACGTCATCCAATTGAATTTATCGAATATTTGTCCCAACAATTACGCGCCTCGGGTAGCGACCTTGCTCAGTTCGCAAGCCAAATCATCGTTGTTGATGCTTATACCCCTCACTTCGGGTTTGTTGATTCCATATATGATAAGGCCACGCACAAAATTACCAATGATCATGGCGTTAAGTGCCTGAAGTCGGGAATTAGTTACGCGGGCATTCACTCAGCGTCCGGAAAAGCATTTAACGCGGTCAAGAAACAGTCAGCCCCCCGTGCTCCCCGCAAACCGACGGCCGTCATTTACGAAAACATGTACGCTTTGGCGGATCTGGAATCTTCCGAGCAATACCGTGTATTCCTTAGACATGTAATGCCGTCCGAAAGACTGTGGGGTGGTATGTTCACTGTCTTTTCTGAGGTTTCTCCCGACGAAGGTGATTGGAGAATCCTGTCCTCCTATGCTAGCGTAAACGTTGACCTTCGAAAGTCCCCTCCGTAGTGTARGGTGCCTCGTTATGGCAATCCGAAGCGTCTTTGATGCGCTATACGGCTCGATCTCATTTGATGATGATCTGGCAACGCTTATTTCAACGCCGATAATTCAAAGGCTTAGACACGTCCGCCTTTCGAATATCGACTCGTTGAGCATGCCCGGAATAGCCAATTCGTCGCGCTACGAGCACATATTGGGCGTAGCACATTTGGCAACCGAGTTAGGGGTTACAAAACGCCTGCTTCATATTGAACGAACAGGTCTTGTTGCTGCTGCGGCACTTCACGACTGGGCCATTACAGCGTTTGGCCATCTAGTTGAAGAGGCCTATCAGTTCGCAGGGACAAGCTTTAATCACGAAGAAAAGCTGGCTGAAATTATTTCCGGAAATGCTCCTGATGATCTGGGTGGCACTAGTAGACAAATTCTTTTCGGACGTCCAACCGGGCTTCCGGAATGGGCGCGTCGCGTCGCTGGCAACGATGATGATGAACTAATAAAAGTCATTGTTGATAATATCCGGGGTAAAGGGCGTTACGGGAAAGTTATCTCTGGCGATATCGATATCGATAATATCGACAACGTCTTTCGCGTGGCACATCATATTGGTATGGCAATCGACAAGAAAGTACCGTTACATTTAGCGCGATCTATCACTGGTGTGGATAGCAATACCGGAACTCCAATATTTGCATCAAATGCCACTGAAGCACTCGCAGCATGGGTCGATCTCCGTTCTGAAGTCTATTCAATGCTGATGCCTGCGGAGTATGATTTTGCTGGCAAGATTATGCTTTTGTCTGCGGCCGTGAATGCCATTCAGACCGGCGTGCTTGCGGACGTTGACTGGAGTATGACCGACCATGAATTTTTGGCCAAAATGCTTTCTTCGGTAGATCATAGAATTTCTGGAACGACCGAGCGGTGGCTATGTGGGGAACTGTGGGACATTTCACCACTTCATTGGTTCGAAGGCGCTCGTCCCAGCTTTCCAAAGCTCCTAGCATTTTCACAATTGATAACTGAGCGGTTGGGCCGGCATTGTTTCGCATATGGTATAAAAGATAAACGCAATAGAAAGCTCAATATCCAGTTGGATAACGGCGACACTCTGGTGATGGGAACTTCATCAAACCAATGGCTATTTGGAAACGGCTCTGCCAAACGCTTTAGCATTAAGGAAACTGCTGAAATCATTTCTGTAGCCGAAGAATTTTTTAATACTCGGGAGATCGGTCCTTATCACAAGATAGCGGAAGGCGTAGATAGTCAGTTGTGCTTACTTTGAATGCTAAAAAGCTAGACAACGACAACATCATAGAACGCTTAAATCGAGTGAATTGGGATTTTCCTCGATCGAAGGTGGATGCCGACACGCTTCACGGCATGCATTGGTTTGCTGGTAACTTTATTCCTCAAATCCCGGCATACTTAATGCAAATTTTGTCGTTGCCTGGAGATATCGTGCTCGATCCATTTGGTGGCAGCGGAACAACAGCACTTGAAGCAATTAAGGTCGGCCGTGACATCATTTCTGCTGATCGTTTAGAAATGTGCACTTTTTTGGCGTCAACAAAGCTCGCCATAGCTTCATCTCCGCCATCAAGAACTGATATTGCAGCAATCTTAGCGTACTTAGCTTTACCAGAATCTCGTCCACAGTCTTTACTCGGTACAGGCTTGGAGGATTGGTATTCTAAAGACACACTTGGTGAACTAGGATTTATCAATGAATTGATTTCAATCTGTAATCACTCAGTCCGGCCTCTCTTAGAAATCATATTTTCCAATACGTTGTTTGCCTGCGCTTCGCCGGGCGAGTCAGTGACGTCGACAGGATTGCCTCGTCGTCACCATTGGGGCTGGGTTGCAGACAACGTCATTCCAAAATTAAAAAAATATCATTCGGCCGCGGCGTTCTTCCAATATGAACTGATTAAATTTCAGACCGCTCATGACCTATTTCACCCAATGAATGCAAGGCATTTGACGATTCGGCATGATGCTAGATGCATGCCGTTTAGAGATGAATCTGTCGATTGCATAATTACTTCCCCCCCCTACATCGGCATGATTGACTACGCCAAATCACATCGTTTGACTTACATGTGGAAGGGGTGGGATATTTCCTCAGATAGAGGCGATGAGATTGGCGCGCGGTTCAAAAGGAGCAGGCAATCGATCCTCGCCGAATATCTGGACGACATGAGCAGATGCCTAAACGAAATGTCTAGGGTAATGCGTCCGGGAGCCTACTGCGCCCTTATAATTGGTGAATCAAGAGCGTTTGGTGGGACAGTTGAATCTGTTCTAACTAAAACAAATCCAAATTTTAAACTCATATGGGGGCCGAAAAGCCGCACGCCATCACGAAGGCGGGTTTCCGACAGACTAGGGAGGGAGGCATTGGAACAGATATGCGTATTCCAGAGGCAATGATAATAGCAATCTATGGAGGCTCCGGAACCGGCAAGACGTCGGTCGCGAGAGCGATGGCCTCCAAATTGAAAGTCCCGCTACGTGAGTGCGGCGAAGCGGTAAAATTATGCGCTAAGTCTCTGGGTATTTCTTTTGCGCAACTTTCCTCAGATCACCATCGAGCCATAGACGAAGAAACAAAGGAATGGGTGGCGGCGCAAAAAGGTATATGTTTAGTTGAAGGAAGATATCTCAATTACGTATTGTCCACGCTCAAAGACCTGAGCGGCTTAAAAATGGTTTGTTTGCAGACAAGTTACGAACAACGTGCCGCGAGAGTTTCAATGCGGTCGCGGGCTGATATTACTACAACTCAGATTCAGCAGTTCGATCGAGATGACGAACAATTTTGTATTGATACGTATAATTTAGGCTCATGTCTTCAGCCAAACATCAGATTTGACAACACTACCTTGGATATAGATAGTTCCGTGAATTTCTTAATTTCCGAAATCTTTCTACAATAAGATCAGATTGAGATAATTCGGCTCCGTTTGATCTCGCGACAACAATTTTCTCTTCTCGCATTGTCGATGTGCTGTCATTTCTACTAGGCATTCGTTTGTGGTGAATCTGTCGAGATAAGCAAGTAAGAATAGCGCACCCCCTAGCTTCTAAAAGTTCACCCAGTATTTCGTCGGTGGGAACTAGGTTGCCAGCGAGGCTACGATTTCCCACAGTCCATACCATATAAGCGTTCGTAGCCAAGAGTGACGAAATACTGTTCAAGCTTTCCGAAAAATCTGCATAAAAGCTTAGCAATCTTGTTCGAGCGTCATTGGGGGCCAAGGGTAGTTTCTCCGATATTTTTTTTAGGCYGGGGGATGCTTCGAATAACGCATCCAAAGCGTCAGGTATTTTCCGCAGACGCCCCCCCAAGCTCCTGGCATCTATTTCTGCAGTGCTACGCAGCGCACCTAAATCAACTCTAGGATCGATGTCAGCGAAGTCGATCCAGTTCAATGGCAAATAGGAATGCTGACCATAAGTAACAGTCGTCCTATTATCGCCGTAGGGAGGAGATGTCATGAGCAAGTCGAACGGCTTTTGTTGGTTCCAATCTTGCGACAGATCAGTCCGAATATCGGCAAGTTGGACGTGAGTTTCGGAAACGTAGCGTCCTTTTTTCAGGAGGTTATTTTCGCCCAAACTATGCCTAAACGCCAGTAAGCTCTTGATGCTACGTTCGCCAATTTCCCGAAACATTGAAATTGGAGATAACACCCGACGTTCAATTTCTGGCGCCGCTCGAGTGTGCAGCTTATAAGTAGACGTTCGGTCATTGCTCGTGAGACGTACGGTTTCTGCCAGTGTCACCCACAGAAAACGGCGAATCCAAAGGTCATCAAACCTTCTTATCACTCGGCGGAGACTGGATAACTCCCGAGCGACTTCGGGCTTAAACCACTTTTCTACCGCTTTCATATCAGTTTCAATTGTCGATAGCTTATCTTCCCGGGCTATCCTTGCTACATCTTTACAAGCCTGATCAATGTTTAAGTTTATCGATTGCGAAGTTCTCACGCGACTGATCAGTATCGCAAGCGGGTTTATATCGTTGCCGAATGTGTTTAACCCAAAGGACATACCGGCCACCAATGAAGTTCCGGAGCCTACAAAGGGATCATAAAGGGAATTTATATTCGGTTGCGCCTCCAATAACACTTGTAAGAGGCGGCGTTGAACAACAGGTACCATCATCGCTGGATATTGAAATAAACAATGCGCGCTGTCCGTCCTATCGCGCGCCTTTGAGCTCCAAAAATCGGAATCCTCTTTGTGTTCGTCCAGCAAATTTATTAAAAGGCGGTCGACGTCTTTTTGCTCTCCAATTGGTGACGAGCTGGCCTTGTTTCCAAATTGGTCGGCCATAAAATTTTGTCTCCGCAGATGGATTTTCCATCAAGCCATGCTGATGCCAGTGCGCCAAATTCTACGCGCCAACACTCCAAACGAATTGGAAAACAAATATCATTAACTAATTATTAAGCAATTATTTGTCGAAATTTATCTGTTAGCGAATTTCGTAAACTTGAGTAGTTGAGAAACCGCACTCCTTCATCTATTCGCAGAAAAGGCTTAGGAAGTGCCGAGCACCAATCGTTTCACACGCAACTTGCTTTTTCCCCAAACACCGTCTATATAACCCTCGTCAACGACGATAATCCGGCGGGTTTACGAACACCTGCCAAGGCACGCGCCGCGTGCAGAGCGAGTTTCTCCTCATATCCAGTTTGATCGCCCTGGCATCGGCCAAGGCTGCATCCGGCTATTGTTACCAATCGCCTACCACAAGAAAGACCGTCCGGAAAAAACCGGCGGCCGAGGACTATTATGAATACCTATACCCAAACCACCCACGCGCCCCAGCGCCCTACCCACACCACACCCGCCAAACCAAAGCCGGCCCAGCCCCTGTTCAGCCGCCGCGAAGTCCGCAGGCTCGTCGCCGCCATGATCGGCTAACGGCCACCTATTACCGTATATCGACCCACTGCATTAATTTCTAAAAACTGTTATAATTCAATGTTTTTAGCTGTGCTATGCAGCGCCTTGACTACTGCATAGCGTCGCCACAATATGCGGTCATATGATCCCGCCGACATAACAGGGTTTGTAAGTTGTAAGCCGCCCGCCACGCCCCTACCCTGAGCCCCATCATCCGGGGTCCATGCCATGCGTCTTGCCACCACCGTCGCGGTTTGCGCCGCCCTCGTCCTCGCGCCGGCTGTTCAGGCGCAAACACCCTTGCCGCCCGACTTTACAGCCTGGGTCGACGAGACCATCCGCCTGCGCCACGAAGCCCGCGACATCCACGACGCCGCCCATCTCGACATGGAAGCCGGCCGCTTCACCGCCTTTTGCGCCAAGGTCAAACAGGAAGCCGCCGACATGACCCAGGCCGCCGCCTATTCCGCCAGGGTCCTCGAAGCCGTCCAGGCGCAAAACTCGCCGGAACTGGCGGACTATCAGAAGTTCAAGGCCGATAACGACCAATGGGCCAGCGAAGCCAATGACAGCGTCGCCAACTGCTCGACCGCCATCTATACAGAAAACGGCGTCACCCATCAGGGCGACCATGCCATGTCGCCGGAATGGCAGACCTATTATGACGGCGTCATGGCGGAATACGACCGGATGATCGCGGCGGCGTCGGATTACGCCAAGGGCGCCCAGCAGGCTTACAACAACGGCGATTCGATGTGTCCCAATCTCAAAGAGCTTGTCACCGCGGCCGATTACGCCAATCAGATGGCGGACGAGGTCCGCGACTCCCTGACCGCTTCAGGTATATCGACCACCGAGTTCGACGACTGGGTCGCCGGCAATAACAGCCGCATCCAGCCCTGGCGCGACAAATACGCTGCGGGCTGCTAACCCACCCGCCTGTGATCCGGCACCTGACGCAGATTATAGATAACCGTGATGCGCGGCGCTTCGGGATTGACGGGCAAGGGATTGGCGTCCTCGTCGTACAGCCACGCGTCGATGGCATAGATGGCCGGCTTCAGCCGCTTGCGGATCACCAATTGCGGCCGGGCATAACCCACGGCCTCAACCCAGCAGCAATCGAAAAGCCTGACCGTTACACGCGCCACAACACCTACTCCCTGACATCATGAGCGGCGTTTTGCGCGTCCCCGGTTTCCTTTTTGTTCCTTCGGGGAGTCGGTCGTCAAGTCCTTTTTCAAAAACGGGGTTCGGCCACGCGGATTGTCCGCGTGGCCGTCATCCTTAGGCGAGCATGCGCACCTTGGGTTCGCGGTCCCAGTAACGTTTGGTCCCCGCCTTGGCCAAATCGCCGAGCCCGACCACGCCTGCGTCCGCTTCGACCCCGGCCTTGTCCAGCAAGGGCTTGGCGGCGTCACTGAAGCCGATCGCTTTCAAATGCCCGAAGGCATCCATCACCCATTGCACCGCGGCGGCCTCTTTCAGCAGCATGGCCGTGCCGTCTTTCGACAGCACCAGCGCCACGGCATCGTAGAGCTGCGATGGCGAGCCGGCCAATTGACCGTCCGCCTTCATCACCGTGCCGTCGGACAGTTTCGCGCCGCCGACCTTCGGCGCCACGATCACCGCCTTGGCGCCGGCCGCGTCCACCGCTTTCTTCACGGCCGCCACCTCGCCGGCATCGCTGCCGTCGGCGATCAGGATACCGACCTGACGGCCCTTCAGGGTTTCGACCATCTTCTTGTGGATACTCAACGCATCCGACGCATCGAGCTCGACCCGTTCGCGCGCCGCCGGATTGGTCTTGGGCAGGGCGATCCCCAGGCCGGCGGCCACACGTTTGGCCAGGCCGTCGTCGACATTGCGCAGATTACCCACCATTCGCGCCTGCACCGGCGCGATCCCGACTTTCGACAGTTCGAAGGTAAAGGCGGAAGCGATATGCGCCTGCTCCGACTCGGTTTGCGACAACCAGAACAGCCGCGCCTGGCTGTAATGGTCGGCGAACAGCTCGGCGCGGATACGCAATTTCGGCCCCTGCTCATCGCGCTCGGCCCGTCCCTGGAAGGTGGTGAAACCGGTCGCCGGACATTCGCGCGGCCCGCCGTCCTCGCCGTTGTCGCTTAAGCTATTCGGCTCATAATTGGCGCGGCCCTTCGGCACTGCCATCTGCATCTGACCATCGCGCTGGAAGTTGTGGAACGGGCACTTCGGCGCATTGATCGGCAACTGATGGAAGTTGGCTGTGCCCAGACGCGACTTTTGCGTATCGAGGTAGGAGAACAACCGCCCCTGCAACAACGGGTCATTGCTGAAGYCGATGCCGGGGACGATATTGGCCGGGCAGAAGGCCGACTGTTCGGTTTCTGCGAAGAAGTTATCCGGGTTGCGGTCCAGGACCATCCGCCCGACGATCCGCAGCGGCAACACCTCCTCGGGGATCAATTTGGTCGGATCCAGCACATCATAGGGCAGGCCGTCGGCGAAGGCCTGGTCGAACACCTGCAGGCCCAGCTCCCATTCCGGGAAGTTGCCAGTGTCGATGGCCTCATACAGGTCGCGGCGGTGATAGTCGTTGTCGGCGGCTTGCAGCTTCAGGGTTTCGTCCCATACCGTCGATTGCAGCCCTAGCTTCGGCCGCCAATGGAACTTGACGAAGCTTTCCTTACCCTGCGCATTGACCATGACGAAGGTGTGGACGCCGAAGCCCTCGATCATGCGCAGCGACCGCGGCAGGGTGCGGTCCGACATCGCCCACATCAGCATGTGCGTCGTCTCCGGCAACAGCGAGGCAAAGTCCCAGAAGGTGTCGTGGGCCGACGCCGCTTGCGGATAGGCCTTGTCCGCCTCCATCTTGACGGCATGAACCAGGTCGGGAAACTTGATGGCGTCCTGGATGAAGAAAACCGGGATGTTATTGCCGACCAGGTCCCAATTGCCTTCCTGGGTATAGAATTTCACCGCGAAGCCTCTGACGTCGCGCGGCGTGTCGACGCTGCCGGCGCCGCCGGCGACCGTCGAAAAGCGCGTGAACAACGGTGTCTTCTCACCCGGGCGCTGGAACAGGTCGGCCTTGGTGATATCCGCCAGGGATTCGTACAGCTCGAAGAAACCATGCGCGCCCGATCCCCGCGCATGGACGATGCGCTCGGGGATGCGTTCGTGGTCGAAATGGAAGATCTTTTCGCGCAGGACGAAGTCTTCCAACAGGGTCGGGCCCCGGCCGCCCGATTTCAGGCTGTTCTGATTATCCGAAACCCGGATGCCCTGATTGGTCGTCAGGTGGGCCTCCTGTCCGGACGGACTGTGCTCGCCGCCCTTATGATGTACCTGTTGATGGGTCTCGCCGCCATTGCCGGTTTTCGTGTCGAAGCTGTCCATGGTCTCGCCTTGTGTGAAATGTCGGCGACAATGGCGACGACGCCGGTAAAGGCACAATAAGAACAGAAGACAGGCCTGTAAGGACTTGATACCGGTCTGCGTTTAATGGCCTGCGGTGCCCTGAAACCGGCTGACGATCGCGGCGTCCATGTGCGAGATCGCGCATTTCTGGCCGACCTTGCGGCAGCGTTCCGGCAGCTTGGCGAATTGCGGCAGACACGATGCCAACGCTGCCTCCCCTTTCGCCGTCAGGGTAAAGATATGCCTCCACCGCGGATCCTCGCGATGGCGCGGCGTCTGGTTGGACAGGTAATGCATCAGCGAGCACGGATCGTAATCCGACGTCATCTGCATCGCCACCTTGGGAAAGGCAAGACGGACGTCGTTGCACACGGCAGTGAACTTCAAGCCGCAATGATCGAGATCGTCCTGCAGAAACGGCGTCAAGGTCAAATACTCATCGCGGTCTCGCCGCTGATGCTCATGCTGCAATCCCAGCACATGGCCGAACTCATGCAGCACCGATCCGTAGGTGGCCCCCGCCTCGATCTTCATATGATTGCCCAGGGGCAAATGCCCCAGGGTCGCAAGCGTCCCGCCGCCATGGCTGGCCTGGATGGCCAGGCTGTCCAGCCGCCCGCCGTCGGCAACGAAAACAACCCCCGTCGCCCAATGCCAGGCGTCCATCGCCTTGCACGCCTTGAAGGCTTGGGACGACGCCGGCCATTTGAGATAACCCAGGCAATCCTGGCGCTTTGTCCCCACGGCCTTCAGCAGTTCGGCGTCGAAATGATAGGCGACCACAGCCTTCGGCCACGGCTGCGCGCCGGTCTGCACGGCGGCCGGGTGGGCCACCCCGGCCAAAGCCAGCCAGGCCATCGCCGTCATCCCCCACCGCTTCATTTTGCCGCCCCTTACGAATAACATGGCTTTCTTATCCTTTTGCGCGCCATGGTAAAGGCATGACTCGCAAACGCACCTTTATGTCCGCCAATCCGTTCTCGATCTGGCTCGACCTCGCCACCCAAACCACAGAAATGATGATGGCTTCGGCCCAGGTCATCACCTCGCGCACCACCCAGATGGCCATGTCCGACATGCCGCCGTCCGACAAGGACAGCAAGGAATTCGCCCTGATGTCGAGCGAGAAGATGGAAGCCGCCGGCGAATCCTTCCTGGCCATGAGCACCAGCATGTTTTCGCTGAGCCCGCTGGCTACGGCCAAGGCCTTCCGCCAGATGTCCGTCATGTCCAACGACATGATCAACCTGGCCTTCAGCCAAAACCCGGCCCAGGCCATGACGCGCAGCCTCAAACTGGCCGGCAGCATGAACCGCGCCGGTAACAGCGCCTCCCGGCTCGGCGGCCACGCCGCCAAGTTGGCGATGGAAGGCCTGCACCCGATCCACAAACGCGCCGTCGCCAACGCCAAGCGCCTGGGTAAATAACGATCATTCTGCGTGAACGCCGATCGACTTCTTGCGGCTATGGATAAACAACCACGCCACGCCGACAATGCCTAGAATGATCGGCGCATACAGCAGATGCAATAGCCCTTCCCGCCCGGCGAACAGCGGATCGATGACATATTTCACCAGGTTGAAGACGTAATAGCTGACGGCAAACACCGATAACCCTTCGACCAAAGCCGACAGCTTCATCTGCAAGCCCGCCCGCATGTCCATGTTCTTCAACAGGCCCTGGTTCTGCACCTCCAGCGATATCGAAATCCGCGCCCGCAACAGGTCGCTGACCCGGCCGATGCGCGTCGACACATCGTCCAGCCGCCGCGACGCCGCCTCGCAGGTCCGCATGGCCGGCTGCAGCCGGCGCTCGATAAATTCCTGCATGGTCGAAAAGCCCTCGACCCGGCTTTCGCGCAGCGACAACAACCGGTCTTCGGTCAGGCGGTAATAGGCCTCGGTGGCACCCTGGCGAAAACGCACGGCATTGACCCTCTGCTCGACCTCGGCCGACAAGGCCATCAGCCCTTCCAGGATCTGCTCCTGCGACCGGCTCTGGCTGGCCATGTCGCTTGTGATCGAAGCCAGCCGCGCCTCGGCGTCCTTTAGCCACGCCATCAATCCGCGCGCCACTGGAAAGCCCAACAGGGCCAGCTTACGGTAATGGCCGATCTCGATCAGGATCTGCAACAGCCGCGACAGCTCGTCGTTCTTCAAGCCCTTGTCCTGGACATAGATGCGCCCGGCTCCGCCCTCGTGCTGGCGGAAATCGCTCCAGATCCGCGCCTTGCCGGCGAAGACGTCGCAGCACACGGCCTGGCTCAGATCGATGACCTTTTGCAGTTGCGCGGGCTTCGGCTCGTAAGGCAAGACAGCGATTTCGACGCTGCGGAAGACGGCCCCGGGCGCCCCTTCCAGCCAGGCAAAATCCTCCGTGCGGATCTTGCAAAAGCCCAACCCGCCCTTGGATTCCGTCGCCAGCTTGACGTCGTTCGTATAGCTGAGATAGGTCGAAAACTCGCCGTGGCGCTCCCACAAGGCGCCGCCGGTAGCATTGACATCGCTGAGCGTCCAGCGCTCGGCGCCGTGCTTGCCGTCCAGGCTGTCGATCCAGTCGAGCTCCGCCTGACGCTCGTCGTCGGCGACCAGGTAAACCCAGCTGCGCACGGCGACCGGGGTCTTGAAGACGGGAATGGCGCGTTCGTGCATCAGGTCGCTGAGCGAGGCGCGCAAGGGATGGTTGACTGGGCGTGACATGAAGGACTCCGTTCAACCACCTATAGCAAGTGTGCTTGCCGTTGCGTCATCACCTCTGACAACCAAATGCTACAAATGGTCTGACAATAGTCAGGGAACCATCGGGCTTTCCGGCGGACCGAGGTAGGACGGCTTCAGACCACCCGTATCCAGCACCAGTCGTTCCAGCACGACATTGCCGTCGACGCGGAAGACCTTGATTGTATGCGACCCCGCCTTTAAGCCCGGAAACGCCGCCGACAACACGACGATATTGTCGCTGACCGCCGCATTCCACGCCGGCGTATCGGGCTTCAAATCGAAGCTCAAAACCTGCGGCGCGCCATCGTCGATGGCCACCGCGATACGCAAACCACCCCTGCCCCTAACATCGAGCGTCGGCGCCAGATAAAGGTTCAAGGTCGTATCGGCATCATGGCCGAGCGTCACGTCATATTCGAGCCGTGTTGCATTCGACATTCCGGCATCGCTTGGCGCCGCGGTCTGCGGCAAACTCACAACCGAAGACAGAGTCCGCCCAAGATTGGGAATAACCGCCCAACGCACCGGCTTGCGCTCGACCTTGCGTACAAAATGCTCCGCCTCGATGGCGACAAAGCCCCCAAGATCGCTGAACCGCTTGGCCGGGTCGAAAGGCGACGGCACGGGCGTCGGCGCCGGGTCGGCAATCGGCGTCTCCGCCTCCGGATCCGATGCCCCGGTCACATCGGGCATGATGTTTTCATCCGGCTGCTGCCAGCCGGTATAGCCGATGTGGGTCTGGTCCATCATATGGTCCCACTTGCCGTCCATGGTTTCGTTATAGGCAGCGGCCAAAGTGCTGTCGCGGCCGAAAGCCCAATTGGCCGCCGTCGCCTCGTCGCCCGCCGCGGCGGGATTGCTGGCGGCCAGGGCGTGGTTACGCGCCACCCGGTCATAGAGCTCGTAAAGATTAGCGCTGGCGGCGACCGGATATTGCACCAGTTCGAACCAGGCCGCGGCCGTTTCCTGCGGCAGGCTGCGGCCGAGGTCCTCGGCCGTCATGGTCAGGGCGTGATAATCGGCCGTGCGCGCCGACCACTGCGGGTCCTTGCCGAAGACACCGGCATCCAGCAATTCCGCCTTGCGCCGCGCATTGTACTGGCTGTAACGCGTCAGCACGTCGCCGATTTCGGTCGCGTGCTCCGGGCCGAACTGCTGCGCCGCCCACTGTTCTGGATAGGCCTTCAGGGCGTCCGGCGTCATGGCGTCCGGATTCCACGCCATTTCCAGGAAGAAGCTCAGCGGATATTCCAAAGGTTTCAAGTCACCGACATTGGCGATCCACAGCCGGTCGGCGCCGCTCTCATGCGCCAGCTCCATCTGCTGCCAGGTCTTCTCGATCTGGGTGGAATTGACCCATTTGTAATTGCGCGGCCCACCGACATAGTCGAAGTGATAATAGACGCCGTAGCCACCGGCGCGCGGCTGGGCAGCCGGATCGGGCAGGCGCCGGATATCGCCCCAATTGTCGTCGGAAAACAGCAGGGTGACGTCGTCGGGCGCCGACATGCCGTGATCGTAATAGTCCTGGACCTCCTTGTAGAGCGCCCACACCTGCGGCGTTTCACTGGCCGGTTTGCCGGTAACTTCGGTAATGATCTTGCGCTGATCGGCGACGATGGTTTGCAGCAATTGCGTCGCCGTGCCCTCCGTCATGGGCTCGTCGCCATCACCGCGCATGCCGACCGTCACGAGGGTCTCGTAAGGCTTGGCGCGTTCCATGCCGCCACGCCAGAAGGTGCGCAGATTGTCCGCATTCTTGGTGTAATCCCAGGCCCCGCCGGTGACGCCTTGATCCTGATGGCGATGCCATTCCTCTTGCGCCCGGGTCATCGGCTCGTGGTGCGATGTCCCCAGCACGATGCCGTAATCGTCGGCCGTCTTCAGGCTTTCCGGATCGTCGTCGGCGATCGACTTGCCCCACATGGCCGGCCACAACATATTGCCCTTCAGCCGCAAATCGAGCTCGAAGACCTTGGCGTAAAAGTCGTGGTTCAGCCCGCCGAACTTTTCGCGCGCCCAGCCGCCGAGCGCCGGCTCCTCGTCATTGAGGAAGAAGCCGCGATATTTGACCACCGGCTGATCGTGGCGCTGGCCCGCTGTGACGGTAACATCAGTTTTTTG
This sequence comes from Asticcacaulis sp. P2_B1, assembly GCF_056404915.1. Lineage (NCBI taxonomy): Bacteria > Pseudomonadati > Pseudomonadota > Alphaproteobacteria > Caulobacterales > Caulobacteraceae > Asticcacaulis > Asticcacaulis sp. P2_B1. The sequence continues at coordinate 175,481 of NZ_JBFUDD010000014.1, read as the reverse complement.
CGCCACCGGCACATCGGCCCACCAATACCAGGGCGACACGCCCATCTTTGCCGAGATGTCATAGGCGCCATAGACTGTGCCGCGGCGGTCGGCGCCGATAATGACCAGGGCTTTGCCGCCGCCTGGCCGATCGATCACCACCTGCTCGTAGGCTTCCCATTGGCCGGCGATTACGGCGGTCGAGATCAAGCCCTGCTCGATCCATGCGGTAATCAGCGGCGAATCCGCCTGGGCGATCACCACGACATCGCCCGTCACGCCACTGAGATCGTGAACCACCGCGGGGGCCGTGTCCGAAACCTTTTCGAGATCGGAGGCAAAGTCCGTGGCCACCCTGGCAACCGCCGGAACGGCGCCGGCGTCGACATACACCGTCGCCGGCTTGCCGTCACGGATCAGGGCGAACCCCTCACCCTTGCCGTCGCATACGGCGACCGGACCGTCACAGGCCAGGGCCGGCAAAGGCGCCACCATCAATACCGCGACCAGCCACAAACCGCCCCGGGTAAAGATGGCGCTTGTCATGGTCATGCCCCCAAAGCCGCAGCGACCGCGGCCAGGGCGACCGGGCCCATGACGTCATAGCCGGCCTTGTTGGGATGAACGCTTTCGCCGTTGATGCCGAGCTCGGTTTTCAGCCCGCCGTCGCCATTGGCCAGGACCGGCCAGTAGTCGCACCAGACATGGCCGCGCGGGTCGCACACCTGCTTGATCCACACATTCAAGGCGCGGATCATATCGACGCGATTGCCGAGATTGGGCTTCCAGGCAAAGCTGGTTGCCGGCGGGACGCTGGCCAGGACGACCTTGATGCCCGATGCCGTCGCCATATTCACCATGGCCATCAGGTTGTTGGTGGTGGCGACGGGATCATAGGGATCGAGGTTTTCGGCGATATCGTTGGTGCCCGCCATGATGTGGACGACCTGGGGCTTCAAAGCCACCACGTCGGCCATAAAGCGCACGACCATTTGCGACGAGGTTTGACCGCCGATACCGCGGCCGATCAGATTGTTCTGGTCGAACCACTCGGCGCTGAAACCCGCCCAGTTGTCGGTGATCGAGTCGCCCATAAAGACAGCGCGCGGTTTGACCGAACTTTTCACGGCATCCTCATTGGCAATACGATAGCGGTGAAGGTTCGGCCAATCCTGGCCGATCGGCGTGACCCGCAACAGGTCCGGATCGTTGAAAGCTTGCAACTGTTGCTGCAGCTTTTCAGCGTCGGGATCGGCCTGGGGCGCGTTTTGCGCCGCCGCCCGGCCAGCCAGGGCAGCAGCCCCGGCTATGACCGCTCCGCCCAGCAAACCGCGCCGCATCATATCCGTCATCCGTCCCTCCAACGCCTGTCCATCCCCGGCGGTGACGGTTTTAAGCGACCGTCAACACCACCGACTTCAGATCGACACTATTGGGTCCGGCGTGAATCGTAAAGGTGCCCGGTTCGACAATGCGCTGCATGTCGACGCCATAGAATTGCAGGTCCTGCGGGGTGACCGTGAAGGTCAGGGTCTGCTTTTCACCAGGTTGCAGGCTAACGCGCTTGAAATGCTTCAGTTCCAGCACCGGGCGCGTCACCGAAGAGACGTCGTCGCGGATATAGATCTGCACCACTTCATCGCCGGCGCGCGTCCCGGTATTGGTCACGTCGACCGACACCACGGTCGAGTCGCTGACGCCAATCGTCGCCTGCGACAACCTCGGCGCCGAAATATCGAAAGTGGTATAGCTCAGGCCGTAGCCGAACGGGAACAAAGGCTTGGTCGAGCCATCGAGATAACCGCGGCGCGCCGTCGGCTTGTAATTATAAAAGATCGGCAATTGCCCGACACCGCGCGCGATCGACACCGGCAACTTGCCGCCCGGATTGGCCCGCCCGAACAACAGGTCCGCCGCCGCCCAGCCGGTTTCCTGGCCCATATACCAGCCCTCGATCAGGGCATCGGCCTTTTCGTTCAACAGATTGACCGACAAGGGCCGGCCATTCAGCAGGAAGACCACGGTCGGCTTGCCGAGCGCAAAGATCGCCGCCGCCAGATCGTTCTGCTGGCCCATCAGGTCGAGCGAGTCGCGGTCGCCGAGGTGGTTGTCGGCCCAGGCTTCGCGCGAAGTCTGCTCGTTGTCGCCCAGCACCATGATGATGGTGTCGGCCGACTTGGCGGCTTCGACGGCGTCGGCAATCAGCTTGGCATTGACCGCCGGATCGGTGAAAATGACATTATCCTGGCCCCAGACATGGCCTTCGGTCAGGCGCACGCCTTCGGAATAGGCAACATCGAAGCCCTGCGCCTTGCCCTCGGCCGTGACGCCTTCCAGGATCGAGACAACATGGCGCGGCACGTCGGAATAGCCGCCGATCGGCGTATCCTTGGCGTGGGTCCCCAGCACCAGAACCTTGCCGACCTTCTTGCCGTCCAGCGGCAACAGGCCGTTGTTCTTCAACAGGACCGGCGTCTTGGTCGCCGCCAGACGCGCCAGGGCGACGGCATCCGGCGTGGCGGTCAGCTTGTCAGCCAGCTTGGCGTCGACATAGGGGTTTTCGAACAGGCCCGATTGGAACTTCATTTCCAGGATACGGCGGACCACGGCATTGATCTCGTCTTCCGAGACGCGGCCGGCCTTGATCAGGTCGAGCAATTTCGGATAGGCGGCCGCGTCCGGCGTTTCGATGTCGACCCCGGCCTTGAGCGCGCGGTACGCCGCTTCGGTCAGGTCGGGCACCAGGTGGTGACGTGAGATCATTTCATTGATGGCGAAATAGTCGGACACCGTCACGCCCTTGAAGCCCCACTCATCACGCAGGATGGTGGTCAGCAGCCACTTGTTGGCGTGCGAAGGAATGCCGTCGATTTCGTTATAGGACGGCATGACGGCGCGGATATTGGTTTCCTTGACGATCTTTTCGAACGGCGGGAAGAAATCTTCGCGCAAGGTGCGTTCCGACACTTCGGCCGGCCCGACATTGGTGCCGTTTTCCGGCTGGCCGTGGCCAGTCATGTGCTTGAGCGTAGCGAACACCTTGTCCTTGGCCAGCGGCAGCGTGTCGCCCATGAAGCCGCGCACGGCCGCCTTACCCATTTCGCCGCACAGATGCGGGTCCTCGCCATAGGTTTCCTCGATGCGGCCCCAACGCGGCTCGCGCGCCACGTCGACCACCGGCGCCAACGCGAAATTGGCGCCACGCGCCCGCATTTCACGCGCCGCCACGGTGAATATCTTGATCGCCATGTCGGGATCGAAGCTCGACGCCAGGCCGATCGCCTGCGGGAACGAGGTCGCGTCCTTGGCGACATAGCCGTGCAGGCTTTCCTCATGCATGATCATCGGAATGCCGAGGCGCGTTTGCTCGACCGCCCATTTCTGCATGGCATTGACGTGGGTGGCCGTCTGGAAGGCGTTGCGGTTGGGTATCCCGCCCGAATCGCCGGCGCCGGTCGTGGTCGCCAGGCCCTGCTGGTCCGACGGCCGCGCCACCATGCCCAAACCGTTGGGATAGACGGCTGTCGCCTTGGCCGGATTGAAAGTCCCGTCCGGATCCTGGATAGCGCCCTTGGCCTGCCAGACGCACTGCATCTGCATGACCTTTTCTTCGATGGTCATGCGCCCCAGAAGGTCGGCGACCCGGGCATCGATCGACAGTTGCGGATCCTTGTACGGCAAGACCTCCTTGATCTTGGCCAGGGCCTCGCCGGCGCCCAGCGCCACGGCAAGCGTGCTGACGCCGGCACCGGCGGAAAAAGCGCGGCGCGTCGCCGACGGCATGGAAATCTTGCTCATGATATCATCCCTGTTTTTTGTCTTGTCGCGCCCCTGCGTCAGTGACGGCGGTCGCTTTGAAGTCACTCTAGTCCGACGCTACAGTCTTGTGAAGGGCCATGGTCTGATGACGACATCTGACCAATTCGTCATTGACGCTGCGCCGGAACGGTGACACTGTTACCGCTAACAAAGAAAAATACAACAGGGAAAATTTCATGAGTCAAATTGCCCCCACCCGGCGTCAGTCCCTGACGGCCCTCGCCGCCACCGCCGCGGCCGCCACACTTCCGTTCGCGGCCATCTCGTCTTCAGCACGGGCCGATGCGCCCACCCCGCTCAAAGATTTGGCCGCTGCCAAGGGCATGCGTTTCGGCTCGGCCGTCGGCGTCCTGAAAGGGGGCTTCAACGATCCCCGCACGCCCGAACTGCTGGCGCGCGAATGCAACATCATCGTGCCGGAAAACGAGCTGAAGATGTACGTGACGCACAACAGTGCGGACGGTTACAACTTTGCCCCCGCCGACATGCTCCTCGGCTTCGCCGAAGGCCACGGCATGGCCATGCGCGGCCACAACCTGTTCTGGGCGCGCGACGAATTCACCCCGCAATGGCTGAAGGCCTACGATTTCGGCCCCAATCCCAAGGTCGCCGCCGAGAAGCTCCTACGCGACTATATCGCTACCATCGCCGATCATTACGGCACCCGCCTCACCTCCTGGGACGTCATCAATGAGACGATCGACCCCAAGACCGGCGAGGTCCGCAGCAACGTCTTCTCGCGCGTCCTCGGCATGGACGCCTTGCGCATTTCCTTCGAAGCAACACGGGAACACCTGCCCAGTACTCAGTTGGTCTATAACGACTATATGAGCTGGGAAGCCGGCAACGAAACCCATCGCACCGGCGTGCTGAAACTGCTGCACTGGTTCCGCGACAACAAGGTACCGGTTGACGCCGTCGGCGTGCAAAGCCATATCGGCAACGGTTTCGACCTGCTGGGCGGCCAGGTCAATGCCTGGAAAGCCTTCCTCGACGAGATCGTCGCCATGGACTACGGTCTGCTGATCACCGAATTCGACGTCGACGACCAGCGCATCCCCACCACCGATATCGCCCAGCGTGACGCCATCGTCGCCACCGTGGCGCGCATCTATCTCGACCATATGTTCGACTATAAGCAATTGCGCGATGTGCTGTGCTGGGGGATGGACGACCGCTATAACTGGCTCCAGGGCTTTACGCCGCGCGCCGACGGCGTGCGTTTGCGCCCCACCCCGTTCGATGAGGATTTCAAGCCGAAACCCTTGCGCGACGCCATCGCCGCCGCCTTCCAGACGGCGCGCGCCCGATGAAAACCCTGACCGCAGCGTTGGCGGCCCTTGTCCTGGCCACGAGTGTCCATGCCGAAGGTGCCGTCTTCAGCGACATTCGCCTGCGCGGCAGCTACCTGGCGGATATGTCCTACGCCGTCCCGCGCAGCGAAGCACCGGACCTCTACACCAATCCGGTCCTGCCCGGCTTCTATCCCGATCCGTCGATCGCCCGTGTCGGCGACGACTACTACCTGATCAATTCCACCTTCGCCTTCTATCCCGGCATCCCGATCTTCCACTCGCGCGACCTGGTCAACTGGACGCAGATCGGCAATGCCATCGACCGGCCCGGCATGCTCGATTTCAAGGGCCTCGGCACCTCGCGCGGCGTCTTTGCCCCGGACATCAGCTATCACGACGGCGTCTTCTATATCGTCAATACCTGCGTCGATTGCGGCGGCAATTTCCTCATCACCGCCACCGATCCGGCCGGCCCGTGGTCGGATCCCGTATGGCTGCCCGTCGACGGCATCGACCCGTCGCTGTTCCACGACGACGACGGCACGACCTATCTGATCAATAACGGCCCACCTGATAGCACGCCGCTGTATGACGGCCACCGCGCCATCTGGATCCAGGCCTTCGACCGCAAGACGCTGGCACTGACCGGCCCGCGTCAGCTCATCGTCAATGGCGGCACGGATCTCAGCCAAAAGCCGTCCTGGATCGAAGGCCCGCACATCTTCAAACACGATGGCCATTATTTCCTCATCGCGGCCGAGGGCGGCACCGGCGACCACCATTCCGAAGTCGTTTTCCGCGCCGACAAGGTCTTCGGCCCCTATGTGCCGTGGACCGGCAATCCGATCCTGACCCAGCGCGATCTCGATCCCAACCGCTCCAACCCGATCACCTCGGCCGGTCACGCCGACCTGGTCCAGACGGCCGGCGGCGACTGGTGGGCGGTCTTCCTGGCAACCCGACCCTATGGCCCGGACCTCTACAATACCGGCCGCGAAACCTTCCTGCTGCCCGTCAAATGGCGGGACGGTTATCCCGTCATCCTCGATCGCAACACGCCAATCCCGCAACAGGCGCAACGCCCATTGGGCCTCGGCACCTCCCCGCCGCCGAACCCATGGTATCAGGACATCCACGGCTACGATCCGCTGACCTGGCTGTCGATCCGTGGTCCGTCCAGCGACTTCCTGACCGTCAGCCCCGACCATAAGACGCTTACCCTGGCGGCGCGCCCCGATGCCCTGGGCGACGTCACCCAGCGCCCCAGCTTTGTCGGCCTGCGCCAGCAAAACAACACCACCGCCATGGACACCTTCGTCACCTTCAACCCTGGCGAAGGCGATCGCGCCGGCCTGGCCGCGGTTCAGTCCGACAACAGTTACGCCTTCTGCGGAGTCACCCTCCGCAACGGCGTCACCGAAGTCATCCTCACCCACCGCGCCGGCCCGTCCGACCCGAGCGACGGCGTCATCCTGGCCGAACAGCCGGTCGACGCCAGCCACGGCATCCATCTGACGCTCGACGTCCTGCGCGGCCGGTTGCGCTGCATGTATGTCGAGGACAAAAACTACATGAAGGCCGACTTCGTTCATTTGGGCGGCGACAGCGACGCCACCTTCCTCAGCACGCAAAAGGCTGGCGGATTCGTCGGCACGATCCTGGGACTTTATGCCTATGGAAAAGCGCATTAATTTATTGTAATCTCTTCCCAAGAGACAAAAAATATCCAGGGAAAAACCAATGAACAGACGCTTTCTGCTGATCGCGGGCGCATGCATGCTCGCCCTTGCTCCCGCCGCTTACGCCGACGACGACATCTCGCAAAAACTGATCAATAACCCCAGCGACGGCTGGGCGGTGTACGGCCCGCAAAGCCACAAACTGATCAAGGATGCCGCCGTCCAGGGCGGCAGCGCCATCGAGGTCAAGGTGCCTCACGACGGCGGCAATCCCTGGGACACGTCCGCCCAGGCCACCATCACTAAAAAGGTCGTCAAGGGCGACAAGATCGTCGCCGCGGTATGGTTGAAGTCGAAAAACGACGGCGGCGCCGCCTCCACCCTGCACATGCGCCTTCAGGTCAATGCGGCCCCTTACAGCGCCTATGGCGAGCAGGACGTCACCGTCGGCGCCGACTGGCAGCTCTATTCGCTGGAAGCCACGGCCGATCAGGACTATGCCGCCAATTCGACGGTGCTGGTCCTGCACCTGAACACCGCCAAGCAGGTCATTGACCTGGGCCCCGCCTTCATCCTCGACATGGGGCCGCAATAACCCTTATTGCGGCTTCCCCACCATGATGCCGCGGCCGTCGGGCGCGATATAGAGCACGCCATATTGCCGGGGATCGCCGGCGATGGCGCGCATCTGCCCGAAGCGGTGCGCGTCGTCATTGATCCGCGTCCAGGTAGCGCCGCTATCGTCCGATCGCCACAGACCTTCGACGCCGTCGACCTTGCCCCACAGATAAACCGCCGGATAACCGCCGGCGTCTTTCGCCTTGCCGAAGGTAACCTGCCAGGCGACATCGACGCCGGGCATGGCCACGGGCTTGCCATCTGCAACGTGATAGAGGCCCATGGGCAGGGCCAGCCACAGATCGCCCTCATGCCCCGGCACGGCGCGCAACTGTCCGCCGCGATAACCGTCGAGCGCCGGCAGACCGGTCACCCAGGGGGCGAAATCGCTGCCACGGTTGCGGCTGACCAGAACCGCCCCGGCCTTGCGGTCGAAGGCATAGAAGGTCGCGTCATTGACCTTGTCGGCAATGGCTTCGAGGCCGCGGTCGCCGCTGGCCGGCCAGCCCTTCGCTGCGGTCCAGGTCTTGCCCATATCGTTGGAGGCATAGGCCGGCTCGCCCTCCGGCACCCAGACCAGGGTGTGGCCGAGCGACGAGACGGCGATCTTTCCGGAAGTATGGAAGTGCCCATCGGCGTCGGTGATGACGCGCGGGGTCGAAGGCATGGGCGTCCAGGTTTCCGAACCGTCGAGCGAATAATAGCCGCTGGTCGCCGCCTGATCTGCCGTCCGCGCCATGATGTTGGGCGCTAGCTCGGCATAGGCGATGCTCTGATTGGTCTCATGCGTCGGCGCGAACAAGCCGTGTTGCGGGGTGCGCGAGAAGTCGTCGGAGGCGGAGCCCGCGACATCGCCGGCCGCCATCAGCACACGCGGCCCTGCCGGCGGGCTTTCGAGGCCGAGGATGACAGTCTCCTCGAAATTGTCGTCGGCGAAGGCGAAGTCGACGTCGCCGCCGCTGTCGAGGGCGCCGAGGTCGTGGGTCATCCAGACGCCGTAGCCGGTGCCGTAGAGCAGTTCGTTGCTGTCGAACGGGTTGATCTTCACCGCGTCCATCCAGTGGCCCATATTGCGCCGGTTGGGGCCATTGACATCGTCGTCGCCGAAATAGCTTTTCAGCCAGACATGGTCGCCGATATCGTGTTTGGCCTGGGGTCCGACGGGCTTCCAGGTCGCGCCGCCGTCGTGGCTTAGATAGATGTCATCGAGGCCGGGATAGCGGTCGGACGTGGTGACGACCAGGGTGCCGGGATGCTGGCGATCGAGGTCGAGGCCGGAATAGCCGAACTTGAGCTGGCCGGTCGGTTTGGCGGGGGTGATGTCGGTCCAGGCGCCGCCTTTCAGTTTGTAGACCGCTCCGCCGGTCACGCCGTGCGGCCCGAGATTGTCTGCGAAGGTGACATAGAGAGTGCCGTCGCTGTCGAGCGCCATCTGGTGCGGGATCAAGGCCGGAGAGCCAGAGATTTTGGCGAAGGTCTGGCCGCCGTCATAGCTGGCATAAAGGCCGTCGCCGACCTCGCCGGAGCCGGCATAGACGGTCGGGCCATCGATCAGGACCGTGGTCACGGACTTAGGCGAGAAGGCGTCGACGCGGGTAAAACTGGCGCCGCGGTCATTGCTTTTCCATAGGCCATCGGCATTGCTGCCCAGCCACAGGATGTTGGAGTTGGCGGGGTCGACCTGCAGCCGCTCACCGGTCCCCCGCCCCATGGCATTGCCGCCCAACCGGAACGGCAAGCGGGTGATCGCCCAGGTCGCGCCCATATCGTCCGAGCGGATAACCGCCCCGGCCGGAACGCGGTCGCCGAGATAGAGGCCGCAGGTGGCGTAGAGGCGCTCGGTTTTTTGCGGGTCGACCGCCATGGAGACATTGCCGAAGCAGTCCCAATCGTCCTTGCCGAAGCCATCCATCAAGGGCAGCCATTTGTGGGCTGCATAGTCGAAGCGGTACATGCCACCGACGTCGGTGCGGGCGTAGAGGATGCCCTTCTGTTTGGGGTGATAGAGAAAGCCGTCGACATAGCCGCCCCCGCCGAACGGGATACTGGCCCAATCATAAGCCGCCTGGGGCGCGGCATGCGCCACGCCGCCGAAGCCGGCCATGAGCGCTGCCAAACCGGCCAAAATCAGATGTTTGTTCGCCATAATGGCCTCACTAAAAGCTTGTTGTTCAACGTCTTATCAGGTGCCGTGCCGATATTCGGAGTAGATGTGGTCTTATTCACAGAAAACCGGCGCTCCGAATGGATAATCAGGGACAAATTTAAGGTATTATTTTACTTTATTTGTGGCGTGAAACGATGGCGCAGCCAGCGATTCAGAGGATCGCCGCAGAACCGCGCTGCCGCCCAGGCCGACACTCCGGATAGGGCGACAAACAGCACCAGCACGGGCAGTTTCCAGTCGTCGGCCATCGCCGCCCGCGGCACGATCTCGAGCATGAGCCCTAAGACGACGATATGAAACAGATAAAGTTCGTAGCTATGGTGTCCCAACCACGCCAACGGTGCGCCCGCCCGGCGCGCGATCGTACCCGCCGGCAGATTCGCTACGGCGACGAGAAACACCGCCGCGGCGACGCCGATACAGGTTGCGCCAAGCGCCTCATGGCCGCCGATGCCGCGCATATAGACCCAGACCATGGCAATAAAGGCCAGCGCCGCCAGCCACCGTCGCATGACATGGCTCAGGCTCAACCGGCTGGCCACGATGGCGGCGATGCAGCCATAGGCCAGCATATCGATGCAAGCCAGGTTGCCGTACATGAAGAACAGCTCATCGTCCCTGTGCAGCCCGCGATAAACGGGCCCGACAACCAGACACAGCCCCGCCAGCCCGACCAGCAGCCAGCCCCGGCGCAGCACAAGCAGCACCAGGGGATAGAGCAGATAGAAGACCTCCTCGACCGACAACGACCAATAGATATTCATGGCGTAGTTGAAATAGCCGACCCGCTCCATGAGGATATTGTGCCAGAAGGTGAGCACCGACAGGTCCGCGGTGACAAAGAAGCCAGCCCCGGGGTCCTCATGGTGAACCATGTTGGAAAATTTCGCCAGCCCGGCCAGGCCCAGCACGGTAATCAGCACAAGCGCCAGGACGATGAGCGGATACAGCCGAAAAAAGCGCAGCTTATAAAAATGCGCAACATCAATCGCGCCCAGCGATCCGTAGCGCTTCACGATATTCGACGTAATCAGAAAACCGGAGATCACGAAAAAGACCGAGACGCCGTAATTGCCGTTATAAAGGATCGTATGCAGGATCGGCTGAGGCACCCATTGCAGTGCCGGACTGGATGCCAGCTTATAGGCCAGGGTGTAATGCAGCAGCAGGACCACCAGGATGGATACCCCGCGCAACAGGTCGACATAAAGGTTGCGGCCGTCCTGTTCGGCGGTTGGTGCTAGGTGTGAATGCATCGGCTACCTTTAATCTTGCCCCGGGTTAATCCAGCCATCCCACGTGCCAGCCTTCCCGCACGATGAGGCGCATGGAAATGAAACAGGATCAAGGTGCTATTGGCTGTGGCGATTTCGCGCTTTACGGGAATACATAAAAATTCAATATGCAGGGATTGCAAACGCAGTAGAATCTGCCAGATTGCCGCTACAAGCGCCCCTAGCGAAAAGCTTAATGAGGGATTGTCGCTTTAAACTTGGGGGGACTTTTCAAATGAAACGTGTTTTTGCGTCACTTCTGCTTGTGACCTTTGTCAGCGGATGTGCAACGCCCTATCGCCCGATACCTTTTGACCACGCGACATCGGGTATTTCATCTATTCAGGTTGTCGAAGATGCCATGCCGGCGTCCGCCAGTGTTCGTAAACTGGCGACAAACGGGCAGAATATGGCAAGTGCGGCCAGCGGCGCAGGGTTGGCGGGTCTTATCGTCGGTGTGGCGGCCGCGAGTATCGAAGCGGGTATTGCCAACGCCCAGAACAAGAAGATCAATGCTGCCCTGGCCACTCAGAATTTTGACGCTGAAGCCATTTTCGATGAGGCGTTCGAAGCGGATCTGCGCGCCCAGAGCTTTGACGTCTCCAGCCTCAAGACGGCGCGCGACGAGCGACACACTTTTGTCGCTACCGCTCAGGCCGATGCGCCGGCCAGCAGCGCCGTCCTCGACGTCAACGGATACGGCTATGGTTACCAGCAGGTCGGCGGCACCAAGATGTGGCGTCCCTACGTCGTCATTGCGGTGAAAATGTACGATGCCAAGGATCCCAAGAAGGTCCTGCTCGATAACCAGGTCGAATATAATGCCGTTGTCCCGGGCACCGTCACGGTCAATATTCCCGGCGATCCAGCCTATGGTTTTGAAAGTGCCGACGCGATCGCAGCCGATCCGGCCAAAGCGGCCGAAGGTCTGCGCAACGCCATCGTAGCGTCGGCCCATGCGACGGCGCAGCTGCTGAAATAGGGAGCGAACCGTTATGAGGCTGCTCAAATCCTTTTTGGCTATCGCACCGATACTGGTTTTGCAGGCGTGCGCCAGCGTGCCCGTGGCGCCGCCGTCTGTCGCCGTGCTGGATCTGTCGGGCAAGACCTGCGCCGCGGAACCGTCGACAAAGGACGCCGTATCGCTGACACCGGTCAAGAAATTGGCCTATTACTCCGTGGCGACACTCATCGACGGGACGAAGCCGTGCCTGACGACCGGTGCGGCGTCGAGCAATTATGTCGTCTATGCCCTTCCGGCCCATGGTGAAAATCACACCGTTACGGTAGGCGGCGTTCAGGAACCTATCCGGACATTTGCCCCTTCCGTCAGCCTTATGGACGCAGATGGCAAAATAACGCGGACCTTTGCGGACGATCGCTTCGCCATCCTGGGCAATACCCTGGGCGTGCAGTTTCGTCCGCTGCCGCAGGAACGATTTATTCTTGTCCAGTCGAATGCTGCGTTGGTCGGCAAGGCCGTCAGTACCTTCGAGACCAGACTGGTGACTAGCCAAGGCTACGCCGCGCCCACGCCGTACAGCTACGGCTACAGCTATTCGCAGGAACGTGGCACCGAAGGCAAACACGAACGGACCTTCTCGCACGAGGGCTATGTGAGCGTGACGGTCCAGGCCGCTACCGGAAAGATCGGCTTGCCGGACGAGAAATAGGTACTGTCCGGGAGTTCCGCTGCAATCCATGCCACTGTCACCGCATTTGGGTGCAGCAGGTGTATGTGGCCGGGCAATACGGGGCGGTAAATGCGTCGTTTAGAGGCTTATCGCTCCGGTTTTTGCAGGTTGGCGTGGCTTGGCGGGGGCTAAACAGGCCCTACCGGTCGCCTCAATTTCCGGATTTTTGAGCGTTTGGCCGCGCCGGTGGCCCAGATGAGCCAAAAAAGTTGTCCAATTCTATCCAATTCCGGGGCGACAATTTCTGGGCATGCCGGAGGCGTTCGTCGCACCGACAACGGCTCTGCTGAATACGATCCGTTCGACAGCGATCCGCTCCGAGACAATCGCGCAGCACTCAGAAGCATGGGCTGATCCTGGCTCTCGCCTCGCGGCTTTCTTCCTGGTGTCGGAAACGCTCGGGAATAGTGCGCCTGTCCCCGTAGCAACAAATCGCGATTGCCAGCCAGGCTAATTCACGCCATTGTTCCAGCTCAGGAAACGGGGATCAAAATGCTCGCGCCAAGACTCGCCGGAATAGTGTTGTCGCTTATGCTGGGGTCGACGGGTGTTACTGCCGCGGCAGAGTCATCGAAAGCGCAACCTGTCGCCCTTCCTGCCTACACCATGCCGAATACTCAGATTCGCGTCCTGCCTGTCACGTCTGAAGGTCGCCATTATCAGCTTTATGTCGGTTTGCCCGACAGTTATGGAAAAGTGCCCGGTAAAACCTATCCGGTCGTCTATGTCACCGACGGTTATTGGGATTTTACCAAGATCGTCACCATGGGAGGGTCCTTGGCTTATGATCGCGTCGCTCCGGAGTTCATCACAATCGGATTAGGCTATGCCGGTGATAATCTGAATTATGGCGATCTCCGCAGGTGGGAACTGTCTCCCGTCCCCTTCGGCGACAATGGCGAGGCCTCCGGACACGCCGCCGAATTCCTCGACACTTTGAAAACAGCCATCATACCGCTCGTGGATAAAGACTATAGCACGGACAAGTCATATCGGGTCTTGGCGGGATCATCCCTGGGGGGCCTGTTTACGCTATATTCTATGCTCGACAGCCCTGGTCTTTTTCAAGCCTATATCGCTTCGTCGCCAGCCGTGACCGTCGATCATGACTGGCTTTTTCAGTACGAGGACAAACTGGCGCAATCGGGCGTGCCTGAAGTGGGACGCCTCTATGTAACGGTCGGTGGCAATGAATCCCCCGAATACCTCAACGGTATCATCCGCTTCAACCAACGCCTGGCCTCGCGACATCGCGCGGGCTTCGATTACAGCTTTCACATAGTCGAAGACGAACGGCACAGCGCGACTACGTTCGAATCCTACACGCGTGGCCTACGCTTCGCCTTTGCGCCGCTCGCACCGGAAACGGGACCGTCACCGGGACCGTGACAGCCCACGCACGGAACTTGTTAATCCAGACTTGTGACGGCAGGTGAAGAATTGCCCCCGACAGGCCCGTTCAGTCTGCCTCCGGCCCCGGCTCAGTCCCCGCCTTGGCGGCGCTTTCCTGGCGCAAGGGCCCGCGCACCGAACAGACCGATTGCAGATAGCCGTCCAGCGTATTGACGATATGCTCTTCGACGATGCTGTAATGGATATATTTGCCCTTCTTGACGCTGCTGATCAGGCCGGCGTTTTCGAGGATGCTGAGGTGTTTCGACAGGCTGGGCTTGGCCATGTCGAAACGTTCGGCGATCTCTCCCGCCGTCATGGTAGATTTGGACAGATAGGCGAGAATCTTCAATCGTGGCTCGGAAGCCATGGCCGCGAAGATTTTCGCCGCTTGGACGGGACGCATATATTTAGCCTGTTGACGAAATGTGGGAAGCGGCATACATTTAGTTTGTTAGCTAAATATATAGATCGATTTGGAGACAAGGTCAAGATTTTGGGGTGGGGACCATGAAATTCGCGCAAGCTCACACGGAGGCCAGGCCGGACAGCCCGTTGAAGACTCTGATGGGCGATGACTGGTATCGGCTCAATCCGCATGTCCAGGCACGTTTTGCGCACGAGCCCCTGCCCGGTCACGACATCGTCTATAGCGGTGTGATGGACAAGATCCATTGTTCTCCGGCCGGGCGTTTGTTTGCGCTGGCGACATTGTTGATCGGCAGCCCCCTCACCCCACACCGCGGCCGCGATGTTCCGACTGAGGTTCGGTTGACGAAGCGCGCGACCGGCGGCGTATGGTGGCGCCGCACCTACGGTTTTGCCGCGCCATGCCTCGTCACCTCATGCAAGCGCGAGGACGCCAAAGGCCGGCTGTGCGAATATGTCGGCATGGGGTTCGGTATGCGGCTCAGCGTCCATGCCCGCCGAGGTGCCCTGCATTTCATCAGCGAGCGCTATTTCTGGGAGGTTATGGGCGTGCAGGTTCCGTTGCCGCATTGGCTGTCGCCTGGGCGCACGCATGTTACGCATGAGGACCTGGGTGGGGGTGAGTTTCGTTTTACCATCGCCATGGATCACGCGTGGCTGGGGCGGACATTTTATCAGACGGGGTGTTTCCGGGAAAAGGAATTTAACCACGAAAAGCACGAAAAATAACCTATCAAAAATAGCTGTCGTGGGGTTTCGCACCACGGAGCGCGGCGGCTGTTTCGCCCGCCAGGCCCGCCAGGATATCGCGGAGCTGGTCGCGGCCGACGACGTCCATCAACGGATCGTAGCGCTCCGGCGTCACCCCCATGCCCTCATAAATATAGAACCAGCTGTGGTCGGTGAACAATTCCCCGGGCCGGTTCGGCAAACGGCCGTTACGGCGATAGGTTTCGATACGTTCGCGTAAACTATCGGGCAACGCCATGGCGCGGCAATCGCGCCAGAACGGCGTATCGTCGCGCTCGGTCAGGCAGTAATGCAGGATGATGAAATCGCGGATATGGTCCATCTCCTCACTCAGTTCGCGATTATAGGCGGCGATGTTGCGCGGCTCGAAATCGCAGTCGGGAAAATGGTCGAGCAGGTTATACATGCCGCTGATTACCAGGTGGATGCTGGTCGATTCCAGCGGTTCCAGAAAACCCGAGGCCAGGCCCAGGGTGACGCAATTGCGGTTCCAGAACAGCTTGCGCCGGCCGGTGGTGAAGCGCAAAAAGCGCGGATCGGCCGCCGGCGTCCCGGCCCGGCCGATCAGATCCGCCAAGGCGTCCTCGTCGCTCAGATGGGCGCTGGAATAGACATAGCCGTTGCCGGTGCGGTTCTGCAAAGGAATGCGCCACTGCCAACCGGCCGCGCGGGCGCTGGCCTGGGTATAGGGCGGCCGCGGCGCGCTGACGCCCGTCGGCATGGCGACCGCGCGATTGCACGGCAAATGTTGCGTCCAATCGATATAGCCGGTCTTCAGCACGTCCTCGATCAGCACGCCGCGAAAACCGCTGCAGTCGATATAGAGGTCGGCCTTCAGGTGAGATCCGTCGCTGAACATCAAGGTGTCGATGGCGCCGTCCGCGGTCTGGCTGGCCCCCGCCACCGTGCGCTCCAACCGGACGACTCCCATCTGTTCGGCATAGGCGCGCAGGTAACGCGCCACCAGGGCCGCATCGAAATGCAGGGCATAACGCAGGCCGGCCTCGGCCCCCTGCCCCGCCGGAAAGGCGAACTTGTCGGCATCGCCGAGCGCCGCGCACAAGCTGAAATCGTTGAATTTCGGCGCCAAGCCGTTGGCCTTCGCCTTCAGCCAGGCGTGAAAGAACGGCCGGCGGTTGATCGTCGCGCCGAACGTGCCGAACGGATGCCAATAGGATTGCCCGACGCTTCGCCAGTCGTGGAACTTGATCCCCAGCTTGTAGGTCGCCTGGGTATTCTTGATAAAATCGGCTTCATTGATGCTGAGAAACTTCAACAGGTCGATGATCGGCGGAATGGTGGCTTCGCCGACTCCTACCGTGCCGATATCCGGCGACTCGATGACCGATATTTGGCAACCCAAACCATGCATCGACCGCGCCAATATACTGGCCGCGATCCATCCGGCCGTCCCGCCCCCGACGATGGCGATGGATTTGATACGCTTGTCGCCGTTATGTCCGGTCATGGTTTGGGTCCCTCAAAAAAAGAGCGGCAGCAAGCTTTCACCTGCTACCGCCAAGGAGGAACGTGCCGCCCCAGCAAGCTGGGACGGCACTCTCGGACGCTTAGTACTTGAATTTGAAGCCGAGGAAGTAACGGCTCCCGCTGTCGTCATAGGTGAAGGCCTGGTTCGGATACTGCATATAGGTATGCTGTTTCGCGTTACCGATGTTCTGGGCCGACAGGATGACGCCCCAGTGTTCGCTGAAGTCGTAGGACACCTGGCCGTCGACCTGGCCGTAAGGCGCCACGAAGACACCATAGACCTTGGGCGCGCCGGTCGCGTCGGCAAAGGCGAAGGTCGAACCGCCGATACCGTCATTGACCGCCTTGTCACGCCACGAATAGGACAGGCGAGCGCCTAAGCCGCCCTTTTCGTAATAGACAGTGCCGGTGAACGAGTTCTTCGACACGCCGGGGATCTGGGCGGCGTTGGTAAAGGACGTCGTCTGGTTGGAATAGGATTGCGACATCGTATAGTTGGCCGCAAAGCCCAGACCGTTGGAGAAGCCGTACTGACCGCTGAGTTCCATGCCATAGATCGAACCGTGGCCGGCATTGACGGGCTTGTTGACATTGGCCGTGCTGCCGCCGAAATCATCGTCGACGAAGGTCGGGATGTTTTGATAAACGACGAAGTTGTCGACCTGCTTGTAGAAGGTGCCGACACTGACCAAGGCGCCCGGGGCGAAATAATTTTCCCACGAAGCATAGAACTGGTTGGCGCGATACGGATCGAGCTCGGCATTGCCGGACGAACCACGATCGAACTTGAAGCCGTCCTTGACGCCGGTATGGACATTGGTGCGGCCATTGGTTTCACGGGTGAAGCCATAGCTGTTGCCGAGGCCCAGCGGATAGAGGTCGGCCGGCGAAACGACGCGGGCGGCGCTGACACGGATCGTCTGTTCGTCGGTGACGTTCAGGACGAAGTTCACCGACGGCAACACGTCGATATAGTTGCGCTTGGTGGTGACCGGGATGTTGTTGCTGTTGACGCCGTTCCACGAAGCCGAGCCATAGAAGGTCGGCACCGGCGCGGTTTGCGCGCCGTCGACCGTCAGTTCGGTATTGACGATGCGCACGCCGAAATTGGCGTGGTAGCTGGCGCCCTTGCCGCCCAGGTCGGCCATGACATAGGCAGACGTGGTCTTTTCGGCGATCTTGAACGAGCTCAGCGTATCGACGAAGAACTTTTCGCTGTTGTTCGGCGTCGCGCCCTGACCGTGGTTCCATACGCTGTTGAGATAGGTCGACGGATCCATCATGTCGGTCGGATCGCGAACGACGATGCTGCCGACGGCGAAGTTATCGACGGTCTTGGCCAGACCCGGCGCCGAGGTCGCGGTGGCGAAGGGAATGGAGACATAGCCCGGATCGATATAGTAGAGCCAGGTGCCGCCGTTCGGATCGGAACAGCAGTTGTTCACCGCTGTACCGCCGTCGAGCAGATAGCGGCCGAAAACCTGGTCGACATCGCGCTCGGCCAGACGGACACCCGTGCTGATGACGCCGTCGACACTGGCCAGATATTCCGGCTTGTAATGCAGGTCGAGGCGAACGGCGGATTGCGTC
The DNA here is from genome assembly GCF_056404915.1 of Asticcacaulis sp. P2_B1. Lineage (NCBI taxonomy): Bacteria > Pseudomonadati > Pseudomonadota > Alphaproteobacteria > Caulobacterales > Caulobacteraceae > Asticcacaulis > Asticcacaulis sp. P2_B1. The sequence continues at coordinate 157,307 of NZ_JBFUDD010000014.1, read as the reverse complement.
TGTTCGGTCTTATTGGCCCACGCCCAATGCGACTTGAAGGTCGTATAGTTCGGGTTGGTGTTGATATCGGCATAGGGCGCCAACGCCATGGCCGTCGGCAGGCCCGACGTGCCGCCATTGGTCCATGCCACTTCGTAACCGTGATTGCCGGTGCCGGTGTCGCAGTTGGCGCCGAAATTGTTACAACCGGGTGCGGTCGGTTGCGCCGGGGCGCCGGAACCATCGGCGTGACGGGCATTGTAGAAGCCGTGTTCGACGTCGGCCGCGGCGCCTTGCAGGTCCGAATTGGCCTTGGCATAGGAGACGTCGAGCGTGCCGGTCAGGGCGCCGCCATTGTTCCAGTCGGTGTGCCACTGGAAATTATTGGCCTTGGTTTCGCTTCCCTGGAACAGGGTCTGGGTTTCAGCCCCCGTCAGGTTCATGGTGCCGGATTCGAGCACGCCATTGCTGTCGATGCTGTAAGCCGCGGTCGGATCGATACCGGGGATAGGGCCCAAAGAGCCGGCGCCGGAACCGTTGAAGGCCACCTTGTCGGTATAGTTCAGCGTGGTTTCTTCACGCTTCGAATAGAACCAGTCGAACTTGGTCTTCAGCGAATCCGACAGTTTGAACGCGACGCCGAGCGAGGCGCCCGTCGTCTTGCGTGTGCTGTAGATGTCGCTGAAATAGGCATATTGCGGCACGATATAGTGGTCGGCGATCGTCGTCTGGTCCGAGGCCGACAAGGTGTCGGTATAGGGACCGGTGGCGACATTGGTGAAGGCCCACTGATTACGGTTATAGGCTTCGTATTCCTTGGTGTGGGTGCTTTCCTCGTTCGACGACAGGCTGCCGGTGAAGGCGACGCTGCTGTTCGGCTTGTAGGTCAGGACCACGGTGCCGTTCATGTCGGTCGTGTCGGTGTCGGCAGCTTGGGACGCACGCAGATTGCCGCCGACGGTCAGGCCGTTCGGCGCATCCAGCGGATCGCGGGTACGCAAATCGATAATACCACCCAGGCCGCCTTCGGTCAGCGAGGCGTTCGGGCTCTTATAGACGTCGATACGGCCGATTTCTTCACTCGGAATGCCTTCGAGCGAGCTGTACAGCGCATTACCGCCGTTGCCGCCGTTGGCGGCTTCACCCGAGACATAGAATTCCTTGCCGGTCAGGAACACATTGCCGTTCAAGGTCGTCAGGTTTTGGCGCAGGCCGTTGATCAGGACCGAGGTGCCGCTGCCGAAGGTGCGGTTGATCTGGATGCCCGGCAGGCGTTGCAAGGATTCGGCGACGTTTTGGTCCGGCATCTTGCCGATATCTTCCGGCGCGACCGATTCGATCGGCAGGTTGTTCCGACGCTTGGCGCTGAGCGCGTTTTGCAAAGAAGCGCGGAAGCCGCGGACAACGACGACAGTCGTATCATCGGCGGCCGGTGCTGCCGGAGCGGCATCCTGGGCAAAGGCCGAGGTCGCCGCGCCAAGCGCGATAATCGAGGCAGCCGTCATCATGGCTACCCGAGGGTGCAGTAGGTTTCGCAATGGTATCTCCCCAACATAGGTCTTTTTGCTGCCGTTGAGCGACGGGCTTTCGTGACGTCCCGGTTGTGACCCCGAAACAAGCCTCTTGCCGCTTGGCCCCCCTATACAGCGCGCATATGACAAGGTTGTCAATTTTATGTTAGCGATAACATTTTGAGGGTAGCGCTATCATTCTGCATTGGTTGCGCTCACGGTTTTTTGAATTCATTATCATGTTGTTTTTATACGATTATTTATCAAATGATGAGATGAATTGTGGCAAATATAACATAGGTCGAAAAGAAATTCAGGCCGCGATTTGGTGTTGATAGCGCTGTCATGACACCCGCCGCGTCCCCGCCGCTTTCGCTTCCGGAGCGGTGAGATTTGGCCGGTGGATCGCTGCGTCCTGAGGCCCCATGATTACAACGTGTGATCATATTGGAAGCGCTACCAATACTATGGTTATGCCGCTGGGCGCCCCCTCTTTGAAAGCGCTCCCAATCAACGTGCCGAGGCGATTTTTACCAACAATATAGATTTGGCCACTTGTGCGGGCATGAAAAATCTTTATGTTAGCATTATCTAACATAAAGACGTTAACCTGAGAGGACCGCTCCGATGACCACACTGCCCGACCACCGCGACCTGACCCCGGCGGAACTCAAAACGGCGCTGGACGCCTCGCAAATCGCCCTTATCGACGTCCGCGAGTCGCATGAATTTGCCGCCGAACGTATTCCGGGGTCGCTGAATTACCCGCTTTCGACCTTCGATCCCGCCGCCCTTCCGGCCGATGACGGCAAGATCCTGGTGCTGTCCTGTGCCGGCGGCGTCCGTTCGCTGCGCGCCATGGATGCCTGCCAGATGGCCGGACTGGACGTCGAACATCACCTGGGCGGCGGAATCAATGCCTGGAAGGCCGCCGGTTTGCCGACGGAGCGCTGATGCTTCTCGATGCGCTCGACGATCTCGAGGCCCGCGCCGGCGAGGCGGCGCGCCTGCTCAAACTGCTGGCCAACGAACAGCGCTTGATCCTCCTGTGTCACCTCGCCGAATGCGAATGCTCGGTCGCCGAACTGGCGGACTATAGCGGTTTGAGCTCGTCGGCGACGTCACAGCATTTGGCGCGGATGCGGGCCGAGGGGTTGGTCAGTGCACGCCGCGATGCACAGGTCATGTGGTATCGGCTGGCCGATGACAATGCGGCGCGGCTTATGGCTGTGCTATGCGATATATACGGCGGCACGCAAAAGGAAAACGAAGCGGTAATATAGCATATTCCGATCTACTCATTCGCTGCGCTGCAAAGGCCTGTTAGTTACGCCCTGACCTGACGCAGGAAGACGTCGACTTGGCTATTCAGGGTCTGGGACTGCGCCTGCAGTCGCGCCGTCGCCGCCCGTACTCGCTCGGCGGTGATGCCGGTTTCATCGGCCGATGACAGGACGCTGACCATGGTATTGGCGATTTCCTGGGCGCCATGCGCCGTGGCATGAATGTTCTGCGATATCTCTCGCGTGACGTCCGACTGCTGGCTGACCGCGGCGGCGACGATGACCGTGCTTTCGGTGACATCGTTGATAATGCCCAGGATTTCGCCCATGGCTTCGACCGACTGCTGGGTTTCGCTCTGGATGTCGTGGATCTGCGACGAGATCTCGCCCAGCGCCCGCGACACCTGGCCCGACAGGCTCTTGACCTCGTTGGCGACCACGGCGAAGCCCTTGCCCGCCTCCCCTGCCCGCGCCGACTCGATCGTGGCATTGAGCGCCAACAGATTGATCTGGCCGGCAATGTCGTTGATAACATTGACGACTTCGCCGATGCGGCCGGACGATTTCGACAGCCGTTCAACCACATCCTTGGCCAACGCCCCTTTGTCGGCGGCCGAGCGTACGATCTGGTTCGACTTCTCCGTCTGATCGCGGATTTCGCGGATCGACGCCGTCAGTTCCTCCGACGCCGCCGCCACCTGCGACGAGGTTTGCGCGGCGTCATTGGAAATGCGCGACACGGCCTGTGAACGGTCCTTGGTGTCGACGGCGATGACCGAAACTCTTTCCGATTCCGCCTGCAGCAGGTCCGCAGCCGAGACGACGTCACGCAACACGCCATGGACCGAGTTTTCAAAGCTCTCGGCCAGGTCGTGCATGGCCTGGCGCCGGGCTTCGGCCGCCTTCTGATCGGCCGCCTGCTGCGCCTCGATCCTCCGGGTTTCCATCTCCGCCAGTTGATCCTGCTGTTCGCGCGCCCTGACCTCGGCCCGCATCATGGCGCGGCGCAGGCGATAAACGCCGAAACCGCAGCCCGCCGAACAGACCACGGCGATCAGCAGTCCGATCCACAGGGCCATCCGCACCTGGCCCATCCGGGCATTATAGGCCTTGACGTTGATATCGACCCCGGCCATGCCGACGAAATTGTGGTCTTCGTCATAAAAGGGTGCGTAGCCGCTGAGGAAGGTCCCCCATTCGTCGGTATAGGGCTTGGATTCCGTCGCCGTCGTCTTGGTCTGAAAGGCTTTTTCCAGGGTCGGCGGCGCCTTGGCATATTCATCCATGATGCCGCTTGTGTCGTCCTTCTGGCCCTCGGGCTGGCTATCGACGATGAAATAGATCTTCTCGTCCTTTTGGACGACCGTATAGATATAGGCCAAGTTTTCGTCGCCATTGATCATGGCGCGGAAGGGTTCCTCGACCTTGCGATAGACTTCGTTGTTCTTTTCTTCCGGCGTATCCAGGGTCAGGTGCGCCTTGACATCGACCATATTGGCGGCGGCCTGGGCCAACCCCTTCAGGTTCTCACGTATCTCGGCCTTCATGGCGATTTGCGACGCGATATAGACGGCCAGGCTGGCCACCGCCGCAACGGCAAAGATCAGGGCGCCGGCCAGGATGCCGTCGCGCTTCGGATTGATGGTCGTGCTCTGGGCGGCCATGGGGGACTCCGGACAGGGGGATCCGGAAATTTTGCCGAAAAATGGTTAACGGGGGCGTTAACGGTCGTGTAAATTCTGGCCATGGCGCAACTTTTACGGCACCCTAGCGGAAAATGGAGCTCGGCATGAAGTTGAATATTGCAGTGGTCGCGGCCCTCCTCATGGCCCTGTCTCCCGCCGCCCGCGCCGCCGACACGATTGCGTTCTGGGACACCCCGCAATACGGCGGCAACAGCTTCAATCAGGGCGTCCCCGACGAAGCCTATTTCCGCGCCCTGAAAGCCACCGGCGCCACCTGGGTGCGGCTGACGCCCAGCAAGTGGAAGGGCGCCGGGCGCGACTTCCTCATCGGCAATGCCGACCATTATGACGGCATCCCGCCGACCGATTTGGCGATGTTGATCAAATGCCTCGACGCGGCCCAGGCCGCTGGGATCAAGGTCGTTCTGGTACCCCTGTCCCTGCCCGGCGACCGCTGGAACCAGCAGAACGATAATAAACAGGACGACCGGCTGTGGAACGACATGGCCTATTGGGACCAGTCGGCGGCCTTCTGGCATGATCTGGCGTTCGCGCTGAAGGATCATCCGGCGATAGCGGGCTATAACCTGATCAATGAACCGACGCCGGAAAAGGGCATGGGACTGGACGAGCAGGCAGATCCGGCGACGCGCCAAGCCTGGTACGCCAAGTATAAGGGCACGACGCACGACCTGCCGGCCTTTTACGAACAGGTCATTGCGGCCGTCCGCTCCACCGATCCCGACACCCCGATCATGGTCGACGGCGGCTGGTACGCCAATGCCTGGAGCTTCAGCTATTGGCCGAGCAAGCTGTCGGACGACAAGGTGCTCTACGCCTTTCATATGTACGAGCCCTATGAGGCGACCAGTTCACCCAATCTGAAACGCAACCCGCAACTACGCTATCCTGGCGTCCAATCATGGTTCGGCGCCAAGAAGGTGACCTGGGACAAGACCATGGTGGCGACCTTCCTCGATGGCCCGTTCCAATGGGCGGCGGCGCATGACGTGCCGAACAACCGCATGGTCGCTGGCGAATTCGGCTGTGTGCGGCAATGGGTGGATTGCGGCGCCTATATCAACGATGTGCTGGATGTGTTGAACAGTCATTCGGCGCACTGGGCGTTTTACGGCTTCCGCGAGGATGGCTGGGACGCCATGGACTACGAACTGGCGCCGGATGTAACGCAGGGCCAGTTCTATTATCTCCAGGAAGAGGGCAAGGCGGATCAGTTGAAACGCACGCCGCATCCACTATTGGATATCATCGAAGCCCATATGAAGTAAGGTTTAGTCGAGTGTCGAACGATAGCGCATCATCGCCACCGTCATGGCCACGACGATAAATACCAGCAGCGGCCAGATATTCGGCCACATGGCATGAAAGTCCGAGCCCTTCAGCATCACGCTCCTGACGATACGCAGGAAGTGGGTCAGCGGGAATATCTGACCGATTGTCTGAGCCCAATCGGGCATGCCGCGGAACGGGAACATAAAGCCCGACAGCATCATCGACGGCAGGAAGAAGAAGAAGGTCATCTGCATGGCCTGCATCTGCGTCCGCGCAATGGTCGAGAAGGTGAAGCCGACGGCCAGATTGGCGACGATAAACAGCGCCACGCCGAGCGCCATCAACCACGGCGAACCGATAAACGGCACGCTGAAGACGTAATAGGCGGCGAACAGGACGATCCCGGTCTGGATCAGCCCGACCCCGACATAGGGCACGATCTTGCCGACCATGACCTCCCACGGCCGCGCCGGCATGGAGAGCAGGTTTTCCATATTACCGCGTTCGGTTTCGCGCGTCATGGCGATCGAGGTGATCATGATCATGGTCATGGTCAGGATGACCCCCAGCAGGCCTGGCACGATATTGTACTGCGATATGCCTTCGGGGTTATACATGCGGTGGACGACGATATTGATCGGCGGCGCCGTCTGGTTCAGGGGCGCCCACTCGCCTTTCAGGTCCTGCTTCAAGGCCGACACCGTGATCTGGCTGAGCATGCCGACCGCGTTCGATGCCGCCGACGGGTCCGAGGCATCGGCCTCGATCAGCAGGTCCGGCTTGTCGCCGCGCAGCACATCGCGCGTGAAGCCGGCAGGGACCGTGATGACAAAGGCCGTTTCCCCCGCCTGCAAGGCCTCAGTCGCCGCTTTCGCGCTATGGACCTGGCCGGTAATGTTGAAATAGCTTGAATTTTGCAGGCCCGACACCAGTGACCGCACCAGGGTGCTGTCGTCTTCGAGATAGAGCAAGGTCGGCAGGTGGCGCGGGTCGGAATTGATGGCGAATCCGAACAAGGTCAGTTGGATCACCGGCACCATGATCATCATGCCGAAGGTCATGCGGTCGCGCCGCATCTGGATGAATTCCTTCAGCAGGATGGCGAATATTCGCCTAAGAGCGTCGCCCATTTACGCCTCCACCGAATTGTCTTTGGACTGCCCCATCAGATGGATGAAGACATCTTCGAGGTTGGGCCGTTCCTGGCGCCAGCGCACGCCGGCCGCCTGGCCGTGGGTCGCGATCAAGGTGCGGAGTTTCTCGAGGTCGCCGCCCGACAGGTGGAGCGCATTGCCGAAATAGGCGACATGGTCGGCGCCCGGCTGGCCGCGCAGCTTTTCCATGATGTCGCGCACGCCGGCACCTTCGGCGACGAAGGTGAACAGGCCGCTTTGGTCGATAATGTCCTCGACGCGGCCCTGGGCCATCAGCTTGCCATAGGCGATATAGACGATCTGGTCGCAGCGCTCGGCTTCGTCCATATAGTGGGTCGATACCAACACGGTTAACCCTTGCGCCGACAGGCGATGGATCTGGTCCCAGAAGTCGCGGCGCGCTTGCGGGTCGACCCCGGCGGTAGGCTCGTCGAGCATTAGCATTTTGGGATTGTGCAGGGTACAGGCGGCCAGGGCGAGGCGCTGCTTCCAGCCGCCGCTCAAGGTGCCGGCCAGTTGCTTCTGCCGCGAGGTCAGGCCCAGTTGCTCAAGCGTCTGGTCGACGACCTTCTTCTTGTTTTTCAAGCCGTAGAGATTGGCGACGAATTCGAGGTTTTCGCGGATGCTGAGGTCTTCCCAATAGGAAAACTTCTGCGTCATATAGCCGACATTGTTCTTGATCTGGCGGCTGTTCTTCAGGATGTCGTACCCCAGGCAGGTCCCCTCCCCTGCATCGGGCCGGAGCAGCCCGCACAGCATGCGGATGGTCGTCGTCTTGCCCGAACCGTTGGGCCCGAGAAAGCCCCAGACCTGGCCGCGCGGCATCTTGATATCGACGTGGTCGACGGCCGTGCGCTTGCCGAACGTCTTGGTCAGCCCGCGTACATCGATGGCAAGTTCCGCTTCGCTCACAGGCTGACATCCACCGGCTGACCGGCATGCAGCGCCTCAGGTTTGTCGGGGGTGGCCTCGATGAGGAACATCAGCTTTTGCCGTTCCTTGACCGAATAGATGACCGGCGGGGTGAATTCTGCCACCGGCGACACATAACGAACCTTGGCGCCGGTCGCCGTACAACCGTCACATGCCACGTGGACCACCGTGCCGACGCGGAACTTGGCTAGGTCCGCCTGCGGCACATAAAAGCGCACAAATTCCCGCCCCTGCGGCCGCACAGTCAACACCGCAGAGCCCTGGGCGACGAATTCGCCGGGTTCACGCAGACGCTCGTCGACCCGGCCGGCCAGGCGGGCATGGACATCGCGATCGTCGACCGTCCATTGCGCACCGGCGACGTCGGCGCCCGAGGCTGCCGCCTGGGCCTGGGCCGCGTGCAATTGATCCTCCCGGGCCGCCAGTTCCTTCTCCTGGATCAGCTTGTCGAGATTGGCGACTTGCGCTTGAGCCGATCGAGTCGCCGCCCGCAGCGAATCCATCTGCGCCGCCGAGACGTAACCATTGGGCTCCAGCTGGGCGTAACGAGCCTCGTTGGCGCGGGCCAGGTCGAGTTGCGCCTGGGCCTGGATACGTTGCGCCTGCAGCGGCGCAATATCGGCCGGCCGCGCGCCCTTCGACAGGTCCTCGGCATTGGCCTGGGCGGCCGCCGCGCGGTTTTCGGCGCCGGCCAGGGTGGCCTGGGCCTGGGTCGAATCGAGGGTGAACAACAGCTCGTCCGGCGTCACGGCATCGCCGCGGTCGACATTAACCGCGGTCAGCCAGCCCGACTGCGGCGCCGCGATACTGACCGACTGAGCCTCGACATAGCCGCTATAGCTGTTGTCGGGCTTCTGCGTACACCCGGCTAAGGCCAGCAGAGCCACACTGCACACAATGATTTTACGCATCCTGCGTCTCCCTTAAGCCGGCTAAAAACGTCTTTACATGCGCCGCCAAATAAGGCTGCGGCGCGAATGGCACGTCCTCGGTCGCTGCAAAGGTGAACGACCACATAATGGCTTTCAAGAACGGCGCGATGAACAGATGGGCTGCCATAACGGGCGCGACGGCCCGCCCGATGTCGCCGCGCTGCATGGCGCGCTCGAACAATCCGGCCAGCCCCCCCAACATGACCTCGACCACCTCGGCGCGATAGAAGCGCGCCAGTTCCGGGAAGCGCCCCGATTCCGCCATCAGCAATTTCGGATAGATGGGCAGCTTGCCTTCGCCGATTAGCATCCCGGCGACCGCCGCAATACGTTCCAGGGCGACATCGAGCGGCCCGTCATAGCCGCGGAGAAAGGCGACGATCGGACCGATACGCGGCAGGATATCCCGGCGGACCAGGGCTTCGAACAGAGCTTGCTTGGTCGGATAGTAGAGATAGACCGTACCCTTGCTGACATGGGCGCCGCGCGCCACGTCCTCCATGCGTGCGTCGGCGAAGCCATGCCGGGCGAACTCGGCATAGGCGGCATCCAGGATATCGGCCTGGCGCACTTCCGGCGCGGCGCGGCGCGATCTCGAGGCAAGAACTGCGGACATAGGGTGACTTTCAGTACTGACCAGTCAGTACTGAATATGCCGGCCTCCATCGATTTGCAATCGAAAACATTGTCTCTTGCCGAACACGGAAACGTGAGTTACGTTTTGAAAAAGTATGGCAAACCACGATGGTAACGCCAGAAACAACTGAACCTATTATGCTTTCCGGGGGGACTTCCATGCGCCGTTTGTTGTGCGCGACCGCTGTGTCGCTTAGCTTGTGTCTGTCATTTGCGGCGCAGGCGGCACCCGTTGCGACCGTCGTATCGGTCGACAAGCCCGCGGCGGGGACGCCGATCCTGATCGCCGTTCCGGAAACCTCCATGGTCCTGCTGACCACCGGCGGCGCCCAACCCAAACAGGAATGGAACCAGGACGCCACCAAGAATCTCGGTACGGCCCTGACCAATGCCATCAAGGCCCGCGGCTATACGCCTGAAACCGTCGACCCGGCCGCCTATGACGGGTCGCGCGACCTGCAAATCCTGAAGCTCAATGACACGGTCACCGCCGCCATCCAGAGCAACGCTTATCTGCCCATGCCGACCAAGACGAGCTTCGACTGGACCCTGGGTGAAGGCGCCGCTGAACTGCGCCCGGAAAGCGATACGACCCCGGCGGCCTATATCCTGTTCGTCCATGCCAGCGGCAACTATTCCTCCGGCGGGCGCGTCGCCATGGGCATTCTTCTCGCGGCGGCCGGCAGCAGCGCCGGTGGACAGCTCATGGCGGGCGGATCCCAGACCCTGTCGGGCACCCTGGTCGACCTGAATACCGGCAAGATCGTGTGGTACAAGCAGGTCGCCTTCGGCGCCGGCACCGACCTGCGCACCGAGGCCGGCGACACCGCCGGGGTCGACGCCCTGCTTAAAGCCCTGCCTTTCTAGGCGCGGACCATGAACGCGCACAAATTTTCGCGCCAGGCGCTGGTTGCCCTGGTTCAGCTGTCCCTGATCGCGTCCGCGACAGCCCTGCCGGCCATGGCGCAGGACAGCACGCCGCTGGTCGTCAATCTGAAAAACGATTCCCCTGAGCGTATTCCGGGGGTCAAACCTGACCCAAAGTCGATCGAAGGCGGGATTTGGGCCGATGCCGACAAGGCCGAGCGTCAGGCCAGGACCTCGGGTGAACGCGATTCCGATCCGGCGCTCGATGCCTACATTTCATCCGTTGAGGCCAAGGTGGCCGGCCCGTTTAGCGGCGATATCCGTGTGCTGGTCATGGACCGTCCCTTCTTCAATGCCGATGTCAACCCGAACGGCTATGCCGAGGTGTGGTCGGGCCTGATGCTGCGCGCCCAGACCGAGGATCAGCTGGCCTTCGTGCTGGGCCACGAAACCGGCCACTTCCGCCATTCGCACAGCCTTAAGCGCTTTTACGAAATCAAGGCCGGCAATGATGCCCTTATGGTGGGCAGCGCCGTCGTGATGCTGGCCCTGCTCGGGGCGAGCGCTAATTCGGGCGCCTATGGAACGAGCGGCTATCATGATTACACCTCTTATGGAGGCGGCCTGATCGATGTCGGTTATCTCGGCACGGTCGCCGTGCTGATGAGCTATTCGCGTGGAACCGAAGCCCAGGCGGATGCCTATGGCCTGCAATATGCCAGCCAGGCCGGGTATTTTCCCGGTGCAGGCGCGCAAATCTGGCAAGGCCTGCTTAATGAAATCGCCGCCTCCGACGATCCCAGGGTGCGCAAGATGGGATCGCGCATCAACATCTTCGGCAGCCATCCTTTGGAGAGCGACCGGATCGACGCGCTCAATGCCGCGGATCGCGCGGCCCACGGCGGCCAGCTCAGCACACGCAGCGATGCCGACGAAAAGGCGGCCCGCCTCGCCTATCGCCAACATATCCGCCCGTTTCTCGGCGCCTGGCTGAAAGACGATTTGCGCCGCAAGGATTATGGTGAAACGCTATTCCTCATCAACCGCCTGGCCATGGACGGCGAAGATCCGGGCGTTCTGAACTTCTACAAGGGTGAGGCCTATCGCGAGCGGGGCAACCCGGATGATCTGCAACCCGCCCTGGCGGCTTATCAAACAGCGGCCCTGGCGCCGGATGCGCCCAAGGAAACGCCTCGGCAGATCGGCGATGTCTATCGCCGGCTCGGCGACAATGCCTCTGCCGTCAAGGCCTATCAGGCCTATCTGGCCGCCGCACCCGACGCGTCCGACGCCTGGATGGTCCAGGACGAAGTCGATACGCTCAACAAGAACCTGTCCGCCGCGGCGCCCGCCCCGGCCACACCGTCACAAGGGGAGTGACCCGATGCAACGCCTTATCCTGACCACCGCCGCCGTGAGCACCCTTCTTTTGCTGAGCGCTTGTACCTCGCCGCCGGTCCTGGCGCCGGCCGGGCAACTGGCCCTCGGCGCGTCCAGCGTCAAGCTGGATCGCAACTGGACCGACGTGACCAAGGCGACCTTCGTCTATTCCGCCCACGGTCCGAAGGTGCACGTCCTGACCATCGATGCCCTGACCCTGAACCAGATGATGGTGTCGGAAGGCTTGTCGTCGAGCGATCCCTTGACGATCAACGTCACGACAGGCGACACCAAGTCCCATCCGTCGTTGCGCGGCAAGGCGGACATGTCGCTGTCGGAACAGATGGAATTTGTCGCGGAATCCGTCGCCCAAACCGGGTACAACAAGGTCGAAACCGATAGCCCGCAACCCGTGACCGTCGATGGCGTCAAGGGCGTGCGCTTCGGGTTGACGTGTGTCACCAAGGCGGGCCTGAACATCAAGGGCCTGGCCCAGGCGGTGTCCAAGGGCGGGCTTAACTACTATGTCGTCTATCTGGCGCCGGGCGAGCACTATTACGATGCCAACCTCAAGAACGTTACGGCCGTGATGGACAGCGTCAAGCTGCCTTAAAGGGCCTCCGGCGGCCAGGGGGCAAGCCCCCTGGACCCGAAACCATCAAACCTTGATAAAAATCTTCTTCAAATAGAAGGGAAGAAGGAAGAGCCAGATGACGACCAGGAAGCCGATCGCATAGGTAATCGACATCAGGTACGGATCGGTAATGACCCCGTGCATCCAGGTGGTGATGGCGCCGCCGATGCCCGTGACATCCGTAAACACCGACAGCAGCCACGCCGCGACATAGGCCAGGATCGCATTGGTGCCGAAGACGCGGATCGGGAACGCCCATTTGGTGTAGCCCAGCTTGTCCATGATCAGCATCAGCAAGGACAGCAGCAGCGAAGCGAAGCCGACCGTCACGAGGACGAAGGACGAGGTCCACATCTTCTTGATGATCGGAATTTGGCTGTCGAGACCGAAGCCCAGGACCAGCAGCATCAGGCCGATCATGGCGACGCCGACCGAAGCGTTTTTCGGCCCCTTGTCATTAATATAGAGCCCGACCAATATGCCGCCCAGGATATTGGCGATTGCCGGGAAGGTCGAGACCAGGCCTTCCGGGTCGTAGGTCTTGCCGTCGGCATAGATGTGATCGGCGCCGAACACGATGCGGTCGATATAGGCTGGCCACGATTGTACGGCGTCAAAATGGTCGGCGCCGAAACCCGGCACCGGAATGAACTTCATCAGGATGGCATAACCGGCCAGCAGGCCGATGGCCCAAATCGCCAAAGCCCGGGCATGCAGCACCAGCTTGCCGTCGGCCGACACGTGCGAATGCAGCAGAACCAGCCCCGAAGCCAGGCCGTAACAGACGCCGATACGCTGCAAAACGCCCGGCAAACGCCAATGGGCGAAGTCGAAATTGGGCAAAAGGTTCAAGAACAGGCCGATACCGACGATGATCGCCGCCCGGCGCAGGGCATGAATGGCCATGGCCTGCTTGCCGCCCGCCTTCATCCGCCGCCCCAATGACAGGGTCATGGACAGACCGACGCAGACCATAAAGCCCGGAAAGACCATGTCGGTCATGGTGAAGCCGTGCCATTCGGCGTGGTCGAATTGGGTGTAGATGTGGGTCCAGTCGCCGGCATTATTTGCCAGCAGCATGCCGATCATGAACAGGCCACGCAGGATATCCAGCGCCTCGAACCGCGTCGACGGCGGCGTCGCAGCCTTGGCGGGTTTGGGTTTTTCCCGTTTTTCGAAATTGATGACCTCGGCCATGGGCGCTCCCCTGATGTATGTTTTTTCAGCTCAAGCGGCTGGGCGCCACCGCCGATAGCTCCTCGCAAAAGCTCGGGCGGGCGGTCGCCCTTGCCAAGCCCGATGAGTCAATTCTCATCACGCTTGGAAATACACATCTCACAGCTTGCCGCCCTTGCCAAGCCCTTATTGGTTCTAATATTGGTCCTATTGGTAGGGACCAATAAAATGTCAGGCCGACCTGACATTTTTGCGAATGTAAGGTTGACTTAACATTGGCTGAGATGTAAGGTCGGCCTTACATGCATGAACCCAGATTTCACCCCCGACCTGAGAAACAGACTATGCAAAATCTCTCCGTCAACGCCAAATACACCATCGGCATCTCGTTCTGGATGGTGCTCTATGCCTGCGCCTTGTTCTTTTCCATCGACACGATCAAGGCCATGAATCCGACAGGCCCTCTGCTCTATCTCCTGGCCGTCCTGCCGGCCTTGCCGATCGGCGGCACCATCGTCGTCTTCTTGCGTTATATCGACAAGGTCGACGAATATGTCCGCGGCGTCGTCTTGAAGCGTTTCATCCTGGCCACCGGCCTGACCCTCTTCGTGACGACCGCCTGGGGCTTTCTCGAAGGCAATGCCAACGCCCACCACTTCTCGCTCTACCTCGTCTATCCTTTGTGGTGGGGCTCGTTCGGTTTCGCAAGCATCTTTTACAGGAAGGTATGATGAAACAATATCTCCGTGAACTGCGCACCGAAAAGGGCCTGACCCAGGCCGACCTCGCCAATCAACTCGGCGTCTCACGCCAGGCCGTTATCGCGCTCGAAACCGACAAGCACGTGCCCTCGCTCGACCTGGCCTACAAGATCTCCGGCGTCTTCGACAAACCCGTCGAAGAGATCTTCGAAAATCCCTACCGCCCCGCCTAAAGCTTTCATTTCAAAGGACAAACCCCATGACCTCGCGTTTCCCTTCAGGAACGCGCCCGCCGAAGGCTTGTCCAAATCCCTCCAATCCTATCCAACTCCAAAGGAATCCGACTATGTCCAATCTCTTTCAAAAATTCTGCGGCAGCTTCCACAACGGCAAGATGATCAATAGGCCGATGTTGTGGATCGTCATCGCGATCGCCATTACCGCGGCCTGTATGTCCGGCCATGCCCGATCTGAGAGTTTAAAGTCGGCAACGCCTTACCCCGACGCCGCCAGCGAACGTTTCAGCGTCGCCGTGTCGGGTAGCGGTCCGGACGTCATCCTGATCCCGGGCCTCGCCTCCTCGGCCGATGTGTGGAATGGCACGGTCGACCATCTGAAGGGCCATTACCGCCTGCACGTGCTGAACCTGGCCGGGTTCGCCGGTGAGCCGGCCGGCGCTAACGCCCAGGGTGACATCCTGGTTCCCACGGTTGAAGCGCTCGACGCCTATATCAAGGCCAATCACCTGAACCGCCCGGTCGTGGTCGGACATTCCATGGGCGGTCTGATGGCACTGATGCTGACCAAGGCGCATCCGGAAGATGCCGGCACGCTGGTGATCGTCGACGCCCTGCCCTATGTCGGCGTCATCTTCAATCCGGCGGCAACCCCGGCCACCATGGCGCCGCAAGCCGCTGCTCTGCGTGACGGTTTGATGGCTACGCCCGACGACGCCTTTGCGGCCCAGCAAGGCGCCAGCATGGGCCGCATGGTCACTTCGGCCGACAATCTCAAACTGGTGGTCAAGTGGTCGGTCGACTCCAACCGTCGTGTCTTCGCCGAGAGTTTCTATGAAGACCTGATGACGGATATGCGCGGCGACGTCGCCGGGATAGCCACGCCGACAACGGTCCTGTTTCCGGTCGCCGGCGGCCAGGATGCTGCCCAGACCGAGGCCTTTTATCGGATGAGCTATACCGGCATGCCGAAGGTCAGCTTTACGCGCATCGACAACAGCCTGCATTTCGAAATGCTGGATCAGCCGGAGGCCTTTTACGCCGCGCTGGATGGTGCGCTGAAGTAGACTGACGAGTTAGACCAACCCGGGAACCGTAAGAAAGAACCCCTCACCCGGCCTTCGGCCACCCTCTCCCCTTGAAAAGGGAGAGGGGAAAGTGGACCGGTGATGCAGAACTAAAGGTCGCGGCGGAACTGGATGAAGTCGGTCCGGTTGGCGACCTTGTCGTAGAGCGCCTGGGCGGTTGTGTTGGACGCATCGGTGATCCAGTACAGCCGCTCGGCGCCCTTGGCTTTTCCGGCTTCGGCGACGGCGGTGATCAGGCTCCGGGCTATGCCCTTGCCGCGCAGGTCGGCATCGACATAGAGGTCTTCGAGATAGCAATAGCTGCCCTCGGCCCAGGTCGAGCGATGCAGGAGGAAGCTGGCGAAACCGACGACCCGCTCCTCTTCACGCGCCACCACCATGAACATCGATTCCGCATCGTCGAGGAAGCGGGCGAAAGTCAGGTCGGTCATGGCGTCGGTGAGATGCTGCTTGTAGAAGTCGAGATAGGCCTGCCATAGCGGCAGCCAGCCGGCCTTGTCGGCCGGCGTTACAAAATCAATCGTCATGCGTCCCTTAGTCCCTGGCGTGTGAACAGGGCGATGGTCAGCCCGACCAGGATGATATGGCAAAACAGGGCGTTGAGCGTCATCAAATCCAGCGTCGGCGGAAATGGCGGGAACTGGCCGTGATGAAATTGCGAATTGGGCACAACCAGATAGTTCATGACGAAATATAGCCCAAGGCCGTAGACCAGGCCGGCGGCGACGATATATTTGGCCAGGACGGGCACGGACCTGACGATAAAATAGAAGACCAGGGCCATCACGACCGCCATGGCGAAATGCAGGGCCAGCCCTTCGAGAAAGGTCGGCAGGCCGCCCTTGAAGGCCGAATTGCCGATCAGACCGGCCGTGATGGCCTGGGTGATCGACAGGAATTTGACGCCTTTCAGCGAGAACACGATGAAGGCGTCGGTAATGTCGAGCGCACCGGCCGCCAAACCGCCAGCCAGCACCCATTTGATCGGGCTCATGGGTTTGTTCCTAGGTTTTGCTGGCCAGGGCTCGCTTGGTGAACAGGCCGATCGTCATGCCGACCAGGACGATATGGGCGAACAAGGCGTTGAACAGGCCGGGCGTTACCGCCGGCGGGAAATCCGGATTATGGCCCATCTTGAAATGCGACAGCGGCAGAACCCCATAGGTCATGACGACATAAAGCGCGACACCGTAGAGAGCGCCCATGATGAGTGCGTGGCGGCCCAAAAGCGGCAGCAGCTTGACGGCGGCAAAGAAGACGAGCGCCATGACCACGGCAATGGCGAAATGCAGTCCGAGCCCCATGGCAAAGGTTTCGATGCCGCCGCTATAGGCTTCGTCGCCGAGCAGGCCCGCGGCGATGGATTGCGCGATCGACAACAGCTTTACGCCGCGCATGCCGAAGAAAATAAAGGCATCCGCGATGTCGAGCACCCCGGCGATCAGCCCGCCCAAGATCACCGTCCAGATTTGGCGCATGCGTCCTCGTCCCCTTTGGCCGTCCTATTTCGGGACACTGTAACACAGGAGGCGAAAAAGTCTAATCAGCCGCGACGCAGTTGCATCGGCCCGCTTTCGTGGTGGTGCGTCACGGCCCAGGCGCACAGCAGACCGGTCAGGGCCATGCCGATAACGGCCGTCGTCACCATGCCCGGTTCATGGTCGCGATAGATATTGGCCATCATGATCCAGAACAGCGCCCACAGCAGGGCGGCGCTGTAGACGACGCTTTCGGTCAGCCACACCATGACGCCGCCGAACACGATCAGGGCCATCAGGAAACCGAGGGAAACATTGGCCTGTGTGGGATCGATGGCAAAGCCGCCAGCGACCAGCATCGAGGTGAAGTTGACGAAACAGGCGGCGGTCATCCAGCCGGTGACCAGGGCCAGGGGTGCGAACACCATGAGGTTATCGATATGCGACAAGACCATGTCCTGGCGCAGGCGCAGCAAACCACTGACTCCCAGTATCAGCGCGCCGGCGACCAGCAAGGCGCTGATCCAGTCGAACCCGTTGAGCGGCACCCATATCTGCCAGATGGCGTTGATGAGATAGATGCCCGCCATGTTCCAGCCGACGGCTTCAACGGCGCGGTTGTGGCGCTGCTCGGGCATGGCCTGCCAGACGGCGGCGGTGAAGCTGAAGAGATAGATGGCGCCCCAGATGGCGAAGGCGAAACCTAAGGGCACCAGGGGATGCGTGGTCGCGGCCGATCTGAGTTCGACATTGGTGCCGACGTGAAGGAAGTCGGTCAGGCGCGCACAAGCGATTTGCGCAATCGCCGTCAGGAAGACAGCGGCCGCCTGAGCCGTGCGGCCGTGGTTGCGCGTCATGATTAGGTCTTTGGTCATCGGAAACGCCCTCCTGAAAGATGCGCCCCTTATACGTCCCAGCCGCTGTACAGATGCCAGTTTGTGCATAAAAATTCGATAGGCAGTCTCGGCCCTGGTGTTTCAGGCCTTAGCCTCAGGCCTTCTTGACGAACTCGGTGCGCAGGACCAGGCCCTTGACCTTTTCGGCGTTGCACTCGATTTCGGCTTCGTCATGGGTCAGGCGGATATTGCGGATCAGGGTACCGCGTTTCAGCGTCACGCCGCCCGAGCCCTTGACCTTCAAATCCTTGATCAAGGTGACATTGTCGCCATCGGCGAGGCGTGTGCCATTGCTGTCTTTTACAACGATTTCGTCTTCATCGGCCATGTGGGCCTCCCCGGCAAAAGGCCTGACTACAGGCCAGCCAGGGTGTGAGCAAGAAGAAATGGGCAGAAGGGTCGCCTAACCCTTCCGCCCGTTTACGGCCCCAGCCCCGGAGAAGACGAAGAACTAGCTGCGGCAGTAACCTTCATTGGCGTCGACAACCAGGCAATCCTTTTTGTCGGCCAGCCATTTCATACCCGTTTCCGCGCCTGTCCCATGATGGATAGTCAGGGCTTTGCCGTCGCGGGTAAACGTAATGCCGTCGGCCGTGGCGGTGCCCGGGAAGTCGCGCGGGCCGTCGAGATCTTGCACGGTGACGGTATAGTTGTTGCCGGCGCCCAGTTGGGTGATGGTCAAGGCGGTGCCTTCGGGGCCCGTCCATTTGCCGGTAAAGCTTGATGTATCGGTTGCAGCGCTGGAGGTTGAAGTGCTCGCTTGGGAAACCGCCATCGAAGAGGCCAGGGACGACGCTTCCGCGGCCGATATCGTCGCCGCGGGCGATTCGCCGGCATAGGAGGTGGCGCCATTGCCTTCGCCCTTGGGCGAACAGGCGGCCAGGGCAACAAGGGCGGTCAAACTCAACAGGCTTACGATCTTCATTCAGGTCTCCAATATCAATTGAAACTAAGGCCGCGGCTCTCTTAAATCCATGCCCCCCGGCCGGTCAAATTGTAAAGGAACGATGTGGTGCGAGCGCTCACCATGGATAATTGCTGTAAATCCTGTGCAACGACCGGTCGGCTGATGGCCACAGGCGTGATCAGCGATTGCTGCATGATATGGTCATAGCAACGACCGGTATCCAATTCCGCACAATCGGGATCGCTGCGCCAGCGTTTGTCGATCAGGCCTTTGGCCAACCCGCCGATATGGAGGTCGGCGACCTTTTGCACGCGCCCGATATCGATGCCGGCGGCGCAATAGGCGATGAAGGGCAGTTCGCTGCAATAGATGGCGCGATTGTCGAACGAAAAGAACAGATCGTAAGGTCGGCCTTCCAACGCCCGCGCGGCCTTAAGGATGGCGGTGGTTTGGGCGTCGCTCAGATTGCGGCGAAAGACGGCGTAACGGCCGAAGCGCCCGTGCCGCACCCACGCCTTCAGCGGTGTTTCGCGCACGGGGCCGGCGGCTTCGATGACCACGATCTCGGCGCCGCGATGGGCGATAATGCCCATGTGGGTATAGAGGCTGTGCGTCGCCGCGAAGATCGCTGTCGACTGGCCGCTGTGCGAACTTTGGAAAATCAAATCACCGTCGCGCAGGGCCGGAGGCCGGGCCGTTATGCGCAACACCATGATGGCGGCAAGGACCACGATGCATGCGAGAACAGCCCAACGAAAGATTTTCAAACGCCCCATCCTGTGCTTTACCCTGAGGTCGAGATGACCACAAAATGCGCGGAAAAACCATGACATTGACTGTACGCCGGATCGCCTTTGCTTCCAGCGATTACGATGCCGCGGTTAGCCTGCGGCGGCGGGTATTGCGCACGCCGTTGGGCCTCGATTTTACCGCCGAGCAATTGGCGGCGGAAGGCGGCGACATCCATCTGGCGGCATTTCTCGATGACGCATTGGTGGCGACGGTCGTGCTAACGCCCTATGACACCGAAACTTTGAAATTGCGCCAGATGGCGGTGTCGCCCGACCATCAGGGCCAGGCCGTCGGCGCCATACTTTTGGCCGCGGCGGAAGAGACGGCCGGGCGCGAAGGTGTCCGCCAAATCGTCCTGGCTGCCCGGGTGACCGCCCAAGCGTTTTACGAAAAATACGGTTATGAGGCTGACGGCGATATCTTCAGCGAAGTGACGATTCCGCACGTGCATATGCATAAGGCGATTGGGTAGAATTCGGGCTTGCGCGACGCCTGAAAAGCCTCTATCAGACGGCCCTTCCCTGCGCCCCTGTGGTGGAATTGGTAGACGCGCCGGATTCAAAATCCGGTACCGAGAGGTGTGTCGGTTCGACTCCGACCGGGGGCACCACCACAACGCCTAAGGCTTCGGGTGGCAGGCCACGCACAATCCCTAAATATAGAGCTGTGCAGTCATGCAGAGCGCTGAACCGCCACACGAAGACTTTCTTCGGCGAAGGCGTGTCGCCCGTAACTTTAGCGAAGGGGGACGTCACGAGTCGACTGAAACCGCCGAGTTTGTCAGTCGTCAATGCGCTACAATTGCAAGCCACCTTCCGGCCGCCTTATGCAGTAGTCAGCCCGCTGCATAAGACTATCTTTTACGTTGAAAAGATTGAGTTTTCCGGGATTAATGCAGAGGCCCGTACGACGGTAATAGGCCACCCCATTATTACGATTTATAAATTATTTTACCATTTATCGTAATTTTGTTGTTGACATGGCAGGGCAAGACTGGCATTCTTTTTTCAGCATCAGAAGTTGCGACCAAACATAGCCCCACGGTTTCCGCCGGCGGGGCTTTTTTATGCCCGTTAGGAGGTATCCATGCCCAAAGCCCCTTCCCTGCGCAAGCGCCGCGCCGGTTACACCCAAGCTGCCGCCGATCTCGTATGTGACGCCATCGCGACATCGCCATGCGGGTTGCGGCGCATGATCGCCGGCGATCCCACCCTGCCGAGAGAGCGAACCATTTATCTGTGGCTGGATCTGAATCCGGCCTTTCGCGAGGCCTATGAACGGGCGCGCCAACGCCAGGCCGATCTGTTGATGGGTGAATGTGTCGAGATCGCCGATAATAGCGAAAAGGATGTGCTGGAACGGACCACCCGGGACGGTCAGTATGAGTTGGTGGCCAATCCGACCAATGTCGCGCGTTCGAAGCTGCGGATCGATACGCGACTGACGGTGGCGGCGCGGCTGGCGCCGCGGAAATACGGCAAGGTTATCCCGTTGCCGCCGGAGGAACTGCCTGAGGCATTTCGCCCGCATAACGGCAAGATGCCACCGCCAGGCGGCTGGAAGCCGTTCATGTACAAAAGTCTCGACGATCTGATTTGTTAGGACGCGCGTTTGCGTTGTGTTGCCGTGTTTTGCCATAGTCCCAGGGCGCGCTCGCCATGGGTTTTCTTTATCTGAAGAGGAGTCCGTCCATGTCCAAAGCCCTTTCTCCCCGCCGTCCGACACAATATTCCAAGGCCGTCGCCGACCGCCCGTGTGCCGCCTTCGGCACAACAACGGTCACGTTGACGAAGATGATCGATGCTGATCCCGGCTTGCCGAGCAACTTGACAATCCACATGTGGTGCAAGGAAAACGCCGACTTCCGTCGCGCCTGGAAGATCAGCCACATGATGAGGGCCGGGCTGTTGCGGCAAGAGTGCGCCGAGATTACCGAAGCCGCGCGCCTCAAAGCCCTTGACCTGCAGGGTCGTAAGAACGGCAAAGTAGCTGCGAAGGCGTTGCGCATGGCCGCCAAGCTTGTCACCGACACAAAAATGATGCTGGCAGATTACCTCGCGAGCAAGGAGTTCCCCGCAGGGGCGCCGACGGCAGGTCAGGCAAAGACCGGAGGCACGGCAGCGGGCAAGCCGGGGCAGACCGTGCACTAGGGGGCGGGACTCGGGTTCGGGGATGGACGAATGAGGCAACTGGCAAGGCCTCCCCGAATTTTCCAAGCGGAACGCATGACCATGCCTGCATCAGGGTTTAAGGCCGCTGATTTAAGGTCAACTCAGTTCGTCCGATAACGGATCATGGCAATGTCAGCGACGAGTTGTGGCAATAAAATACCAGAATTTTGCTTGTTGAAGCGGACATATAGCATATCGTCCGCGGTGAGTTGGCCATCCGTATCCGTTCCATTGCCGTTAAGGGGCGTTGATTTACCTATCGCGATGGATGCATTACCGTAAGGCATGGCCGAGGCTCCAATGGTATGCGAGCCAGTCGCACCATTTTTCTCCATTTGCACCGTGCAATAGTTTGCAGCGTTTCCGGTTATGGCCGCACCATTGGTCAGGTAACCTTGAATGACGAATGCGCCCTCGCCTGCCCTAAGTCCCAGTATCAGCTTATCAACCGGCGTCGATCCAGTGGTATCAACCGGACCAAGGGCTACACTATATGGCTGTTGCGTCACCGTTGCCGATGTCCCAACCGTGCTCACCGGCGTAGTCACATTCACCATGCGCACGTCACCAAAGTGAACGCTGCCAGACCCGCCGATAGACAAGCCCGATCCTGCACTATCCGAAATCGACAAGGCTCCGAAATCGGTTGTGACCGCCTTGGTAACGCCTGCCTTGGTCTCACTGGCGATACGCAAGGCCGCCCCGCCGCCCTGAGGTGTTGACATGCTGATCCGCCCCCAAGAGCTTTGTCCGCCACCAAGAGAGATATAACCGCCATTTTCCGACACCAGGCTGTTAATTCTCACGTTTTCAGGCGCAGGAACATTTTCAAAGCCGAGATTAGGCGTGGAGGCGCCAACCGCCGCCCCGCCACCGTCGGCAGCCGTTGTGCTTCCGCTGCCACCGGCCGTGAATTGAAATGTTGTCGCTAGCACGGTCGTCACCGTGCGCGCGCCAATAATGTCGGCCTGAACCAGACCACCAAAAGACGAGATGGTTCCCGCAAAGGTTACCGTATCTCCCACCGACAAGTAGTGCGGCTGGGTACAGGTAAACGTCACGGTGCGAGAAGTGCCGGTGTCGACATGGAAGGGATTGTTTCCACAGGGAAGATCGATCTTATCGGTCATATTCCAGCCGATTAAAACCATCCTGTCAGATGAAGCCGTGGTTTCATCCTGCCGGGACAATATGCTGTTGACCACCACGCCGTTTACACCGGGCGGGGACGTGTTTATTCGCGTTCCTGCGTATTGGAGAAATTCAACATAGGTACTCCAATAATTTTTCGGATAAATATATATCAGCTCCTTGTAGTTTCTTGCCTGAATACTTTCAATATAGACGTTATGGCAGTCCGACAAATCGACGCATTGTTTTTCAGTATCCGGAAGGAGGGTCGGAGCGTCATCGAACTCGAAACGCAACGCTCCCATGGTAATGTTGCGTGAATGAAGATCAAAATCTATGCCTTCTCCAACATTGTGAAAATAAGCATTGCCGATATCAACGTCGCTGCAATAGGTAATATACATACCTTGCTGCATCGTATCCCACGAACATCTATCGGAAAATTTCATACGCTTATTATTTACCAACCGAAGACCTTTTCCGGCATAGGTTTGAACGGTCGTAAGCTTCGATTTGAACGCACAATCGATTACAAGACCATTCACTCCACTTGCGAATATCCCGACGACTGTATTGGTGAAGCCGTAATCCCGGCTCAGATCAAACGTTAAGTCGCCAACAAAGCCGATATTTTGCAATGACCTCAGGGCCGTCACCGTCAGTCCGGTGCCGATATCGGTCGTAGACGTCGATGTGTTTCCAAGTGCCACTGAGAATTTTAAGGGGTCGCTGGGATAACGATTAATGTACCTGTACCCCGTCACCGAGGCAGATGTTTGCCCCGCTGCATTCGTAAACGTGCCGCCAATCAGTACGGCGTCACCGAATTCAAGTCCGTGAGGCGAGGTACAGGTGAACGTTCCCTGGACGCTGCCATTGGACACTCGCAAGGGTGCGGAGGCCTGAAGGCTGAGAGGCCGATCGATTTTTGTAGCGAAGGCATGACAATTATCGCCCGWATCCGCTACGGACGGAGCGAGATTGCCAATTGTCGTACCGTTTCCGCGCCAGATAAGATTACTGGCCGTGAGAATAACCGCACCATATAGCTGGATTATGCCGGTGCCACTGCCGACCGGAAAATTCCAGATCACTGTGCTGTTGGAGCATTTTACCAATATGAGGCCAGGTGGCAGATCGACCACGACCGTGCCAAGCGGCGTCAGAGCGGCGACATAGTCGTTGATGGCCTGAAGCGCCGCGGTGTTGTCGATGCCGGCGCCTGGGACGACTCCAAAATCGCGGGCATCCAAGGTCAGGGATTGTGGGTAGCCGAGGAACACGCTCATCACGCATACACCAGGTTGAACCCAACGATGTCGCCAGCCAGGATAACTTGGGTATTGTCATCCAAGGGGCCGATGGTAAACGCCAACGCTATTCCCGACGCGCAGGCAATACTTCCAAAATCGAACAAAAAACTGGCGGCCGGCGGGAGGTATAGTGTCGCAATGGGTATATCCGAGCCAACGGACGGCGTACCGGACTTGTCATATAGTTTGAGATAGCGGGCAGCGGCATTCGTATTGTAGCCGAACGCCTTAAATATATTGCCGGCAGTCGTTTTTGCGGACGTAGCATTTGTCGAGTTGTCAGACGATGCGATCTTCTTAATGGTAGCCACTTTTCGCGTCTCCTTGATCAAATCATGTTCGCCATTCGATATATACGGCAAGACAAGATAATACCGCTCCGGTTGAAGAGCGCAACGGAATTCGGGAGCACCAAACACATAATTATTTTCCTTCGCCGGCCCGCAGACGTAGCCTTCTAAATCTATACTTTTGCTTGCAACGGATGGACCGTCAGGACATCGTCGTCGCCATCGAAAAAGTGCTGTCTGGGTTGCCTAAAGGCAAGCGCGAGCAGGTCAGAGCCATGCCGGACATTGAGCGACCGACAGCAACTTTGCCAATCAGGGCTGCTGGTCGCGACAGACAAAAGGTCTATTCGGTTAAGGTCAAAGCGGCTTCGAAGCCGTTCGGCAGCGGGCGCAGGTTCAGAGTGCCGCCGTGAAGCCAGGCAACGCGTTCGGCGATGGCAAGGCCCAGGCCGGTACCGCCCGAGGATGGGCCGCGCGCCGTGTCGCCGCGGACAAAGGGTTGGGTGATGGTGGCGAGAAGCTCAGCGGCTACGCCCGGTCCGTGATCGCGGACAAGGATGCGCCAGAAGCCCTCAGCCGGTTCGATATCAACAACAACGGGCGGGCGGCCGTGGTTGAGGGCGTTTTCAACCAGGTTGGTAACGGCGCGCCGCAGGGCTTCGGGCCGCGCGGGGACCATGACGGCAGTGGCAGCGGGGGTGAAGGTGACGCCGCGGTCGCCATAGTCGGCGGCTATGGCGGAGATGAGTTCGCTCAGGTCGGTCCGGGTGACCGGCTCGGCTTCGAAGCCGCGGGCGAACATGATGAATTGCGACAGGATGCGGTCGATATGGTCGATCTGGCGCTGGGCCGAGGCGGCCAGTTCAGCATCGTCGCGCGACATCATCTCGAAGGCCAGTTTCAGCTTGGCAAGCGGCGTGCGGACATCGTGGGAAATGCCGGCCAGGATCAGGCTGCGGTCGGCATCGGCCTTGGCCAGGCGGGCGGTCATCAGGTTGAAGCTGTGCGACAGTTCGGCGATTTCACGCGGGCCGTCCTCGCGCAAAGGCGCCGACGGCGCCGACTGACCGTAGCCTTCGGTGGCGGCACGCAGGTCGGTCAGGGGGCGCAGGACCTTGGCATTGAGATTGGCGGCGGCGATCAGGGCCAGCAGGAAGGCAACCAGGGCGGCGGCGAAGACCATGCCGGTCGGTCCCATGACCGGCGGCGAGCGCACGCTGATCCAGTATGGGTCGGGCCCCAAATTGACGTGCAGCCACAGTTTGCGGCTGTGGTCGGTGCGCCAGAAGAGGTCGGTGCGGTCGCCCAGCGCCTTGACGAGGGCGCGCATGAAGACGCGTTCGACCATGCGCGGCGGCGGGCCGGTATCGTCGGGCGGCTGGGCGCCGGGCCAGATTTCGACGGCATGGGTGGCGCTGAGGTGGGCCAGGATGACCTTGCGTTCGGCCGGGGTGACTTCGTTCAACGTATCGGACATGGCGACGACGTTCCGCGCCATGACGTCGGCGACACGGTTGAGTTCCGGACGCAGGATGAGCATGGAGAAGAGGACGACGCTGAGCAGCTGGGCGAAGGCCAGGATCAGAGCAGTCGAGGCCACGGTCTGACCCCACAGGCTTTTGGGCCACAAGGTCATGATATTACCTTCGTGAAAACATAGCCGTGGCCCCAGACGGTTTTCAGCCAAACAGGATTGGCGGGGTCGTCCTCGATCAGTTTGCGCAGGCGCACGACCTGGACGTCGACGGCGCGGTCGGTGACTTCGGCGTCGCGGCCCATGGCCAGGTCGATGATCTGCGCCCGCGACAACGGCCGGCCGGCATGGTGGAGAAAGGTTTTCAGCAGAACGACTTCGCGCGTGCTGAGGTCGACCGGCCGACCGTCGCGCGTCAGGGTCATATGGCCAAGATCGAGGACGAAGGGGCCGAAGGTGACGCGGCCGTCGCCGAGGTTCAGGTGGGCCGCGGCCGGGCGGCGGCGTTGGATGGCGGCGATGCGGGCCAGCAGCTCGCGCGGGGTGAACGGCTTGGCGAGATAGTCGTCGGCGCCCATTTCGAGGCCCAGGATGCGATCGATCGGATCGCCGCGCGCCGTCAACATGATAATCGGCGTATCGTCGCCGGCGGCGCGCAGGCGGCGACAGACGCTGAGGCCGTCTTCATCCGGCATCATCAGGTCGAGGATGAGGACGTCCGCCGGTTCACGCGCCAGGGCGCGGTCCAGGCTTTTGGCGTCGGGGACGGTGCGGACCGCAAAGCCGTTTTCGCCGAGATAGCGCTGCAACAGGCCGCGCATCTCCTGATCGTCATCGAGAACTATGAGGCGGGCAGCGGTCATTTGCGGTTTCCGGTCTGGCTTCAGGCTAGCATAGTTTATTTAACGAATTCCGGCGCTTGCGAAGATGTTACAAGCTGTTACGCGCAGGTCCTGGCGCAGCATCCGGTAACATCCCGGCGTTTTGGCGTCGTACTTGCGTAACTTGGCGGCGCCATTCTGGGTCTTGTCACAACGACATCGCTTCAGGAGATTTTCACATGACCAAGACCTTTCTTACCCTCGCCGCCGCTTCACTGGCGCTTTTCATGATCGCCGACAGCGCCTCGGCGGCCCAGGGCCATGTCCGTGCCCGCGGCGCCCATGGCGTCGCCGCCGCCGGCAGCTATAACGGCAACAGCTATGTCCGTGGCCGCGGCCACACGACCAATGCCGACGGCAGCATGACCGCGGCTTCGGGCGGCGCCTATCGCTTGAACAACGGCGCCACCGGCGTGCGCGGTTCGACTACGACGGTCAATCCGGACGGCTCGGCCAGCCATCAGGGCGGCTTTGCCACCCAAGGGCCGCGCGGCTCGGCCGAAAGCACGGGTTCTTCGACACGCAATGCCGACGGCACCTATAGCGGTTCGCGGTCGACCGCGATCGAAGCGGCCAATGGCAACGGTTATAGCGGCTCGACCAGCTATGACAGCAGCACGGGCCTGAACCACAGCGGCTCGTGTCATGACGCCACGGGCGCCACAATCGCCTGCCCGAGCCGTTAATAGTTTGCCGGGCCAGCTCCCCCTGGCCCGATCTTTCCTTCTAGGATTCTTCCCATGAAAACCAAATTTCTTGTGGCCCTGTGCGCAGTTGCCATGCTGACCGCCGGCGCCGTCGCGGCACAACCCGTTGCCGGCGACCGCATCGACGACATGCTGGCCCATATCATGGAGGCCGACGTCAATCATGACGGCATGATCACGCGCGCGGAGTGGCTCGACTTTCGCGCCGGCCAGTTCAGCCGCTTCGACCGCAACGGCGACGGCGCCGTCTCCCAGGACGACGTCCCGGCCCTGTTGCGCCGCGGGCAGCGGGGTTCGCGCCTGCAGGACACCATGACCGAGCTGGATGCCAACCACGACGGCCGCATCAGCCGGGCGGAATTTACCGGTGGACCGACGCGGATTTTCGATCAGGTCGATCGCGATCATAACGGCGTCATCGACGGCTTCGAAATCAAGCAGGCCAAGGGCGCCTGACCATGCACCAGTCCGCTTTTCACGGCGTACTCCTGGCGGCCGTCCTCGTTTTTGCCGTTCTCGAGGCGGTCTATACCGTCTTCGTTCTGCGCCACGACTACGATATCCGCGAATCGGCCACCTCGTTCGGTGTGGCGTTGGGTAATATCGTGACGCGGCCGCTGACCTCGACGGCGGTCATGCTGGTTTTTCCGTTTTTCGCCCGGTTCGCGCCATGGACCTTATCGATGCATGACCCGGTGGTGTGGATCGCCGGCTTCGTTGCCTTCGAGTTCCTGTACTATTGGATGCATCGTTTCAGCCATACGATCCGCTGGCTATGGGCGTCGCACGCCGTCCATCATTCGGCCAGCCACTTCACCCTGCCCGCCGCCATCCGGCTGGGCTGGACCAACCTGATTTCGGGCGAGTGGCTGATGTTTTTGCCGTTGGTGCTGCTGGGCTTTCCGCCGCTGATGGTCATCATCCTGTTGAGCGCCAATTTGACCTATCAGTTCTTTCTGCATACGGAGTTGTCGCCGAAATGGGGCTTTCTCGAACACCTGCTCAACACGCCCGCGCATCATCGCATCCATCATGCTTCGAACGCCCGCTATCTCGACAAGAATTTCGGCGGCGTTCTGATCGTCTTCGACAGGTGGTTCGGCACTTTCGCGGCCGATGACCATGGCGATCCGGTCGTGTTCGGGCTTACCCGCCCGATAGCTTCCTATAATCCGTTTGTCATTTCCTTGCGCGAATGGGGCCGGATGGGGCGCGATGTCCTGCGCTCACGCAGTTTGGCGGAGGCCGCGGGCCAAATGTTCGGCCGGCCGAAGTAAAGCCCGTGTGCGATCCTGCCGCGGGGCGCGCCACGGACGGTGTGAGGTGCAGGCTACCTGACAGGTTTAGCTGGACGACAGGGCGGGGCTAATGCCATGGTGCGCGCATTGGGAGGGCCGCGCGCTATGACTGAACCAGGGCCAGGGCCGCTGCTGACCAAGCGACATATCGCGGCCATCGTTGCCGGCAATGCGCTGGAATTCTACGATTTTCTCATATTTTCGTTCTTCGCCCTGCCGATCGGCAGGGCGTTTTTTCCGTCGGACCGGCCGGAGACCAGCCTGCTGCTGGCGCTGGCGACGTTCGGGGCCGGGTTCCTGACGCGGCCCCTGGGCGGGATCGTCATCGGGCTGATCGCCAATCGCGTCGGGCGCAAGCCTGCCATGCTGCTGTCCTTCGGGCTGATGGGGTTGTCGATCGCCGGGTTGGCCTGTACGCCGTCGTTTGCCCAAATCGGTATCGCGGCGCCGATATTGGCCATCGCGTGGCGGCTGATCCAGGGCTTTGCCCTCGGCGGCGAGGTCGGTGCGACGACCACCGTACTGGTCGAAGGCGCTCCGGTGCGCCATCGCGGGCTGTTCGGCCAGATACAGATCGCCACCCAACAGGCAGCGGTCATGACGGCCGGAATCGCCGGTTTCCTGCTGTCGGGGCATATGGGGGCCGCGGCCATGGACGGATGGGGCTGGCGCGCCGCCCTGCTGGCCGGGGTGTTGGTGGTGCCCGTCGGCATCGTCATTCGCAACAGTTTGCCCGAGACCCTGCATACGGCGCCGCCCGCGGCCGCCCTGCCCGTCTCTACCGGCATGTGGCGGATCGTTATCCTGACCTTCATCGTGTTGGCCAGTTCGACCGTCGGCACCTATGTGCTGAATACGCTTGGGACCTATGCGGTTTCGACCTTGCATATGGCGCCGCAGGTATCGTTCGCGGCGACCCTGGTGCGCGGTGCATCCGGCGTGGTGTTCGCGCTAATCGGCGGCGTGCTCTGCGACCGGTTCGGCCGGCGCGGACCGATGTTGGTCACGACCTTGATCGGCGGGTTGGTCGCGGTGCCGTTATTGATGCTGGTGGTCGCCACGCGATCGCCGGCGGCCTTGTTGTTCGCCGCCGGCGTGCTGGGTGCCGTCGTGGCGATCGGCGGAACGCCGGCCCTGGTTGTGGCCATCGAGGCCCTGCCGGCACGGCTGCGCGCCGGGGCCGCCGGGACGACCTATGCATTTGCCATCTCGGTGTTCGGCGGAACGACGCCGTTCGTGGTGACGTGGCTGACCGGGCTGACGCACGATCCGTTGACGCCGGGCTGGTATCTGGTGGTGGCGGCCGTTGTGGGATTGGTGGCGATATGGTTTCTGCCCGAGACGGCGCCGGGGCGGGTGGCGAGAGGTGGAAGGGTATAAGGCGGGATGTATTCAGATTAAAGCGTCGGCCTTAAGAAAGAGCGCTTCACCCGGCCGCCCGGTGAGGCGCCGTCAAAGATAGCAAAGCGGCGAACAACTGGTCGTTCGTGTGCAAAAACATCTTCCTCCAAGCTCGAACACGCCCCTCACCCGCCGGGCTGAAGCCCGGCACCCTCTCCCCGTGGTCACGGGGCGAGGGGATAGGCGCAGTGGTCTATTCAAGATTATCTCGCTTCCGGTTAGAATTACGGCCTTGTCCTGCGCTTCGCCAGCACCATGTCGATTTCAGGCGCTGGCCAGGGATCATGGCAGAGCTTCGCGCTGGCGTAAACTTTCCAGGCGGAGACTATGTGACCGCGGTCGGATGGCGTCGTGCCGGTATCGCCGAAAAACTCATGGGTTTTGTAGATCAAAGCCTGGTTGAGCAGGTCAACCACCTGTTCTACGGCGATGACCGGTCTTTCAAACCATGTAGGGTCAAGGGGTTTAATGAGCAAAACGTTGTCGGGTAAAGGACGGCGATCGTCGAGTTGCACGACAATGGAGGGAACAGCGTCAATGGGAAGAGCGATGAGTTGATCGTAGATATTCGTTTGCCGCTCACCGCCGTCCTTCTCGGCCAGGGGCTGAACAAGGCTGCCGATCAGGTTTTTGACCTCGGCATAATGCGGCAAGGCAGTGTTTGGCGTCCAATTGGCCAGGACAAGGTTTTGGCGCGCCATTTCACTGCTCACGGCCGGTGCCGTAAGCGGGTCCATGGCCGGTCCTGTGACTTGCAAGCCTGGGCCGAAGGCAACAGGATGCAAGAAATACAGGCGTTTGATACTCGGATCGAAATCGCTTACCGTCTGGTCGGGAGTCAGAGAAGCGGTCACATCGATGGATTGCGTATCGCCGTCACCTTTGAGCCACTCGACGATCCGCAACGACAGGGCAATGGAATCGTCACCGCCCCTCCCCATCTCTCTCAACTGATCTGGCGTCATGTCAGGCGTGGCGATGATGATGACCGACGCCCCGGCTACTCGGCGTACCATATTGGCGTCGTCAGGCGGCGGCACGCAAATCTGGCCTATGAGTCTTGGGCGCGGGTCGCACGCCGTCAGGGCGAAAAGCCCTCCGACCAGCATCCGGCGCGATAACGACAGGTATTCCATGTCCGCAGGCAGACATAGACGATGGTGGGCGTCAAGGGCGGTGTGTTTTTCTCGACAGGCGAGAAGGATAAAGATAGCGTCCCGGACCTAAGCAGGAAGGGATCGGCATGAAGATCAGTCGTCGACAGGCATTAGCAGGCATAGCGGGCGCGGCTTTGGCTGGGCCGGCACTTGGGCAAAGTCTGGATTCGCTGCCTAATCTCGCCGATCTGTACGCCACGCCGGAAGCCACCGCGGTCTATCGATATCTGTGGAATATCTTTGGCAAAAAGACTCTGACCGGGCAGCAGGAAAGCATCTGGCAGGAAGGCGGGCCGCGGCATGAGTTGAACTATATCCAGCAGGTGACGGGCAAGGAGCCGGCCGTGCTGGGCCTCGACTATATCGATCCGAAGGACCGCCAAGGGGTGAACGATCGTGCCACGGCGTGGTACGGGCGCGGCGGTATTCCGACGATCTGCTGGCATTGGGGCAATCCGCTGGTCGGCCCTGGCTATGAACAGTCGAAGATCTTTTTCGATGCCAAAAAGGCGTTTGCCGATACGGCGTCGGCCGAACACGCCGCGATGTGGCGCGACCTGAAGGAGATCGGCGATCACCTGGAGCAACTGCGGGACCGCAAGGTGCCTGTGCTATGGCGGCCGTTCCACGAGTTCACCGGCGATTGGTTCTGGTGGGGTAAACAGGGGCCGGAGGTGTTCAAGTCGCTGTGGCTGGTGATGTACGACTATTTCAGCAATGACCGGAAACTCGACAACCTGATCTGGGTTTTGGGCTATTCGCGCAAGGTCGACCCGGCCTATCACCCGGGCGAAGGGTCATACGATATCCTGTCGGCCGACAACTATATCGACGGTCATGACCCGCAGAAGGGGATGTGGGACGACCTGAAGGCGCTGGGCGGCGGGCGACCGATCGCCATGCAGGAAAACGGCCCGATCCCGGATCCCGAGCTGATGAGGGCCCAGCGGACGCCGTGGCTCTATTTCCTGACCTGGCATTCCGAATTCATCATGGACGGCAAGGCGAACGCGCCTGAGTTTTTGAAACGGGTCTATAATGACGACAGCTTCGTAACTCTGGATGAGATGCCTAGGTGGAGTTGACCCGGGTTGCGGGCCAGTTACCAGATAATGTGACTCTTCAAGCCCGCGTCGTTGGCGTAATAGTTGTTGATGTAAAGCTGGTTGCCACCGCCCAGGTCGATGAGCGCCATACTGTACCATTGCGTAATCGTGTGATGTTTAAGGTGATAGGCGCTGAGGTCGATCATGTCGCCCTCTGAGACGTTGAAATCGCCGATCTGGTCAAGGCCTGAGCCGAGGCCGAAGACAAAGGTATCGGCGCCGGCTCCCCCCTGCAGGCCATCGTTCCCGGCTCCACCGTTCAGAATATTATTACCGGCATTGCCGTACATGATATTGATCAGGTCATTGCCGGTGGCGTTGATATTGGCCGAACCGGTCAGGGTCAGGTTCTCGACATTGTTCCCGAGCGTGAAGCTGACGGCTGAGAAAACGCTGTCCTTGCCCTGATTGCTGTATTCGGTGACGGTATCGCCGAGATTGTCGACATAAAAACTGTCATCTCCCGTACCGCCGCGCATGGTGTCGGCGCCCTTGCCGCCATCGATGACATCGTTGCCGGCAGCGCCGCCCAGGGTGTTGTTGCCGACATTGCCTGTCAGGTGATTGTCGAGGGCATTGCCCGTGCCGAACCGGTCGCTGGAACCGGACAGGGTCAGGTTCTCGACATTCAGGCCCAGGGTGTAGGTGCCGTTGATCACGATGGTATCCACGCCTTGGCCGGTATATTCGGTGACTGTGTCGAGTTTGTTGTCGATATAGTAGCGGTCATCGCCGGCGCCGCCTTTCATGCTGTCCATGCCCTTGCCGCCGTCGAGCGTATCATTGCCCAAACCGCCGCCCAGGGTGTCATTGCCCTCGCCGCCGATCAGCTTGTTATTGCCGTCATTACCGATGAGGGTGTTGTTCAGGCTATTGCCGGTGCCGGAAATATTACCAGCGTCGAGCAGGGTCAGCTTCTCGACAAAGGCACCCAGGGTATAGGCCGTGGCACTGAAGACGACGTCGCTGCCGCCGCCGCTCTGTTCGATGACGATATCTGCCTTGTTATCGACGTAGTATTTGTCATTGCCATTGCCGCCGGACATGGAGTCGGTGCCGGCGCCGCCATCGAGGGTATCATTGCCGTCGCCGCCGTAAAGCGTGTCGTTGCCCCCCAGCCCGCTGATCATGTCATTGCCGCCCGCACCGGTTTCCGTTTCGGCTTTGTTGCTGCCGATAATGGCCGAAACACCGGGTGCGAAGATGAAATTGGCGGTCGTCAGGGTGGTGGCGTCGGTATCACGCAACACCAGGGAGTCGGTCGAAGTAAAGCGCAGCAGGGTATTGGCGCCGCGCTGTTCGACGACGAAGGCCGAATAGCCGTTATCGCCGCTGACGTCGATGCGGTCGCCGGCTGTGAAGTCGTTGATTCTATCGCGCCCACCGCCACGACCGATGACGAAGATATCGGCACCGCCACCGCCATCGAAAACGTCGTCGCCCGCACCACCGATCAGTGTGTCGTTGAAATGGCTGCCAATCAGGGCTTCGATGCCGACAAAGGTGTGGATACCGAAGCCCGCAACGGCCGTGGTGCCCGATATGGCGACCTTAACGCCCTTCGTCATCAGGGAGAAATCGACCGTATCGAACCCGCCGCCGCCGTCAAAGATTTCGCCTTTATCGCCGGCAAAAAGGTAGTCATTGCCGTCATTGCCATAAATCGTGCCGATCATGGTGCCGGTGCCGGCGTCGAACTGGTCCTTGCCCTGGCCTCCGTGGATATCACCCGTGATGCTGCCGTTATTGAGTATCCAATTGTCGAAACCGGTTTCATACTCGGAGTAGGACAACTGGATGTCGCCGATGATCGTGCCGGTATTGTTGAGCGTCAGGAGCGCTCCCGAGCCATTGCCGCGTTCCGAATTCACAGCGATTTCGGCGATGATCGTACCGCTATTGTCCACGACACCGCCGGCGCCGACATTGACACCTATGGCGTGGTAGGCCGAGCCGGGCTCGGCCGAAGCCATGATCAGACCCGAATTGGTGATATAGGGAATGGAAAAGTAGCCGTCGGAATTGATGGATATTCCAATGACATGATCCTTGCCTTCAACGATAATGGATCCGCTGTTAACCAGGATTTGAGGCGTGAACGCGGCGATGCCCAGGGCGGATCCGCCGGTGTTGAGCACCTCGATGCGGCCATTGTTGAGCATGCCTCCGAACAGGGCCTGAGCGTTGACGCCGTAAGCCCAGCCACCGGCGGCGCTGACCTTGATCAGGCCTTCATTGTCGATGTCCATGCGGCAGTTCATGGTTTCGACACCGGCGACCCGCTGGTTGAACGGATGCAGGCTGTCATCAAATGTGCCCTGGACCAGCACGACACCGGTGGCCTCGTTGATGAAAGACGCGCCGAAGTCACTGAAGGTCAGGCTTTCGTCCATGGAGACGGCGGCGGCGGCGCCGTGGCTCTGCATAGCGATGGTGCCGGCGTTGTAGAGTATGCCGCTCACCGCCTGGGTGCCAGCACTATGCGCCGTGGGGCGCCCGGCCACGACGAAACCGTATCTCTGATCGGAGAAGGTGTAGGTCTCGCCCGCGTGAACGGTGAAATCGCTATGGAAATAGATATTGGTGCCGTCGAGGACACGGGTGCCGGGATCGGCTGCCCATTGCGCCGAGGTGTCATCGCCCAGAACAATGTCCTGGGGCTTGAGCGTCGTCATGGCGACATTCATCAGGCGGATCGAACCGCCATCGGCAAAGGCCAGAAGGGTGTCGGCGCCGTCCTGCGACATTTGATAGGCCGTGATACCGCCAAGGCTCAGTACGTCACGGCCGGACTTGAAGTCGGTGACGATGTCCTGACCGTCGCCGCTATTGTAGATGAAGGTGTCGTTGCCGCCTTCGCCGGTCAGAACGTCCGCGCCCTTGCCGCCGATAATTAAATCGTTGCCGGCGCCACCGTACAGGGTATCGTTGCCTTTTTCGCCCTGGAGCCTGTCGGCCGCCGAGGATCCGAACACAATATCGTCGAAGGCGCTGCCGATGACGGCTTCGAAACCGGAGATCGTGCCCGTGCCGGCGGCGGTTTCCACCTCGCCGACGGCGAGGTCGACGGAGATGCCTGCCAGGGAAGAGCGATAGGACAGGGTATCGTAGCCGTCGCCGCCGTCGAGTATGTCCATGCCCGGACCGCCGTCGATCCAGTCGTCGCCGGCACCGCCGGAGATGACATCGTCGCCGCTGTCGCCGAAGAGATATTGCGAGCCGTCGCCGGCGTTCAGGGTATCATTGCCGAGGCCGCCGTGAACTGTGCCATTATCGTGAGTCCCCGCCGTGCCGTCGTAACTGTCGTCACCATCGGCGAGTTCGATATCGCCGGTAATAGTGCCGGTATTGACGACCGAATCGTTGTCCAGCCCCATATCGATCGTACCGGTGATATGGCCGGCATTGGTCAGGCTGTCGTCACCTTTTTTCAGGGTGATATCGCCGTCGATCATGCCGGTGGCCTGGTTATCGATATTTTCGGTGGATGCAATGGGGGCGCCAACATCCGCTCCACCGGACCGCCAATCATCACGGACCATGAACGCATCGTCGCCCGACCACGTGCCTGTATTCACGAACAGTTTGGTGTCGCGATAGTAATCGTTTTCGACTGAAACCCCTACGGTTCTGGTCGGCAAAGGCTCGTAGGTGAAGCTGGCGGCCAGGTCGTCCGACCAGGTCACGCCGACCAAGGCGACAGTCTGGTCGTCGTCGAAGCGGACATTGAGGACGCCGTCGACCAGGAAATGCGTTTTGACGGCCGTGGCGCCGCGCACATGGAGGGTGTCGACGCCGGGCTGGAAGTCGGTGATTGTCTTGGTGTAGACGCCGCCGGTAGCCGGGCTGATGATAAAACTGTCGGCGCCGCTGCCGCCGGCGAGGACATCGTATCCGGAATAGCCGCTGTCGATCGTGTCGTTGCCGGCGCCGCCGGACAACTGGTCGTCATCCCAGGTGCCGATCAGGACGTCGTCGCCGACGGTCCCGCCTGCCAGCCAGGTCTGGGCACGGATCTCGCCGGGTGTTGCCGAGCCGTCCGGAGAAAAGCCACCGAGATTGTGCGCGGTCAGGTCGCTGGCGTGAACATCCTGAAGGACGATGGCGTCCTGCCAGCCGCTGTCTGTCTTGATCTGGACCGTGGTCGAACCATTGGCGTAGCTGAGGCGGACCAAGGTGCCGAACGGGCTTTCGGAGCCGGTCCAGGCGGGCAATGCCGCCGCCATCCAGGCTTCCAGGTCGAGGGCGTCACCCTGGTCGCCGGTTTGGAAATCGGTGATGGTGATGAGGCCCGTTTGGGTGGCGGCCAGGCTGACCGTATCCTGGCCGGCCCCGAGGGTGAGCGTGACGGCGCCGGCGGCGTCGATGGTGAAGCGGTCGTTGCCCTCCCCGCCGTCGGCGATCGCCGATGAAGCGGCCGAGGCCAGTGCAATATGGAAGGTGTCGTAACCGGCACCGCCGTAGAGGCCGGCATGACCCGCACCGCTGTAAGCCACGCTTAGGGTATCGTCGCCGTCACCGCCTTCGAGCCGGTCGTTACCCCCGGCGCCGCCGTCGAGCTCGTCGGAGCCGCCATTGCCATACAGGTTATTATCGCCGGCATTGCCTGTCAGGACGTCGATAAAGTCCGTACCGATGACGTCATCGATGCCCGTCAAACTATCCGCGCCGGATCCGAAGGTCGGCTGCGCTGCCAGCACGTTCAGGTCGATTTGGACACCGGACGTGCCCTGGAGGGTATGGTAGTCGGCGACATCGCCCGCCGCCGAAGTGCCGGCAAGGCTGTCATTGCCGCTGGTTGCGATGAAGTTGGTCATGGTTCCCCCCCAGATTATGGGCATGGTCGGCAGATTAGTGTTGCGATGCGGCCGGTGCAACTGGCAATTGCCGTGCCACGGCGGTCGAAGGATCAGCTACCAGACGATATGGCTGAGGAAGGCTGCGTCAGTGGCGGAGGTATTGAGCACGGTGATGATGTTCCCGCCACCCAGGTCGATGGTGGTGTCGGCGCCGATCTGGGCAATCACGGCCGTCGATTGGGCGTGATAGGCCTGCAGGTCGATCGTGTCATTCTGGCCGGCGGCAAAATCGGTTATGGTGTCGGCACCGCTGTTCAGGCCGAACAGGAAGGTGTCGGCGCCCAGGCCGCCGGTCAGCATGTCGTGGCCGCGGCCGCCGTCGAGGATATTCTTGCCGCCATTGCCGATGAGGATATTGTCACGGGTATTGCCTGTGCCGTTGATGGCCGCAGTGCCGGCCAGGGTCAGGTTTTCGACATTGTTGCCAAGGGCGAAGCTGACCGAACTGAAAACAGAATCAGTACCCTGGCCGCTGTATTCCGTCACGGTGTCGCCGGTATTGTCGGCATAGAAGATATCGTTGCCGTTGCCGCCGCGCATGGTGTCGGCCCCCTTGCCGCCATCGATGACGTCATTGCCGTCGGCGCCGCCCAGTGTGTTGTTGCCGGCATTGCCTGTGATGTGATTATCGAGCGCATTGCCGGTGCCGAAACGAACGCCGGAGCCGGTGAGAATCAGGTTCTCGATGTTAAGCTCGAGGGTGTAGGTACCGTTGATCACGATCGTATCGTTACCTTGCAGGGAGAATTCCCTCACGGCGTCGGAGGTGCTGTCGAGGTAATAACGATCGTCCCCCTCGCCGCCCTTTAGGGTATCGGTGCCCTTGCCGCCGTCCAGGGTGTCATTGCCCAGGCCGCCGGCCAGGTTGTCGTTGCCCTCGCCGCCGATCAGCTTGTTATTGCCGTCATTGCCTATGATGGTGTTGTTCAGGGCATTGCCGGTGCCGGCTGTATTGCCGGTGCCGGTCAGGGTCAGCTTCTCGACCTCGGAACTCAACGCATAGGTCCGCGAACTGATGACGATATCGCTGCCGCCGCCGTGCAGTTCGGTGATGATATCGGCCGCGTTGTCGACATAATAGGTGTCGTTGCCGGCGCCACCGATCATGGTATCCGCGCCTGTCCCGCCATCGAGTATATTATTGCCGCTGTTGCCTTTCAGGTTATTTCTGGCGGCATTGCCGGTGCCGTTGACATTGGCTTCCCCGGTCAGGGCCAGGTTCTCGATATTGATGTCGACGAGGACGTAGGTGATCTCGGTCTGGATCGTATCACTGCCCCCGCCGGCATTTTCGACGATGACATCGCTGGTATCATGAAGAATGTAGGTGTCATTACCGGCACCGCCCTTCATCAGGTCGGAGCCGTCACCGCCGTCCAGCACGTTATTGCCGGAATTGCCGATCAGGATGTTGTCGAGATAATTTCCGGTGCCGGCAATATTGCCGGTGCCAATCAAGGTAAGGTTCTCGAGGCTGTTGTCGAGCGTATAGGCAATAGACGCGCGCACCGTGTCGATACCACCGTTGAGTCCATTTTGCGCCGTCTCATAGATAACGTCACCTGTCGAGTCGACGACAAAGGTGTCGTCGCCGACGCCGCCGTTCATCTGATCATCGCCGGCGCCCCCGTCGATCAGGTCGTTACCGGCAAGCCCGGTGAGATCGTCATTACCGTCACCACCAGACAACTGATTGTCCGCGTCGGTCGCGATCATGTGGTCGTCATAGTCACTGCCGATGATGTTTTCGACGCTCGAAACGAAGTCGAAGCTGTATGCGCTGCTATTCGACATATCGTATCTGATGGAAGATACGTTGTTGAAGAGCTGCGACAAACCATCGTAACGCACGCTGGCCGCCCACAGGCTGTAGTCGAGCGTGTCCGTGCCGGCGCCGCCATCGATATAGTTGAGGCCGGTCGTCACATAGATATAATCGTCGCCGGCGCCGCCATTTTCATAATTTACCACGCCGCCGCCGGTCAGCACGTCGTTGCCGCCACCGCCGTTGAGCGTATCGACATGGTTGTGGGTCGTCAGGATATCGTCACCGGAGGTTCCGGTCAGGGTGATATCGGCCGTATCGGACTTGAAGTGGAAATTACCTGCCGTCAGGGATGTGGCTTGGACGTTTTGGAGCCATACCCAATCGTTGTCGGAGAACATGACCTTTGTGTCGGCGCCGACCTGAACCAGTTGCTGCCACCCGGTAAAGCCCGCTGCGCTGACGTCGATCGTGTCATGCTGAGCGCCGGCGACCGTAAAGTCGGTGATGATGTCGTGCCCGTCGTACTTGCCGTAAACGAAGGTATCGCCGCCCCCGCCACCGGTCAGGGTGTCGTTACCCTTGCCGCCGGTCAGGACATTATGGCCGGCATCGCCGATCAACTTATCATTGAATTTACTACCAATAAGCGCTTCGACCTGCTTGAAGGTATGGGTACCGAAGCCGGAGATAACATTGCGTCCGGAGGTCGAGACTGTAACGCCCTTGGTCATCCGCGAAAAATCGACTGTATCGACTCCGGCGCCGCCATCAAAAACTTCACCGTTGGTGCCGGCATAGACGTAGTCGTTGCCGCCATCGCCATAAAAGGTACCAGTGAATTTCCCGGTCGACGCGTCGAACAGGTCGTCACTCCTGTTGCCATGAATATCGCCGGTAATCTGGCCGGTATTGGTAATCTTGTTATAGTAGTTCGTATCAGATATATTGTAGTCGTTTGTCTCAAGGACGATGTCGCCGGTAATGGCGCCGGTATTGTTCAGCCACAGCAGAGAGTATGCCTTGACCCCTATGTCGGCAAGGAGGGTGCCACTATTGTCGACAATACCGCCGGAACCAATGACAATGGCGGTCGAGCGATACCCTATGGCTTCAGCGTCCGGCGTTACGCTTGCCTGGATCAGACCGGTATTTATGATATGGGATAAACTCGCGGCGCCAAAAAAGTAGACACTAATACCCGTCGCACCGCCGCCGCCGATACCGATGCTGCTGCCGCTGCCACCTTCGACGACAATGCTGCCGCTATTGGTGATCGGCAAAGGATCGAAAGAGTCGATGCCGGTTGCGGCGGCGTTGGAACGGACCTCGATCCGCCCGCTATTGGTGATGGATCTCTCATTATAGGTGGAAAGGATGCCCCAGGCGCGGGCGTCGGTGGCAATGACCTTGATCAGCCCGCGATTGTCGACGAAATCGACAGGGGACTGGACGCCGCACACACGAAGGTACCACCAGCTGTTATCCGAAGACGCGACCCCTTTGCTTTCGACAAGGATGACACCGTCGGCTTCATTGAGAAGGCTGGCTTCCCGAACCGCCGCAACGCCGCCGGTATTGCTGATGTTGATCGTGCCGGAATTGTCGACGGTCATGGCCCAGTCGGATACAAAGCCATAGAGTTGATCGACCAGGTCATAGACTTCGCCGTGGCCGATGATGACGTCGTCACGGGAAAAGATGGGTGTTCCGCCGACGCGTGGGGTGCCGGGGTCGGCCGCCAGCTGGTGCGAGCTGTCGTCGCCGAAGACGATGTCCTTGCTGCTCAGCGACGACAGGACGACGTTTTGCAGGCGAACCATGCCCCCGTCGGCCAGGGTCACGACGGTATCGGCGCCGTCCTGCACCAGAGACGTCCAGGCCGTAAAGCCCCCGATCAGCAGTTGGTCCTGCCCTGCCTTGAAATCGGTGATGACGTCTTCGCCATCGAACGGATTGTAGACGAACGTATCCCGGCCGGCGCCACCGGTCAGGGTGTCCCCGCCCTTGCCGCCGACCAGGACATCATTGCCGCCACCGCCATTCAGCGTATCGGCGCCATCCTCGCCTTCGATATTTTCACTCCTGGTTCCGCCGGTTACGGTATCGGCGAATGCCGTTCCAAGCACCGCTTCAAAACCGGAAATATGGTCGGTGCCTTCCAGGTTGGAAGCCAGACCCGTCGTCAGATCAACGGACATGGCGGAAATCGCCGAACGAAACGACAGGATGTCGAAACCCGCACCGCCGTCGAGCGTATTATTGCCGATTCCGCCGTCGATCCAGTCGTCGCCGGCGCCACCGCTCAGGGTGTCATCCCCCTCTTCGCCGAATATGTACTGGCTGCCCACGCCCGCCAGAACGGAATCAGTGCCTTTTCCGCTATAGATCCGGGCATTATCGTTTACGCCCGCCTGGCTGTCATAGGAATCGTTGCCCATGCCGAGGTCGATATCGCCGACAATGGTGCCTGAATTGACAAGCGTGTCATTGCCTTCGTCCAGGCCGACAAAGCCGGTAATGTGGCCGGCATTGGTCAGGGTATCATCACCGACGTCGAGCCAGACAATGCCGTTCATGACGCCGGTGGCCTGGTTTTCGACGCTTTCACTGGACGGATTGGCCCCGGAAGGCGAGTAATAGGCCACCTCGTTGACGAGAAAGGCGTAACTGCCGCTCAAGGTGCCGGAATTGACGAATACGCCGCCGCCATCATAATTTCCGACCTCGACGGCGGCACTATTCCTGCTGCCGTGCGCGGAAATGGTACCGGAGTTGAAGAAGGTTTCGTGCGATTCCATGTAAACGCCGGTCGCCAGCTCACCATAGGCCGCGATGTCACCGGTATTGGTAAACTCTCCACCGCCCATCTCAACGGCGGTAACGATCAGTTTGCCATAGGCCGTGATCGAACCGTTATTGACGATACCCGTCGCGTCAAAGAAGCTGTCGGTCCGGATACCCCAGGCATTGCCGGTATCCGAGACGGAGGCAATCACACCATCATTAGTGATGCTGGCGCTACCGCCCTCCAGATAGTAGCCACTGGTCCTGGACAGGAAGCCATAGGTGTCGGTTGCCGAATGGGCCAAAATCTGGCCGCCGGCGAAGATATGGACGTGCGCCGCGTGTCCTTCGGGCGCAGGCAGGCGCTCTCCGATGCTGGCCACGGCAATGGCGCCGCCGTCCGTGCCGTCCGCGATAACAGTGCCTTTCACATCCAGCTGAGCGGCGCTGCCGCTGAGAAAGATGGTCGCGTCCTGATATCGGGCGTATTCGCCGACGGGGGGTGAATGATAGGCTTGTTGACCGGCGGCGACGGTAAACAGGTCTGTTGTGACGGTCGTGGTGGCGGTTGGGGCGCCAACGGGCGCGATGACCGGGATGGAAAAGCTGTCGGGCGCGACGAAAACAAGGCTGTCGAGCAGGCTGTCGGACCAGTCGATGCCCATGAGGTCCACGGTCTGGCCATTGTCGAACGTCAGGTGCAGATCCCGGCCGTAGTCGATATGAGATGCAAGCTTGCTCGCGTCATAAACGACGATCACATCAGTTCCGGCGACAAAATCGGTAATGAGTACGGTCGGGGTAGCTGTGTTGACGTCACGGAGGACACTGCGCTGAATGATAAATGTATCGGCGCCGGCGCCACCGGTCAGTTGATCGGTGCCGGCTATACCTGCGTCCAGCACGTC
The DNA here is from genome assembly GCF_056404915.1 of Asticcacaulis sp. P2_B1. Classification (NCBI taxonomy): domain Bacteria; kingdom Pseudomonadati; phylum Pseudomonadota; class Alphaproteobacteria; order Caulobacterales; family Caulobacteraceae; genus Asticcacaulis; species Asticcacaulis sp. P2_B1. Next base: position 114,498 of record NZ_JBFUDD010000014.1, on the reverse strand, counting down.
GTCACCCGCACCGCCCGTCAGGACATCACTGCCGCGGGAACCCTGCAGGTAGACACCGGCCCCGCCGGATCCGTCCGGTGAAATTCCAGCGAAATTTTGTTCGGTCAGATCGCTGGCGTGCACGCCCTGCAGAACAATGGCGTCATGCCACGCGCCGCCGGTATAGACCTGGATCGTGGTCGAGCCGTCGACATAGGCGAGTTTGACCAGGGTGGCGAACGGATTTTGCGATCCGTCCCAACCTGGCAACACGGCCGACAGATAGGCGTGAAGATCGATGACGTCGCCCGGATCGCCGGCCTGGAAGTCGGTGATGGTGACAAGACCTGTCTGAGTGGCGGCCAGGGCGACCGTGTCGCGCCCGGCGCCAAGGCTGAGCGTAACTGCACCCATGGCATCGATGTTGAAACGATCATTACCGTCGCCGCCCGAGGCGGTGACGGACGGATCGGCGGCGGAAAGGGCGATATTGAACGTGTCGAAACCGGCACCACCGAACAGGTCGGCATGGCCGGCCGCGGCGTAATTAACGTTGAGGGTATCGTCGCCGTCGCCGCCCTCGAGGCGGTCATTACCACCGGAGCCCGCGTCGAGGCGGTCGGAACCATCGTTGCCGTAGAGCCTGTTGTCGCCAGCATTGCCGGTCAGATAGTCGATAAAATCGGTCCCGAGCACGTCGTCGATGCCGGTGAGCGTATCCGTTCCTGATCCGGAGGTTTGTTGCGGGGTGGTCAGGCTCAGGTCGATTTTGACGCCGGTCGTGCCTTGATGGGGGCGATAGTCGGCGACATCTTCCGATGCCGAGGTTCCGGCAAACGTGTCGTTGCCGCGCGTTGCGATAAAGTTCGTCATGATTCCCCCCAGAATATAAGCCAGTATACTGGCCAGCCCGCCGGTATGTGCACTGCGGAGTAGAATAAGGCCAGGATGCGACGGGCGCAACCTGGAATTACCGCGTTATTGCGCCGATAGGCGTACCGAGGCGCCATCGGAACGTGCGTTGGCGTTACAGGCCGGAGGGTGTCGCCAGGGCCTTGGCGTAGAGCTTGCCGCCATTGCCCTGAATGACGCAGACGGGTTGCTCGTTCCTGGCCAGGCAGGTGGGTGTCGAACCGGCGATAACGAAGCCGCCCTCGTTTTTCCAGCCGCCGGTAAAGCCTGCCGAATAATCGTAGAGAGTCCGCGCCAGCGTTCCCTTGTTCGTGCGCATGACGATCGCTATGCGACCCGACTTCAATCGCACCAGGGCCGGTTTGCCGGAAAGGCCGTCGGGCATCACGTCCGAAACCGCCGACAGCCAGGTTATGGGGTCGCCCGGCGCTCCGAACTCAACGATATGAACGCGGTTGTCATCGGTTGCGACAGCGCAGACCGAATAGGTCGGGCTGATGGTCAGGCAGCCAGGCGGCGCGGGGACGGCGTCCGGCTTCTTCGTCCAATCCACCCAATCCTTGGTGCGATTGCCGCCGAAGCCTTTGGACTGGTAGGCGACGGTTTCCTGATAAAGCCCTGTCTTTCCGTCCCAGACGACGACGCCGTATTGGGTCAAATACACCCCAGGCCCGACGTAGGCCTCTATGGGGCCGGCAATAATCGTGGGGGCGGCGCCGCCGTTTTCGCCATCAAGATCATCCCAAAGGCCGTTTTGCATGCCATCCACACCCCAATAGGTCAGCGAGACCATGGCATTGCCTGTTGCGCCCAGGAAGCCGCAACGCGAGACGCCCGACTTGATAAAGTCGCCTTTATCGTAGTCCTTTGTGGGAACATAGACGCAGCTGGGCTCGGAGGTCGCGCCATTGTTCAACAGCGTCCACGCGCCGGAATCAATCACTGCGAGCTGACCGGGATCAAAGGGTGCGATATAGATGCCGTTATCGCCGCCGCGGGTAATAATATATGATCCGTTGTCGGTCTCGACCATCGAAGCGCCGCCCTTGGACGCGCCATTGGTAATCGGCATCCATCCCGTCATGTCGCCGCTGAAGAAGCCGCCCTTGTAGTAGACCAGCGGTTTTTTAACCAAGACCAGCGGCGGCATCTGCCAGGGTTTCACGGCGCGCACCTTGACGACGGGCTTTTGGGCCGCCCGGGCGCCCGCGGTTTGCGGCCTGCTGTTTTCGAATGCCGCCGCCGGTTGGGCAGCCAGAACGAACAGGCCCATGGTCAAGGCCATGGCGGCACATTTCAGAGGCTTCATGATATCGTCTCCCCGGGTCCGGCAGGCAGGCAAGGCGCGCGCGGCGGACAGGGTCGATATTAGGGCAAAACGGCGTTATCACAAGTGGATTTGGCCACAGGTGTCATGGCACCGGAGACCAGCCCCATATCTAGCCTTCCAGACTTTACGACGGCAGATCGGAGTGCGCCAGACGGGCGAAGACCGTCAGAGCCAGGGCCCAGGCGCCGACGAGCCACAGGCTGTGCAAACCCATGGCATGATAAAGCAAGGCGCCGACAATGCCGCCGACGATCAGGCCCAGCCACAGAACGAGATACGGCATCCAGGCGAACGGCGCGCCGCCGCCGACCACGGCCAGGGCAAGGCGCTGGCCGATCTTGACCAGGGTGCCGGTCATATAGGTCAGGCCGATGACTACGTCGCCGTCGCGCTGGAAAGAGGCGTTTTCGGCCCCCATGGCCAGGGTCAGCAGGCCCATGGCGGTCAGCGGCCGGCCCAGGGCCGATGCACCGGCTGCGGCGGTCAGCAAAAGTGTTACGAGGCTGAGGACGAAGGTGACGCGCAACTTCGGCGGGGCGAAGTGGCCCACCAGCGTGCCCACCACGGTGCCGGTGACGAACAGGGCCAGCAGACCACCCAGTTGCAGCATGCGCGCGCCTTCGCCCGTCATGACGGCAACGGCGAATTGGGTAGAATTGCCGCTCATGAAGGAGACAAAATAGCCGCCCAATTGCAGGAAGCCGATGGCATCGACGCAACCGGCCATGGCCGACAGGCAGACCGCCAGGCCGATGGCGCGACGGCCCAGCGTGTTCACGCCAGCATGTTGCGCTTGTGGGCCGGCAGCGGCTTCTTGCCGCCCGTGGGGGCGGGCGCCGGCGGTGGTGGTGGTGGCGTTTCGGGCGGCGGAGGTTCCGTCGCCGCGGGCGCGGGCGCGATGACCGGGGCGGAGCCAGCCTTGTCGGCGTCGTTCAGGGCCCCGGCGACAATGGCCTCGACCTTGGACTTTTTCTCAGGTGCGCGCTGCTGCCACGGCCACAAGTCCGCTGAGTCTTTTGCCTCACGCGGCGGACGGGTCGACAGCTCGATCTGGGCGGCCTCGATCAGTTGCTTGACCTCGGCCTCGTTGGCCCAGAAGACGCTCAGGTCCTGGAGGGCGTTCCATACGCCGACGAGATGGGCCTCGGTCGGCAGCGCGACCTTGACCTTGGCCACGGGCGGCGTGACGACGGGCTTGGGCTTGTCGCCCTTGATCGATTTGCGGATCTCCTCGACCATCTTGCCCGGCTTTGCGTCGAGCGCCAGGACGAAGCCGAGGCGCGATTCCAGCATGTCGGCGACTTCGCGGCCGCGTTCCAGAATCATCCCGCCGGACGACTTCAAGGCCTTGTCGAGCAGGTATTTGACGCTTTTATAGATGTAGTCGGCCGACGCCTTGCGGCTGTCCAACAGGCCGCGGCGGGCGCGTTGCCGGCCGATATACCAGGCGGCAGCCATCAGGATGCCGAGGACCACGCCCATGACGACGAGGCCGCCCAGGACATAGGGGTCGAACAGGCCGAGGCCGTGGCCATGGTCGTAATAGCCTTCGGGCGGACCGCCGAAGTTTTCGTCGAAATCCTGTTGTTGCAGCAGGGTTATGGCGCGGAAAAAAGTCATGATGGTTTGCGCCCCGTCCGTTGCGGCATGTCAGGCGGCGGTGGCGGTTCCCAGAACGGCGAATCGAGCAGCTGCTGCTGGGCCGCGGTGAAGGCCGTGGTGACGGCGGTACGGTTTTTCCAGTAGTTGAACAGCTTGTGGATCGCTTTCCAGATGGCTTCGCTCTGTTCGAAGGGCGACATTTTTTCCTTAGCCGGCGGGGCATCGGCGGGCGTGGGCGCGGCCGAGGCATAAGGGCCTGGCATGGCCGCCGCGGGATCGGCGGCGCCGGGCAAGACGGGTTGGCCATTATTGACAGCGATGTTGATGACGGTGCCGCCGGCCATGACATTGCCGCCATTCATCATACCGCCGGGCTTGGCATCCTCTTCCTTGACGCCGTCCAGGGCCTTGTACAAGGGCGCCATGGCGTCGTTGAGCTTCTTGCTGAGGGCCAGGCTGGCGGCGAAATTGGCGTCGATGACGGCAAGGGCGTTTTCGGCTTTTTGCATCTGGTCGTCGCGCGCGCCGGCAGAGGCGATCTTCAGCGCCTTGTCGACCTTGGCGACGCGTTCCTTGATGGCGTCCTCGCGCTCCAACCGTGAATATTGGGCATAGGCGCGGCGGAACGCCATGATGATGGCGGCGGCGAACAGCAGCAGCAACAGGAGGCCGAGCCCCCAGGCGAGGAAGTGAAAGTGATACACCGGATCGCTGGGGAAATCGGAAGGAAGTCCGTGTCCGTCGTTCTGATAATCCAACTGCAAGCCCCCTTCCTCCCCCGTGAAGACATCCGTTACACCACGTGCAACAGCTAACCATAAAGGTTAACAGATTGCCAGAGACTGCGCCATCCCGCACACCGTTTTTTGGGAATTGTGTGGCGGGAAGGTCTATGGTGGGGACCTGGAAAGTGACCCCTCCGTCGCCGACAAGCGGCGCCACCTCCCCATTTGGGAGATGGGGAGGAGAGTTTTTAGGTGTTGTTTTGGGCCTGGAGGGCGGCGTCTTCGACGCGGCGCAGCAACTTCTTGAAGGTGTCCACCTCGTCGGTAGTGAAGCCGGCCAGCATGACCTTTTCATATTCGATAGCTGCCGGCGCGACGTCGGCGAACAGGCGCTCGCCTTCCGCGGTCAGAATCAGGTGGTGCGAGCGGCCGTCGTGTTCGTGCGGCGCGCGGGTGATCAGGCGACGCTTGGCGAGGGCCTGGGCGGCGCGCGAAATCGTCACCTTGTCCATGCCGGCGCGCTTGACCAGGGCCTGCTGGGTCGACGGGCCGTCCTCACGCAGAATCGTAATCAAACGCCATTCCGGAATTTTCAGGCCATACAGGCTGTCATAGGCCGTCGCGATCAGTCCGCTGACGGCGTTCGACGCCACAGCCAGCCGATACGGCATATATTCGTCCAGGGTCAGCGAATTATGAGGCATTGAACACGATTCCTTCGTAGGGAGGCTACAAGATGCACGGCTTTCCGCCAATGACAAATCAGTAATAGTTAAGACATTGACTATCTGAACTAACTTGGCATACGAAACTCTACGTAGGGGCGGAAGAATCGGCTTTTTTTATTGCACCGCAAGGTGGCAGGCGACAAGCTGGCGCGAGCCTGTTACACGGGTTTTGAACCTCACCTGGAAAAGTCGTCAAACGTGCTGCGTAAACTCTATAATTCACTCATCAAACTGGCCGCCGGCCGCCATGCCGAGGCGGCGTTGGCGGCCGTATCTTTCGCCGAAGCCTCCTTCTTTCCGCTGCCGCCGGACATCATGCTGATTCCGATGGTTTTGGCGCGCCCCGAACGAGCCTGGCGCACGGCGGCGATCTGTTCGCTGGCCTCGGTGGTCGGCGGATTTCTCGGTTATGCCATCGGCTATTATTTTCAGCCCCTGGGGCATTGGATCCTCACTCTGTTCGGTCACCCGAACGGCCTGGAGGAATTTCGCGCCTTTTTCGCCAAGTGGGGCGTCGCCGTCATTTTCATCAAGGGATTGACGCCGATTCCGTACAAGCTGGTGACCATCGCCGCCGGCCTGGCGCAGTTTTCGCTGTTGTGGTTCTTCGTGGCTTCGGCGGTGACACGGTCCTTGCGCTTCTTCGTCGTGGCCGGACTGGTCAAGCACTTCGGGCCGGAGATCACCGAAATGATGGAAAAGCGCTTCTATCTTGTCTCCTCTATTGTTGTCGGTGTAGTCGTGGTAGGCTTCGTAGCCGCCAAGCTGTTGCTGAAATAAGACAAAGAAACTTCTCCATCGATGACGACGCATAAACCGCACAAATTGGGCCTGAAGCTGCAACTGGCGTTCAGCCGCTGGTGGAGCATCACCGCCCTGGTCATGGCCCTCGCCATGTTGGGGACGGCGTGGTCGTTCCAATTGTTCGGCCACCTCAACCCGTGCCATCTGTGCCTGAAACAGCGCGACGTCTACTGGATCGCCGTCGGCGTCTCCCTGGTCGCCAGCGTGTGGGCCATCTTTACCGGCGCCAAGGGCCCGCCGCGGGTGTTTTCCTTCGTCCTGTTCGCCATCTTCGGCACCGGCGCCGCCATCGCTCTGTTTCACGCCGGCGTCGAGCTGAAATGGTGGCCGGGGCCGGAAAGCTGCACGGCATCGGGCGGCGAGATCAGTATCGACCAGATGGTCGCCTTTTTGAACGGTGCGACAACCAGCGCGCCCCAGTGCGACATCGCGGCATGGCGCATGTGGGGGATAAGTATGGCAGGATATAATGCCATCGCTTCCGGCATTCTCGCCCTGCTCAGCCTGATCGCTTCCCTGCGCTTCCGTCCGAAGCGCAAGATCAGGAAAGAGCCGTAATTTAAGGTTTCTGTCATGACCGCCCAGACCTCGACAGCCAAGACACCTCCCCGCCCCGGCTATGGCGAATCGCGCACCCGGCTCGAGGAAATCCTGCGCGTCGACCACGCCGGCGAGCTGGCGGCCGTGCATATCTATCGCGGCCAGAACGCGGTCTTTGCCGGTACGAAACACGGCGGTTTGGCCGACCAGTTCAAATCCATGGAAGGCGAAGAGCAGACGCATCTCGATGCCTTCGAGACCCTGTTGCGCGACAATCAGGTCCGCCCGACCGTGATGACGCCGGTATGGCGGCTGGCGGCTTTGGGCCTGGGCGTGTCGACGGCGCTTTTGGGGGAAAAGGCGGCCCATGCTTGCACCGAAGCGGTCGAAAGCGTTATCGAAGAGCACTATGCCGAACAGATCGCCGAGGTCCAGGCGTCGGATCCTGAACTGGCGGCGCGGCTGACCCAGTTCCGCGACGATGAAATCGGCCACCATGACCGCGCTGTCGATCACGGTGCGCGCGAGGCGCCGGCCTATCCGTTCTTGTCGGCGATCATCAAGACGGGCTGCCGGCTGGCCATCAGGATCAGCGAAAAAATCTAATATTTCCAGGGGCTGCCATGAGCGACGACAAAGCGGATGGCGACAAGCCCAAGGGCCTGAAAGCCCTGTGGAAACTGCTGGGGCCCGGCCTGATCACCGGCGCCAGCGACGACGATCCGTCCGGCATCGCCACCTATAGCCAGGCCGGCGCGCAATATGGCCTGACAACCCTGTGGACGGCGCTGATCACCTTCCCGCTGATGGCCGCGGTCCAGGAAATGTGCGCCCGCATCGGTGTGGTGACCGCCCAGGGCCTGACCGGCATTCTCAAGACCAGCTATCCGCGTCCCGTCCTGTGGCTGATGGTGCTGTTCAGCTTTCCGGCGATCGTGCTGAATATCGGCGCCGATATCGCCGGCATGGGGGCGGTGTCGAACCTGATCTTTCCACAGATGCCGGCGATCGGTTTCAGCGTCCTGTTCACCGCCTTGCTCCTACTGGCCATCATCTGGCTGCCCTACAGCAAGTTCGCCGCCGTGTTGAAATGGCTGTGCGCTGTCCTGCTCGTCTATCTGGTCGTGCCGTTCCTGGCCAAGACCGACTGGATGAGCGTGCTGAAACATACGGTTATCCCGACGATCGAGCTCAATAAGGACTATATCAATGTCCTTGTCGCCATTTTGGGCACAACGATTTCGCCCTACCTGTTCTTCTGGCAGACGACCATGGAGGTCGAAAACGTCAAGCATGGCAAGGGCGTCCTGATCGACAAGCGCTATATCGACGATGTCGGCTTCGACGTCGATATGGGCATGCTGTTTTCCAATATCGTCATGTTCTTCATTATCCTGACGACCGGCACGGTGCTGTTTAACGCCGGCGTCCATCAGATCGACACCGTCGCCGAAGCCGCCCAGGCGCTGAAGCCGCTGGCCGGCGACGCGGCCTATTATTTGTTTGCCATCGGCATTATCGGCACGGGTTTCCTGGCTATTCCGGTGCTGAGCGGGTCCTTGTCCTATATCCTGTGTGAGGCTTTCGGCTGGCAGGAGGGGCTGGACAAAAAGCTCCACGAGGCGCCGGCATTTTATGCGGTGATCGTGGTGTCGCTTCTGGTGGGGCTGGGCATCAACTATGTCGGCATTTCGCCGATCCAGGCGCTCATCTATTCGGCCATTTTGTACGGCCTGACGTCGCCGGTGATTATCGCCATCGTGCTGCATATTTCGAACAACAAGAAGGTGATGGGAAAGTTCACCAACGGCTTCTGGTCGAACCTGCTGGGCGGGTTAGCGTTCGTACTGATGACGGTAGCGGCCGGGTTTTTGCTGTATTATCAGTTTGTTGGATGATCGGCATGGCGGTTGCGGCCGAGAGGTGAAGGTTTTTATCCGCAGATTTACGCAGATTTCTGCGGCGCTACCGCGCCTTTTCCGGGCTTGACCGGCCGGAATAGGCAACTGACGGAATAATGCGCTTCGCGCGAAGCGCCTTCGATAGGGTCGTTAGCCGCGCCGTCGACCATACAAAGAAGAGGCGCGGTAGCGCCGCAGAAAATCTGCGTAAATCTGCGGATAAAAACCTTAGCGGCCGTCGAAATCGTGGCTGGTGCGCATGTGTTCGAGGATGGTTTCGCGGACCTCGTCGTCGATATGGCCGAGGTCGAGGCAGGCATTGCCGTTTTCCAGCACGCGGACGCGCACCTTTTCGCCCATGAACATGAAGGTCGGGACTTTCGGGCCGAACAGGCGCTCGCGTTTCATCTCGACGTGAACGCCGAGGCAGATGCCGAGGGCCTGTTGCAGGGGTTCGAGCGGCAGGCGTGTCTTGCCAGCGCCACGCGGAAAATGGACGACGCCGAACGATCGCTTGTCGGTTTCGAAGCGCACAGGCGCGAATGCGGACAGTCCGGACCTTCTGGACGACATATTCTATGCCAAACCCTAGCTGCTTACCCCTACGCTTCCAGAAGCGTATCCCAATACAGGTAGTCTATCCAACTTTCGTGAAGATAGTTAGGGGGAAAACGCCGGCCGAGCTCCTGCAACTGATACATTGTCGGGCGGTGTGGATTTTTTGTCGGCATCATACGCGCCTGCTGGGGAGTTTTTCCCCCTTTGCGCAAGTTACACGGCGCGCAGGCGGTCAGAATGTTCTGCCAGGTGCTCTTGCCGCCCTGGCTGACCGGCACGACGTGATCGAAGGTCAGGTCCTGCGGGCTACCGCAGTACTGGCACGAGAAGCGGTCACGCAGGAACACATTGTAGCGCGTGAAGGCCGGCGGCCGGTTTTGGTCGATATAGGTTTTCAGCGACACGACGCTGGGCAGCAGCATCTTCATCGACGGCGAATGGATTTCGATGTCGTAGGTCGAGACCACATCGACGCGGCCTTCGAAGACGGCCTTGACGACTTCCTGCCACGGCTTGGTCGACAAGGGGTAATAGGACAACGGGCGGAAATCGGCGTTCAACACCAGCGCGCGCCAGTCGGACGGGGGACTTTTCAAAACCTGCATGCCGGCCTCCGGCATTTCGGTTGATACGGTATTCGACACTGTTTGAAGACGAGTCTCCTTATCCAGATAGCCACCTGTGGATAGATTGACTCCGATTCCACCAAAAAGGAACGTCAATTTTTCATGACGGTCGTGATTGCGGAAGGTATGTAACAACAATGACCTATCGCACGCGGTTCGCCCCCTCCCCCACCGGCTATCTCCACCTCGGTCACGCATTCAGCGCATTGACGGCGTTCGAAGCGGCGCGGGCGAACGATGGCGCGTTCGTGCTACGTATCGAAGATATCGACCATACGCGCTGCCGGCCGCCGTTCGAGGCGGCGATTTACGAGGATCTGGCGTGGTTGGGACTGAGGTGGGAAACGCCGGTTCTGCGTCAAAGCGAGCATCTGGCGGACTATCAGGGTGCGTTGGACCGGCTGAAGGCCATGGGCGTCCTCTACGCCGATCACAGGACGCGCAGCGGGCAGGTTGAAGCGGCCTTGAGCGCGCCGCAGGAAGGCGATGTCGAGGTCGGGGGCGCCATGGGTAATCCGGCGTGGCGGTTGTCGGTGACGGCGGCTTTGGAGCATTTGGGGCGGCCCGAGTTGCGGTTCAACGATCTTCATGCCGGGCAGCAGGTGGCGCGGCCGGAGATCAATGGCGATGTCATTTTGGGCCGCAAGGATATCGGCGTGGCCTATCATCTGGCGGTGGTGATCGACGATGCGCGCCAGGGCATCAGCCATATCCATCGCGGTACGGACCTGTTCGACGCCCCCCATACCCAGGTCCTGTTGCAGGCGCTGCTGGGACTACCGACACCGGTCTATGCCCATCATCCGTTGTTGTTGGATAGCGAAGGCCGGCGATTGGCCAAACGCAAGGGTTCGAAAGCGTTGCGCGACTATCGCGGCGATGGGATGACGGCGGAGGATGTCCAAGCGATGATCGCGACGGCGCCTAAGGCGTAAAAAAGCCCAATAAAAAAGCGCGGTCCGCTCATCGCGGACCGCGCTTTTCAACTCATATCCTGGCAGGTGCTTAGAGAACCCGGAGATCGACCGCTGCGGTCTTGCCGCGTTCGTTCTGCAGTTCGTAAGCCACCTTCTGACCGTCGGCGAGGCTTTGCAGGCCCGCACGCTGTACAGCGGAAATGTGGACGAAGACGTCGTTGCCGCCTTCGGAGGGCTGGATGAAACCATAGCCCTTTGTTGTGTTAAACCATTTGACCGTACCTTCGGCCATGTGCGCTCTCCTATGGTCTCGAGCTGTTATCGAGGCGTGAGGCTTTGAACCCTCACAAATACAATCAGGTATCTCGGTAGCAGCAGGTCAGGACCAAAGCGCCGGAGGGTACCCCGAACCCTTCAATCCCTTTAGCATAGGCAGCCAGACTAACGGATTGTGGCGGCATTAAGCCGCACGATCCGGATTTGGTCAAACAAAAATACAGCCCGGGAGGCGAATCCGTGCCCGATTTGTCGAAGATTCTGGCTAAAATGTCCCACTTTTCGGAGTTTTTCCGGATTTTATCCGAAAATCCGGCAAGGGCGACCGGCCGTCGAGGGGGGCGCCTAGCCCCTTGCGAGGTAGCCCGCGCCGCGATTGAGCGCTTACTAAAACGCATTTTATCCGATATATCGGCATGAATGTCCGGCATTTCACGTCCCCTGAGGCTGCATGCAATCGTCTACCCTACGTCTCTGGCTGCTGAAAAAGGTGCTGTCCCTGCCCGTTCCGGTGCTGCGTTCGCTGGCGGGCAGCGGTGTCGTCCATGTCGCCGGCCGAACCCTGGATGCCCAGATTCAGTTCCTGTGGCGGACCTGGTTCAACACCACGCCCGGACGGGTGCCGCTGGCCTTAAGCGACAAGAGTCTGGAAGCGGCTCGCCAGGACTGGCAGGATACGGCCGCCTTCCTGGGTCAGCCGTCCGGCGTCAAGGTCAGATACGAGACAATCGGCGACGGGGCGACCTCGACGGTCGGTGGCGGTGCGCCCGTACCCGGCCTGCTCATCCGTCCGGTCCGGATCGCGCCCGACGCCCCTCTTCTGGTCTTCTTTCATCAGGGCGGCGGCGTTCTCGGCGGGGCGCAGCTCAGCCGGGCCTTTTGCAGCGTCTTCGCCCATGAGGCGCGCTGTCCGGTATTTATCCCGGAATACCGGCTGGCGCCGGCTCACCGCTTTCCGGCGGCCCTGGACGATGCCCGCACCGCTTTGGAATGGGCGCAGGCCCATGCCTCACGCCTGGGCGCCACGTCGGGCGAGATCGCGATCGGCGGCATATTGACGGGCGCCAGCCTGGCCGCCCGGTTGTGCCTCGATCTCAAGCGCGACTTCAAACCCCTGCCGGTGGCGCAATTGCTGGTGACGCCCCTGCTCGATTTCAGCGATGCCGGCATCAAGGCGCATGCCAATCTCGGTTTGTGGCCGATGACGGCCGGCGATCTCGATATCATGATCGCCCATTATGCCGGCGCCGGCACCGATTTGACCGATCCGCGGATATCGCCGGCGCGCGAGAGCCTGATTATCGGTCAGCCGCGCACCTTTATCGTGTCCGCTGGTCTCGATCCGCTGGCCGACCAGGCCGAGGCCTTCGTCCATCGTTTGCTAGCGGCACGCACCCGCGTACTGTATCGCCGTTACGATACCCTGCCACTCGGCTTCGACCTGTTTGCCGGTGTCGTTCACGAGGCTCGCGCCGCCGTCATGGACATGGCGCAGAACTGGGTCGAGCTACTGCGCAGCGGTCATGCCGAGCCCGATCTCGTCCAGGACGTGGCGTGACAGATCTGACGCGCCTTTACAGCGACGCGGGCGGCCAGGCCGGCAAGCTTCCGCCGGTCGAAACCTGGCATCCGGCCTTCTGCGGCGATATCGACATGCGCATCGCCCAGGACGGCGCCTGGTTTTACAACGGCAGCCCGATCGTACGCCCGGCCATGGTGCAGTTGTTCGCCCGTATCCTGCGTAAGGAGGACGGGAGCTATTTCCTGGTCACGCCGGTCGAAAAGGTCGGCATTACGGTCGAGGATGTACCCTTTATCGCCGTGGAGATGACGGTTTCCGGCGACGTGCTGACCTTTCGCACCAATGTCGGCGACGTGGTCGAGGCCGATGGCGATCATCCCCTGCGATTCGATGTGACGGAAGGTTTCCGCCCTTACCTGCATGTCCGGCAGGGTCTGGAAGCGCGTTTGAGCCGGCAACTGGCGCAAGACCTGGCGGGCGTGGCCGAAGACGATGGCGCGGGTCTTTATATCCGCTCGGGCGCGGCGATTTTCCGCCTGCCTTCCTTATAAAGCGCGCCGGATATGACGGGCTTGTTCACAGCAGGTTCATAGCCACCATCGTATGGTTGTATCACTGGGGCAATCAAACCAAAGGATTAGCACTGTGAAACATCTTCTCAAAACGGCGGCTATCGCCGTTATCGCCGGGACATTCGCGCTGGGCAGCGCCGCCTCGGCGCAATCGTGGCAAGGCGGTCATCACGACCGTGGTGGCCAGGACAATGGCTACCACCGCGGTCATGACAACGGTCATCGCGGCGGCGACCGGGATAACCGTCGCGACAACGACCGTCACGGCGGCGGCTGGGGCGGAAATGGCGGTTACGAACACCGCCGTTATGATCGCGACGATAATCGTGGCTATAATCGCGGTTATGGTCATCAACAGTCCTACCGCAATTCCGGCTGGCACGACCGTTCGGACTGGCGCCGCGGCGGCTATGTCGCCCGTTATGACTGGGATCGCGGCTATCGCGTCGACTACCGCGGCCACCGCCGCCTCTACAGCCCGCCCTATGGCTATGAATGGCGCCAGGTCGATGACAACTACGTCCTGGCAGCGATCGCCAGCGGTCTGATCGCTTCGATCATTATCAACGACGGATATTAGGACCGAGGCCGGAGCAATCCGGCCTCTTTCTTGTTCCCACTGCGCGACCTCGGTCGATACTTTTTTGAATTTCAGTCTCGCGAGGTATTTAGGCGTGACTTTCCAAAGGTCGCTGTTATCTTTCGCTGCATTTGGAGGGTAATATAATGATCGACAGACGCATTTTTATCGCGGGCCTTACGGCCTGCCTGGCTGGTCCGGCGGTGGCTGAGGACACGACTGAGACGGTCGCCGTCATTCAGTCGCAAGTGGAAGATATTGTTGCTCAATTCATGATCAGTGCCGGGGACCTCGTCAAAGGCTTCGCAACACCGAAGGTCGTGTTGGGCTTTACGCCCGAGTTATCCTGGATCAAGCCTGACGGCAGCGAAGTGCATACGGCGGCATGGGTCCAATGCCCGCCGGAGTTTCAGGGTTTTATCGCATCCCTGCTGGGCGATACTCCACCGATGGCGCCCGGCGTCTTCTTTGGTGAAGTCTTCAATGCTTTTTTGGTGCCGCACGAAATGTCCCATTTCGTCGACGCCAAGCGGGACAATCTGCGCAATGGCGGCCGGCTTTATGACGGCGAAGTCCACGCCAATCGGGTGGCGGTCGCCTTCTGGCTGACTCAACCCGACGGCAAGGCGCGCATGGAGCGCTTGATGTCGGCGGTCGAGGTTGTGGAATCCCATCTCCCCAGCCCCGTACCCGAGGGGCAGGACCGCATCGCCTATTTTGAGGCTAATTATGAAAAGCTGGGCAGCGATCCGGCGGCCTATGGCTGGTACCAGTTTCGCATGTTCCTCGACGCCTGGGCCCTGCGCGACGAACACGATTTTCAAACCCTGCTGGCGGCCGGCGCGTAAGGCAAAACTCACTTCGCTCAGAATCATAGCCGCAACGAAAATTGAAGACGGCGCCGCCTTATGGGGCGCCGTTTTTCGTCGACGATCCTTATAAAATCCTTATGTAAACCTGACAGTGGTGTTCATGGCACGTTCATGGTGAGACTCATAAAATACGCTTCATTGGGGCAATCAAAGTGAAGGATTATCGCCATGAAACATCTTCTGAAAGCAGCGGCTGTCGCCGTCATTGCCGGGACCTTCGCCCTTGGTGGCGCGGCTTCGGCGCAATCCTGGCACGGTCATCACGACCGCGGCCATTACGATAACGGTTACCACCGTGGCGACCGGGATCATTACCGTGACCATGACAACCGCCGTTATGAACACCGCGGTTACGATCGCGGCTATTATCGCAGCTATCAGCCCACTTATCGTTATTCGGGCTGGCACGATCGTTCGGACTGGCGCCGCGGCGGCTATGTCGCCCGCTATGACTGGGACCGCGGCTATCGCGTCGACTACCGCCACTATCACCGCCTCTATGCCCCGCCCTATGGCTATGAATGGCGCCGGGTCGACAACAATTACGTCCTGGCGGCGATTGCGACCGGCCTGATCGCGTCGGTCATCATCAACGACGGATATTAAGACTGAAAACGGCGCTTCCTTTCGGGGGCGCCGTTTTCTTGTTATAAGACGGGATGAACAAGGATCGCCCCACCATTAATATGCCGCCGGCCGAAAAGAAGCGACTGAGCTATGCCAAGGATTGCCGGAATTCTTACGGCAACAACGACAAGGCTGCGCGTAAGGCCATGCCCCTGCGCAAGGCTCTTGAAAACCGGCGTCAACGGCATAAAGGTGATGCCGCACTGGCGCGGATATCGTCAGTAGATGATCGAGTCGCGGACGTGCTTGAAAGCTCAGTGCGGCAGAATGCTTTCCGTGTCGGCGGCTGGACGAAATGTCCTGACACGCCACTGGGCGTAGGCGTCAAAAATAAAAAGGAAGTCATCCTTAGCCGGTATAATGCCAAGGCAGCACGCCGCCTGAAACAGGCTGCCTTTTATGCGATCCTAAAGGGCAAAGGTCTTTAGAAGTCGTCGTATCAAAGACAGAAAGAAAGTACCCCTCATCCGGCAGGCTGAAGCCCGCCACGACACCAGCCGCTCGGCCTCTCCCTTTGAATGGGGAGAAGGAAACCTCAACGCGTCACGGCCTTGGCGATTGTCGCGTCGTCGAGGCCGAGCGCCTGTAACGCCGTCAGGGTGATTCCGGCAGCATCCAGTCCGGCGTCGGCATATTGGTTGGCCTGGCTGTCGTGGTCCTGATAGCGGTCGGGCAGAACAAGCGTTCGGATCTTTAGCCCTGAGTCGAGAGCGCCCTCGCCCGCCAGATAATGCAGCACGAAGGCGCCGAAGCCGCCCATGGCGCCCTCTTCCACCGTGATCAGGCATTCGTGGTGCCGCGCCAGTTGCAAGACCAGTTCACGGTCCAGCGGCTTGGCAAAGCGGGCATCGGCCACCGTCGTCGACAGGCCACGCGCCGCCAGCATATCCGCCGCCTTCATGGCGTCGCCCAAACGCGTGCCGAGCGACAGGATGGCGACCTTGGAGCCTTCGCGCAGGATGCGGCCCTTGCCGATGGCCAGCAGCTGCGCCTGTTCCGGCACGCCGATGCCGGTGGCTTCGCCGCGCGGATAGCGGAAGGCGCACGGACCGTCGTCATAATCGGTGGCGGTGGCGATCATGGCCGCCAGTTCGGCTTCGTCGGCGGCCGCCATGATCATCATTTGCGGCAAGGCGCCGAGATAGCCAATATCGAAGGCGCCGGCATGGGTCGCTCCGTCGGCACCGACCAGGCCCGCGCGATCGATGGCGAAGCGCACCGGTAGGTTTTGCAGGCTGACATCGTGCGCCACTTGGTCGTAGCCGCGTTGCAGGAAGGTCGAATAGAGGGCGCAGAACGGCTTGATGCCCTCGGCGGCCAGGCCGGCGGCGAAGGTGACGGCGTGCTGTTCGGCGATACCGACGTCATAGACGCGGTCCGGGAAGACTTCGCCGAAGCGGTCGAGGCCGGTACCCGACGGCATGGCGGCGGTAATGGCGACGATTTTCGGGTCGCGCCGGGCCTGTTTGATCAGTTCCGAGGCGAAGACATCCGTATAGCTGGGGGCATTGGCCTTGGGTTTGGCCTGTTCGCCGGTGACGACGTCGAACTTGGCGACGCCGTGATATTTATCGGCGGCGGTTTCGGCCGGAGCATAGCCCTTGCCTTTTTGCGTCACGACGTGAACCAGGACCGGGCGGTCATTGATGTCGCGGACGCGCTTCAGCACGGTCAGCAGGTGGTCCATGTTGTGACCGTCGATGGGGCCGACATAGTAGAAGCCGAGTTCTTCGAAAAAGGTGCCGCCGGTGACCCAGGTGCGCGACAGCTCTTCGGATTTGCGCACCATTTCGAACAGGCCGCGCGGCAGGCGTTCGGCGACGCTCTTGCCCCAGCGGCGGACCGCCTGATAGGCGCCGCCGGAAACCAGGTTGGCAAGATAGGCGCTCATGCCGCCCACCGGGGGGGCGATCGACATGTCGTTGTCGTTGAGGATGACCGTCAGATTACGCGTCGTTTCGGCGGCATTGTTCATGGCTTCATAGGCCATGCCGGCCGACATGCTGCCGTCGCCGATAACGGCGATGACCTTGTTGCTTTCGCCCTTCAGGTCGCGGGCGGCGCAGAAACCGAGGGCGGCGGAAATGGACGTCGCCGCGTGGGCGGCGCCGAACGGATCATAGGGGCTTTCGGAACGCTTGGTAAAGCCCGACAGGCCTCCGCCCTGGCGCAAGGTGCGCATGCGGTCGCGGCGCCCGGTCAATATCTTGTGCGGATAGCATTGGTGGCCGACGTCCCAGATCAGGATATCCTTCGGCGTCTCAAATACGTGGTGAATAGCCACCGTGAGTTCGACGACGCCGAGCGCCGAGCCCAGATGTCCGCCGGTCTTCGATACGACATCGATCGTTTCGGCGCGGACCTCTTCCGCCAAGGCGCGGACCTGGGTCGGGCTGAGGTCGCGGATATGGGTGGGGTCGGACAATGTGTCCAATATAGGCGTCTGAGGCATACACACTAACCAGTAACTGGCGGAACTAAGTTTAGCCCTAGGTCAGTTGCGCCGATTGAGAACGAAGTCAACACTATCACGCAAGTATCGCGCTTTTCCGCCGAAAATATCAAGCCGTGACTTGGCCTGGTCGCTGAGAATCTTGACGCGRCCCTTGGCTTCTTCGAGGCCCAGCAGGGTGACGAAATTGGTCTTGCCCTTGGCGGCGTCCTTGCCGCCCGACGCCTTGCCGAGCAAGTCCGGGTCGCCTTCGACATCGAGCAGGTCGTCGGCGATCTGATAGGCCAGGCCGAGATCCTGGGCGAAGTGCATCAGGGCCATGCCATCGCGCTCCGACGCATCGGCGACGATCAGCGGAATTTGAAAGGCATAGACGATGAGCGCGCCGGTCTTGAGGCGCTGCATGCGGGCGACGCCGCCGAGATCGTCATGGACGCCCAGGAGGTCGATCATCTGGCCGCCGGCCATGCCCTGCGCGCCCGAGGCCTGGGCCAGCAGACGCACCAGTTCGCAGCGGACATTGGCATCTTCGTGGGTGTCCTCGTGCGCCATGATCTCGAAAGCCACGCTTTGCAGGGCGTCACCGGCCAGGATGGCGGTGGCTTCGTCATAGGCGCGGTGGACGGTCAGTTGGCCGCGGCGGATGTCGTCGTCGTCCATGCACGGCAGGTCGTCGTGGATCAGGCTATAGGCATGGATGCATTCGAGAGCGCAGGCGGCGCGCAGGACGGAGTTTTCGTCGGCGTCGAACATGCGGGCCGCTTCGAGGGCGAAGAAGGGGCGCAGGCGTTTGCCGGGTCCAAGCGCGGCATAGCGCATGGCTTCGGTCAGGCGCGATTCCGGGCCTTCGCCGCGCGGCAGGAGTTGGTCCAGCGCCATGGTAACCAGGTCGGCCGTCTCGGCCATGCGCGTGTGCAAGGGCGGCAGGTCGGAATTGGCGGCGACTGGGGTCAATTGCGTTCCTATTCGTTTCCAAATTTCAATGAAATTTGGCAAGGGCGACTGCCCGCCCGAGCATATACGAGGTACTCTTAACTAAACTCGGTTGGATTAACGCTTTCGACGGCGCCGGTCTTGGACAGCGATATTTTTTCGACCTGCAAACGCGCGGCTTCGAGTCGCGCTTCGCACAGGGCCTTCAACTCAGCGCCTTTTTGATAAAGTTCCAATGACTTTTCCAGCGGCGCGCTGCCGGATTCCAGTTCGGTGACGATCTTTTCCAGTTGCGCCAGGGCCGCTTCGAAGGACAATT
Source organism: Asticcacaulis sp. P2_B1 (assembly GCF_056404915.1). Taxonomy (NCBI): domain Bacteria; kingdom Pseudomonadati; phylum Pseudomonadota; class Alphaproteobacteria; order Caulobacterales; family Caulobacteraceae; genus Asticcacaulis; species Asticcacaulis sp. P2_B1. The sequence continues at coordinate 95,723 of NZ_JBFUDD010000014.1, read as the reverse complement.
CAGTGGTTTCGGTCATCGGCGTTTCCTCAATTCGTAGCGGCGGCAACCCCAGTATTTAAAGCCCTGCTCGAGAGTCTTTATAAAGCCCATTTTCTTCAGTTCAAGGCTGATCATCAGGTTGAAATAGCCGTGGGCCAGAACGAGGACATCGCCGCCCTCCTCCGCCTTGGTCACGAGGAAATCGGCCATTTCGCGGGCGCGGACGACGGCCTGAGCTCTGGTCTCGCCGGCGCCGTGGCCGTTGAAATACCACCACCAGACCCGGGCGACGAATCCCCAGCCCCAGCTGTTGGGCGACATCTTGATAAAAGACGGCAGGTGCGGCGGCGGCAGGGGTGCTTCGATCAGTTGTGGCATCTCGACGAAACCGCGCCCCTGACAGACGGCGCGGGCGGTTTCGACCGAACGCAGCAGGGTCGAAGAATAGATATAGCGCGCCTCACGGGCAAAGACGTGCAGGATCGGCGGGGGCGTCTGGCCTTCCAGCAAGCCGACGGTTTCGTATTTCGCCCACCAGTCGCGATAACCGCGCCAGTCGAGTTTCACGCGCCGCGACAAGGCCGGCTCGCCGTGGCGCACCAGGGTAATGGCTCCCACGGCGCGCGAGGCGGCGTCAGCGGGACTTTTGCCCTGGTCGATAGAATTTGCGTCGTGCACCCGGCCCCCAAATCATCGAAGCCGCAGGCGGATTCGGTGTTGGCGTGAAAACAGACGCCGTTGGTAACGTCCTTAATCCCGGCAGACAAGTTTTTTATAGTAATAGAATTGTGACCCGCCGGTAGGGTTAGTCCGCGCGTTGCAGTTCCAGATGCACGACGCTGGTGCGCTCGGTGCGGAAGCCGGCCTCGCAATAGGCCAGATAGAACAGCCACAATTTGCGGAAGTTGGCGTCAAATCCCTTGATCCGGCCTTCCTTCCAGGCGTCTTCGAAGCGCTGACCCCACTGTTTCAGCGTTTCGGCATAGTCGTGGCCGAACTTGAAATTGGACATCAGTTTCAAACCGGCGCCCTGAGTTTGCTCGACCAGTTTTTGCGCGGATGGCAGCATGCCGCCCGGGAAGACGTATTTCTGAATGAAGTCGGCACGTTTGCGATAGTCGTCGAAGACCTCATCGGCGATGGTGATGATCTGCAGGCCCGCCTTCCCGCCCTTTTTCAAGACGTCGTGGAGCTTGTTGAAATAGACGCCCCAATAGGTCTCGCCGACGGCCTCGAACATCTCGATCGACACCACCGCGTCATATTCGCCGGTGATGTCGCGATAGTCCATAATCTTGATATCGACCTTGTCGGACAGGCCCAGGCGCTCCATGCGTTCGATGGCGTAATCGGCCTGGGCCTGGCTGATCGTCACACCGGTGACGCGGGCGCCGATGACCTCGGCGGCATATTGGGCGAAACCGCCCCAGCCGCAGCCGATCTCCAGTACATGCTGGCCCGGTTGCAGGTCGACCAGCTTGGCGAGCTTGGCGTATTTGGCGTTCTGGGCGGCCCCAAGGTCCTTGTGCTCCTTGAAGCGCTCGCCGGAAAACAGGGCCGATGAATAGGTCATGCTCTGATCGAGCCACTGATCGTAGAAACTGTTGCCGAGGTCGTAATGGGCGAAGATGTTGCGCTTGCTGCCCTCTTTCGTATTTTTGCGCAGGGCGTGCATGATATTGTTGATCGTGCGCATGACAAAATTGCCGGTGAACAATTGGCCGAGGCGCTCGGAATTGAGAGTCAGGACCTCCAGCAGAGTGGCCAGGTCCGGCGTATCCCATTCGCCTTCGCGATAGCCGTCGCAAAAGCCGATATCGCCCGACGCCATGACCCGTTTCATGAAGTTGAAGTCCTTGACCAGCAGGGTCGCTTCGGGCCCGGGCTCCGGTCCGACCAGCGTCATGTGCTCACCGGACGGAAAGATCACGTCCATGGTGCCGAATTGCCAGACCCGGCGCAGGGTTTCAACGCCCTTGCGCACGGTCATGGGTTGTTTTTGCAGATCGATTTGATTGTCGGACTGGGTGTGCGGCATGAACGGTAACCTTTGGCTGAAGGAACTACGCTCTTATACGACCCGCCGCGTGTGTTGGACGCCGGCGGCACCCATCAAATATGGCTCAGATTTACGATATGACAAGCATAAATGACAAAGGCCGGCGTTACCGCCGGCCTTTTCACAAGGACTTGATTATTATCAGCGTTTGACGACGACGGCGGTGCCGTTATAGGCGATTTCCTTGTCGTAATCGTCGAAACTGGCTGAGCTGGAGGTGCCCGGCGTGATGAAACGCACGCGGAAGACCCGGTTGGCGACCATGCCGTCATAACTGCCGGAACGCGCGCCGATCGTCAGTTCGCCGGTCTTGTCGTTATAGGCCAGCGGAATGCGGGTAAAGCCGCCCTTGACATAGGCATTGGACACGCCGTCGTCTTCATAGAGGCTGAACGTGCCGTCGGCGCCGGTATAGACATTGATGGTCAGGGGCGCGTCGGGCTTTTCATCGACATATTGCGTCACCGGACCGGTCGGGATGAGCGACCCAGCTTTGATGAACAGCGGGATCTGCGTTACGGGGGCTTCGACATCGATGGTCTTGCCGCCGGTCGATGTCTCACCGGTATAGTAGTTGTACCAGGAGGCGCCGGCCGGCAGGTAGACGCTGCGCGAGCGCGCGCCGTAGGTATAGACCGGAGCGACCATGATGGCGTGGCCGAACAGGTACTGGTCCTTGATATCCTTGACCTTCGGATCGGTGAAATCCATGACCAGACCGCGCATGATGGTGCCGGAATTGAAATAGGTGTCGGACGCCGTGGTGTAGATATAGGGCATCAGGCGGTAGCGCAGCTTGTCGTACCACACCATGGCGTCGCGCATGTCGCTGCCGTCGGGCGAGATGTTGAAGATTTCGCGCTTGACCACTTCGCCGTGGCTGCGGAACAGCGGCGAGAAGGCGCCGAATTCGAACCAGCGGAGGTTCAGTTCCTGCCATTCCTTGACGTCGGCCGGCGTCGATACCGAATTGCCGACCGAACGGTTCTCCTGGGCATCGCCGACATCGCCGACCTGGAAGCGGTTTTCCTGGGCATAGCCGCCGATATCGTGGGTCCAGTTCGGAATGCCCGACATGGAGAAGCTGACGCCGGCTGAAATCTGATCGTAGAGATTGTTCCATTCGCCGGCCGTATCGCCCGACCATACGGCCGCTGCATTGCGTTGCACGCCGGCAAAGCCCGAGCGTGTCAGGATGAATTGGCGCTTGTCCGGCTGGTCGCGCTTAAGGCCGTCATACATGGCCTTGGTGTTCATCAGGGCATAGGCATTGTGAACGATGGCGCCCGGCCCCATCTGGGTCGGCGTGATCAGCTTGGCGAAATCGGCCGGGCGCTCGTTGGAATTGACGTCCGGTTCGGTATTGTCCATCCACCAGGCGTCGAAGCCCTTGTCGATCAGCTTGTCCTTCAGCTGACGATAATAGATGTCGCGCGCGTCCTGATTATAGGGCGAATAGTGCGAATTGAGATAGCCCGGCCCGACCCAGTCCAGAGTGCCGTTCTTGACGTTCTGGGTGAACATATAGCCCTTGGACTCGAACTCTTTGTAATTGTCGGTATTGGCGTAGAACTTGCCCCAGATCGAAATCATGATGTGCGCGTGTTCGGCGTGGACGGCGTCGACCATGCCTTTCGGATCGGGGAACCGCTTCGGATCGAAATCGTGCGAGCCCCACTGGTCCTGCGGCCAGTAGAACCAGTCCTGGACCATATTGTCGATCGGCCAGCCGCGGGCACGGTAATCCTTGAGGACGCCCAGCAATTGATCCTGGGTCTCGTAGCGCTGACGCGATTGCCAAAAGCCAAAGGCCCATTTCGGCATCATCGGCGCCTGACCGGTCAGGTAGCGATAGCCGGCGATGGCGCCGTCGATATTGTCGGCACCGACGAAATAGTAGTTCAGGCCGGTGCCGGCTTCGGAGCTCAGGGTCAGGGCATGGGCGTCGGCTGCCGGCAGCGGATTGTCGTGGGTCACCGCGACCATGCCGCCGGAGGGCTGCCATTCGAGATGGAAGCTGACCGGCTTGCCCTTGGTGAAGCTTTGTTCAAAATTGTGGTACCAGGGGTTCCAGCCCTGGCGCCAAACGCTCATGACCTTCTTGCCGCCAATCGTCAGGTCGGCATAATCCGATGAATAGAGCTGCATCTTGTGGACGCCGGAGATGTCCGAGGTCATGGTGCCGTCCCAGACGACCTTGACCTTCTTGCCCTGGGTGGCGGTCTTGCTGAGCGCCGGGTCGGTGGGCCAAAATTCCTTGATATCCTTCAGGTACTGATACTTGATGTCGTCTTCGGTGCGCGTCAAAACCAGCTTGTCGTCGACATAGTAGCGCGCGGTCAGGCCGGGTTTTCCGCCTTCGTCGGCCAGTTTCAAATCGCGGCTGAACAGGGCATAGGGCGTCGGATTGCCCCAACGCGTGATCGAATTATTGTCCCACAACAGGCCGTAATTCTTGTCCGAGACGACGAACGGAATGGCGACGTCCATATTGTGTTGCGACAACAGCAGGTCTTCGCCGTTGAGGTTCATCTGGGCGTTCTGATGCTGACCCAGGCCGTAAAAGCCTTCGGTCGTGCCGGGATTGAACTGGGCATAGGTGGCGACATAGGGTTTGTCTTCGACCGTGACCGGGGTAATGGCGGCCTTGGTCTCGTTGAGGACGGCGACGCCCTTGTCGTTATAGAAGGTGATCAGGCCGGTTTTCAGGTCGATCTTGGCCGAGGCCTTGGGCGCCTTCAGGGTGACGAATCCCTTGGCTTCGGTAACGGGATAGTCGCCGGCTTGCGGCGTGGCGACGGTCATCAGGGACGGAATCTGTTCGCGGCCGGCGTCGTCGAGGGCCAGGACGTGGATGATCGAGTCGTTCATGACCTCGAGCCGGATTTCCTTGGCCGAGCCGGTGTCGGGATGGACGACGACGCCGGTCGCCGTTTTTTCATAGGTGCCGGCATGGGCAGCGCCTGCGAGTAGCGCGGTGGCCGATACCGTGGCCAAAATCCAAGTCATCTTCATCTCATCACTCCGTGATTATCGTTGCTTTTAACTCAGTCGGCCCACCCCACCAGCGGGGAGGTTCAGATATTCTTGATCCTCCCCGCTTGCCGGGGAGGGGGACCGCGCCCGAAGGGCGTGGTGGTGGGGCGCCTTTCTTACACCTAAATCTTACTTGTCGTAGGTGCCGAGGCGGACCTTCAGCACCACTGGCTTGCCGGTGAAGTTCAGGCCGTAGTCGGTTTCATCGCCATTCCACACGCGCTCGAACACCCAGACGCCATTGTTATAGTGGCCTTCTTCGACGCGGTCGAGCACCATGCCTTTATTGTCCTGGCCCTTGGCGAGGCCGAAGGAGATGCGGGCGTTGAGGCCGGTGACGAGGAATTCGTTGTCGGACAGTTTGGCGACCGCGACGCCGCCGCTCGGGACCTCGGAACCTTCCGGATAGCCGTTTTTGTGCTCCGGATCCCATTCCGGCATGCCGAACTGCCACTGGCGATAGGTCACCTTGGCCGACCATTTGGCGCCGAGGTCGAGGTCCTGGGCGGCATGGTCGTCGGGTTCCGAGACGCCCCAGACCTGGCTCTCGAAGCTCAGCTTCGCCCATTCGCGCGCCATCGGGGCGAACACGCCGTAGACACGGGCGAACGGCGCCACCATGGTCTCGTCCGTCGCCTTGGAGCCCAGCGGATAATTCGAATAGCCGGTATAGTCGAAACCGAACGGGTCGAAGCCGATCGCCTGCTGCCCGAGGACCGTATAGATATAACGGGAATAGATGGCGCTATTGCCGCTTTCGGCGACAAACAACGCATTGTCCGGGCGATGATAGAGTTTGAGCGTCGCTTCATAGGACGCTGAGGACGGCGAATAGTGGTCAGGCGCCAGGAGATCGATATGCGGCGCCGCCACCTTATAAATGTCGAGCATATTGTAGGTCGGGCCGCCCGAGGCATAGGAACCGGCCGGCTGTGCCGGGTTCAGCGGATCTTTCAGCGCGTCGTTCATATAGGTCGGTAGCGGATAGACCGCCTTGCCGGCCGCGGCGATGTCGTCGACATAGGTTGCGATCGACCAGGCATGAAAGCTTTCGTCGGCGTCGGCGCCGAAAACCTCATGCCAGTTACCCGGCTGCTTGCCGAGCTTGGCGACCAGGGCGGCCGGAACCGGCTGGTTCATCAGGGCGTCGGCCTTGGGCGAATAGTCGCGAGCGGCGCCATAAACCCCCACCTCGTTTTCGGGCTGCAGGATGATGACTGTGTGTTGTTCGCCGTCGATCGCCTTGATGTGCTTGACCAACTCGACATAGGCCTTCTTATCGGCCTCACGCGTCGAGTCGTAGAGGGGCGACAGCGAATATGACGTCGTGCCGTCCTTATTGGTCAGGCGGGGAAAACGCTTATTGTCGAGCTTGACCCAGGACGGCGTATAGTTGGGGCCGGTGTTTTTCCACGTGCCGAACCACAGGATATCGAGGCGTACATTATGCTGGCGCGCCTGAGTAATGAGGGCATCGACGAAGCTGAAATCGAAATGGCCTTCGGTCGGTTCGATCTGCTCCCACGCCACCGGCATGACCAGGGTATTGGCCTTCATATCGGCGATGGCTGGCCATACCTTGGGCAGCATGGCGGGATAATTGCTGGAATTGTTGGCCTGGCCCGCCAGCATGAGGAACGGCGCGCCATCGACCATCAGGGCGAACTTGCCGTTCTTTTGCACGAGTTGGGGCATGGGTTTGGCGGCCTTGGGGGCCGCGCCGGCCGCCGTGGCCAAGCCAGCCAATGATAGCGCTATCATCGCGCCGCCGAGATATTTCATTGTGAAACTGGCCATCGATCCTCCCAAATGATTATCGCCGCGCGTTCATATATGACACGCTTACTTTACTTGTAAAAATTGTCATACAATAGGTCCGCACCCGGCGACAAGCCACAAATGACGAATCTTGTTTTGTCATATCATTTTTGTGTAAGCTCAGGCCAAGCGTGCGCGAATCCCTCGCCGGCGCGACCAGAAAGCCTCATTCATGCGCTCCGAACACGGCGTCAGCCTGGCCTATGGGCTCCTTAAGACGCTTGGGCAATCGATCGTCACCGGCGAATTCGAGGGCCAGCAGTTTCCCACGGAAGCCGAGCTTTGCGTCCGTTACGGCGCCAGCCGCACCGTCATGCGCGAGGCCGTCAAGATGTTGTCCGCCAAGGGTTTGCTGAGTTCACGCCAGCGCCAGGGCACACGTATCGAGCCGGTCGACAACTGGAACCTGCTCGATCCCGACGTCCTGTTGTGGCTGATGGAGCGCCCCTACTCCAACAAGATCTTCCTTGAATTCACCCAGATGCGTTTGGCCATCGAACCGACGGCCGCGGCCCTGGCGGCCGTTGTGCAGAACCGCAAAGCCATCGCCAATATCCGTGAGGGCCTGGAGGCCATGGTCGCCACAGCCGGCGACGCCGAAGCCGCTTTGCAGGCCGACATCGATTTCCACGTCGCCATCCTGATGGCCTCGGGTAATCCGTTCTTCTGGCGCCTGAAACCCTTGATCGTCAACGCACTCAACCTATCGATCCAGCTGACCAACAAGATATCGGGCCACACCGCCAATATCGCCTCACATGAGGCTATCCTGGTCGCCATAGAAAAGGGTGATTCCGAGAGCGCGAAAAAAGCGTCCGAAGCCATCCTGCTCGAATCACTGAAACTGATCGAGGCGGCCCAGCCCTGAGCCGCCTCTCTGGCCGTTATGCCTTGGGCGTTAGACCTTCGGTGTGACCCGGACCATGACGACGCCATGCGACGGCACGGTGGCTTCGAACTTGCCCTTGACGCCCTTGCTGACCGTCTTCGACCACAGATCCTTGACATCGGCCTTCATGGCCGCCGGCAGGTGCAGGGCGTCCCAATCGACCGACATGGCGTGGCTGTCCGCCGAACGGTTGAGCAGGATGACGGCCTGATCGCCGCCCTTGAGCGGCCGCGCCCAGACTTCGAAATCGCCGTCGTCGGCAATCTTGCGGCCTTCGACGCCCAACGCGTCCTGGTCGATGGCGATGACGTCCTTATTGGTCAGGATGGCGACGGTTTCCGGCGACATGGCCGCCAGATCATTGCCGGAAATCAGCGGCGCCGCCAGCATGGCCCACAGCGAAAAGTGAGCTTGATATTCGGTATTGCTCATGCCGCCATTGCCGACTTCGAGCATGTCGGGGTCATTCCAATGGCCCGGTCCGGCGAAGCTGTCGAGGCCGACCTGCATGTCCAGGATGTCGAGCACGCCGTGCTCCCATTCCTTGCTCTTTTCGTTCTTGATCCAGGCGTCGCTGATGTCGCCGGTGGTGCGCCACATGTGGCCGGTCTCGGCCGCCCACAGCCAGGGCTTCGCCGTGCCCCACTCGCACATCGAAAACAGGATGTCGCGGCCTGATTGGCGCAAAGCATTGGCCATGATGGTATAGCTGGTCTGGGCGTTGGCCGAACCGGTGAAACACCAGTCGTATTTGAGGTAGTCGACACCCCAGGCGGCGTATTGCTTGGCGTCCTGATATTCGTGCCCCATGCTGCCCGGACGGCCGCCGCAGGTCTTTTCGCCGGCATCGGAATAGATGCCGAACTTCAGGCCCTTGGAATGGATGTAGTCGGCCAGGGCCTTGATCCCCGAGGGAAATTTCACCACGTCGGCAATGATATTGCCGGCGTCGTCGCGGCCGGTCTGCCAGCAATCGTCGATGACGACATATTGATAGCCGGCGTCCTTCATGCCCGACGATACCATGGCGTCGGCAACGCCACGAACCTTGGCCTCATCGATCGAGCAGTTGAAGCGATTCCACGAGTTCCAGCCCATGGGCGGCGTGGCGGCCAAGGCGGGTTTGGCGGCCAGGGTCAGGGCGCCGTCGGCATGGGCCGCCATCGGCAGGGCCACGGCGGTAATGCCGCTCAACAGGCACCCGATGAGAAGGCCTGGGGCCTTTAATTTCAATGATTTGAACGCCAACATCAGCCGTCTCCCATAATGTTTGTTTTCGCTAATAAATAATACAATAGGCGGGGACGCAAGGTTTAATGCTGAATGGCCGATTAAATATTTTAATTTGCATTATTCATAAACATGGGTTATTGTATTTTTGAAAACGAGTCTTTGCGGCTTTCCCAAGATTTGTGATCCTCTGATTTAGAGTCCTCCCCTGTCCTTGACTTTGCCCCTCGACCGTTTCGGTCCGAGGGGTTTATTTTTGCTCATACGGCAAAAGACCCGGCTGTTGTAACACAGCCGGGCATAATCAGCTTATTGGCGGGCGATCAGCCTACTGGAAGTCGTCCATCAGGCGCGGCGCCGTCAGACCGACCGGTCCAAGATAGGCGTGCGGCGCCATCGACGATATCAGCGACGGACCATAGCTCAGGGCATCGATATGGATCATGGCGTGGTTAAGAGGCGGCACAACGGGTGCGGCGTCATGGGTGACGGATTCCGGTGCAGCCGCGGCGGAAAAGACCAGGGAATCCAGTGCGGACATATCCGCGTGCGATCTCACATTATGTGTGGCAATGGCGTCGACGATCGCAGCCGTATCGACATGACGGGCCGGCGACCCCAGACTGCTCGCGGCGTTCGATGCCGCGGCATGGTGCGTAAACGAGGTCTGGTGAAATTGCGGTACAATAAACTCGGACAGGCTGCTTTGCCGCGCTTGGACCACGTCCTGCCGCGTCGGGTTCCAATCCAGGATAAATCTGCCAGCAACGCGCAACATGAGCCCCTCCGCCGTAATATGACGTCAATCCTGAAATAATAGGCCAACAATGTTTAAACACAAGTGAAAATTGCAGCCCACATAACGCCGGTCGCGCCCCTAAATACGGCACATATGGTACAGAACGATGCCGCTGGTCGTCGCCACATTCAGGCTGTCGAAACCGCCGCTCATGGGGATTTGCACCGTGGTGCAGGCGGCCATGATGTCCGCCGAGAGTCCTGCCCCTTCGGCGCCGAAAATGCAGGCCAAGCGCTCAGCCGGCACGACAGCATCGAGTGTGGTGCTGCCGGACGGGCTGAGGGCATAGGGCGTCAGATCGTGACGGCGCAGGACATCGACGAGATTCTCGTCCTTGCCCACACGAAAATGCGGGACCTGGAAGACGCCGCCGACGCTGACGCGAATGGCCTTGCGATAGAGCGGATCGCAGCAGGTTGTGTCGAGAATGACGGCGTCGATACCGAAAGCCGCGGCATTGCGCATCAGCCCGCCCATATTGTCGGTATTGGCGATGGCCGACAAAGCCAGGACCCTGATGCGCTTTTTGGCCGTTAACACATCCGTCAAACCCTGCGAGAGTTGGTAACGGCCAAGCGCCAGATAGCCGCGGTGGACGGCAAAACCAGCGACGCTATCCATCACGGTCTGATCGACTACATAGACCGGCGCCCCAGCATCGAGGTCTGAAATATCGAGATTTTTCAAGCGCTCAGGTGTCGTTAATACGCTCGTACACACGCATAGTGGCGAGTGAAAAAGCCGTTCCAGCACGACCTTGCCTTCCGCCATGAACAAGCCTTCCCGCCCCGTCAAGTCGCGATCCTTGACGTCACGATAGAGCGCCAGGCGATCGTCTGACGCGTCCGTGATGGTGATGATGTCTGCCATGGCTTGCCTTTGCCGCGCCTTTGCAATATTGTGATCACAATTCGTCACGATACCCCGGCAGCTTGATCGCTGCGGACCCTGGGTCGCATTTCCTAAATGCTCTGGCTGGTGTCATGATCCAAAGTCAAGTCTCAAACCGATTCCCGCAAAAGAGCCCCGTCATGTCCCACGACAGCTATATGAAGTCCAAGAACAAACGCCACAAGATGGTCTTCGCCAAGCGTGGCGCCAAGGATCTCGAGGAAGCCACGGCGTGGCTGGCCAGCCAGAACATCGAGGAAATCGAGTGCATGGTGCCGGACCTCGCCGGCGTGGCGCGCGGCAAGATCATGCCGTCGAAGAAATTCCTCAACGCCCCCTATATGAACCTGCCTTTGGCGGTGTTTTATCAAACCATTACAGGCGATTATCCGGACCTTGAAGGCATTGTCGGCACGGTCCAGTCCGATACCGACATCTTCCTCAAGCCCGATTTTGCAACGCTCGCCGCCGTGCCGTGGGCCCACGATCCGACGGCCCAGGTCATCCACGACGCCTATCATCCCGACGGCCGCCCCGTCGAGGAAAGCCCGCGTCAGGTGCTGCGTCGCGTGCTCGGCTACTATGAAGCCAAGGGATGGAAGCCGGTCATCGCGCCCGAGCTCGAATTCTACCTCGTCGAAAAGAATATCGACCCCGACTATCCGTTGAAGCCGCCGATCGGGCGTTCGGGCCGGCCAGAGACGGGCCGACAGGGCTATTCGATCTCGGCGGTCAACGAATTCGACGCCCTGTTCGAGGACATGTACGAATATTCCGAGAGCCAAGGGCTGGAAATCGACACCCTGATCCACGAATCGGGCGTCGCCCAGATGGAAATCAACCTGCGCCACGGCGATCCGCTTGAGCTGGCCGACCAGGTTCTGATGTTCAAACGCACCATCAAGGAAACGGCGCTGGAACACGACATCTACGCGACCTTCATGGCCAAGCCGATGGCCAATGAGCCGGGTTCGGCCATGCATATCCACCAGTCGATCTGCGACGCCAAGACCGGCCAGAACCTGTTTTCCAACGCGAAGACCGGCGAGCCGACCGACGCCTTTTTCGCCTTTATCGCCGGCCAGCAGAAATACATGCCGGCCATCACCTCACTGCTGGCGCCCTATGTCAATTCCTATCGCCGCCTGGCCAAGGGCTCGGGTGCGCCGGTCAATACGCAGTGGGGTTATGATAACCGCACGGCCGGCCTGCGCGTGCCGCCGTCGGACGCCGCTAACCGCCGCCTGGAAAACCGCATCCCGTCATCCGACGCCAATCCATATCTCGCCATCGCCGCCGTCCTGGCTTCGGGCTATCTCGGCATGGTCGACAATTTGAAGCCCTCCGATCCGGTCGAACAGGATGCGGCTTCGCTGCCGTCGGGCGACCTGCCCTACTCGCTGGTCCAGGCGGTCATCAAGCTGGAGCGCTCGCAGCCGATCATCGATATTCTGGGGCCGGCGTTCGTGACGGCCTATACGCGCGTCAAGCTCTACGAATATGAGACCTTTATGCAGACGATCAGCCCGTGGGAACGCGAATTCCTGCTGCTCAACGTCTGATATCGGGTGTCATGAAGAACCCAGGTCACTCCGCGGATTCGTGGTACGTCGCCACGACCGAGATCCCCGCCTATCCGGCGCTGAACGGGCGCCACGTCACTGACGTCGCCATTATCGGCGGCGGCTATACCGGTCTGGGTGCCGCGATCGAGCTGGCGCGTCAGGGCGTGCATGTGACCGTGCTCGACAGTGCGCAGATCGGTTCGGGCGCCTCCGGCCGCAATGGCGGTCAGATCCATACCGGCCAGCGCCTCGCTCCGCAGCACCTGGAGACTCTGCTGGGCGCCGATGCCGCCCGGCAGTTATGGGACATGTCGCAGGACGCGCGTGCCAGTCTGAGCGATCTGATCGCGATGCGCGCCATCGACTGCGATTTGAAGGACGGTCTGATCCACAGCTGGCATAAGCCCGGCTTCGCCGATGACGACCGCGCCTATGCCGACTTCGTCCGCGAACGCTATGGCTATGACAAGATTAGGCTGCTCGACAGGGCTGAGGTCGCCGCCGAACTGGGCACGGACGTCTACCATGGCGGCATATTCGACGGCGGCGGCGGACATCTTCATCCGCTGAAACTGGCGGTCGGCATGGGCCGCGCCGCCGCCGCCCATGGCGCCAGGCTGTTCGAAAACAGCCACGTCACGTCCTATGGGCAACGCAGCGACGGCATACACCTTACCCTGGCCAACGGCGCCACGGTCGTCGCCCAGCGGCTGCTGATCTGCGGCAACGGCTATATGGAAGGTCTGAATGAGGCGGTCGACGCCCACGTCATGCCGATCAACAATTTCATCCTGACGACCGAGCCGCTCGACGATCCGAACATCCTGCCGCATGATTATGCCGCGGCGGATTCGCGTTTCGTCGTCAACTATTGGCGCAAGACGCCCGACAATCGGCTGTTGTTCGGCGGCGGCGAGAATTACACGCCGTGGTTCCCCAAGGACCTGAAGGCCTTTGTCCGCAACAATATGCTGAAAGTCTATCCGCAACTGGCCGGCATGAAGATTAGCCATGCCTGGGGCGGCACCCTGGCCATTACCTTGTCGCGTGCGCCGTTCGTGCGGCAGTTGGCGTCTAATATCTTTGTCAGTGCCGGCTACAGCGGCCAGGGGGTGGTCCTGGCGCCCTATTTCGGACGGTTGCTGGCCCGCGCGATCACTGGTGACGCGAAAGATGTCGAGCTCTTGGCGCAACTGCCGACGCCGGCCTTTTTCGGCGGGCGACTGCTGCGCTGGCCAGCCCTGGTCGCGGGACTGAGCTATTATGCGCTGCGCGACAGGCTGTAGCGCAGGATAAGATCAACTGCGGATGCGTGATGAAGCCTGAGTAAAGGTTTGATCCACAGATAAGCCAGATAAGACCAGATGGCGCTGCGCGCCTGAAAATGGCCTGCGGCGCAAAGAAATTGCCCCCAAATCTGGCTTATCTGGCTTATCTGTGGATCAAAACCTTGCATGTTTCCCCACGAATCTCGCCGTTGACGTTGAGACTTTAACGCCAGAATTGGAAGCGATCGAAAGCGAGCCACACCGGTCGCATATCGATATCGAGCGGCCGGATAATCAAGGCCATCAACGGCACGATCACCTTGTAGCCGAAGAAAAAGATCAGGGCGAACAAGGCGAGATTGATCACGCCCATGAACTTGCTGGTCAGCACAGCCTGGAGGCGTCGCGGCAAAAACGGTTGGATAGCGCCGAAGCCGTCCAGGCCCGGGACAGGCAGGATATTGAGCACGAACGCCATCAGCTCGAAAAAGAACAGCAACATCAAGGCGTCGCCGGCAACGCTGCCGTGGGTCATCTGAGCCAGGATCAGCACAATGACGGCAATGAGCAGGGTCGAGGCTGGGCCTGCCAGGGCGACCAGGGACTGCTGCCAGCGGTGGGTGATGAAATCATTGCGGATCATGACCGCGGCGCCCGGCAAGGCGACGCCGCCCATGACCAGGGCGATGATTGGGAAGATCAGGCTGGTCGGGCCATTGATATATTTGACCGGGTCGAGCGTCAGATAGCCGCTTTCGGCGATGGTTGTGTCGCCGAAGGCTGACGCCGTCGCGGCGTGGCTATATTCGTGGACGCAGACGCTGATGATCCAAGCCAGGAGGACGAAGACAAAAGTTTCGATGGCGGCCATTTGGGGCCAGACGACAAGCGCCAGCCACGCAGCGAGACACGCCGCTGCGAGGCCGAGGAAATTCCAGCTGATATCGGTTTTCATGGCCGACACATGGCCACTATCCAACCAAAAGGCAAGCGGTGTTACAATGCCCGCAGGATCGGCTCGGCCTCGTTCAACGATTTTTCGATGGTGTCGACAAGTTGGTCGATTTCGGCTTCCGTGACGATCAGGGGCGGACACATGACGATGCTGTCGCGGATACCGCGCACCATCAGTCCGTTTTTGATGCACAGATCGCGGACAACCGGACCGGCCTTGCCTTCGGAACCGGTGAAGCGCTTGTTCGTGCCCTTTTCCGCCACGATCTCGACGGCGCCGATCAGGCCCAGCGAACGCGCTTCACCAACCAGAGGATGGCTATCGAGACGGCGCAGGGCCTTGGCGAGATAAGGTCCCGTGACCGTACGCGTACGTTCAATAAGGTCTTCGTTTTCCATGATTTCAATATTGGCCAGGGCAACCGCTGCACAGGTCGGGTGCCCCGAGTAGGTGAAGCCGTGGACAAAATCGCCGCCCTTGTCGATCAGGACGTCGACGATCTTCTTAGAGACGCCAACGGCCGAGATCGGCAGGTAGCCCGAGGACAGGCCCTTGGCCATGGCAATAATGTCGGGCTTGATGCCGTAATGCTGATGGCCGAACCAGTAGCCGAGACGGCCGAAACCGCAGATGACTTCGTCGCAGATCAACAGGATGCTGTATTTGCGGCAGATGGCTTCGACCTTCGGCCAGTAGGATTCGGGCGGAATGATCACGCCGCCGGCGCCCTGAACCGGTTCGCCGATAAAGGCGGCGATCTTTTCCGGACCGACGCTCAGGATACGATCCTCAATCGATTGCGCGACACGGGTCGCGAAAGCGTCGGGGTCTTCGCCAAAGCCTTCACCGAAGGGATAAGGTTGCAACACATGTTCGACGCCAGGAATTGGCAGGTCGCCCTGTTCGTGCATAAACTTCATGCCGCCCAACGAGGCGCCGGCGACGGTCGAGCCGTGATAGGCATTATGCCGGGAAATAAAGACCTTGCGATCGGGCTCGCCCTTCAGGTCCCAGTAATAGCGGACCAGGCGGAAGACCGTATCATTGGCCTCGGAGCCCGAGGAATTGAAGAAGACGTGGGTAAGATCGGGATTTGACAGCGCCATCTTTTCGGCAATCTTGGCGGCCAATCGTACGGGCGGTGGCGTCGCCGTCTTGAAGAATGTGTTGTAATAGGGCAGTTCCAACATCTGTTCATAGGCGACGCGGGCCAGTTCTTCACGGCCGTAACCGACATTGACGCACCACAGACCGGCCATGCCGTCGAGCAGGGAATGGCCTTCGGCATCGGTGATCGTGCAACCCTGGGCGCGCGTGATAATTCGCGATCCGCCCAGTTCGTGCTGCAGCTTGTAGTCCGTCTGCGCCGGCAGGTGGTGGGCCAGGTCGAGGGCTTTCAACTCGGCCATGTCGTAATTGCGCAGGGGTGGTTTGACGGGGATGGTCATGGGCGGCCTCAAGATCAAAATTTGACGCCAATCTGCGGGAAAGTATCGCTTAAGTCAAATATTGTGATCACAATTTTGCGTGTGCTGTTTCCGCTCCCGGCGCCACCGTCTCGCCACGCAGAGCCTGCCCCATCAGATGAAAAAAGGTTTGACTGTCGGGATAGTCCTGACAGTTCCATTCCGGATGCCATTGCACAGCAAGGACCTGAGCGCCACTGATATTGGCGCTGAAGGCTTCCACCAGCCCGTCGGGCGCCACGGCCTCGACGGTCAGACCTTCGCCGAGGCGATCAATACCTTGATAGTGGACGGAATTGACGCGCAAGTGATCACGACTATAGGCCTGATTTAACCACCCGCCGCGCGTCAGTTCGACATCATGGTAATGCTCGAACATATCGCGGAAAGACGTGCCATCGGGAGCATGATGATCGATCCGATTACCGAGTTTTGAGTAAGACGCCTTTTCTTCACGCGAAGTGGGAGACACTTCGCTCGAAAAGGCTGGGGCTCTGCTCCCAAATCCCACATCCCGGCGCAATGACCCGCCCAGGACGACATTGATCTCCTGGAAACCGCGGCAGATGCCGAAGACCGGTTTGCCCATGGTCAGCATGGATTCGATCATGGCCAGTGAAACAGCGTCACGGCCTTCGTCGAACGGCCCCTCCCCGCCTTCGCTGCCGTAGAGGCCCGACTGGATATTGGACGGCGAGCCGGTCAGCATTAATCCGTCGAGACGACTTGTGACATCGGATGCCGAAAAGCCATCGGCCAGCGGCGGTATCAGCAGGGCCGTGCAATCGCCATAGGTCATGGCGGCGCGGACATAACGCTCCATGACGGCGTGGGCGTTTTCCTCGCCCACCGTCCGGTTGCACGCCATGATGCCGACGACGGGCTTCATCAGGACAGCAGGACCGCCGGCGAACAGGCGTGGAAAGACAGCCAGACCTTCTCCCCGACAACGAAGTCTTCCTGATCCCAACGCGTCAGATTGGGGCGCACGACCTTGATCAGCCGGCCGCCATTGATCTCGACTTCGTAATTGGTTTCAGAGCCGAGATAGACCATGTGCTTCACCTCGCCGGCGATGACATTATAGCCTTCCGGCGCGTCTTCGACCTTCGGCGGCTTGTCGGTGCGTTTGGCCAGCTCGATCTTCTCCGGCCGCACCGCCGCCCACACCGTCGTACCGGTGGCGCCGGTGACGCCGTGGTCGAGATAGACGGGACCGACCTCCTTGGTGGCGATGATGGCGTGGTCCGGTTCGTCGACATCGAGCGTGCCTTCGAACATGTTGACGCTGCCGATAAAGTCGGCGACGAAGCGCGAATTGGGAAATTCGTAGAGGTCCGATGGCGTCGCCACCTGTTGCAACAGACCTCGGTTCATGACGGCGCAGCGCGTCGCCATGGCCAGGGCTTCGTCCTGGTCATGGGTGACCATGATGAAGGTGATACCGACCTTTTGTTGCAGGCTGGTCAGTTCCGAGCGCATCTGGTCGCGCAGCTTGGCGTCCAGCGCCGACAACGGTTCATCCAGCAACAGGACGCGCGGCTTTTTGACCAAGGCGCGCGCCAGGGCGACACGTTGCCTCTGACCGCCGGAGAGCTGATCGGGCTTGCGCACGCCGTAACCGCCCAACTGCACGAGTTTCAGGGCTTCTTCTGCGCGGTCGCGGCGTTCCGAGGACGATACACCGTCCATCTTGAGGCCATAGGCGACATTGTCGAGCACAGTCATGTGCGGAAAGACGGCATAGGATTGGAACACCATATTCACCGGCCGCTGGTTCGGCGAAACCATCGACACGTCTTTGCCGTCGATCAGGACGTGGCCTTCGGTCGGCATCTCGAACCCGGCCAGCATGCGCAGGAGGGTCGTCTTGCCGCAGCCCGAGGGGCCGAGCAGGGAAAAGAATTCGCCTTCCATAATGTCGAGCGAAACATTGTCGACCGCCGCCACCTTGCCGAAGCGTTTGGTGACGTTCTGGAAGCTGATAATGGGTTTGGCGCCGGGCGCCGGGCTATCGGTCATTGTGCGCTCGTTCATTGCGGATCGCCGTGGCCGGCGGTCAGGGCGGAAGATCCCTGGAATTTCAGGGCGAGGAAGGTGAGCAGGACGGTGACCACGATCAATATGGTCGAGGCGGCATTGACTTCGGGCGTCACCGAGAAACGCACCATGGAATAGATCTTGACCGGGAAGGTGATGGTTTCCGGGCCGGCGGTAAAGAAGGTAATGACGAAGTCGTCGAGGCTGAGGGTAAAGGCCAGCAGCGCCCCGGCGATCAGGGACGGCTGGATGTGGGGGATGACGACGTCCATCATGGCGCGGTAGTCTGTGGCGCCCAAATCCTTGGCGGCCTCTTCGAGCTCACGGTTGAACGAGGCAAGGCGCGCCCGCACGACGACGGTGACGAAGGGGAAGGAAAAGGAGACGTGGGCGATGATGATCGAACCGAGATCCAACGGCCACGGCAAGCCGTGCGGCCACGGAAACACCTTGGCGAAGAAGACCAGCATGCCGACGCCCATGCAGATTTCCGGCACGACGATCGGGATGGCCAGGCCGGCATTGAAGGCCGTCTTGCCACCGAACCGGAACCGCCACAGGACCAGAGCGGCCATGGCGCCAATGACCACGGAAATCAGCGTGGAAAAGAAGGCGATGACCATGGAATTGGTGAAAGCCTGGATCAGGCTGTCGTCGGTCAGCGCTTTTTTGTAGTAGTCGAGCGTGAAGCCGCGCCAGACGATATTGCGCTTCGAATTGTTGAAACTGAAGACCATCAGGGTGATCAGCGGCGCGTAGAGGAACACCGTCACCATGATCAGCCAGGCGCGCAAGGGCCAGCGGCGCAGATATTCCAGCGGACCAGGCGGCGTCTTGCGAACTTTTGCGATAGCCTGGGTCATGCCGCCTTCCCCTTGTCATTGCGTTCGAGGAAGCCCTGCAAGGCGATGCCGATAAAGGTCATATAGACCAGGATAAACGACAGAGCGGCGCCAAACGGCCAGTTATTGGCGCGCTTGAATTGCGATTCGATGACATTGGCGATCATTTGCGAATCCGGCCCGCCCAACAGGTCGGGTGTCAGATAGGAGCCGAGCGCCGGGATGAAGGTGATCAAAATCCCGGACATAATCCCTGCCCCCGCCATCGGCACCACGACGTGCCACAGGGTCTGGATATGGCCGGCCCCAAGATCGAGCGAGGCCTCGAGCAGGGAGCGGTCCATGCGGTCGAGCGTCGAATAGAGCGGCAGGACCATGAAGGGCAGGTTGACGAAAACAAGCCCGAAAATGACGGCGAAATTGTTGTGCAGCAAGGCCATGGGCTGGAAATCCCCCATACTCCCGCCCGCCATCTTGTTGGCGATGTCGAACAGCCAATGATAGGTCATGTTGACGTAGCCCTCGGTCCGCAGGACGGCGATCAGGGCATAGGTGCGGATCAGCAGGTTGGTCCAAAACGGCAGCATGATCAGCAGGAGCAGCCACGACTTGGCCTTGTCGGGCGCGAAGGTGATAGCCAGGGCCACCGGAAAGCCGAGGACCAGGCAGAGGAAGGTCGTGATCGCGGCGATGACGATCGACTTCCAGAAGATGCCGAGATAGAGCGGCTCCAGGGTATGGGCGTAGTTCGACCAGGTACCGGTGAAGGCGATGTCGATCAGGCCGCGGTTTTCACCGAAGCTGTAGAGCCAGACAATGCCCAGTGGTATGAAGAAGAAAAAGACCAGCCAGAACAACGGCGCGCTGAGCAGGCCGAAGAACATGCCCTTCGCCTGTCGCCAACTTTGCTCCATATTCGCCCCTCCAGGAAGTAAAAACGCGCCGCGGGTCGTTCCCGCGGCGCGTTGGATTTAGGATGCTTTCACGGCCGTCATGGCTTCTTCGTAAAGCTGGGCTTTTTCGGGGCCTTCGAAGGCGGCGTATTCGCATTTGGCGAGCGCGGCCGCCGGCGGGAAGATGACCGGATTGTTCTTGTAGCTGTCAGGCATCAAGGCCTTGGCCGCGGCGTTCGGTGTCGGATAGAGGATGGTCTTGTAGATTTCGGCGCCGGCCTTGGCGTCCATCATATAGTTGATGAACTTGTGGGCATTGTCGGGACGCGGCGAATCCTTGGGGATACACCAGGTGTCGGAATTGAACTGGCTGCCTTCCTTGGGGATGACGAAGTCGAGATCGGCGTCTTCGGTCATGACCTGGGCGATGTCGCCATTATATTCGATGACGATATCGACTTCCTTGGACAGGAGCATGTCCTGGCCGTCGTCATTGTGGAAGGCGTGGACATTGGGCTTCTGCTTGATCAGCATGTCCTTGACCTGGTTGACCAGCTCCGGCGTGATGCCGTTGACGCTGTGGCCGAGATATTTGGCGCCGAGGCGGACCAGATCGCCCGATTCCGACAGGAGGGCGATCTTGCCCTTGTACAGGTTGGAATCGAAGACCCACTTCCATGAGTCGGGGATCTTGGAGCCGCCCATGTCCTTCATCTTCGACTTGCGATAACCGATCCCCAGCACCAGCCAGGTATAGGGCACCGACCACTTGCGGCCGGGGTCGTAATCGGGGTTCAGGAAGGCCGGATCGATATTGGCGAGGTTCGGCAGCTTGGCGTGGTCGAGCGGCAGCAGCAGGTCGGCCTGGCTGAGGCGCGTCACGAAATCGTTGGACGGCACGATGACGTCGAAGCCGGAATTGCCGGTCTTCATCTTGGCGAACAGTTCGTCATTGGTGGCGAACAGGCTCATACTGACGTCGATGCCCGAGGCGGCCTTGAAATCGGCCAGAGTGGTTTCGCCGATATAGGTGTCCCAGTTGTAAAAGTTGAGCGTGTTGCCTTCTGGCGCGGCTGACGATGCTCCGCCGGACGCGGCCGGCTTCGAGCATCCGGCCAAACCGCCGAAGCTGATACCGACGGCGGCGGCCCCCAGGGCCGTTAACAGCGAACGTCTTGATGTTCCTGAACTCATATGCCTGTCTCCTGTGGATAGGTGGCGGTGGCGCCCCGGAGTGTCAGAGGATAACGCCACGGCTCACCTGTCAATCCCAAATGTGATCACAAGCGCGCACCAGCGTTAATTTTTTCGCGCTTGCGGTATATCGATCCTCATACGGACCATCGATCAGGCGTTGCGGAGGTACCAGTCATAGTCGAGCTCGGTGATCTCCTCATAGAAACGCGCCTGTTCGGTGCGCTTGACCTTGACATACATGTCGACGAAACGGTCACCGAGATAGTCGCGCAGAACTTTGGACTTATCGAGATAGTCGACGGCGGCGAACCAGTTGGTCGGCAGGACGGCGCCGCTTTCGGCCGCCGCGGCATAGCCGTTACCGACGACCGCCGGCCCCGGATTGGTCTTGTGGGCGATGCCATGGTGGGCACAGGCCAGGATGGCGGCAAGGACAAGGTAAGGATTGGCGTCGGCGCCGGCGACGCGGTGTTCGACGTGACGGGTATGGGCCGGACCGGCCGTGACGCGCAAACTGACCGTGCGGTTATTAACACCCCAGGTCAGGCCGACCGGCGCATAGCTGTTATGCTTGAAGCGCTTGAAGCTGTTGGCGCCGGGCGCCAGTATGCCCATGCAGTCGGCCAGGTGGTCCTTCATGCCACCGATCATATTGTGCAACAATTTCGAGCCCTGGGGGTCGGCCGAGGCACAGAGATTGTTGCCGTCCTTGTCCGCCACCGAGATATGGACATGGAAACCCGAGCCGGCGCGGTCCGACCACGGCTTGGCCATGAAGGTGGCCTCGCAACCGAGCGCCAAGGCGACGCCCTTGGCCAGGCGTTTGTACATGACGGCGTCATCGGCCGCGCGCAGGGCATCAGGCTTATGTTTTAACGTCAGTTCAACCTGGCCCGGCGCGAACTCGGAGATGGCGCCTTCGAGCGGGATATTCTGCTCGTCGGCGGTTTCCCACAATGTGCGGAAAAAGGCGCCGTGGGCTTCGATTTCCGGCAATCCGTAGACCTGAATGCCTTTCGGATTTTCACCCGTGTTGAACGAAGTCGCCGGCATCAGTCCCCCGTCGTGGCCGCGTTCGATATCGACGAGATAATATTCCAGTTCGCAGGCGACGACGGGAGTCAAACCGTCCTTGGCATAGCGATCCAACACACGTTGCAACACATGACGGGGATCGAGATCATTGGGCGTGCCGTCCAGTTCGTAGAGCGACAACATGACCTGGCCGACATCGTCACCCAGCCATGGCGCGGGTACAAGCGTCCCCGGCACCGGGCGTGCGACACGGTCGGCGTCGCCGTCTTCCCACACGAGGCCCGTGTCTTCGCAGTCGGCGCCGAGCGTATCGACGACCAGGATCGAGCCCGGCAGGAAGCGACCATATTCATAGATCGGCAGCAGCTCGTGACGGCGCAGGCGCTTGCCGCGCGGCACGCCGGTCATCGAGGTGAAAAGGATTTCGAAATAGACGATATGCGGGTTGGCGTCGAGAAAGGCCTGAGCCTCTTCGACGGTGGCGACCCGCGGCGACGGCGGCAGGGAGCGATCCGATTTCGCCTGTGACTTGCCGAATGTGCTCATAATAATTCCCCTGCCAGCTCTTTAGCGAATGCCGCGACTGCCGCGACAAGCCGGTCGATGGCTTGTGATTCCGTTTGCGGTGAGATCAGCATCATATTGTGAAACGGCGCGATCAGCACGCCTTGATTGATCAGATAAAGATGAAAAGCTTCGAGGCGCTCATGATCCAGCACGCGCCGCATGGCTTCGGCGTCGCGTGGCGGTTCCGGCGCGAAGATCAGCTCGGCTCGGGCCCCGACATGAACGACGCACCACGGCAATTTATGGCGCGCGATAACGGCGCGCAAACCCTTCACCAAATGGTCTGTGCCAGCCAGCATATGGGCATAGGCGCTGTCGGTGATGAGCTCGGTCAGCATGGTGTGGATGGCGCGCACGACCAGGGCATTGCCGGAAAGCGTCGTGCCGATACCCGACTGGCCCTCGCCGGTTTCTGCCGCCGCGCTGTCCATGCGCGCGGCGGTCTCGGCGGTGACACCCCAAACGGCGGCGGGAATGCCGCCGGCGATGGCCTTGCCGACGACGAACATGTCGGGCTCCAGGCCGTGCAGGCCGGTATAGCCGGATGGCCCTGACGACAGGGTATGGGTTTCGTCCAGAGCTAGGAGGGTGCCGTGCTTTCGCGTCAGCTCGCGTAAGGCGGTATGGAAGCCGTCGTCCGGCAGGATCATGCCGCAATTGGTCATGACCGGCTCGGCCAGGACACAGGCGACATCGCCGTCTTTCAGCGCGGCTTCCAGGGCCGGTAGGTCATTGAACGGGACGATCTTGGTGTGCTCGGTGAGGTCGCGGACCTGGCCCAACAGGCCCTTCTTGTTGCGCGCTACGCCGTCGTAGAGAGCGACGAAACAGTCGTCGACCATGCCGTGATAGCAGCCGTCGAAGACCAGGATCTTGTCGCGTTTGGTGACGGCGCGCGCCCAGCGGATGACGGCGCGATTGGCGTCGGACGCGGTCGTCGCCACCTGCCATTGGTCCATGCCGAAGCGCGTTTTCAGCAGATCGCCGACCTCGACGGCCAAAGGCGTCGGCAGCATGAAACCGATGCCCTCCCCCATCTGGCTGGCAACGGCCTTGGCCAGTTCCGGCCGGGCATGGCCGAACATGGACGGCGTGTCGCCGAGGCAAAAATCGTCATAGGTCAGCCCGTCGACATCGCTCAAAGTCGCCCGTTTGGCAAATTTCACAAATATCGGAAATGGCGTCGCCCAGTCGCGCATCCAGTGCATAGGCACGCCGCCGCGCCATGCCAAAGCCTTGGTAGACAAGGCTTGGCTTTGCGGATGCGCCGCCGCAAATACTTCTCGCTGTTCGGAAATGAAGGTATGGAGCGTGGTCAAATGTCCCCCAGCCCGCCATAGGAGATGTATTTGACGCTGAGATATTCTTCGAGACCTTCGACAGCGCCTTCGCGGCCGATACCGGATTCCTTGACGCCGCCAAACGGCGTCACCTCGGTCGAGATCAGGCCGTCATTCATCCCCACCATGCCGTATTGCAGCTTGCTGGCGACGCGCATGGCGCGGCCGATATCGCGCGTATAGGCGTAGGCCGCCAGGCCGAACGGCGTGTCATTGGCCATCTGGATAGCTTCGGCCTCGGTTTCGAACTTGAACAAAGGCGCGACGGGACCGAAGATTTCCGTCGAGAAGATATCCATGTCGGCCGTGACATTGGTGAGCACGCTGCCCTGATAGAAGAGCGGCCCTTGCGCGTCGACATGACCGCCGACCTCGATATGGGCACCATGCTTGACCGCGTCCTCGACCAGGCCGACGACCTTGTCGATGGCCTTTTGGTTGATCAGGGGGCCCAACTGCGAATCCTCGAGCCAGCCAGGTTCCAACTTCATCGCCTTGACCTTGGCGACCAAGGCCGCGGCGAAGCGATCATAGATGCCGGCCTGGACCAGAATGCGGTTGGCACAGACGCAGGTCTGGCCCGAATTGCGATATTTCGACGCCATGACGCCTTCGATGGCGGCGTCGAGCTCGGCGTCGTCGAAGACGATGAACGGCGCATTGCCACCCAGTTCCATCGATACCTTTTTCATGGTGGGCGCACAGGCAGCGTAGAGGAACTTGCCGACCGGGGTCGAGCCGGTGAAAGACAGTTTCTTGACGCGCGGGTCCGAGGTCATGGCCTCGCCGACGTCCTTGGCATGGATCGAGGTGATGATCGACATGACACCTTCGGGAATGCCGGCCTGGCGCGCCAGGGTGTAGAGGGCGAGCGCCGACAAAGGCGTTTCTTCCGACGGTTTGATGACCACGGTGCAGCCGGCGGCCAGGGCCGGCGCCACCTTGCGGGTGATCATCGAAATCGGGAAGTTCCACGGTGTAATGGCGGCGCAGACACCGACCGGCTGCTTGATGGTTTGCAAGTGCTTGCCGGGCGCGGTGGCCGGGATGGTGCGGCCATAGGCGCGCTTGCCCTCTTCCGAAAACCATTCGAGGAACGACGCGCCATAGGCGACTTCGCCGCGGGTTTCCTTGATCGGCCTGCCCTGTTCCAGGGTGACCAGCATGGCCATGTCTTCGCTGTGGGCGAGGACGAGATCGTTCCATTTGCGCAGGATCTGGCAGCGCGCCTTGGCGGTCATGCCGGCCCAGGCGGCAAACGCTGCGTCGGCCGCGCCAATCGCGGCGGCGGTCTCGGCGGCCCCATGGGCGGCGACATAACACAGGACCGAGCCGTCAGCGGGATTGGTGACGGCGAAGCGATCCGCGGCGGCACCGTCGAAAATCAGCCCCGTAAGCAGGGTGCGTTGCGTAGTCGAAAGTTGCATGGTCTTAGGCCTTAAAGCTGATGGAGACCGCCTTGAGGTCCGCATATTTGTAGAGGGCGTGCAAGCTGCGATCGCGGCCAAAGCCCGATTGTTTGACGCCGCCGAACGGCGAGGTGATATCGCAGGCGTCCCAGCCATTGACCCACACCAGGCCGGCCTTCAGCGCCTTGGCGGCGCGCATGGCCTTACCGACATTGGCGGTCCATACGCCCGAAGCCAGGCCGTAGATGGTGTCGTTGGCGATGCGGTAGGCGTCCGCCTCGTCCTTGAAGGTCAGGACCGACAACACCGGGCCGAAAACCTCTTCCTGGGCCAGGACATTGTCGGGACCGATATTGTCGAGCAGGCTGGGCTGGACATAATAGCCGCCGCTGTCGGCACGGACACGCTCGCCGCCCATCAGCAGCCGGCCACCGCCGGCCTGGCCCTTTTCGATATAGTCGAGCGCCGTGTTCATCTGGCGCTCGGAGATCATGGCGCCGAACTGGGTGGCTGGATCGAAAGGATCGCCGACCTTGATGGTCTTGGCGACGGCGACGACCTTGGCGACAAAGGCGTCCTTGATCGACTCTTCGACCAGCAGGCGCGAGGCCGCTGTGCACACCTGACCCTGATTATAGAAGACGCCCCAGGCGGCATTGGCGGCGGCGCCGTCAAGGTCGTCGCTGTCGGCAAAGACGATCTGCGGCGACTTGCCGCCCAGTTCGAGCGAGACGCGCTTGAGGTTGCTGTCGGCCGAGGCGCGCATCAATTGCCGTCCGACCGGACCCGAGCCGGTAAAGGCGATCATGTCGACATCCATGTGTCGCGACAAAGCATCGCCCGCCTCGATGCCGAGGCCGGTGACCACGTTCCATACCCCGGCGGGCAGACCCGCTTCGAGGGCCAGTTGCGCCGTATAAAGCGCGGTCATGGATGATAGTTCCGCGGGTTTCAAAACGATGCTGTTGCCCATGGCGAGCGCCGGCGCCACCTTCCACATCGCCATGTGCAGCGGAAAATTCCACGGCACGATGGCGCCGATAACGCCGAGCGGCTCATGGGTGACATAGGACAGCCGGTCTTCCGGCGTCGGCGCCACCTCGCCATAGATCTTGTCGATGGCTTCGGCATAGTAGCGCGTGCTTTGGATGGAGAGCGGAATGTCGACATTGCGCGCGTCGCTGATTGGCTTGCCGGTGTCGAGGCTTTCCAGCAGGGCCAGGTTCTCGGCATGCGCTTCCATCAGGTCGGCCAGGCGATGCAGTATCTTTTTCTTGGCCTTGGGCGCCAGGGCGCGCCAGCGGCCGTCCTCGAAAGCCGCCCGCGCGGAGGCGACCGCGTCATCGACATCGGCGGCGTCGCAAGCCACGATCTTATTGATCAGCTTGCCGTCGCGCGACGAAAAATTATCGAAGGTCCGACCGGATTCCGAAGCCACTTCCCTGCCCTCGATGATGGCCATGGACGGCAGATCGAGCGCCTTGACGGATTTCAGGACGCCGGCCAGCGATTCGGATCGGTTTTGTGGAGACGACAACGGCATGGAGATGTCCTATATTGTGATCACAATTAGACACCGCCGCCCTTGACCAAGTCAAGAGCCACATCGCTCACGTCTGTGGTATCAGGACGTTATCCGCGCCGGCGGCGTTTGGGTTCCGGCTCGACCTGGGCCTTGAGTGCGTCCAGCATCAGTTCCATGCCTTCGTGGATATCGGCAGCCATCGAGCGGCGCACCGTTTCCGCATCGCCGGTCTCGAACGCCCGGATCATCTCCTGATGATAATCCTTGGGCAGATGCACCGTGCCGAGACGGCCGAAGACCACGCGCATGAACGGCCCGGCCTGCAACCACAGGGTCCGCGCCATGTCGTAAAACAAATCGGCGTCGGCCAGTTTGTAGATGGTGAAATGGAAGTCGTGATTGCCCTGCATATAGCCGGAAACATCGCCCGATTTCAGCGCCGCCATCAGCTTTTCGTCGTCATCGCGCAAGCGGCGGATGGTGTCCTTCGTCACATGCGGCGTGGCGAGGTAAGCCAGCTCCGGCTCGACCCACTGCCGCGCCGTCATCAATTGCAGCAGGCGGTGTTCGCTCAAGTGCGGCACGCGCAGGCGTTTGTTCGACGGTTGCAGTTCCAGCGCTTTTTCGGCGATCAGGCGGCGCACCGCCTCACGCACCGGCATGGGGGAGACGTTCAGGCTCTGGGCCAGGCTGCGCAAGGACACCGATTTCAACGGCGGAATCTGGCCCTGGATCAACGCTTCGCTTAGCGCCTCATAGACCTGGTCATGGATCTTGCCGTCGCCTTCGCCGGTCAGTGATTCCAGATTTGCCACCATTCTAACACGTCACCTGTAACTGGACTCATCAGCCCGATTGTTTTGGCCTCTTGCGTCATGTGAGCGCTTGTGATCACAGTATAGACGCATTATTCCCCAACGACAAAACACGAGTCCTTGTATGAACACGCCGAGCCTGGATAATTTCTGGATGCCATTTACGCCCAATCGCGCGTTCAAGGCAAAGCCAAAGCTGCTGGTGGCCGCGCGGGACATGCATTACACGTCGCACGACGGCCGTCAGATCCTCGACATGACGTCGGGCCTGTGGTGTGTCAATGCCGGCCACGGCCGCGCCAAGATCACCGAGGCGATCCAGAAACAGGCGGCGGAAATGGACTTCGCCCCGACCTTCAACATGTCGCACCCCCTGGCGTTCGAATTCGCCACCAAACTGGCGGGCATGTTGCCGGGCGACTTGAAACGCATCTTCTTCACCAATTCCGGCTCGGAATCGGCTGACACGGCGCTGAAGATTGCGCTCGCCTATCAACGGACGCGCGGTCACGGCACCAAGACGCGGCTGATCGGGCGTGAACGCGCCTATCACGGCGTCGGTTTCGGCGGCATTTCGGTCGGCGGTATGGTGCGCAACCGCATGTATTTCGGCAGTCTGCTGACCGGCGTCGACCATTTGCCGCATACCCACGACCCGAAGCTCAACGGCTTTTCCAAAGGTATTCCGGAACATGGCGCCGACCTGGCCGACAATCTAGAGCGGCTAGTGGCCTTGCATGATGCCTCGACGATCGCGGCCGTGATCGTCGAACCGGTGGCGGGCTCTACCGGCGTCCTCGTGCCGCCCAAGGGCTATCTGCAACGCCTGCGCGCCCTGTGCGACAAGCATGATATCCTGCTGATCTTCGACGAAGTCATTACCGGTTTCGGCCGATTGGGCGCGGCGTTCGGCGCCGACTATTTCGGTGTTCAACCCGATATTTTGTGCATGGCCAAGGGCATCACCAATGCCTGCGTGCCCATGGGCGCCGTCGCCTGCTCGACGCGCATCTACGATACCTTTATGCAGACCTCGGACACGCCGATCGAGCTGTTCCACGGCTATACCTATACCGGCCATCCCCTCGCCTGCGCCGCCGGCATCGCGACGCTCGATGTCTATGACGAAGAAGGTTTGTTCGCCCGCGCCAACGATCTGGCGCCCTATTGGCAGGAGGCGGTGCATTCGTTGCGCGACGCTAAGCATGTGATCGATATCCGCAATCTCGGCCTGATCGGCGGCATCGAGCTCGAATCAAGGCCGGGTGCGGCGACGGCGCGCGCCATGGAGGTGTTCGACGCTTGTTACGATCGTGGCTTATTGGTTCGGGTGACGGGAGATATCATCGCCCTGTCGCCGCCGCTGATCGTCGAAAAGGCCCAGATCGACCAGGCCGTGGATATCCTGCGCACGGCCTTGCAGGAAACGGCTTAGCATCAGTAAGGTTTCTCCACAGATTACACCGATTACGCAGATTTTTCAGAGCGTTATCGTTCCTCAACGATATTGCCAGGGATAGCGCGATGAAAAATCTGCATAATTTGCGGATAGATCTTCTTGCTTCTACCCGTGCCCAACCGCACCGAGATAGCCCGTCACATAGCCGGCGACCAGCATGAAGACCAGGAACACCCCGCAGCCCAGGACATAACCCTGGGCCGGTGACACCAAACGCCGGTTGATCAACAAGCCGCGGCCGGCGAAGACACCGAGAACACAGGCGAAACAGCCCCATGCCCAACGCGGCTCGCTGCCCAGCTGAGCGAAGCCTGCCCACACGAAACAGACCATCAGCAGCCAGTACAGGGCCACCGATATTACCTTGACCGAATGCCACATCGCTTGAAGAAAAATCATGTCGTTCCCTATCACAAGCCTTGGTCGGTCACCAACATGGGCTTAATCATATTGTGTCTTTATTTGCTTCTGCCTTGTATAAAGGCATTCTAACGACCAGGGCTGTTCCATGTTTAATTTCTCCCACCAGATCGATTCCATCAAAGCGACGATTATCGGCCTCACCCTCATCCTCGCCACCGCCATCATCGGCCTGATCTGGCTGAGCATCGGACTCTATTCCTTCGCCGTCCAACTTGTTGGACCGCTGTGGGGCCCCATGGCACTGGGGGTCTTATGCTTCCTGCCCCTGATCGTCTATGTCGCTGTCCGGGTCCTGAACCCCAAGGACAAGCGTTCGAAGCAACAGCGCATGTACGACGCGGCGTTTGCCAATACCTCGGTGGGCAGCGTCTCGCGCATGATCGAAACCATGTCGATGCACTCACCCTTCATGGCGGCCATCGTCGCCGTGGTCGGCGGCTTTATCGCCTCGCGCTTCCCCCAATTCCTGCAGATGTTTGCCGAACTGGTCACCGCCTATGGCGACGAACTGACCCGCCACAAGGCGCGCAAGGCCGAGGACAATGTCCGCAGGGCGCGCGACGAAGAACGCCGCGGATCCACCCCGCCGCCCCCCGATGTCGAGCCCGTCGTCAAGCGCCGCGGCAAGGCCAAGGTCGATATGTATTAGGCCTGAATCAAAAACCCCGCCGGACCGGCGGGGTTTTTCAGTTCTAAAGGTCTTCCTTCAGGATGGCCATTTCGAAAAGGTAGGAGCCTTCCTCGTCTTCGTCGACATAGACGACGCCGACAAATTCCTCGCCGATAAACACTTCGGCGGAATCCTTTTGCTTGCGGGGCTTGATCTCAAGGCCCTTGGTCTGAAAGGTTTTGAACAGATAGTCCTGCACCTTGGTGATTTCGCTGGGAGTCATGGCTGGCCTCTTGAGTTTCGCGGAGGTCTATCCACCTTTATCGCCCCCGGATTGGCCGGAAGTTTAAGCACAATTCAAAGGGCAAGGGGATAAACTTTATGTGTGGCGCCTCCATAAGGCCTGCGGCGCAAGGCCGCAAACCCTTATCCGGCTTATCCACACTGTTTAGCTCAAACAGCTGGGCGCCCCCGCCGATGGCTCCTCGCATCGGCTCGGGCGGGCGCTTGCCCGCTGCCAAGGGCGAATGAGTCAACGTCATTTTGCCCTTGGAATTAGATCGAATAGTCCATGTCGATGTCGGGCATGGTGTGATCCATCTGACGGGCCGGATCTTCGCAGGTCTTGCAATTGACCAGCCGCGCCGGGACGCCGGCGGCCGTGCAGTGGGCCGGCACTGGCTTCAACACCACCGAACCCGAAGCGATCTTGGCATAATCGCCGATGGTGATATTGCCGAGCACATTGGCGCCGGCGCCCAGGAGCACGCCCTTGCCGATCTTGGGGTGACGATCGCCGCGTTCGGCGCCGGTCCCGCCCAGAGTCACACCTTGCAGGATCGAGCAATCGTCGCCGACCACCGCGGTTTCACCGATAACGATGCCGGTGCCGTGGTCGAGGAAGACGCCCTTGCCGATTCGCGCCGCCGGATTGATGTCGATCTGGAAAAGCTCCGACACGCGGCTTTGCAGGAAGTGCGCCATGGTCTGACGGCCTTCGTGCCACAGGTGGTGCGACACGCGGTAGATTTGCAGGCTGAGGAAGCCCTTGAAGAACATGAAGGCCTGGAGATAGCCCTTGGCGGCCGGATCGCGCTCATAGACGGCCTGCAGATCGGCCTCGGCCGACTTCACCAAACTCGAATCGGCGGAATAAGCCTTGGTCACCATTTCACGCAAGGTCATGCCGCGCAGGGTATCGTCGCTCATCTTGCGGGCGATGTGATAGGAAAGCGCGCTGGCCAGGTCGTCGTGCGACAGGATGGTCGAATGCAGCAGCGACGCCAAGCCGGGCTCGGCCTGGATGGTGTCCGACGCTTCCTGACGCAGGTTGAGCCAGATCGGTTTGTCGTCTGGACTGATGACTTCGAAAACCTGTGCCATGCACCGCACTCCGCATTAGTTCTTCAGTATAGCATCTCGCAGATGCGGGAGCAATTCGCCTGTCATAGCCATATGGTAGACACGCAAGACCGCCGCAACGGTGAGGCCGTCGCGAATCTGACCTTTTGTCACGGCGTTCAACACCTCCATGAACGGCACGCGGGCATAATCGAAGACTTCGGTCTCGTCGGGCGCGCGTTCGCCCTGGCTCAGATCCGTGGCCAGATAGATGACGGCGACTTCATCGGTCACTGAATTGGACATGTCGAATTGCAGGATATCCTGCCAATTGGCGGCTTCCAGGCCGGTCTCCTCACGCAGTTCACGCTTGGCGCCATCGAGCGAATCCTCGCCATAGGGCACGCCGCCTTCGGGCATTTCCCAACTGAAAGTGCCGAGCGCAAAGCGCGATTGACCGACCAGCGACACCGTGCCGTCGTCGAATAACGGCAGGACGCCGACCGCCTTGTTGGCGAAGCGAACCACGCCATATTTCGCCGGATGACCGGTCGGCGCCAGGACGTCGCAGGTTTCGATGCGAATCCACGGGTTTTCGAACACCACCACATCCTGGCCGGTCCGCGTCCAGGTTTTGCGTTTGGCGGCGCGGTCGGCGTCGTCCCACGGCGGCAAATTGTCAGTCATTCAGTCACCTGTAGAATTGCAGTGCGCGATCTATATATTGGCACAGACTCATTGCGAAAGCCAAAACATGCCCCTCCCCGATTTCGACACCACGCCTATCGAATTTGGCCAGCCGGTCGAACAGAAACCGTCGGCTGAAGTACTCGACCGGCTGTTCCATCGCCGCAGCGCCCCGGCTCCGACCCTGGGCCTTCCGGCGCCGTCGGCCGAGGAGATGGACTTGCTGATCCAGATCGGCTTTCGCGTGCCCGATCACGGCAAGTTGGGGCCGTGGCGGATCGTGCGCTTTACGCCGGAGAGCAAGGCAGTATTGCTTGCCAAACTGCATGCCTTGGCTGAAAGCCGCGATGACAAGAAGGCGGTCGGCGCCCTGATGAAGATGTCGATCCCGCCGGAAGCCCTGCTGGTGATTTCCAGCCCGGTCTTTCCTTACAAGAAACCCTTGTGGGAGCAGCAGTTGTCGGCCGCCGCCGTGTGCCAGACCCTGTTGATCGCCGCCGGCGCCATGGGGTACGGCGCCAACTGGATCACCGATTGGTATAGCTATGACGACGAAGCCAAGGCAATCCTCGGTCTGACCGAAGGCGAAAATGTCGCCGGCTGGGTGTTTCTCGGCACGCCGTCGGAGCCGCCCCTGGAACGCGAACGGCCGGACTATGCGACGCGGGTCAGCTATTGGCAGGGCTAACTGGACGGTATATCGAGGTATCATGAGGGGGACGAAATGACGACAGGATCGATGACCACGGCGACGGACAAGGATAGCTTCGTCAAAGCCGTACTGGCGCGTTTCGCAGCGCGCGGATGGATGGACAAGCTCGATTACCGTGCCGACACCTTTTCGATCGATCTTGGCAAGGGCGGCACGGCCTTCCTCGACCATCTTTATCAGGACTGGCAGCACGCCCAAGACGACGCCGGGCGCGATCGCGTGGTGAACGCCCTGGTGACAATGGCCTTCGACACCGTAAAGCGCGGCGAAGCGAGCGGATTCGACGACGTCAAAGCCGACATCCTGCCGGCCATCCGTAATCGCGAATATATCGACGATCTTTGGATGACGATGCCGTCCCTGGGCAAGGATCTGGTGCAAAACGCCGAGCGTCCGTTTTGCGATAGTATGACGATTGTTTTGACGGTCAATGCCGCGGCCRGTATCGGCTCGGTCTTCAAGCCTCAGTTAACGGACTGGGGCAAAAGCTTTGATGACGTTCTGACGACGGCGATGTCGAACCTGCGGACGTTCAAAAAGGCCGATTTCCAAAAACACGACGACGGTTTCTTTTTTCTCAATTCCGAAGATTATTACGACCCGTCAGCCCTGCTGCTGCCCGAGTTTTTTGCCAATCTGACGGTGAAAGGTGACCCAGTGGCCGTGGCCGTATCGCGGACCCTGCTGCTTGTCACGGGATCGCAGGACATGGCGGCGCTGAAGGCCATGGCGGACCTGGCAGAGCAAACATTCAACGAAGACTCGCGGCCCATTTCGCTGGCGCCGATCATTCTTAGGAGCGGGAGTTGGCAGCCTTTTGCGCCGGTCGCCGGCAGCTATCCAATGGTCGATCGGCTACGCACGATCAACGCACTCCGTAATTATGGCAGCCAGCTTCAGGCCGTAAACAGCTATAACAAGTCAGTCGATCGCGAAGTCTATGTCGGGCAGTTGGAGGCGATCGAGATCGAACACGGCCTGATGACCTGGGCCAGTCTGGCCGACGGCATTGAGACCTGGTTGCCTGTCTGCGACGCCGTCATCATGGCGCCTGCCGATCTGAAAAATCCTTTTGTCCGGCGCTTCGAGGACGTCCTGGCGGTATGCGGCGATGTCGCGACCGTACCGGATACCTGGCCGCCGCTGTACATCTTCAAGACCGGCTTGTCGCACGAGCAGTCGGAGAGCCTGCGCAAGAGTTACAAGCCGCCGGAGGGTTTTCCTGAGATTGGGAAGCCGACTTAGCCCTCCCGACCCCTTGCCTATTTAAAATACCAGCGAAGCGTCCTGTTCGGCGCGCACCTTTTTCAACCAACGCCTGATTAAGGGCTGGACCACCAATACCGCTAAACCAACCGCCACGAAATACATGACGCCGGCCTGAATCCATACCGGTATGGACTGCCACGGAATCGCGGAGTAGCCGAAGCGTCCATTCAACTGAATGCTCAAGACGAACATGAAGGCGAAAGCCGCGAGGAACAGCGCGGCAATACCGGGAGGAAGCGGACGACGACGACTCCGATTTGACACTTCCAAGCCGATCCAGATCGGAATGGCGCTGGCGAGTTCGATCAGCGCCATGGGCAACCAAACCTCAACACCCGGAAAAAGCAGATTGGGTTTCAGTTCGTTGAAATGGAAGGTGGCGACAGCGAACACGAAGCCTGCGGCAATCGCGGCGATCGTCATGACGAAAGGCGTCATGACGATTCCGATGATCAGGCGGATCCACCATTTTTTCCATAATGCAGGCATCCATTCCCCCCGAAATACGGCTAAAAGACATCCGGTGCGAACTGCGAGGCCGTGCGTTTTCGGTGCCAAAGCCACCAGAAAGCGGCACCCGCAAGCAGTCCGGCGAGATTGGCAAGGCAATAACCGATCACCCACTGATCTTGCATGCCGCCCATGCTCTGTGCGATCACCGCTACACCCATTGCGAACCAGAAAACACCCAGGAACAACACGTAACTCCAGGCAGGAAAAGGCCTCTTCCTCAGCCATGCGGACAGTTCCACGATGAGCCACGCCGGCAGGACCAGACTTTGCGCCCACCAGACATTGGTCTTGACGATGGTCTGGCCGATGACTTCCAGCGTGCCGTCACCGGCCCAAAAGGCGCCCGTGGCAAAATGGAAAGCGAAAACAAACACGCTAGCGGCCGTGGCGGCCAAGGATGTGGCGATGACGACGAGGAGACGAACCAAGAGATTGTTCCACGTCACCGCCATGACCTATCCCCGCCCGCGATAGCTGGGGACGCCGAAGTCCGGGACATAGACGCCCTTCGGCGCTTCACTGGTCTGCCAGAAGACATCGATCGGAATGCCGCCGCGAGGATACCAAAAGCCGCCGATCCTGAGCCAGCGCGGTTCCAGCAAATCGCGCAGGCGCTTGGCGATATAGATGGTGCAGTCTTCGTGGAAGGCGCCGTGATTGCGAAATGACGTCATGAACATTTTCAACGACTTCGATTCGACCAGCCACTCGCCCGGGACATAGTCGATGACCAGGTGGGCAAAGTCGGGTTGGCCCGTCACCGGGCACAGCGAGGTAAATTCCGGCACGGTAAAGCGCGCGACATAGTCAACATCGCTGTGCGGATTTGCGACGCGTTCGAGAACGGACTGGGCGGGATCCTGGCTTTGGACGACGTGGCCGCCCAGTTGCGTCAGGTTATCGGTGTAATGGCTCATGGCCTGGATATAGACGGTTGGGAGCGCAGTTTCAACTTTACGTTCGCGTCAATTTCTGTGTAAGTTCGATGCAAAGATAAAAACTCCAAATGCGTTTATGCATTTGGCAAGGCCGAGTGGCCGCCCGAGCTTATGCGAGGAGCCGGGCGGCGCTTGAGCCGAAAAAAGAGGAAATCATATGGTCCCCGCCTCCATCGCCAAGAATCTTCGCTTCCCCGCCATTGCCGCGCCGATGTTCCTGGTCTCCGGGCCGGAGCTAGTCATAGCCACCTGTAAGGCCGGCATGATCGGTACCTTCCCTGCCCTCAATCAGCGCACCTCAGAAGGCTATGCCGAGTGGCTGGATGAGATCAAGGCGGCGCTGGGGCCGGATGACGCGGCCTACGGCGTCAACCTGATCGTTCACGGCACCAATACCCGGTTGATGGCGGACATCCAATTGACGGTGCAACACAAGGTGCCGTTGGTGATCACCAGCCTGGGCGCGGTCAAGGACGTGGTCGATGCCGTCCATTCCTACGGCGGCGTGGTCTTTCACGATATCATCAATGCCCGCCATGCCCGCAAGGCGATGGAGGCCGGGGTCGACGGCCTGATCCTGGTCTCGGCCGGCGCCGGCGGCCATGCCGGCAACCAGCATCCGTTCGCCCTGATCAACGAGATCCGCGAATTCTTCAATGGCACCATCATCCTGTCGGGCGCCATGTCGAAGGGCAGCGATGTCGCRGCCGCCTTGATGGCCGGCGCCGATCTCGGCTATCTCGGCACACGCTTTATCGCCACGACGGAGGCCCGCGCCGGCGACGATTACAAACAGATGCTCGTCGACACCACCGCCAAGGACATCACCTATACCGATGCCATTTCGGGCATTAACGCCAACTTCCTGACGCCGTCCCTGATCAATAACGGCCTGGACCCGGCCGCGGCCAAGGATCCGCACCACAAGATCGACATGGCCGAAGAACTGGATACCGAAGCCAAGGCCTGGAAAACCATTTGGTCGGCCGGTCACGGCGTCGGCT
Source organism: Asticcacaulis sp. P2_B1 (assembly GCF_056404915.1). Lineage (NCBI taxonomy): Bacteria > Pseudomonadati > Pseudomonadota > Alphaproteobacteria > Caulobacterales > Caulobacteraceae > Asticcacaulis > Asticcacaulis sp. P2_B1. The sequence goes on along the minus strand of NZ_JBFUDD010000014.1, from coordinate 59,149 downwards.
CGATCCATGACATAATACCGGTCGCCACCCTAGTCGAACGTCTACAAAATGAACTTACCGCAGCCGCCAAGAGCTTCGAGACAAAACGAAAAATCTATGATCTATAGCGCTTATGCGTGCCACATTCCTGCCTTTATTATTGTTGCCGCTCGCCACGCCGGTGGCGGCAGCCTCCGACCTGCCTTTGCCAGATCTGCATTTATCCGCGTCGGTCAACGCCTCGACCTCGACGGTCATTAACGGCATCGTCTTTAATCGCCCGCAATTCGGCGCCAATCTGGAAGGTCATCACGGCGACCTCCATTTCGGCGCCAATATCGCCTCGGCCTATTCCGGCGGCAATAACGGCACCGACCATCAGGACAAATATGTCGTCGCCTATGATCAACGGCTAAAACCGTTCAATCTCAAATATCAGGTCATGCTGAAAACCTATCCCGGCACGCGGGATGGCTTGAATGACCACGGTATCGACTATGCCGTGACAGCGTCGCACTCGGTCAAGGGCGTCAATTTCGGGCTGGGCCTCGACTATACCGACAAGGACTATTCGACGACGCGCAAGTCCTACGGCATCAACCTCTCGCTGGGCCACAGCTTCATGTCAAAACTGTCGGGCTGGCTCAGTGTATCTCATCACCATCAGTTCGGCAGCGTCGATTACACCAATACCAATATGGGTTTGTACTACCAGCTGTCCTCGAAGTTCGGCGTGGCGACCAGCCTCAATAACTGGCACGCCTATGCCGATTGGGCGCACGACCGGCCGACCTTGTCGATCTCGCTGAGCCGGAAGTTATAGGGGACACGGGGAAAGGTTCTGACCTGGGGCCGGCTCAAAGGAAGGTTTGAACACAGATAAGAAGGGATAAGAAGGCGATAAGAGGTCCGCTACCGCGGCCCTGCCGTCGCACCACCAACGCCAGCCTTCGACGCAAAGCGTCCGTCACGAATTGTCGAACCGACGCGATGCGTCAAAAAAGTGATGAACGATGTCGCATCGGGAACGCGGTAGCGTTCCTCTTATCGCCTTCTTATCCCTTCTTATCTGTGTTCAAATCTTTTTAAGACTGGCGCGACTCCGATCGCCCCGGACCTACGCGAAAACCGTGAAAGCCTGTTCGATATCGGCCTGGAGATCGCCGGCGTCTTCCAACCCGATATAGAAGCGGATCGCCGAGCCTTCAAGCTTCGTCGCCTCGCTGCCTTTCAGCTTGGGCCGTGCCTCGATCTGCGGCTCGCAATAGACGGCCAGAGATTCATAACCGCCCCAGCTGAAACCCAAACCGAACAAGGTCAGCTTGTTGAGGAAGGCCTGCGATTTGGCAGTATCCCCCCCTTTGAACAACACCATGAACAAGCCATTGGCCGCCGTGAAATCGCGGGCAAAGACATCGTGCCCCGGATGGCTTTCCAGACCCGGATGCAGCACCCTGGCGACTTCCGGGCGGGTTTCCAGCCATTGCGCTATGGCGAGCGCGCTGTCGCCGCTTTGCTTGAGGCGAAGATGCAGCGAGCGCAAACCACGCAGGCAGAGATAGCTTTCGTCGGCCGAGGTGAAGAAGCCCCACGCCTTGATGCAGTCGTAGATCTTCGTCGCCAGTTTCGGATCACTCACGCTGACCGAACCCATCAGGATATCCGAGTGCCCGCCGGCATATTTGGTCAGGGCCTGCATCGACATGTCGATGCCGTGCTCCAGCGGCTTGAACAGCACGCCGGCGCCATAGGTATTGTCGCACAGGGTCAGGATGCCGCGGGCCCTCGCCGCCCTGGCAATACCCGGCAGATCCTGGATATCGAAGGTCAGCGAGCCCGGGCTTTCGACATAGATCATTTTCGTCTGCGGCGTCGCCAAGGCGATAACCTCGTCGGCCGATAGCCGCGGATCGTAATAGCGCGTCGTCACGCCGTATTGCTTGAGCTGCGTTTCGACGAAGCGGCGCACCGGCTTATAGGCGGAATTGACGACCAGGATATCGTCGCCGGCCTTAAGACAGGCGAAGATCGGCACGGTCAGCGCCGCCAGGCCCGTCGGCAGGATAAAGGATTGCACCGCGCCTTCGAGTTCGGCCAGCAGGTTGCACAGGTCGCGCTGGGTCGACAGGCCGTCCGTGCCATAGGTCGGCTTGATGTCGTCATTGTAAAGGACTTCGGCGCTTTCCATCAGCACGGTCGAGCCGCGTTCGACGCCGGTATTGACCGGGCGGCGGCTATGCTGGCGGCCCAGGGTGGCGCTGGTCAGGCGGGTGCGTTCTTTCATGGTCGAGGCCTTTCAAATCCGCCCTTCTTCAACAGCGAAACGGCCGCCGTTGCAAGCCAGAAGAAGTTGCGCCAGCGATAAGTCAGGCTGCTTTGACCGCCCGCCACGCCGCGATGATGGCGTCAGCCGAGACATCGACATCGGCTTCGGTCGTCGCATGGCCGCTCAGCGACAGGCGGATGATCCACGCGCCCTGCCATTGCGCGCCGCCAACGAAACAAACGCCGTCCCGCTGGATGCGGGCAATGGCCTCTTTGGTCAGCCGGTCGGCCGTGGTGGTGTCGAGGTCGGTGCCCAGCCTTACCGCCACCTGGTTGAGCACGACATCATTCAGGATGGCGATGTCAGGCTCGGCCGCCAGGCGGGCGGCGAAGCGTTGCGCCAGGTCGCAGGCGCGCGTCACCATCTCGGCAATACCGTCGCGGCCGAGATGGCGGATCATCGCCCAGGTGGCGAAGCCCCTCGCCCGTCGCGACAGTTCCGGCACATAGTCCGAGGGGTTGCGCTCGTCGCCGTCCGAGGTCGGCAGATAGCTGGCGGCGATCTGCATGGCGCGGTGATGGGCGGTCTTGTCGCGGACGATGGCATAGCCACAGTCATAGGGAGTTTGCAGCCATTTATGGCCGTCAACCGCCCACGAATCGGCGCCGTCGACCCCAGCAGTCAGATGCCGGCGCGCCTTCGTCGCCCGCGCCCATAGCCCGAAGGCGCCATCGACATGAACCCACCCGCCCTTGGCATGAGCCATGGCCACGATGTCATTGAAGGGATCGAAGGCGCCGGTATTGATCTGGCCGGCCTGGGCAATGACGATCAACGGACCGGAGACCGCGTCCATAACGCGTTTAAAATCGCCGGCCAGCATGGCGCCGTTATCGTCGGTCGCCACGCGCACGACGCGCTTGAAACCCAGTCCGAGGAATTTCAACGCCGCGAAGACAGTCGAGTGCGCGTCGTCACCCATTACCACCGTAATGGCCGGCGCACCGAACAGGCCGTCGGCTTCGACATCCCAGCCGACACGGCGCAGGACTTCACCGCGCGCCGCGGCCAGGCAGGTGAAATTGGCCATGGTGGCGCCGGTGACGAAACCGACAGACGACTCACGCGGCAGGTCCATCAGCTCAAGCAGCGCTTGGGCCGACGCCTCTTCCGCCGCCGCCGAGGCCGGCCCGGCAAGATGATTGCCGGCATTCTGCCCCCAGATCGCCGTCAGCCAGTCGGCAGCCATGCCGACCGGGTGGCTGGCGCCGATCACCCAGCCAAAAAAACGCGGGCCTGTCATGGCGGCGAGACCCGGTTCGGCGCGTTGGCGTAAAGCGTCGATCACCGTCGCGCCGTCCTCGCCATCCAGCGGCAGATCGAACGCCGCCAGGGCCTCGGCATAGGTTTGCATCGGCCGGTGCGGACGGCGGGCATCGCCTTCGCGGCGAATAACGGCGTAGTCGGCGATATCCGATAAAACGGCGTGCAAATCCATGATGCCTCTCCCTGCTCTTCACCTGTTCAAACGCGAAACGCCGGTTCTGACAAGTCGCGAAAGTGTAGCGGATCGTTTGACCTGATCGCATGGCGGGGTTAGGTCTGGTCGTTATGAAACACTCGTCAGGCTTTTTTCGGCGCTACCAACAGTACGGCGTAACAATGCTTGCCTTGGCGACCTTCGCCAGTCCCGTGGCGGCGCGGCCGTTTCCCTTGCTATTGATGCCGGACGGTATCGCAACTCCTTACGAGGCGGCGAAGACTCGGTCGTCTCGAGGCGATGCCGCGGCAGAGTTCTGGATGGGTGAATATGCTGCGGGTTACGGAACGGATTTGAAAGAGCATTCTGCCGATTATGTTGCGGCACTTTCGTGGCTCATCAAAGCGGATACGCAAGGCTACAAGCCGGCCCGCGGGCCGCTGGCCTATCTTCAAGGTCAGCGTGCTGAGTATGAGAGCCATCTTGCGGCCGCGCAAACCGGCAATCCGCAGGCGGAATACGACCTCTCCATTTATATGCAGTCCGCCGACGAAGGTTGGCATATGAGGGACAACGCCCCACTGTGGCTAAACCGAGCGGCAGAACACGGACAGCCCGATGCCGAATATGCTGTCGGAACGGCAACGATTGACAAGTGGGCCGCTGGCGATCGCTCCGACATAACGTTTTTACAGACAGGATTTAGGTGGTTGGAAAGCGCCAGTCAGCAAGGCCATATCGACGCGCAAATGTACCTCACTGCCCTGTACGCGCAGGATACTCCTTACAAGAATGACGAGAAGGCCTTGGCCTGGATGCAGGTACTGTCGGCTCACAGTTTCACAGTGCCAAAGACGCGCGACGATAAGGAAGCGTGGGCGTTCTTCCGGATTGCCCGAACCACGGAAAACCTGTGCAACCATTACGAGGGCGCAAGCGTAGATCTGGCAGTTCGGGTAAACTCAAAGTATATCGAGACAAGCTTTCCAGGTGCTTACGACGTGACGAAGGCGTTTGCCTGTCATACGCGTTTGGCACAAACGACAAACTGGAAAGGCGAATACGCTCTGGGCTACGATTACCAGTACGGCCTTGGCACACCTATCGACAAGGATAAGGCGGTCGCGGCTTACTTAACTCAGACCACGGATAATGACGGCCGCTTGAATTACGGTGCCATGGAAGCGGCGATGATCAGGTTGGGGCTCATTTATGAAGAGCGCCAAGATTATGAGCAATCTTATCTTTGGTTACAGAGGGCACAACATGGTCGGAGCCATAAAGCCGGAGAACGCGATGATATAAGCCCTGAAGCTGCCCTGCCCTCGGTCTCGCCGGAGGTGGAATCCAGACTTCAGGTTTATGATCTGGGGTCCGCCGCACTGGTTAGGGTAAGCGACAAGCTTTCACCAGAGGTTCGCGCCGCCAAGGATGTCGAAGTCGCCAACACCATGCGGCAACGGTCCTACCAGGATAATATCTGGATAGTGCCAATCTATTAAAAAAATCCCCGCAGACGGACCTGCGGGGATCTTGATTTTACGCGGCTTTCGCTTCCTGTTTCCCGAAGCGGCCGTAGAAGGTCTCGCCCTTGGCCGCCATATCGCGCAACAACCGCGGCGGGGCAAAGCGTTCGCCATAGGTCGCCGTCATGCGGTCCAGTTCTTCGACGAACTTGGCGGCGCCAATCGCGTCGATCAGCGAGATCACCCCGCCCGACCACGGCGCAAAGCCCCAGCCGAGGATCGAACCGACATCGGCTTCGCGAGGGTCAGTAATGACACCCTCTTCGAAGCAGCGTGCCGCGGTTACCGCCTGGGTATAGAGCAGGCGCTTCTTCAATTCCTCGACCAGAACCGGATCGGCCTCCTCGACCTTGAGCGGGAACATGTCCTTGACGCCCTGCCAAAGGGTCTTGTTACCGCCGGCGGCCGGGTAGTCATAGAAGCCCTTGCCGTTCTTGCGGCCCAGACGGCCGTCGGCAACCATGCCGGCGACTTCCTTTTCGCCCGGCAGCGGCTTGTAGGACGCGCCTTCGGCCTTGGCAGTCTCCGAGGTGATCTTGACCATCAGGTCGAGCGCCACGTCGTCGAGCATTTCGAGCGGCCCGCGCGGCATACCGGTCATGCGGCCGACATTGTCGATAATGGCCGGCGCAATGCCTTCGGACCACATCATCATGCCTTCGGCGGTGAACGGAATGAAACAGCGGTTGGCATAGAAGTAGCGCGAATCATTGACTGAAATCGGCGTCTTCTTGATCTTCAGGACGTAGTCGATGGCCTTGGCCAGGGTTTCGTCGGACGTGTCCTTGCCCGAGATGATTTCGACCAGCAGCATCTTGTCGACCGGCGAGAAGAAGTGGATGCCGATGAAGTTTTCCGGCTTTTGCGAGGCGGTGGCCAGGATCGAGATCGGAATGGTCGAGGTGTTCGAACCGAAGATCGCGGTACCGGCCTTGTCGCCCGTGTAAAGGCGGGCCTCGGCCTGTTTGGTGACCGATTCTTTCAACTCGGTGTTCTCGAACACGGCCTCGATGACGAGGTCGGCACCCTTGATCTGGTCGTAGTCGGGCGTGGGGATTATCAGGTCGAGCGCGGCCTGACCGGCGTCCTTGCTCATCTTGTTGCGCGACACGGCCTTCATAATCAGGTCTTCGCAGTGCTTCTTGCCCTTGTCGGCCGATTCCTGGTCGCGATCGATCAGGATGGTCTGGATGCCGGCCAGGGCCTGGACGTAGGCGATACCCGCGCCCATCATGCCGGCGCCCAGCACGGCGACCTTGTTGAACTCGGCTTTCGGCACGCCGGTCGGGCGGCCCGAGCCCTTGCCGATCTGCTGCATCGAGAAGAAGAAGGTGCGGATCATCGCCTTGGCCTGGGGCGTCGCCAGGGTCTTGCAGAAGAAGCGCGATTCGACCCGGATGGCGGTGTCGAACGGCAGTTGCAGGCCTTCATAGACGCTGTGCATCAGGTTGATGACAGCCGGGTAGTTGCCGTAGGACTGCTTGCGCAACAAGGCATTGCCCATGATGAAGATCTGGGCGCCGGCGGGATGGTAGGGACCGCCGCCGGGGATCTTGAAATCCTTCTTGTCCCAGCGCGCTACCGGATCGCCCTTGGTCTTTATCCAGGTCTTGGCGGCCTCGACCACCTTGTCGTTATCGACGACTTCATCGACTATGCCGGCACCAAGCGCCTCGGCCGGCTTGAACGACTTGCCTTCCGACATGGCCATCAACGCCGCTTGGGCGCCGATCAACCGCGGCAGGCGCTGCGAGCCGCCACCACCGGGGAACAGGCCGATCTTGACTTCGGGCAGGCCGACCTGGGTCTTCGGGCTATTGGACAGGACGCGATAGTGACAGGCCAGCGACAGTTCGAGGCCGCCGCCCAAAGCCAGGCCGTTGATGGCCACGGCCACCGGCTTGCCGCAGGTTTCCAGCAGGCGATACACGCGGTTCATCTCGAACGCGGCGTCGAAGCTCGCTTTCAGCTTCGATTGCTCATCCTGCGGACCACCCTGGACTTCCCAGGCGCCGCCCAGCATTTCTTCCAGATCGGCGCCGGCGCAAAAGCCCGTCGTCTTGCCCGAGGTGATGACGACGCCCTTGACAGCCGCATCGCTCTTGGCCTGGTTGGCAATGGCTTCCAGGTCGGACAGGGCCGACTTGGTGAAGGTGTTCATGGTCTTGCCGGGCACGTCGAAAGTGGCGAGCAGGATGCCGTCGGCGTCGATATCGGTTTTGAAGTTTTGCATCAGATTTCCCCTTAAACGCGTTCGATGACGGTCGCGGTGGCCATGCCGCCGCCGACGCACAAGGTAACGAGCGCGGTCGACTTGTTCGTCCGCTCCAGTTCGTCGAGCACGGTGCCGAGGATCATCGCCCCGGTGGCGCCCAGCGGGTGGCCCATAGCGATGGCGCCGCCGCAGACATTGATCTTGTCGTGCGGAATATCGAGCACCTGCATGTACCGCAGCACGACCGCGGCGAAGGCTTCGTTCAATTCGTAAAGGTCGATGTCACCGACATTCATGCCCAGTTTCTTGAGTACCTTTTCGGTGGCGTAGGACGGACCGGTCAACATGATCGACGGCTCCGAACCGATCGAAGCGGTGCCCAGGATACGGGCGCGCGGCTTCATGCCGGTGACCTTGGCCGATTCGAGATTGCCGACCAGGACCGCAGCGGCGCCGTCGACGATCGACGACGAATTGCCCGGCGTATGGACGTGGTTGACACGCTCGGCTTCCGGGTAGCGTTGATTGATGACGGCGTCGAAGGCCATCTCACCCAGGCCGGCAAACGACGGGTTCAACCCGCCCAGAGTCTGCATGTCGGTCTTGGGGCGGATGGTTTCGTCGTGATCGAGTGCGATAATGCCCATCTGGTCCTTCACCGGCACGATGGCGCCCTTGAAGCGGCCTTCCGCCCACGACTGAGCCGAACGCTTATGGCTTTCAACCGAATAGGCGTCAACGTCGCTGCGCGAAAAGCCCCATTTGGTGGCGATCATGTCGGCCGAAACACCTTGGGGCACGAAATAGGTCGGAAAGGCCGCGCCGACATCGATCGCCCAGGCGCCGCCGTCGGAACCCATGGGCACCCGGCTCATGCATTCGACGCCGCCGCCGATGGCCATGGTCGCTTCGCCAGCGACCACCTTGCAAGCGGCGATATTGACGGCCTCTAAGCCCGAAGCGCAGAAGCGGTTGACCTGGATGCCGGCGGTCGACTGGGCATAGCCGGCAGCCAGAACCGCGGCGCGGCCGATATCGCCGCCCTGCTCGCCGACCGGAGTGACGCAGCCCCAGGCGACATCGTCGACGATCGCCGTGTCGAGGCTGTTGCGTTCCGCCATGGCGCGCAGCACCTGCGCCGACAGGTCGAGCGCGGTGATCTGGTGCAGGCTGCCGTCCTTCTTGCCCTTGCCGCGCGGCGAGCGCACATGGTCATAGATATAGGCTGAGTTTTCGGGACTGGGCATACAGACTCCTCCGGCATTTTTTGATCCGGCTTAGATGCGCTTTGTTTACGCGCGCGTCAAGATAATCGTGGAAATATTCTTCCCACCAATTCAATTATCATACAATTTGCTTGACCAATTTCGGCGAAAAGATTAGGTCATTTATAAGACAAATACGGACACGCCATGGACACGCTTTCTCCCGCCACCGAAACCCTCACCAAAACCGCTATCCGCAAGATCGAGACCTTCGCCGTCCCGCCACGCTGGCTGTTTGTCCGCGTCGAAAGCGCCGATGGCGCCGTCGGCTGGGGCGAGGCCTCGCTGGAAGGCCATACCGAGGCCACCCAGGCCGCCTTTGCCGAGATTCGCGAACGCTTTATCGGCCACGACAGCGAACGTATCGAAGACATGTGGCAGGTCTTTTACCGCCTCGGCTTTTACCGCGGCGGCCCGGTCCTGATGTCGGCCCTGTCCGGCTTCGATCAGGCCTTGTGGGATCTGAAGGCCCGCCGCCTCGGCGTGCCGGTCTGGCAATTGCTGGGCGGCCAGGTGCGCGACCGCGTCCAGGTCTATGCCTGGATCGGCGGCGACCGTCCGTCCGATGTCATCGATGCCGGCAAGGCGCGCCTCGCCCAGGGTTTCAAGGCGGTCAAGATGAACGCGTCGGAAGACATGGGCTGGCTCGATTCGCCCAAGGTCCTGGACGCCGTCTGTGAGCGCTTCACCTCGGTGCAGAGCCTGGGTCTCGATGTCGGGCTCGACTTCCACGGCCGCGTGCATAAGCCGATGGCCAAGCAACTGGCCCACGTTCTCGAACCGTTGCGCCCCTTGTTCATCGAAGAGCCTTTGCTCAGCGAACATATCGAAGCCATCGCGCAATTGTCGAAACTGACGACCACGCCGATCGCCCTCGGTGAACGCCTTTACAGCCGTTGGGACTTCAAGCCGTTCTTCGAGCGCGCCTGCGTCGACATCATCCAGCCCGATCTCAGCCACGCCGGCGGGATTTCGGAATGCCGCCGCATCGCCGCCATGGCCGAAGCCTATGACGTCGCGATCGCGCCCCACTCACCGCTCGGCCCTATCGCCCTGGCCTCGTGCATGCAGTTGGCGATCGCCACGCCGAACCACGTCATCCAGGAAATGTCGCTGGGCATCCACTATAACACCAACGGCCACGACCTGTTGTTCTATATGAAGAACCCCGAAATGTTCGACGTCGCCGACGGTTATGTCGAGGCCCTGACCGGCCCCGGTCTCGGTATCGAGATCGACGAGGATAAGGTGCGCGAAATGGCCAAGGATTGCCCGCCTTGGCGCAATCCCGCGTGGCGGGGACCGGATGGTTACGTCCGCGAGTGGTAGGGCTAAGGCGATTCAAGGGGCTGCAAAACGTCATCTTGCTGCGCTCCGGTGCTCACGTACTGAAGTACGCTCCGCTCCGGTGCTCCCAAGCTAACATTTTTCGCCGCCTCGTATCGCCTTATCCGCCGCCGGTGGGTGAAGGGGATGGAGGCGCCGAACAGGTCACAGGCACAAAATATCTGTTCTTATCTGGCTTATCTGTGGATCCCCTTTTCTGTCTTGCACCCGACACCGCCGCAGCCTAAGAAATCCCATAACTCAGACAATACGGGAAACGCATCATGACCGATATTATCCGCCGCTCAGAGCCGGGCGCCATCCTGGGCGAAGGCCCGCTGTGGTCGAAGCGCGACCAGGCCATCTATTGGGTCGATATCCTCAGCCACCGCCTGCATGCCTATTTCCTGAACGGCGAATCCAAGACCTGGCAATTCGACGAACCCATCACCTGGGTCATCGAACGCGAACAGGGCGGTTTCATCGCCGGCCTGATGTCGGGCTTTGCCGAACTGACGCTCGATCCGTTTACCCTCACCCACATCGCCACCCCCTACCCGCACGAACCGGAAAACCGCCTGAACGACGCCAAGGCCGACGACCTCGGCCGCATCTGGGCGGGCTCGATGCACAAGCCGATCCAAAAGGTCTCCGGCGCCTTTTACCGCCTCAATACCGACCGGACCTGGCAGGAGGTCGACGGCCCCTACAAGATCGCCAACGGCCCGACCTTCTCGGCCGACCATAAGCGCATCTGGCACACCGACACCGGCAGGAACGAAGTCTACGTCTTCGACGTCATCGACGGCGAACTGGCCAATAAGCGTCTATGGCTGACCTTCCCCGATGCCTGGGGCGGCCCCGACGGCATGACGACGGACGCTCAGGGCGGCATCTGGATCGCCCATTGGGGCATCGGCCGCGTCACCCGCTTCCATGAAGACGCCACCGAAGATTTCCATGTCGATCTGCCGGCCAAACAGATTACCTCACTGTGCTTTGCCGGCGACGCCCTCGATCGCGTTTTCGTCACCTCGGCGGCGGAAGGCCTGCCCGAAGATCGTGAAGCCGGCACGTTGTTTGAAATCCCAAGTGAGCTGTTGCGCGGCCATACCGGCCTTGAACCGCAACGGTTTAGGGGCTAGATGAGGCGCGACTGCAACCGATGGACCCAAGCATGACCTACGCCTCCCCTGCCCTGATCGCCTGCGACTGGGGCACGACCAATTTCCGCATGTTTTTGTTCGGCACCGACGGCCAGGTCATCACCAGCCACGCCAGTAATATCGGCCTGAAAAACCTCGGCGTCCTGACCTTCGAACAAGCCCTGAGTTCGGTCATGAAGCAGGAATTCGACCGCGTTGACCTGCCCATCCTGCTGTCCGGCATGGTTGGCTCGCGCCAAGGCTGGGCGGAGGCACCGTATGTCCCGGCCCCGGCCAGCGTCGCCGATATCGCAGCGAAACTGATCACCGCCCCGTCGGACAAGCTGAAGGTCAAGATCGTCCCGGGCCTGTCGGCGCAAGACCCCGACACCCAGATCCACAACGTCATGCGCGGCGAAGAAACCCAGATCTTCGGCCTGATGGCCAAGAACAGCAAGGACGGTGTCTTCATCCTGCCCGGCACCCATTCCAAATGGGCCAAGGTCGAAAGCGGCGTCATTACCACCTTCAACAGCTATATGACCGGGGAAATGTTCTCGGTCCTGAAGTCGCACTCGATCCTCGGCGCTCTGATGGCCGACGATATCGACGACGAAAAGGCCTTCCTGCTCGGCGTCGACCGCGCCATGCACGACAAGTCGTTCCTGTCCCTGGTCTTCTCGGTCCGCACCGAAGCCCTGTTCGGCAATATTGCGCCGGAAAGCCTGTCCTCCTACCTGTCCGGCCTGTTGATCGGCTCGGAAGTCCGCGCCGAGATCAATCGTCACGGCATTTCGCCGGTCGGGCTGATCGGCGACGGCACCTTGAGCAATCTCTATAAACGCGCCCTGGCCCACACGGGCTTCACGGACGTCACTGTGCACGACGGCGATGCCGCTTCGGCCGCCGGCCTGTGGTCGATCGCCCACCAAGGAAAGCTGGTTCTATGACTTTAAACCAACGTTGGCAGGACGCCCTGACCACCCTGCCCCTGGTCGCCATCCTGCGCGGCCTGCGTCCGGCCGAAGCGCTCGACATCGGTGAAATGGTGGTGAAAGCCGGCTTCAAGATCGTCGAAGTGCCGCTTAACTCGCCCGATCCTTTCGAGTCGATCAAACTTCTGGCCGATGCGCTGAAGGACCGCGCCATTGTCGGCGCCGGCACCGTCCTGACCGTTGCCGATGTGGAAACCCTGAAGGCCGTCGGCGGTGAAATCTGCATCTCGCCCAACAGCAATCCCGACGTCATCCGCCGCGCCAAGTCGCTGGGCATGATCTCCTTCCCGGCCTTCTTCACCCCGACCGAAGCCTTCGCCGCCATCGACGCCGGCGCCGACGCCATCAAGCTGTTCCCGGCCGAACTGGCGGGCGTCAAAGGCCTGAAGGCCATGAAGGCCGTCCTGCCGCGTCACATGCCGGTATTCCCGGTCGGCGGCGTCGATCCCGACGGCATGCAGGCCTATCTCGAAGCCGGCGCCACCGGATTCGGTATCGGTTCGGCCGTGTTCAAACCGGGCGACACGCCGCCCCAGGTCTACGCCAAGGCCAAGGCCTTCGTCGACGCCTGGGCGACTCTGCGGCATTAACCGCCGCCCTGAATCCGCAACCACATCGCAAACTTACAAATTAAAGCCGTTAGCTGATCCCGACGCCCCAGCCACGCCCGGAAACCGACTGAGGTTCGGATTATCATGACAATTCAACCTGTGCCGGCTCCCCCGGCCACCCTTGCGGACCACGCCGGTCGCAAAGCGATCAGCCATGCCCAGGAGGTTTTGCTGAAAGCGGACGCGCTGCAAGCCGCCATCTTCAACAGCGCCAATTTTTCGAGCATCGCCACCGACGCCAAGGGCGTCATCCAGATCTTCAATGTTGGCGCCGAGCGCATGCTGGGCTATGCCGCCTTTGAAGTCGTCAACAAGATCACGCCCGCCGATATTTCCGATTCCGAGGAACTGATCACGCGCGCCAAGACTCTAAGTGCCGAGCTGGAGACCGCCATCACACCGGGCTTCGAGGCCCTGGTCTTCAAGGCCTCGCGCGGCATCGAGGACATTTACGAGCTCACCTATATCTGCAAGGACGGCAGCCGCCTCCCCGCCGTCGTTTCGGTCACGGCGCTGCGCGACGCCGACGGCACCATCATCGGCTACCTGTTGATCGGCACCGACAACACGGCGCGCAAGGCGGTCGAGGCCGAGCAGAAACGCTCGGATCAGCGCCTGCGCGACCAGCAATTCTACACCCGCTCGCTGATCGAATCGAATATCGACGCCCTGATGACGACCGACGCCTATGGGATCATCACCGACGTCAACAAGCAGATGGAATCGCTGACTGGCTGCACGCGCGATGAATTGATCGGCGCCCCGTTCAAGGATTTCTTCACCGACCCCGACCGCGCCGAGGCCGGCATCAAGCGCGTGCTGCGTGAAAAATCGCTGACAGATTACGAACTCACGGCCATCGACCGCGACGGCAAGAAGACCGTCGTCTCCTATAACGCCACCACCTTTTACGATCGTTCGCGCACCTTGCAGGGCGTCTTCGCCGCCGCCCGCGATATCACCGAACGCAAGGCGGTCGAGGCCGAATTGCGCCAGGCCCGCGCCGTCGCCGAAAGCGCCAGCATGACCAAGTCGGACTTCCTGGCCAGTATGAGCCATGAAATCCGCACGCCGATGAATGCCATTATGGGCATAGCCGACCTGCTGGCCAGGACGCCGCTCAATGACGAGCAGAACAAATATGTCCAGATCTTCCAGCGCGCCGGCGACAACCTGCTCAACCTGATCAACGACATTCTCGACCTGTCCAAGGTCGAAGCCTCGCAGCTCGAGCTGGAACGCACGGGCTTCTCGCTGATAGGTCACCTCGAAAAGGTGCTGGAGATGGTGGCGGCGCGCGCCCAGGAAAAGGGCCTTGTCCTGCTCTTCGACATCGCGCCGAATGTGCCCGCGGACCTGGTCGGCGACCCGACGCGCCTGCGTCAGGTCCTCCTCAATCTGCTGGGTAACGCCATCAAGTTCACCACTGCCGGCAGTGTCTCCCTCTATGTCGACCTGGACGAAGCCGCCCAAACGCCGACGACCCTGCGCTTCGCCGTGACGGATACCGGCATCGGTATCGCCAAACAGAAGCTGGGGCCGGTATTCGAGCGCTTTACCCAGGCCGATTCCTCGATGACGCGCCGCTTCGGCGGCTCCGGACTCGGCCTGACCATTTGCAAACGCCTAGTCGAGCTGATGGGCGGCCGCATCTGGGTCGAAAGCGAAATCGGTGAAGGCAGTGTCTTCGCTTTTACCGTGCCCATGGAGATATGGGCCGTCGCCAACCGGCCGATGGCGACCCTGGTCGACGACGACGACACCTCACCCTTACCGGCCTTGCGTATTCTCCTGGCCGAGGATTCGCCCGACAACTGCGTCATCACCATGGCCTACCTCGAAGACACGCCCTATCACGTCGACATCGCCGGCAACGGCGCCGTTGCCTGCGACATGTTCGAAGCCGGCCAGTACGACATGGTGCTGATGGATCGTCAGATGCCGGTCATGGACGGACTGACGGCCACGCGGCAGATTCGTGCCTGGGAGAAGCAGAACGGCCGCGCGCCGGTGCCGATTCTCGCCCTCACCGCCTCGGCGCTGAAGGGGGATCGCGAAATGTGCATCGCCGCCGGCTGCACGGATTTTCTCACCAAGCCGATCAAGCAAGAGGTCCTGCGCCACGCCATCCGCGAGCACAGCCTGGCCGGACCGTTCGTCTATGCCAGGGAAGACTTCATCCGGCCGAAAAACGCCAAACTGGCCGACAGCATCCCCAGCTTCCTGCGCGACTGCCGCCTCAATGTCGTAGCTATGCTCCTGGCCGTCGACCAGGCCGATTTCGGCACGGTACAATTCATCGCGCACAATATACGCGGCGCTGGCGGCGGCTTCGGTTTTCCCACCATCACCAATATCGGCGCGGCCCTCGAACTGGGGGCGGTCAATGCCGATCCGGCGGCGTCACGGATGTGGATCGGCGAACTGTCCAGCTATCTTGGCACAATCGACGCCTGATCCTTATTTTTCCGGTAACGCACAGGCGGCCAAACCTGACGGCTATAGTGTGCCCATCACCAATGAATCGCGACCTTGGACCGCATGGTATTGACCGCTGTTTCCGGCCATGCTGAGGTGACGATCCAGTCCGACCTTAAAGGCAAACCATGACGACCGGTGATATTTTCCGCTGCGCCACAACCATATTGGCCGCGGCCGCCTTAATCGCGGCGCCGCAGGCTCAGGCTGCAGGTGACGCCTTGCGCGGCAAGGCGGCGTTCGCGGCTTGCGCCGCTTGCCATTCGGTCATCGCCAGCAAGAACGGTGTCGGCCCTTCCCTGTTCGGCGTGGCGGGGCGCAAGGCCGGCACGGCGCCGGGCTATAGCTATTCGGCGGCCATGAAGGCGTCCGGCGCCTGGACCGCACAACAGCTCGATGCCTATCTCGCCAATCCGAAGGCGGCCATACCGGGCAACAAGATGCCGTTCTCAGGCGTCAGCGACCCGCAAAAGCGCGCCGACATCATCGCCTATCTCGCCACCCTGAAATAGCCGTCAGGCGACCAGGGCCGCCAGCTTCTTTTCCAGATCGGCCGGCACGAACGGCTTCGACAGATATTCGTTCATCCCGGCGGCCAGGCACTTTTCGCGGATGCCGTCGAGAGCGTGCGCCGTCATGCCGATGATAGGCGTCTTGGCGTTGTGGCCGGCGCCGTTCATCTTGCGGATCGTGCGGGCCGCTTCGAAACCATCCATTTCCGGCATTTGGATATCCATCAGGATAATGACATACGGATTTTGCGCCGCCTTGTGCACGGCCTTGACGCCGCTTTCGGCCAGGTCGACCTCATAGCCGAACATTTCCAGGAACGTCTTGGCCACCAGAATATTCGGCGGGTAATCCTCGACCAGCAGCACGCAGCCGCGCGACGGGCGCGTCTCGTCCGGCGTCGAGTCTTCGCCGTCGCCGCTGCCGCCGTCCGCTGGCGGCGTCACCTCGGGCAAGGGCAGGATCACGGTAAAAGCCGAGCCCGAACCTGGGGTGCTCATGACGCTGATCGCACCGCCCATCAATTCCGCCAGGGTCTTGCTGATGGCCAGGCCGAGACCCGTACCGCCGAATTTGCGGCTGATTGTATTGTCGGCCTGGGTGAACTTGTCGAAAATCTTGTCGAGCTTGTCCTGGGCGATGCCGATACCCGTGTCGGCCACCGTGATGGCGATACGCCCGCTGGTATCCTCGGCCAGCACGGTTTCGATGCTGATAGAGCCGCTATCGGTAAACTTGATGGCGTTGCTGCACAGATTGCTCATGATCTGATGGACGCGGGTCGGATCGCCGCTGAACCACTTGCCCCGGATATTGTCGATATTGAGCTGAAGGCCCAGCGCTTTCTCGCCGGCCCGTACCGACGCCACGTCGATAATGGCCTCCAGCAGTTTGTCGAGTCGAAACGGTACCTGTTCGATTTCGATGCCGCTGGCCTCGATCTTGGAAATATCGAGCAGGTCGTTGATCAGCATCAGGAGACTTTCACCGGATGTGGCCAGGGTCTCGATATATTTCCTCTGGTTGGCGGTCAAAGGCGAACTGCGCGCCAGAATGGTCGACAGGCCGATAATGGCGTTCATCGGCGTGCGGATTTCGTGGCTCATATTGGCGAGGAATTCCGACTTGGCGACATTGGCCGCCTGGGCCTTTTCCGCCGACGCCTGCAAGGCCTCCGCCTGGCGGGTCCGCTCGGCGAGAAAATCGCGAATGCCGTATTGCCTTTGCCGGTCGCGCAGGGCCGAACGGATAGTCGTCATGAAATTGTTGAGCTGAACCGGCCGCTTGATCAGGGTCATGTGGCCGACGGCCTCCAGTCTTTTCAAACTGGCCAGCGTGTCCGGCCCCGGCGGCGTCAGGACAATGATCGGCAGATCGGACCAGTCTTCCTGTTCGAACAAGGCCGATTGCAGCAGATTCTCGCGGTCGGCCAGCACGTGTTCCTGGGTCAGGATCAGGGCTGCCGCCCCCGCTTTCATCTCGGCGCAAATTTCGGCCAGGGTCCGGTAGACATGGACATCGATACCGTCCTGCGCCAGCAGGCTAGCAGTCACTTCACCGTCCTTCTGCGTCGGCGGCAGAATCAGCACACGCTCTTCCAGGGCGTCTTGCATATCAATGACCGAGTTGGTCGAGACGGGTCTGATCCAGCGCGCCGGAGTCCGGCTTGTCGTTATTCATGCGTTCGATCAGCGGGTCCGCGCCGACGACAAAGGGCGTGCCCGACAAGACGCCCTGGAACTGACGTAACGGCTCACCGATGCGGATGCCTGTTTCCGTCATGGTAAACTCCCGAATCGTCCGTTCATGACGGCCGTTGCGCTTTTTCACGACCGAGATCAGTTGTTTGACCTCGCCGTGAGCTTCGAAATAACGAAACAGGATGACCGTATCGGCCAGGTAGCTGGTGTCGATAACGGTTTGCATGGAGGTCCCCAATAAACCGTGCTGCGCGACCACCAGGAAGGTGATCACCCCGAGGTGGCCGAGATAGGTCAATAATTCATGTAGCTGCGCCGTCAGGAAGCGCTCCTGCGGCATGGCGTTGAGATAGCCGTTGAGGCTGTCGATGACGACGATCTTGACCGGCTTGCCGTTTTGCCCCTCGGCCGCCTTGCGGACCTTGTGGGCGAATTCACCGGGCGACATTTCCGCCGGATCGATGGCGCGAACTTCAATGAGGCCGCTTTTGACATATTTGCGCAGATCGATGCCGAGGCCATCGGCGCGCTGGTACATGGTCTCCACCCGCTCATCGAAGGCGAAGATGATACTGGCCTGGCCGTTGCGCGCCGCTTCGGCCGCATACTGGATGGCCAGGGTCGATTTGCCGACACCGGCGGGTCCGAGCAGCAAGGTGCTGGTGCCGGAAGTCAGGCCGCCGCACAGCAAGGTGTCCATTTCAGCGACACCGCTTTTGACAATGCTGTCGTCGCCGGGCTTGAGATGTTCGCTGGCGATAATGCGCGGATAGACGCTCAATCCGCCCGGAACGATGGTGAAATCGTGATAGCCGCCGCGATAGCGTTGCCCGCGCAGCTTGGTGATCGACAGACGCCGGCGTTCGGCGCCGTAATCGGGCGACAACTGCTCCAGGCTGATGACGCCGTGGGCGATACTTTCCAGCTGCAGGTCGTCCTCGCCTTGGGCCGTCTTGTCGTCGAGAAACAGGACAGTGCAGTCGCGGCCGACAAAGAACTGTTTGAGGGCCAGGACCTGACGGCGGAAGCGCAGCGCGCTTTGCGCCAGCAGCTTGATTTCCGATAAAGAGTCGATGACGACACGGCTGGGCTTGACACGTTCGATCTCGTCGATAATGCGCCGGGTCGTGAGATTGAGCTCGATCTCCGACGGCTGAAACATGGTGTACTGGTTCTCGGGATCGAGGTCGCGCTCCTCGGCGACCAATTCGAATATCTCGACGTCCTGCAGCGACATATTGTGCGATTTGGCGACCGCCAGAAGCTCCGACCGGGTTTCGGACAGCGTAACGTACAGCACCTTCTCCCCATGGCCGACGCCTTCGAGCAGGAACTGAAGCGACAGGGTCGTCTTGCCCGAACCGGGCGTGCCATGCAGCAGATAGACCCTGTTCGCCGTCAGGCCGCCGCCTAAAATATCATCGAATTCAGCAATACCGGTCTTGATAATTTTGATGGTCGCTTCGAGGTCGGTCACAGGTGCTTCCTGAAAAATTATTTCGGAAGACTATTGGATAAAATGAGGAATAAACTTTCAATGATGATGTCCCGATGGTCCGCAGCGGCAGGTCGTAAATTCAAAGCGCCTGCCACGTAGCCATTATCAGGCGGCCACGGTCCGATTATACCTGGGCCTCGAGCGCTTCACGAAACTGGACGCGCGCCTGCCTGATCTGCGGGTGATGGGTTGCCGCCCAGTCCATCAGCCCCATCAGCGGCGGCATCAGGCTCTCGCCCAACTCGGTCAGGCGGTACTCGACGCTGGGCGGCGTCGTAGCGAAGACGTGCCGGCTGATCAGCCCGTCGGCCTGCAGATCGCGCAGGGTCTGGGTCAGCATGCGCTGGGAAATATCCGGCACCGAACGCTTCAATTCGCCAAAGCGGTGCGGCCGCGCCCCCAGCGCCATCAGCAGCAAGCTGCTCCACTTGTCGCCGATATGATCCAGCACATCGCGTATCGGACAATTGTCGGCGTTCATCTCACCGCAGGTCGTGGCGGCGATGACCTCGCGCATCACCGCCCGCATGGCGTCCGTAATCTGGGGTTCAGTGATCTGGGGTTCCCTCAAGGTAACTATCTCCCGTCAAACTGCCGTCTTTACAGCGGCACAACACTCTCTATTTTAGCTATAGTCTATTTTTGAGACTAATGCAAAGGACACTCCCATGACCCATATCCTCGTCACAGGCGCCGCCGGCCATCTGGGCCGCCGCATCGTCGAACTTTTGCTCGACAGCAAGCCCGGCCATATCATTGCCGCCACGCGCGACACCACCAAATTGGCCGATCTCGCGGCTCGGGGCGCCGAGACTCGCCGCGCCGATTTCGACGACGCCGCGTCGCTGGATATCGCCTTTGCCGGAGTCGACCGCCTCCTCATTATCTCGACCGATTCCCTGGGTGAGGAAGGCAAACGCCTGAAACAGCACCTGGCGGCCCTCGCCGCAGCGAAAAAAGCCGGCGTCAAGCATATCGTCTATACGTCCATGCCCAATCCGGACAACTCGCATGTGACCTTTGCGCCCGACCATCTCGGCACCGAGAACGCCGACAAGGCCAGCGGCATTCCGTACACCATCCTGCGCAACGCCTGGTACATGGAAAACCTCGCCATGGCCCTGCCCGCCGCCCTGGCGTCCGGCCAATGGTACAGCTCCGCCGGCGACGGCAAGAACGGTTACATCGCCCGCGAAGACTGCGCCCGTTCGGCGGCCGCCGTCCTGGCCAATCCGCCTGTCAACCAGACCCTCACCCTGACCGGCCCGCAAGCCGTCAGCACCACCGAAGTCGCCGCCCTGGCATCCGAGATCTTCGCCAAGCCGCTGACCGTCATCGATGTGACGGACGAGCAGCTGGCCGGCGGCATGAAGGCGGCGGGCGTCCCGGAATTCCTCATCCCCATGCTGGTCTCGTTCGACACGACGACGCGGGCCGGCGGCTTCAATGTGCAGACTGACGCCGTCGAACACCTGACCGGCCGCCAACCGCAAAACCTGCGCGATTTCCTCACCGCCAATACGGCGCTGTTTGGCTGATCGCACAGGCTTTTCTTTGCCGAAAAACCTGCTAAAGGCGGGGGCATGATCCGCTCTGTTCCCGTCACCGCCGACCTCGTTCCGGCCCTGTCCAACCTGGCCACGGCCAGTTTCAGTGAAACCTTCGGCCATCTCTATCCGCCCGAGGACCTGGCGGCCTTCCTGGCGAAAAGCTATACGCCGGAGAAACTCCTCGCCGAGACCTCGGACCGGACGCAATATTGGCGGATGTGGTTCGACGGCGATCACGCCATTGCCTATGTGCATCTGGGTCCGGTCACCCTGCCCCACGCCGAAGCCGATCGCCAGCGCCACGGCGAAATCAAGCGCATCTATGTCCTGCAAAGCCATCAGGGCCAGGGCCTCGGCCGCATCGCGCTAAGCCATGCCCTGGATTACCTGACCGGGACCTATGGCGATGCGCCGCAATGGCTGGGCGTGTGGAGCGGCAATACCAAGGCCCAGGGGCTTTACGCCAAGTACGGCTTCGAACGCGCCGGCGAATATGTCTTCCCGGTCGGTCAAACCATGGACGACGAATTTATCTTGAAGCGCGTAACCACAACAGAAACGCCCAGGCATAGCCCTCGTTCTTGAGGTTGGTGAAGACCTGTAGCGGATTGAGCCAGACCAGTTCGTGGTCGGGCTCGACCTTGGCCGACGGCTCCTCGCCGAGCCAGGCCATCTCATAGAAATAGCAGTGGTTGTTGTAGGGCGTACCGTCGTCGTGGATGAAATAATGCAGCAGGTCGGTCACCGGCCGCACGACCTTCGCCTTGATGCCGGTCTCTTCACGATATTCCCGCACGACCGCCTGTTCCGGCGTCTCGCCCGGGTCGACGGCGCCGCCCGGCAGGTCGTAAGTAAAATCGCTGTAGCCGATGCGCGCGCAGGCGATCCGGCCGTCACGCTCGAGGATACCATAGGCGCCCGTCCGCGGCAGGTAGTCCAGGCCCGGCTTCTTTTCACCGAACTGCTTCAACACGCTAGGCACCGTGCAAAAGTGCGTACGGGTCTACTACCTTGTTGGCGACAAAGTCGTCATAGGTCGTCGCCGGATAACCGACACCCATCGACTTCGAATCGCGCCAGGCATCGAGGATTGCGTCACGCAGATTGCCGGCGCCCAGTCCCAACTGCTTGGCGATAAACGCCTTCCCACGCGGATCGCCATCGGCAAAGCCGCCGTCCTTTTGCAGCTGATACATCTGCACGACCAGGGCGTAGCTGACCTTCAGGCGCGAGGTGAAACACTTCATGACCGGATCGGTACATGGGACATAGGCCGGCTCATTGGCGCGAACATCGGCCTCGCTGATATTGCGGTCGACATAGGGACCTTCCAACGGCACGTGGATCTTGTCGTTGGTAAAACCGTTCGGGTTGGGGAAATCGCCCCAGCCGTTGTAATGGACGCTGAGATGCAGGGGCTGGGTGGCGTCACCGACATAGTGGGCCATGACGCCGATATCGAACTTGATAACTTCCTCGCGGCGTACGCGGTCGGCGTGGTACCACGCCTTCTTGACCTTGTCGGTTTCGCGCGTTTCCAGCAGGTTTACGACGCGCCAATAGGCGAAGTCCTTGGTCACCTGCTGATAGGTGTCGACCAGGGCATAGGGCAGATAGCCGGCACGGTCGGGGTCCTGCCCCTTGGCGCGCACGGCGGCGGCATAGTCCGAGCGGGTTTCGGGCAGGTTGTCGAGCGAGACACCGGCAAAGGTGTTGCCATCATCGTCGAGATCGATGAAATGCAGGGCGTCGCGTTCGGAGTGGACCTTGCCGGCGCCGCGCCAACGGTCGGGCTCATTGGCATATTCGCCGATATCGGCGATGGCCTGAGGCGTGCGCAGGAAGTCCGGCGTATAGTCCGGCAAAGCGCGGATGGCCTCTTCGCCGATAAAGCGGTGACCGGTCGTCCCCCAGGCCAGGGCGGCGCCGGCGATGACCGAACCGGCCGCGACGCACATCAACAAAGACTTTAAGCGCATAGCATTCCCTCGAATTTACATCTCTCGGCTCAAACGCCGCATGGCTCCTCGCATAAGCTCGGACGGGCGGTCGCTCTTGCCAACGGCCATTGGCCGTTGGATTGAACGCGCGATCAATCGGTTTCCGGCGCCAGGGTCACTTCCAGACCGTTCAGGTCCGGCCGCATCAGGATCTGGCACGACAACCGTGAATTACGTTTGACCATAAAGGCTTCGTCTAGCTTCTCGTCTTCCTCGTCGCTTTTCGCCACCAGTTTATCGGACCACGAATCTGCGACATAGACGTGACAGGTGGCGCATTCCAGGCAACCGCCGCACTCGGCCTTGATCGGCAGGCCGTTGTCGCGGATGATTTCCATGATGCGCCAGCCGTCGAGCGCCGGCAAGGTGTGCGCCACGCCGTCGCGGTCGGTACAGATGATGTGCAGCTCTTCGTCGGACATGATGTTTCCAGAGATGGTGGTTTTGCCGTGCGTTTAAAGGGCACAGCCTTCCCTGCCAAGCGGAAATGACGATCCGGCAAGCTTTCTTACCACACCTGGACGCGGTCTTCGGGGGCCAGGTACATCTTGTCGCCCGGCTTGACGCCGAACGCGGCATACCACGCGTCGAGATTACGCACGGTATCGCCGCGATATTCCGCCGGGGCGTGACCGTCCGTCTGGACCTGCTGACGCAAGGCCGCCTCGCGTTCCGTCTGGCGCCAGCTTTGGGCGAAGGCCAGGAAGAAGCGCTGATCGCCCGTCAGGCCGTCCTTGACGACGTCGGGCTTGCCGTGCAGCGACAGGACATAGGCGTCATGGGCCGCCGACAAACCGGCGACGTCGGCGATGTTTTCGCTCAAGACCTGATGACCGTTCAGGCACAGGTCGGTGAACGGGCAATAGGCGTCATATTGCTTCGCCAGCTTCTCGCCAGCCGCCTGGAAATGCGCCAGGTCTTCCGGCGTCCACCAGTTGAGCAGACGGCCCTGGGCGTCGAACTGGCTGCCCTGGTCGTCGAAACTGTGGCTGATTTCGTGGCCGATCGTGGCGCCGATCGAGCCGAAATTATAGGCGGCATCGGCCTGCGGGTCAAAATAGGGCGGCTGCAGGATGCCGGCCGGGAAGTTCAGCGCATTGGCCATGGGCAGGTTCACCGCATTGACGATCTGCGGCACCATGACCCATTCGCCACGGTCGGGTGTCTGGCCCAGCTTGGCCAGGTTTTTCTTGTAGTTGAACATTTCGGCGCGGCGGATATTGCCGTAGGCGTCGCCGCGGACGATGTCGAGGCTGGAATAGTCGGTCCACTTGTCGGGATAGCCGACGCCGACCTTGAGCGTGCCCAGCTTGGCCAGCGCCTTGGCCTTGGTGTCGGGCGACATCCAGGTCAAATTGGAAATGCGGGCGTGGTAGGCCGTCAGCATCTCGGCGACCATGTCATTGATCTCGGCCTTGGACGAGGCCGGGAAATACTTGTCGGTATAAAGCTTGCCGACGACTTCGCCCAGGGCGCCATTGGTGGCATTGACGGCGCGTTTCCAGCGGTCCTGCATCTGCGGCGTGCCGGACAGGGCCGTGCCGTAGAAGGCGAACCGTTCGGCGACAAAGGCCTTGGGCAGGACATTGGCATAGTGGTCGACGGCGTGGAAGGTCAGCCAGGCCTTCCAGGTGTCGATCGGCTCGCTGGCGACCAGGGCCGACAAACCGGTGACGGCGGACGGTTGCCAGACGATATAATCCTGCTGCGCGCCAAGGCCGGCCGCGGCGAAATAGGCGGTCCAGTCGAGCCCCGGCGCCTTGGTGGCAAAGTCGGCGGCCTTCCACGGATTATTCGCCTTGTGCACGTCTTCGGAATCGACACGGCTGACATGGGCCTTGGCCATCTTGGTTTCGAAAGCCGTGATGGCGGCGGCCTTGGCGTCGGCGTCGGCGACACCGGCCAGTTTCAGCACATTGGCGATATGGGCCTGATAGGCGGTGCGGATCGTCGCCATCTTGGGCGAGTCGCTGAGATAGTAGTCGCGGTCGGGAAGGCCCAGCCCGCCCTGCAGGATATAGGGCACATTATGGTCGGGGTCTTCGAAGCCCTGGGTGATCCAGACGCCGAAAATATGGTCGGTGTAGAAGTTGGTGGCGTTGAGCGCGTCGACATCGGCGCGCAAGGTGGTGCCGAGATAGGACGACAGGGACGCCTTGTCCGTGATGGCGGTAATGGCCGCCAGGTCGCCGGCCAGCGGCGTCAGCCCCTTGGCCTCGATACCCGCCTCGTCCATATAGCTGGCATAGTAGTCGCCGACCTTCTGGGCGTCGGAACCGGGCGCCGGGGAGCCGGCGGCGGCGTCCTCGATCAGCCCCTTGACCTGCTGGCTGGTCTTTTCCGTCAGAACGGCGCCGGGGCCGTAGCTGGAGCGGTCGGCCGGGATCTGCGCCTGTTTGATCCAGGCGCCATTGGCATAGGCGTAGAAATCGTCGCCCGGCTTGACCGACTTGTCGATACCGGCTTGGTCGACATTATGGTCCGTGGTTTGAGCAAAAGCGGCGCCGGTCAATCCGGCGGTGAAGATGACCGCGAGCGCGGTGGTGCGAAGCAAGGACATGAGGCGTTTCCTTTGGCGCGAAGATTTCATACGTAACGAAGCAGTCGAGACCTCCGGCCGCGCGAAGTCAAGTTACAACATAGCAATGTCGGGAACGGACACGTTGCAGCGCGCCCCCGGTCCCGAGATTCGGAGTGGTTTCCGGCATATTCAAGATGCACTCGGACGCTCCGAATACACAACCATCTGTTTTCATTATATTTTTATCCACATTCGGAGTGTCGCTGCATTTTTTTCACAGCGATTCCGTGCCCTCATGCCTTGAGGCCGCGCAGTTGCAGTTCGTGAAGATAGGCGCTGACATCCATCAGGGCTGCGTTCATGGCGGTCTTGACCTTTTCCAAACGGCCGGCGGCGCCCTCGACATCGCCCTTCTCGGCAGCGCCCGCAGCTTCTCCCAGGGCGTTGGCGCCGATGCCCAAGGCGGCCCCCTTCAAGGTGTGGGCAGCGTCGCGCCAGCCTTCGTGGTCGGTGGTCAGCAACGGCGCCCACAGGTCGCACTGTTGCTGGAACAGGCGCAGCACCTCTTCCATGACCAAGGTGTCGTTCAGCGTGTAGGCTTCGAGATGGCCAAAATCGACCGCCCCGGTCACGTCGCGCAAAGCCATGTTTATCCTCCAAATCGGCGCCAAATTAAAAAATGACGCTAAACTGATTTTGCGCTTGAAACCCAGAAGAAAATGGCTATGTTCCGCGCCTCACCGCCGGGGTCACCAAGCCCTGCGCGTTACGAATTGGTTCGGGTGTGTAGCTCAGTTGGTAGAGCAGCTGACTCTTAATCAGCGGGTCCACGGTTCGAGTCCGTGCCCACCCACCAATTTCTCCCCTTTAAATGGCTAAGCTTTCCCCTCGGGGTTATCGGTCCAAATGCGGTGTGCCGACGCACAGGCCGCGTATTTCGCTACACCGGCGCGGATATGGCTCTGACAGCCCCCCTCAGTACGGCAGGCCGATATAGTTTTCGGCGATCGAGGTCTGCGCCGCATGGCTGTGGCGAATATAGCTGAGATCGGCCTTCTGCATCTTGCGATCGAAGGCCGACATCTGTGGAAAGCGATGCGTCAGTTGCGTCATCGACCAGGAAAAGCGCTCGGCCTTCCAGATGCGGTTGAGGGCGCGTTCGGCATAGCCCTTCAGCCCGCTCTCATCGCCATTCTTGTAATGCTCGATCAGGGCATCGGCCAGATAGGAGACATCCGACGCCGCCAGGTTGAGGCCCTTGGCGCCGGTCGGCGGCACGATATGGGCGGCGTCGCCGGCCAGGAACAGACGGCCATGCTGCATCTTTTCACAGACGAAAGAACGCAGGGGCGCGATGCTTTTTTCCAGCGACGGCCCGCGCGTCATTCGGCCGTCGTCGCCCAAGCGGATCGCCAGTTCGTCCCAGATGCGTTCGTCCGACCAGTCCTCGATCTTCTCGCTCGCGTCGCACTGGATATAGTAGCGACTGCGCGTGGCCGAGCGCTGGCTGGCCAGGGCAAAGCCGCGTTCATGATTGGAATAGATCAGTTCGTGATCCATCGGCGGCACATCCGACAGGATGCCGAGCCAGCCGAAGGGATAGACCTTTTCGACGACATGGGCGGCGGCATCGGGCATGGACGGGCGGCTGACGCCGTGGAAGCCGTCGCACCCGGCGATGAAATCGCAGTCGAGCCGCTGCGTCCGGCCGTCCTTCTCATAGGTGACATACGGCGCGGACTCGATATCGTGCAGCGCGACGTCCTTCGCCTCGAACATCAAGGGAATGCCGCGCTCCGCGCAGGCGTCCATCAGGTCGATGGTGATTTCGGTCTGGCCGTAGACCATGACATCCGTGCCGGTCAGGTCGTGCAGCGGGATGCGCATCGGCTCGCCGTCGTCCATCAGGGCAAAGCCCTGGTGCCGCAGCCCCTGGCTGTCCATGCGGGCATTGACACCGACCTTGCGCAACAGATCGACCGTGCCCTGTTCCAGCACGCCGGCGCGAATACGGCCCTCGGTATAGGCCCGCGTCTGGCGCTCGAGGATGACGCAGGCAATGCCTTCGCTATGCAGGAGATGCGACAGCATGAGACCGGCCACGCCGCCGCCGACAATGGCCACTTGGGTTTTCATAGACATTTTCCTCACCATGTATGCGCTCAAAGTGCCGAAAACTCCGTTTGAATGCCATGGAGGAAAGCGTTATTCTTATGGACAAATCTGAGAATGACATCAGGGACGACAAGACACCCATATGACGACCATGATCGAAAAAAAGCCATCGATTACAAAATTTTACCTCTACGGAGAGGCGCCGCGCGAGGTCGACCACAACTTCCTGCATGTCGAGAAAATTGCGGATCGCTCGGCGCCCGTCGACGGCCATATCCGGCCGCACATGCACGCGGATCTCAACCATTTCTTCCTGATTACCCGTGGGTCGGGGCGCATCGTCCACGACGACCGGCAGACGCAGTTCGCGGGCGCCTGTGTCGTCTTCATGCCGGCGGGAGTCGTCCACGGCTTCGACTTCAGCGACGATATAGCCGGCCTGGTGCTGACCGTCGCCACGACCTATCTCCAGGACCTGACCGAAGGCCGGGACGAGATCGCGGGCCTGGGCGACCATCTGGTCGTCTGGCCCATAGCCGAACGGCATGGGCTCAACGGCCTGCGCCAATGGGTGTTGCGGCTGGCGCGCGAACTGGTCTGGCAAGCGCGCGCGCGGCGCATGGCGATCGAGGCCAATATGCTGGGCTTCCTGGCCGATGTGCAGCGGCTGCCCCAAGGCGGTGAAAGCCTCGACTCAGGCCCCGCCTCCCCGCAACGCCTGCTAGCGCGCTTCCGCCGCGAGATCGAGCGTCATTTTCGCAGCGGCCGCCCTTTGTCGCGCTACCTGCGCGACCTCGGCGCCAGCGAGGCCCAGTTGCGCTATGCCTGCCAAAGCCTGGGCGACAAGCCGCCGCGCCAGATGATCATCGACCGCCGGCTGATCGAGGCCAAACGGCTGCTGCTCTACACCGGCATGACGGTGAGCGAATGCGCGATCGCCTCGGGTTTCGACGATCCAGGCTATTTTTCGCGCCTGTTCACCCGGCATACCGGCCGGCCGCCGACCACATTCCGCCTCAATTCACCTCTGTGACCGCGTCGGTTCGGGCTGCTTGCCGTAGTGCTTGCCACAAAAAGAGCTTGCAATTGCTTTGGTGTTATAGTTCACTATAACACTAGGCGGGCGAGCAGACGCATGATAGGCCGTGCGGGTTGCGAGCATGATAGGAACAGGCTTTGGATCGAGAGTGGAATGACAACCAGCCCATTTACCGTCAGATACGCGACCGGGTGGTGGCCATGATCCTCGACGGACTGCTCAATGAAGGCGACGCCCTGCCATCGGTGCGCCACGTCGCCGCCGAATATCGCGTCAATCCCCTGACCGTCCTGAAAGGCTATCAGGAACTGACCGACGAGCAACTGGTGGAAAAAAAGCGCGGCCTCGGCCTCTTCATCCGCAGCGGCGCCCGGCAGATGCTGATGGCCGACGAGCGGCGGAAATTCCTCGACGAACAATGGCCCCCCATCCGCCAAACCATCGAACGGCTGGGGCTGAGCCTGGACGATCTGATAAAGGCCGATCCCACCTCGGGCGGGGAGAGTTAGCCATGACCATTATCGAAGCGCGGGGTCTGCGCAAGACATTCGCCGCGAAATCCGCGCTCGACGGCATCGACCTCACCGTCGCCGCGGGCCGTATCGTTGGCCTGATCGGGCCCAATGGCGCCGGCAAGAGCACGCTGTTGAACGCCCTGGTCGGCCTGACGCCCTTCGAAGGCCGTTTAAGCGTTCTCGGTCTCGATCCGTGGAAGGACCGCGACCGGCTGATGCACGACGTGTGCTTTATCTCCGATATCGCCGTCCTGCCACGCTGGATGAAGGTGTCGCAGGCACTCGACTATGTCGAAGGCGTTCATCCCCGTTTCGACCGCGCCCGGGCGGAAGACTTGCTGACCCGGACGACCATCACCCCCGGGGACCGCATCAAGGCCCTGTCGAAAGGGATGGTCACCCAACTTCACCTGGCCCTGATCATCGCGATCGACGCCCGGCTGATGGTGCTGGACGAACCGACCCTGGGACTCGACCTGATCTACCGCAAAGCCTTCTTCGATGCCCTGCTGGGCGATTGTCTCGACCGTCCGCGCACGGTTATCGTGGCCACCCACCAGGTCGAGGAAATCCAGCACGTCGTCACAGATGTCATATTTCTCGATCGCGGCCGCGTCGTCCTCGACGCCAGTATGGACGCCCTGGAGATGCGGTTCGTCGAACTGACGCCGCGTATAGACCAGGTAGCGGCGGCGCGGGCCCTGAAGCCGATCCACGAACGCCAGGGCCTCGGTTTGCCGGCCTTGCTGTTCGACGGCGTCGAGCGCCAGCACCTTGCCGCCCTGGGTGAGGTCCGCACGCCCGGCCTGGCCGATCTGTTCGTGTCCGTCGTCGGCGGCCAGAAGTCTGCCCACGGAGTAAAGGCATGATCCCGCCCGCCCATGATGTCACACCGGATGATAAGGCCACCCCGAGACGCCACCGAGTCCGCCCATTCTACTGGTCGCTGCGCCGCGAATTGTGGGAAAACAGCTGGCTGTGGCTGGCGCCGCCGGTCGCTGCCGGTCTCGCCCTGATCGGGTTTTTGATCAGCACGGTCGGTTTGCCGGCCACCGTGCGCCACGCTGCCCTGCTCGCGCCGTCTGCCCGGACCGCCGCCCTGATCACACCCTACAATATGGCGGCCATGGCCCTGATCATCGTCATGGTGCTGGCCGGCGCCTTCTATTGTCTGGGCGCGCTGCATGGCGAGCGCCGCGATCGCAGCCTGCTGTTCTGGCGATCCCTGCCCGTACCGGACGTCACCGCGGTGCTGGCCAAGGCGAGCCTGGTCCTGTTCATCCTGCCGGCGTTCGTCGATATCATTATCATCGCCACCCAGCTGGTCATGCTGGTCGTTGCCACCGTGGTCCTGTGGATCAACGGCCTGGACGCCGCGATCTTGTGGACGAATATCCCGATCCTTACCCGCGCCCTGGTCCTGCCCTACGGCCTGCTCACCCTGTCCCTGTGGTATGCCCCGCTCTTCGCCTGGCTGCTCGTCGTCTCGGCCTGGGCGCGACGCGTACCGATCCTGTGGGCGGTCGGCGTGCCCCTCGTGCCATGCGGGCTCGAACGGATCGCCCTCAATACCGGCCACCTGACCGATCTACTGAAGGACCGCCTGATCGGCAGCTTCGGCCGGGCCTTCACCGTCACCGCCGACACCGGCTCAAGCCAATTGTCAGAGCTCGATCCGGGCAAGTTTCTCAGTAGTCCCGACGTCTGGGCCGGGCTGGTCCTGGCGGCGGTTTTCCTCGCCACGGCCGTCTGGTTGCGGCGGAGACGCGAACCGGGCTGACGGCCGACAAACCCTTCCTCTCTTTCTTCACCCCCTCAGGACGACATCATGATGACCACAGCCGTATCAACCGGGCTGGGGACGCGATCCCTTGCGAGCAAAATTCTGACGGCCTCCGGGCTTCTCTGGTACCTGATGGCCGTGACGGGCCAGGGCCTGTTTATCTGGTTCATCGTCAGCTTCTATTACGGGCCGACCCTGGCCGGCCATTTCGAGTCATGGAACCGCAAGGATTTGATCACTGGCTATGTCGCCGGCGACCACACCGGCAATCTGTTCTTCGCCGCCCACGTACTGGTGGCGGCCCTGGTAACGGCCAGCGGCGCACTGCAGCTCATTCCGCAGATCCGCAAACACTTCATCGCCTTCCATCGCTGGAACGGCCGGTTTTACATCCTGGTGGGCATGCTGATGGCGCTGGACGGCCTGTGGCTGGTCTGGGTGCGCGGCACCTATCTCACGGTCTGGGGCCTGGTGAGCAGCCTCATCCTTGGCGGCTTGATCCTCGGCTGTGCCGCCATGACCCTCCGCCATGCCCTGGCCCGGCGAATCGACATCCACAAAAAATGGGCGATGCGGACCTTCCTGGCGATGAACGCCGTATGGTTTCAACGCGTCGGCTATATGGCGTGGATCATCCTCAATCAAGGCCCCGCCGGCATGGGCAAGCGCATGGATGGGCCCTTCGACATCGTGTTGGGCTTCGCGGTCTATGTCGTGCCGCTGACCGTGCTGGAAATCTACCTGCGTGCGCAACAGTCGCCTTCAGGCCCGGCCAGGATCGTCGCGGCGGTTGGGCTATTGCTTCTCACAGCGATCATGGGGCTGGGCATTTTCGGCACCTTTGCCTTCATGTGGCGGCCGTATCTTTAGCACCTGGTGGAAATGGCCGGGCCTGTGAAAGCCTCGCTTCACGCCCACCGCCCCACAAGGCGGCCCGCCCGCCTGGCGGGCCGGACGGTAGCCGTCCAAAATACGGCCAAATACGCCACGCCGGATTGCAGGTCCGAAGCCGCCATGTTAAAGGTATAATCTATAACAAATTCCACCGCCGCAAATCGCGTCGCGCGTGGGTTCCGCAAAGCCGGACAGGGACGATGCCGATGCCGCAAGCCATGGCCTTGCAACCGAATGAGACCCTGACCCGGGCATGGATCGACCGGCCCTATTTTGAGTCCGTCGCCTTCGACAAGGAGGAGGCCGCCAAGCTCGGACTCTATACCGCCTATGCCATCGAGGACGCCCTGGCCGATCATGGCTGGCCCGAGGGTACCGTGTGCGGGCCGGACGAGGTCCTGGCCTATAATTTCGACGTCGATAGCCGCCGGCTGCGGCAGGCCTATCGATTGCTCGAGGCGCGCGGGGTTTGCCGGATTCAACGCGGACCTTCCGGTGGCATCGTGGTTCTTAAGCCGCGGCGGCGGGCAGCGGCGACGGCGGTCTTTCGTCACCTGACCTTCACGGGCGTGAGCGACAGGGAGTTATGGCAGGCGCGGCGCGTCATCGAACCCCTGATATTGGACGCCTTGCTGGTCAGTCCGGCCTTCCTGTCCCGGCGCGAGGTCGGCCATTCCGAAGACCTGATCGATTGCCTGGACAATCCATCCCTGGCGCTTTGCTTCGAGTCCGTGGAGTGCTTTCCGCTGGGCTTCATGCAGGGCGATACCGCCACGGCCCTGCGGATCCTGCACCTGCTCAGACTGGGTGCCCGGGAACAGGCCCACGACCTGTGGCACGATCATATCGATATCCGCCAGGTCCGCCATGCTGCGGGGAGCGAGCGCAACGGCGACCGCGGGATGGGCCCCGCGGTAGAGGGGCACAGCCTCGCCTCAGCGACCGCCACACGGCTGAACGCCGACTTGACGCGGGAAAAATGCCGCCCCGGCGATCATGTCGGTTCGCTCGCCGACCTGGCGGAACGTTACGGCGTCGGCTTGCCGGTCATGGTCGAGGCCGTCCGTCTTCTCGAGGATTCCGGCGTCCTGAAAAGCCAGCGCGGACGGGGTGGCGGCGTGTTGAGGGCGACACCTTCGCAGTTGAATGTCTTGCGACTGACCCACAGCTATCTGGCCTCGACTCAGAAAGAGGAGGACGACAGCTTTCTCACGACGTGGATGTTGAATCGCGCCACTGTCTGCCTGTCCGCCGATGCTTCGCGGGGCAACCGGGCCGTGGCGGCGGCACGAATCGTACCGCCGGCGGGACTGCCGTTCCTGCAATCCTGGTTCCTCGTCATGCGCGACATTTATGACGGGGCGGACAACGCCATCCTGCATACCCTGGTGCGCTGCCTTGTCGGTTACGAAGTGCGCAGGAATTCCGCCACGATTCCCGATAGCCTGGCGCCGGCCAATGCCCATCGACTGATGTCACAATCGCATGCCCTGATGAGCGAGATTCGGGCAGGCCACAGCGGGCGGGCCGTCGACCACTTCGAAACTTGCCATCAACTGTTGCGGAAATGTAACGCCGCAAAATACAAGACCCGGAATTTAATCTAATGATTTTATTAGGTTATTTTTCAGACCGCCAAGGAATTTGCCCGTCCGGCCAATAATTCTGAGCCCTATTTAAATAAGTAGCTTTCAGTATTGTTATCACTCATAACTGTTTCGCAAGAGGCAGGTCATAAGGCCACACAAAAGCGGCCAAAAACAGATGAGGAAACAAATGAAAAAGATCCTGCTGAAGGCCACCGCTTCCGTATTGGGTTGCGCACTTGCCTGTGCCGTCCCCGCCCATGCGCAAACGACAACGGCGCAAACCGCACCGGCGCCAACCAGCGCCACATCGGATGACACCGTCACGGAAGTCATCGTCACCGGCCAGAGACGGTCGGAAAAGATGCAGACGGTGGCGATCGCCGAAACGGTGTTGTCGGGCGACCAACTGAAGGACAAGGCGGTCACCCGCGTCGCCGACCTGCAAACCGTCGCTCCCGCCCTGACCATCGCCGACAACGGACTGACCTCCTCGGTCAATATCCGCGGCATCGGCCTGTCCAGCGGGTCGCCCCAGGTATCGAACGGCGTCGCCACCTATGTCGACGGCCTGTTCCAGCCACCGATCGTCCAATCGAACAGCTTTTACGACATCGCCAATGTCGAAGTGCTGCGCGGACCGCAAGGCACCCTGGTCGGCTCGAACTCCACCGGCGGCGCCGTCCTGATCACCACGCAAAATCCCAAACTGACCGGCATCGAGGGTTATCTGGCGGGCAGCGCCGGCAGCTTCAATGCCAAGGGCGTCAACGGCGCCGTCAATCTGCCGCTCGGCGATCACCTGGCGATCCGTCTGGCCGCCACGGCGGACGACCGCGACAGCTACTATACCGACCATGGCCCCTTCCACAACGACGCGGGCTCGTTGAAGGAAGACGCCGTTCGTCTCGGCGTGCTGTGGAAATACGGTAACTTCCAGGCCCTGCTCAAGACCGAACAGTCGCAGCGCCAGACAGGCGGCTCGGCCTATAAACCCATTCCCGGCACCTTCTACGCCGCCTCGTCCCTGCCCGGCGCCTTCGACCTCGATTACAACAGCCCGACCAGTTTCAATGAGCGCGCCTGGATCCACGGCCTGGAACTGAAATACCAGTTCGACAACGGCATCACCATCCGGTCGCTGACCGGGTACCAGGACAAGAAGTTCCACGGTCTGTGGGACATCGACGCCAGCGAGGCAACGGACGTCGCCAATGATCAATTGGTCCGGGAAAAGCAGACGACCCAGGAATTCAATATCATTTCGCCGACCACCGGCCGCTTCAACTGGATCCTCGGGACCTACTACCAGCACAATGTCATTACCGTCGCCATCCTCCAGACGGCGGGCGGCTTCCCGACCAATATCGAACCGGATAACGACAAGGTGACGAAGGGTGCTTTCGTCCAGCTCGGTTACAAGCTGACCGACCGTCTCGATGTCCAGTTGGGCCTGCGCCAGTCGAGTTTCGAATCCTCCGGCACCGGCGGCGTCTTTATCGGCCGCGGCATCCCGGGCTTCCCGCCGGGCGGATTGCAGGTCGCCAGCACGGCCGGCAGACACGCCGACAACCGTCCGACGGGCAAGCTGTCCTTCAATTATAAACCCGACGCCAACAACATGATCTACGTCTTCGCGGCGCGCGGTTACAAATCCGGCGGTTTCAACTCGTCGACCTCGGAATTCGCGCCGGAGACCGTGACCAATTACGAAGCCGGTTGGAAATCGACGCTTCTCGGCGGGCACCTGAAAACCCAGGTCGACGCCTTCGCCAATAATTACAAGAACTTCCAGCTCGACGTCCTCGACGTCACCACCGGCGGAGCCGGTGTCGCCAACTTACCGCCGGCCACGATCAACGGCGCCGAGGGCCAGTTCCAGGCCCGTTTCGGCGCCTTCAACCTGGACGGCGGCTTCGCCTATGTCGATTCCCATCTCGGCGCCGTGACCCTGGTCGATGTCCGGGCCCTGCCGGCCGGCAATCTCGGGCCGCAATGCCCCGCCGGCACGGCGTCCAACCCTCCGCTGTGCTTCGACTATGTGCCGTTTACCGTGACAGGCAACGGCGGCCCGAACCTGCTGTCCCCCAAATGGACCTACAATCTGAGCGCCGCCTATACCTTCAATCTCGGCAATGACATCACCCTGACGCCGCGCCTCAGCATGTCGCACCAGGACGCCAGCTACAGTTACGTCACCTATGCCGCCGATGCCTATATTGCCGGCCGTACCCTGTATTCGGGTGTGTTATCGCTGCAGACGGCGCATTGGACCGCCGATCTCTACGGCACCAACCTGACGGACGAAACCTATGTCGTCGGCCAGGCCGGCCTGAACCAGTTCTACGGCGCTCCGCGCGAAATCGGCGTCCGCGTGCGCCGTGATTTCTAACCCTATTGTCCCCCCTTGCGATGCGATGACGGTGAAAAGACCATGCTGAAAACAACCCTTGCGACCGCCCTGGTCCTCTTCCTGTCCGCGACGGCCGCCACCGGCGCCCATGCGGCGGAAGGCGCCGCCGGCTGCACCGCCCTGAGCGGCACGACGATCACCTTCGGCACGGAAACGGCGCGGATCGTCTCCAGCCAGTTCCATCCGGACGGCACCGTGGTGACGACGCCGTCGCCCGCCGGCCCGCCGGCGTCTACCACGACGCCGGCCCATTGCGAGGTCACCGGCGTCATGCACGAACGCCAGGGTCTGAACGGACAGGCCTATGCCATTCGCTTCCACCTCCGCCTGCCGGCCAACTGGAACAAACGCATGGTGTTCCAGGGCGGCGGCGGCAGTAACGGCGAGCTCGGCGACGCGCTCGGCCGTCTGTCGGCAGGCGGTCCGGGCGCCCTCGTCCAGGGCTATGCCGTGGTCAGCCAGGACAGCGGCCACGACAACGCCACCAATAGCGATCCCGCCCATAACAGCGCCCTCGCCTTCGGCTTCGACCCGCAGGCGCGCGCCGATTACGGCCACACCTCGCTCAAGGTCACCGCCGACGCCGCCAAGACGATCATCCGCACCTTTTACGGCCAGGCCCCGCGCTACAGCTATTTCGTCGGCTGCTCCAAGGGCGGCCAGGAAGGCATGACCTTCGCTCAATTCTATCCGGACGAGTTCGACGGCATCATCGCCAGTGCGCCGGGCTTTTCCCTGCCGCGCGCCGCCCTCGCCGAAGCCTGGGACGTCCAGGCGGTCTCCGCCCTGCTCCCGCGCGACGCTTCGGGACATTTAGCCGTCGGCGACATCTACAAGACCTTCTCGCAAGGCGACCTCGCCCTGGTACGCACGGCCATTCTCGATGCCTGCGATAAGGACGATGGCCTCAAGGATGGCATGGTCGGCGACTTCCTGCACTGCACCGACGCCAAGGTCCTGCCGCAACTCCAGGCGCACGTCTGTGCCGGCGACAAGGCCGAAGGCTGCCTGAGCACTGGCCAGGTCACGGCGCTCGTCCGCATCATGGGCGGTGTGAAAAACAGCGCCGGACGTTCCCTCTATGCCGGCTGGTTCTGGCCCTCGGGTATTGCCGGTTTCGATTGGGCGCTGTGGAAGATCGGCTCACCGGACGGGCGCATTCCGCCGCTGAACGTCGTTCTTGGCGCCGGTTCCCTGGCGGCCGTCTTCACCACGCCGCCGACCGTACTCGGCGATCCGCAATCCATGGCCGATTATCAGGCAGGCTTCGATTTCGACCGCGACGCTTCGAAAATCTACGCTGTCGCCGCGCCCTTTACCCGCTCGGCCTGGCAGGACGTCGGTTCGCGCTCGGCCGACCTGTCGGCCTTCCGCGCCCACGGCGGCAAGCTGATCGTGCCGCACGGCGAATCCGATCCGGTCTTTTCGCTGAAAGACACCCTCGCCTGGTTCGATGAGGTCGACGCCCGCAACGGCGGCAAGGCGGCGGGCTTCGTCCGCGTCTTCCCGGTGCCGGGCATGTGCCATTGCGGCGGCGGCCAGGCCACCGACGATTACGATGTCTTCACCGCCCTGGTGAACTGGGTCGAGCACGGCCAGGCGCCGGACGCCATCGTCGCCACGGCCGGACCGCGGTCGCCCTGGCCGGGACGCCAGCGCCCCCTGTGCGCCTATCCCGAAATCGCCCGCTATACCGGCGGCGATTCGGAAAAGGCCTCCAGCTTCGCCTGCCAAGCTTCCTAAAACAGAGAGTGACCATGGACGTGACACCAACGACTTCGGCCGCGACCGGCGCAGCCCCAAGACAGGGGACCTTATGGGGCGTGATCCTTATCTGCGCCGCCGTCGCCATCCTCGAAGGCTTCGACATTCAGGCCATCGGCATCGCCGCGCCGAAACTGGTGCCCGCCCTTGGGTTGACACCCGCCCAGGCCGGACAGGCGTTCGGCCTGGGGCAGTTCGGCCTGGTCGCCGGCACCCTGATCGGCGGCTGGCTGTCCGACCGCATCGGCCGCAAGACGGTCTTGATGGCCTCGGTGATCCTCTTCGGGATCTTCACCCTGATGACGCTCATGGCGAACTCCTACGAGATGTTGGTCGCCGTCCGCGTCGCCACCGGCCTCGGTCTCGGCGGCGCCATGCCCAACATGATCCGCATGGCGCTCGACGCCGCCGGTCCGAAAAACCGCGCCTTCATGGTCACCCTGGTCATGGCCGGCACGCCGTTGGGCGGCGCCCTCGTCTCGCTATTCGCCCGCCTCTATATGCAGCAACTCGGCTGGCACAGCCTGTTCATCCTGGGCGGCGCCCTCCCCCTGGTCCTGGTGCCGCTGGTCGCCCTCCTGCCGCGCGAGCCCAAGCCCGTCACGCCGGCCGCCGCGTCCGAGCGCATCAACGGCTTCAAGGCGCTGTTCGGCGAAGGGCGAGCCCTGACGTCCCTGCTGCTGTGGATTGCCAACTTCTTCACCCTGATCGTGCTTTACCTCTTCCTGAACTGGCTGCCCAGCCTGATGGGCGGCCTCGGCCTGCCGCCCACCGTCGGCCAGGACGCCTCGCTCGGCTTCAATCTCGGCAGCGTCCTGGGCGCCCTGATCATCGGCTGGACGACGGATCGCCTGGGCGCCCGTGGCCCGATCAGCATCGCCTATATCGGCCTGATCGCGGCCGTGGCAGGTCTGGCCATATTCCGCGAGATCGACCAGATGCTGGTCTGCGCCGCCCTGACCGGCTTCTTCCTGCTGGGCGCACAATACAGCCTGGCCGGCGTGGGACCGATGTACTATCCGCGGTCGGCGCGCGGCCTGGCGACCGGATCGGCCCTGGCGATCGGCCGGGTCGGTTCGATCCTCGGGCCGATGATGGCCGGCGAGGTCCTGAGCCGCGGCTACGGACCGTCGGGCGTGCTGACCCTGCTGGTGCCGGTGGCGATCCTGGCCGGCCTCGCCGTTTTCATCGTCACGTCGCGGGCCCGTCCGCTGGCGGAGTGACAGCCCGCCGTATAATCGCCAGGTCGTGCGCCTCGGACGGCTTGAACAGATCGGTATAGTTGAGGACCGCATTGGCGTGTTCGCGCATCATCGCCTCCGCACGCGCGCCATGGCCCTGCGTCAAGGCGTCGAACACGGCGTGATGCTGCATGTGGGCATAGTTGAGGCGCCGGTATTCCCGGGCCATCCGGTTGCGGTCGATAGCCAGCGCATTGACCGAAGCGAACGGCAGATGATCGTTGCGCGCCAAAGCCTCGGCGATCGCCGGATTGCCGCTGGCCGCGACGATGATCTGATGAAAGCGAATATTCATGTCGTGATAGGCAATCACGTCGTCTTCGGTCAGATAGCCCTTGACCATCAAGCCGTCGCCAGCATCGAGACAGGCCTGCAGACGCGCCCGGTCGGCCGCGCTCAGCCCGCGTTCGGCGGCCTGCCGGGCAGCCAGCCCCTCCAGCACGCCCCGCACTTCCACCGCCCCGTTGATCTCCTCCGCCGTAAACGCCCGGACCGTATAGCCGCGGGCGCCGAACTTGATCAGCAGGCCTTCCTGCTCCAGCTCGCGGAACGCCATGCGCACGGGCATGCGCGATACCCCGAGGCTGTCCGCCGTCGCCACCTCGCCTAGGCGCTCTCCGGGCACCAGTTCGCCCGACGCAATCATCTTGCGCAGCGTGACCAGAACGTGCTGTCCGGGCTTGCTCATCGATCGTCTCCAAACATGTCCAACCAAATACACCAGATCGATTATTGGATCCAATAAATAACATTTCGCGTTGACTTTAGCTATAAATTATAACTATTGTATCCAAAATAAACTATCCAGCGAGGCGACGATGTTTCTGAAAAATGCCTGGTACGTGGCCTGCACACCCGATGAAGTCGGAAACAAACCGCTGGGCCGGCAAATTTGCGGCGAACGCATGGTCTTCTACCGCGGCGCCGAAAACCGCATAGCCGCGCTCGAGAACTTCTGCCCGCACCGGGGCGCCCCGCTGTCGCTCGGCTTCGTCGAGGACGGTAACCTCGTCTGCGGCTATCACGGCCTGAAAATGGGCTGCGAGGGCAAGACGGTCGACATGCCCGGGCAACGCGTGCGCGGCTTCCCGGCCATCCGCGCCTTTCCCGTCGAGGAACGCTACGGCTTTATCTGGGTGTGGCCCGGCGAAGCCCACAAGGCCGACCCGGCCCTTATCCATCACCTGGAATGGGCGGAAAATCCCGACTGGGCCTATGGCGGCGGGCTCTACCACATCAACTGCGACTACCGCCTGATGATCGACAACCTGATGGACCTGACGCACGAAACCTATGTCCACGCCTCCAGCATCGGTCAGAAGGAAATCGACGAAGCCGCGCCGACAACCAAAATCGACGGCGATCAGGTCGTCACCAGCCGCCACATGGAGAACATCCCGGCCCCGCCCTTCTGGCGCATGGCTCTGCGCGGCAACGGCCTGGCCGACGACGTCCCCGTCGATCGCTGGCAGATCTGCCGCTTCAGCGCCCCCAGCCACGTCATGATCGAAGTCGGCGTCGCCCACGCCGGCCACGGCGGCTACGACGCTCCGGCCGCGGTCAAGGCGTCCAGCATCGTCGTCGACTTCATCACGCCGGAGACGGAAACCTCGATTTGGTATTTCTGGGGCATGGCGCGCAATTTCAAACCCGATGATGCAGACTTGACCGCCAGCATCCGCGAAGGCCAGGGCAAGATCTTCAGCGAAGATCTCGACATGCTGGAGCAGCAACAGCAAAACCTGCTGACCCATCCCGGCCGCAACCTGCTCAAGCTCAATATCGACGCCGGCGGCGTCCAGTCCCGACGCTTGCTCGACCGGCTGATCGCTGCCGAAACGGCGCCCGCCAACGCTACGATTGACGCCTGATGCTCAAGGTTCGCATTGCCGCCAAAACCGTCGAAGCCCAGGATGTCTGCGCCTTCGACCTGGTCCATCCCGACGGCCTGCCCCTGCCGGAATTCGCCGCCGGCGCCCACATCGATGTCCATCTGCCGAACGGCCTTGTCCGGCAATATTCCCTGTGCAACAGCCCCACGGAGCGCGATCGCTACCGCATCGCCGTCCTCAAGACGCCGGACTCGCGCGGCGGCTCGGCAGCCATGCACGATAACGTGCAGACGGGCGACATTCTGGACATCAGCTCGCCGCGTAATCTCTTCGCCCTGTCCGAAGACACCAACGCACCCGCCCTGCTGTTCGCCGGCGGCATCGGCATCACACCGGTCCTGGCCATGGCGGAACATCTGACACAAATCGGACAGGCCTTCTCGCTGCATTATTGCGTGCGCTCCCCGGATCGGGCCGCCTTTCTGCACCGCATCATGGCCTCGGCCTATGACGCCTCGGCCTATTTCGACGACGCCCGCGACAAGCTCGACACCGCCAATGTCCTGGCCAAGGCGGCCCACGGCACCCATCTCTATGTCTGCGGCCCGACCGGCTTCATGGATCACGTCCTGCAGACGGCCCGCGACCTCGGTTGGCCGGAGACCCGACTGCACCGCGAATATTTTACCGCCGCCCCGATCGATCACACGTCGGATGGCGCCTTCAGCCTCCAAATCGCCGGCACGGGTGAGACGATCGCTGTGCCGGCGGACAAAACCGCCCTGGAAGTCCTGATCGCCAACGGATTCGACATCCCCATGTCGTGCGAGCAAGGCATCTGCGGCACCTGCCTGACGCGGGTTCTGGACGGCATTCCCGACCACAGGGACCAGTTCCAGACCGACGAGGAACAGGCGCAAAACGACCAGTTCACCCCGTGCTGTTCGCGGTCCAAGACCCCGGTTCTGGTGCTCGACCTATAACCCTTCGA
Source organism: Asticcacaulis sp. P2_B1 (assembly GCF_056404915.1). Lineage (NCBI taxonomy): Bacteria > Pseudomonadati > Pseudomonadota > Alphaproteobacteria > Caulobacterales > Caulobacteraceae > Asticcacaulis > Asticcacaulis sp. P2_B1. The sequence continues at coordinate 17,911 of NZ_JBFUDD010000014.1, read as the reverse complement.
TCAGCATCAGCGCATCCAGCGCCACGACGCCCTCGCCTTGCGGATAGACGATCACCGGATTGAGATCGAGCTCGCGGATGCGCGGCTCGGCCAGCAGGACACGCCCCAGGGTCGCGATCAGTTGCGCCACCGCCGCCACATCAAGCGCCGGCGAACCGCGGAAACCGCGCAGGATCGCCGCGCTCTTCAGCAGGTTCAGCTCACGCACAATGCCGTCGACGGTCAGGTCCGGCGTCAACAGCCGCACATCCTGCAATATCTCCGCCGTCACCCCGCCGAACCCGGCCAGGATAACCGGCCCCCAATCGGGATCGACCTTGGCGCCGATGATCAGCTCGACGCCGCGGCGGCCCATCTTTTCCACCAGCACACCGTCGAGCACCAGGCCCGGACGGTGCAGCGCCACATCGGCATGGAGCTTCATCCAGGCGACCGCCAGGCTCTCCGCGTCGGCGATGGCGATGATGACCCCACCGACATCGCTCTTGTGGCTGAGATCGGGCGACTGCGCCTTGATCGCGACCGGATAGCCGAGCGCTTCCGCCGCCGCCAAGGCTTCGTCCAGGGTGACGGCAAAGCGCCCCTCGGGGAACGGGATGCCGAGCGGCGCCAGTATCTGCTTGGCCCGGTATTCCGGTACGACACCGCCGGCTTTCGGCAGGCCGGCTGGCAAGGGCGGCGCCTTGGCCTTGGCGAAATCGCGCGCCGACAAATCGTTCAGGCGCTTCAGGGCGCGGAAAGCCCGCTCGGTCGACGGGAAGCAAGGAATGCCCAGAGCCCGCAATTGCGCGATATGCTCCGGCGGCACAGCGGCGCCTTCGTCCAGCCCGGCGAAAATAACCGGCTTGGCGGGTTTCAGCTCACGCATGGCGCGCAGCACCGGCGGCACCTTGATGGCCATGGTGACCGGATCGGTCTGGATAATGCCCATGACGATACTGCCGAAGCGATCGTCACCGAACAGGGCTTCGAGCGTGCGATAATAGAGATCGGGATCGACCAGGCCCTGGGCCGTCAGATCGAGCGGATTGCTGACGCCGACAAACTCCGGCAACGCCGCGCGCAGGGCCGGCGCATTGCGGTCGTCGAGTTTCGGCAGGTCGACGCCCAGATCCTCGCACAGGTCGAGCGTCAACGCCTTGAAGGCGCCGGATTCGCCCAGAACCGCCGTGCCGCCGGCCGGCAAGGTCGGGCAACGGACGGCGATCTCGGCAATGTCGGCCAATTCCTCAAGAGTCTCGGCGAACACGACGCCGGCGCGTTGCACCTTGACGCGCATGAGCTGGTAATCGCCCGCCATGGCGCCGGTATGGGTCGCGGCAGACTCTCGCGCCGCGCCGCTCTTGCCGGGATGCAGCAGGACGATGGTCTTGCCGGTGGCCCGCGCCCGGCGCGCGGCGTCGAGGAACCGCCCCGGCTTGCGGAACTGCTCGACGATCATGGTAATGACGCGGGTCGCAGGATCATTGACCAGGTAATCGACATAGTCCTCGACGCCGCTGCCGGCCTCATTACCGGTCGACACCGAATAGGACAGGCCGAGGTCGCGGCTGGCTATGGTCACGGCCAGCACGCAGGCCATGGCGCCACTTTGCGACACGATACCAATGCCCGGCCGATCACCCGGCGCCTTGATGTGCGTCTCGATAAAGGTCAGCGGAATGCCGGCGACATAGTTGACCAGGCCGAGGCAATTCGGCCCTTCGACGATCATGCCCGCTGCGTCGGCTATGCGGGCGATCTCGCGCTGTTCGGCGAGGCCCGCCTCGCCGCCCTCGGCGAAACCGGCCGAGAAAATGATGACCGCGCCGCATCGACGGGCCGCCAGATCGCGGACGGCATCCAGCACGGCCACGCGCGGAATGGCCAGGACGGCGACATCGACGCCTTCCGGCAGGTCGGCGATGGCCGCCAAACAGGCCCGTTCGCCGATCGTGGCGCGTTTGGGATTGATCGGATAGATGTCGCCGGCAAAACCGCTGCGCTCGAGATTGGCCAAAACCGAAGCGCCAAGCGCCCCCGGCTTGTCGGACGCGCCGACGATCGCGACCGAGCGCGGCCGCAGCAAACGGTCAAGAGGGCGCAGCGCTGCTGTCGCCGGTTGGATAAGCGTATCGACCGTCATGGTGTTCTTCCTGCAGGTTGAAGCCTATCATGGTTTCGACATCGCGAAACCGGCTTCGAATAGTGTCTGTCTTTATGCCGCGTCAGCCTGAGCTCGATCAGGCTTTCGTCTTTTGCTTGCTCTTGTCGTAGGCGCCCAGGCCCGGCTTATAGGTCTTGTCGTCGATGAACTGCTTGATGCCTTCCTTGCGGCCGTCATTGTCGTAGGAATTGGCGGCCTCCTGGGCGCGGATCAGGTAATCCTCGGCGTCGTCATAGCTCAGGAGACCGACCCGGCGCACGGCGTCCTTGGTCGCCTTCAGCGCGACCGGGTTCTTTTCGAGCAGAACCCTGGCCACGGCGGTGACCCGCGCCTCCAGTTGCGCCAGCGGCAGGGATTCGTTGACCAACCCCCAATCGGCCGCCGTCTTGCCGTCGATATTCTCACCCATCATGGCGTGATACATGGCCTTGCGGAACGGCAGCAGTTCGGTGGCGACCTTGGTGGCGCCGCCGCCGGGCAGGATGCCCCAGTTGATTTCCGACAGGCCGAACGTCGCTTCATCCGCGGCAAACGCCAAATCGCAGGCGAACAAAGGGCCGTAGCCGCCGCCGAAACACCAGCCATTGACCATGGCGATGGTCGGTTTCTGATACCAGCGCAGGCGCTTCCACCAGCTATAGGCTTCGCGCTGGGCGCCGCGCGTCGCGCCCAATCCCTTGGCCTCGTTCTCGCGGAAATATTCCTTGAGATCCATGCCCGCCGACCAGGCCGTGCCTTCGCCGGTCAGCACCAGAACACCGACATCGTCGCGGAATTCCAGGTCTTCGAGCACACGCAACATCTGCCGGTTCAGCTTCGGGCTCATGCAGTTGCGCTTTTCCGGGCGGTTGAACTTCACCCAGGCGATGCGGTCCTTGACCACGAAAGCAACGGTTTCAGCTTCGGAGCGATCCGGGGAGACGACTTCATTCATAATATTCTGGCTTTCGGGAAATTAGATAGGGAAATGGCCCGGCAGGGTCTCGATCGTGATCCAGCGCAGGTCCGTGAATTCATTGATGCCGGCCTTGCCGCCGAAACGGCCGTAGCCGCTGTCCTTGACGCCACCGAACGGCATCTGGGCTTCGTCGTGCACCGTGGCGCCGTTGATGTGGCACATGCCCGACTTGATGCGGGCGGCGACGCTGAACGCTTCGGCGATATTGGTCGTGAAGACCGACGCCGTCAGGCCGTATTCGGTATCGTTGGCGATGCGGATGGCGTCTTCGGTATCCCGGGCGCGCACGATCGAAACGACCGGCCCGAAGGATTCCTCGCCATAGATGCGCATGTCAGGCGTCACGCCGTCCAGCACCGAGGCGGGGATCAGCACACCCTCCCCGTCTCCGCCGGCGACCAGCTTCGCGCCTTTCGCGACGGCGTCGCGCATCAGGTCGCGCACCTTGTCGGCGGACCGGTTATCGACCACGGCCCCCAACGGCGTGCCCCCGACACCGGGATCGCCCGCCACCATGGTGCGGGCCTTGGCCGCGAACTTTTCGACAAAGGCGTCCGCCACGGCATCGACGACGATGATGCGTTCGGTCGACATGCAGATCTGGCCCTGGTTCATGAAGGCGCCGAAGGCAGCGGCCTTGACGGCCTCATCCAGGTCGGCGGCTTCGAGGATCAGCATCGGCGCCTTGCCGCCCAGTTCGAGCAGGACGGGCTTGAGCTGCGCGGCCGCGCGCACAGCAATGATCTTGCCGACAGCGGTCGATCCGGTGAAATTGATACGGCGCACCGCCGGATGGTCGATGAGCGCGCCGACAACATCTGCGGCGTCTTCCGGCGCATTGGTCACCAAAGACACGATGCCCTTGGGCGCGCCGGCGCGATTGAAGGCTTCGGCGATCAGCCAATGCGTCCGCGGACAGGCTTCCGACGCCTTCAGCACGACCGTATTGCCGCAGGCCAGGGGCGTGGCGATGGCGCGCACCCCCAGAATCACCGGCGCATTCCACGGGGCGATGCCGACCACAACCCCCACGGGCGCGCGCACGGCCAGGGCCATGCAGCCCGGCTTGTCGGACGGAATGGTCTCGCCCGCCACCAGGGTCGTCAGCGACGCCGCTTCGCGCATCATATTGGCCGCCAGCATGCAGTTGAAGCCGGCCCATCCGGCGGTCGAGCCGGTTTCCGCCTTCATGGCGGCGATGAATTCGGGCGTCATGGCGGCCAATTCGTCGGCCACCTTGTTGAGGACGGCGCGGCGCGCGTTCGGTCCCATGGCGGACCAGGCCGGGAAAGCGGCGGCGGCGGCTTCGGCCGCCTTGTTGGCGTCGCCGATGCCGGCCGCGGCGGCCTGGGTCGCCAACTGGCCGGTGATGGGGTTGAGGCGTTCGAACATGCGGCCGCCCTCCGCCTTGACGGCTTCGGACCCGATGATCAGGTCGAGGTTCGTGGCTTTCACTTGGTCAAGCATGATCTGTTTCCCTGTCATTGTGTCGGCCTGCTCTTATGGGCCTGACATGCATTTTAGATATATTACATACCTATTATGGTTTGTCATTATTATTTTGAGCCTTGCCACGGTTTTCTGATATGAGAAAAGACGTTGAATCAGCCAAGAGACCCTTCCCTTGCCAAAAACCAAACAGATCCACACCGCCCAACTCGACAATCAGATCGGTTTCCAGCTGCGTTTAGCGCAACTGGCCGTGTTCGGCGACCTGATCGAGGGGTTGAAAGTCTATGATCTGCGCCCGGTCGACCTGTCCGTCCTTCTCCTCGTCGAGGCCCATCCGGGCTTGCGTCAGCACGTCATCGGCGACCAGCTCAAGATCGCCCGGCCCAATGTCGTCTCTCTCGTCGACTCGCTGGCGGCGCGCGGCCTTGTCGAGAGAACTGTCGACAGCAAGGACCGCCGCGCCAATCAGCTCGGCTTGACCGCGGCGGGAACTGAAATGGTAACCCTGGCCAAGCAAGTCCAGGACGACCACCGCGAACGCCTGCTCAAGGCGCTGGACGGCATCGATCTCGATAATTTCATGCAGGGCCTGATGCGGCTGTCCCGACTCGGCAAGGCGTAGCGGGTCTTAGTTGCTGGGGCCGCGCTCCGTCGTCACGCCGCAATAGCCGCGCGGCGACACGCCGAAACGGCGCTTGAAGCTCTTGCTGAAATAGGTCAGGTCGCTGAAGCCGAGATCATAGGCCAGTTCCGTAATATTGGTCGCGCCGTTCATCAGGCGGGCGGCGGCCAGTTTGAGGCGCTGCATGACGATATATTCGGTCGCCGTCATGCCGGATTTGGCGAACATCATCTGCATGGAACGGCTGGAAACGCCGGTGGCCCTGGCGACCGTCGAGGCGCGCAAGGCCGGGTCGCTGATATGGGCATCGATATAGGCACGGATGCATTTCGACCGGTCGTCAACCCGGTCGCCGCCGCTGGAATCGTTGCCCGCCTTGAACGCGCCGGCCATCATATCCAGGATTATGCCGGGGATGGCCTCTTCGAAATCCGCGCCGACGTCTTCAAACGGCGCCCTCGGTTCGTTCCTCCAGAATGACAACAGAATGCGTCGGCACGACAGATCGATATGGCTTTCAGCAACCGATCACACGCTGTGGCATTATGCAGTGGGCTGCGGCCGATCCACGAACATGACACGCCAATCCACGACTTCCTGCACCATGATTTCGGTGATCTGCCCGGACAGCCGCAGAACGCTCTCCGACCGCAACGGTGCCTGCGCCCCCTGTAAATCCTGAATACGATTGCTGAGTCGCGCCAGACCGTCGACCATGGCGGTCGAGCGCTTGGCAAGCCGTTTGAATTCTCCCTGGTTGTTGATACCGGCCAAGGCAGCGCTCAACGCCGGGAAGGTTGCGGAAACCAAAACCAGCCAATGATCGGCCAGAGGCGCCCAGGCGTGGAACAGGCTCGTGGGCGACGCCAGGTAAAGGTGGAATCCGATACCCATGAGGGTCAGGAAGAAAATGCCGATGGCGATCCACTCCAACCGCTGATGGATATGTTCCGACCGCGTCCTGGTCGTTTCATGGAATCCCCATTGACCGGTCTGCTCGGTCCCTACCACGGCCGCCATGTGTTCAAGGCAATCGCGAATATAGTCCTGGGTAACCACCGCGTTCGGAAGATTGGTATCCCGGGTAATGCCCCGCATATGCCAATACATCCACGACAAAGTGGGATCGCCGTAAAGGGCAAGGTGCTCCTGCACGTGTGGAAATGGTCGGCCGCCGCCCAGCGGCACCAGAAAACGCAATTGCCGGACAAGCTCGGCCAACAGGCGGTAATCGGTCCACCGGTCATGCCAATGCCGGACCAGAGCCCAGCCGACAAGGATCAGAACGGATGAGAGGACGGCCAATTCTGCGGCAATACAGAAACGATCGGCGTCTCCCTCCAACTTCATAGCCAAAGGCAGGAGAGCGATGAACACGGCCAGGACCGAGAAAAGATAGGAGAGCACATAGGTGCTCCGATACGCGTCGGCATAGAGATCGGCCAGCTTGTCGGACCAAGCGTAGTGGCCGCGCAACCGCGAATTCACCCAGATGGCGAGGGACGACGGCGGCGCCATGCGAGGCGGGTTACGACTGCCGGCAGGAAAATCATCCTCCCCCACCGGCCAGTCGTGCCGTATTTGTTCGACGAAGTTGGGGACCGAAATCGCCGGAACGACCGGCCAGCCAAGATTGACCAGATCGCGGAACATCTTCCACACAACCGCGAGATTTAGAGCCGGCTTCCGTTCGCGAAAATATTCGTTCACGCCGGACAAGGTCGGCGGCCGCCTCTTCTCATGGCCACGGGTATGACCTTGCGCCGCCGGCAGGCCCAGTTCACTGTCGACGATATGCCGGACGACCTCGGCGATCCGCGTCCGTTGCATCTCGGGCTTTCCGACATCCGCCTCATTGAGCGCGTAGCGGCCATCGCGTTTGAGGCTTTCCAGTTCCTCCTCCGAGGCCAGGTAGCGCCAAAGCCAGGGCTGCAAGGCATCGACCCAAATCGTTGGCACGTGATAATGCAGGGCCTTCACCAAAGTGTCGCGTGTTCCCCCGACTCCGGCAGATGCCCCCCCATCCCAAATGACGATCAGGAGGTCCGATTGATTGAGAACCACCTGCCCGGCGGCCGCGTAGGCCTTGGCCTCGTTATCGGGCTCCGTCTTCGTGTTGCGCCTGCCGTCAAGCTCAAACCTGACCAGCCCCGTCTCCTCCCCCGCTCGCGCCAGCAGAGTGCGAAAGTCGATGACGGAAGCCACGTCGAAATCCCCTTCGAACTCCGTCTGAAAAAATGGCATGGGACAGCAGAGCTCATACCCCAGGTTGAGGGCCTCTTCCGCCACGAGTCTGTCGGCCCCCTCCGCCAGGGGGGAAATTGCGCGCATGACAGGTGTTGTATCGAGGTAGAAGGATGCGTGATGTTTGTCTTGCTGAAAGGCCGTAACGGCGATTTTGGCCTCATCGAGAATCGCCGTGACGACACCGTGCAGCTCGTCGAGTGTTCGTTGGTCCTTGGGAAGCCGGTTGGGACGGTGACCAATGACGCCGACGCGGAAGGTCAATCTTACCTTGGGCGGGGATGTCCGTGCATCTGATTGGCTCATGAGTTAACCTTATAGCGCGCCTACTTCAGTGACAACGCCCAATGCTATAAAGGGACAACACCACTCTTGCGGGAAGCGATGTCATTTTTTGCAGACCTCAGCACCATATGTCAATCAAAGATTGAGCCAATGTCCGGACTTGGCGAAAGTTCTCAGTTTCTATCCAACCTGATGTTCAACCTGCGGGTAAGCTTATCCGTCAAGACTCAGCCATATGTTGCATTTCAGCAACAGAACTCAACAATAAAGCGCGCTGAAATCGTTATAGTGGAGACGGCACACGGCATAATGGTGTTAACCTTATTGTGACATTTCGCGCCGGGGGCGAAGACATGAGGCAGGGATTACTGATAAATCTGCGGTTTGTGCCGCTGTCGGCCATGGCTGCCATGTTATTCGGCCTGCTAATCGTCGCGTCATCGTGCGGACCGAAACCGTCGGCGCAGGAAAAGCACTTCGCCGGGCAGGAACCTGTTCGGGTCGATTACGCCCCCAGCCTGGAATTGCGGCCGGCCTACCAGCTTTTGCGCGAGCGCCACTATGACGAGGCGCGAACCATGCTGCAGAACCAGCTTAAATCCATCAAGAAACAGCCATTGCGTGACGAAACCATAGGCCTGGTCACGGCGACCTATTATGGCGCGGGAATGGACAGGGACGGCCTGGCCTTTCTTTGTACGGCCTATGGCGGCCTGCCGGCGGACGATCACCGTTTTCTCTTTCAGGCTCACGCGCATATTCGCCGGATACGAGAAAAGGAAGGGCTCGTCGCGGCGTTGACGGCCGCGGCGCAGGCGCGCAACGCATGTCGCGGCCGCTCGGATTTCGCCGATATTTGGGCCAGTATTCCTCTGGTCCTGATGGAAAATTTACACGACCACATGACCCGGACAAACATCTATGGCGGCTATTACACGGACGAGCACGATGAAGCCGAATTAAGCACCTATATCGAGGCCTACAAGCGCGGTCAGGATGCGCCTTTTGCGGAATATGCCTTCTACATGATGCGCCGGTACGACGAACACGTGAAGACCTTTCCGCAGTCGAAATTTCGCGACCTGTCCATGGCTGCGCGCGCCCGCGACAATCCGGACCAACCTGAATTTCTGGCTGAATTTCTTAAGGCCTATCCCAATTCCCTGGACCGGGAGGACGTCCTGTATGCCATCTCGAAATACGTTCTGGATAATGAAGGCGCCGTTGCCTACGGCGCCTTCATCAAGAACTACGGACTGAATGGTAATAATTTCAACTTCGAGCACTACGCCAGTGTGGTGCAGGAAGAAACCAACGCCTTGTTTGACAAGGGGCAGTATCAGGCAGGCATAGATCGCCTGACAGAAGGCAGGAAGAACCTGCAACGTTGCCAGGGCGACGATGACTGCGCGTTGCGCATAAAGTCGATCAGCGGCGACATCAATAACGCCAAACGGTTGCTGCTCGGAATCGACGACCTGCCGCCGGCGGAGATATTCAAACGGCTTTTGGTCATCCGCAAAGAGCTTTATTGGGACAGCGTCGCCTTCAACATCCTGACCCGCATGGTCGATTCGAAACCGATGACGTCGGAGGATCGCGGCAAAGCCCTTTACCTCCTGGGGCGCATGGGTTGGGGCGATAATTCCGACGGTTACTATCAGCAACTCATCGCCAACTATCCCGATCATCCGTTGGCGGATGACGCGATGGCCGAACTTGGCCTGAGCGCAGAAACCAACAACTCCGACGACGAGGCCCTGCGCTTGTATGACTTGGTGGCCCTCAGCTATCCCGGGCGCAACGCCGTCGACGACGCCCTTTGGCACAAGGCCCACATCCTGAGCAGCGATGGCGACGATGCCCAGGCCATGGCCATATATGCCCAGATCGCCGCCTTCGAAGGACAGAACCGGCTTGAGCTTGCCGCCCGGCGGCTTCTTTCCGGGGAAAGCGAGCCCGCGGCAAGCTATGCCGACTATGAAGTGCCGTCCTATGAGGCGTCACCGGACCAAACTGCCGCGGCGGCCGCAGCCAGGCAGGCTCGCGCCGTGCTGACCATGCAAAACGGCGCGACATTGCAACCCGTGCCTGCCGACTATGTCATTACAGGCGCAGACTGCGGACCGAATGTGGTCGAACTCGACGCGAACCGCATTCATTTCCTGACCAGCAATCTTGGCGGAGAAGGCACTGACACCCTGGAACAAGCCTCCCCCGGCGCCTATTGTGACACCGTGTTGAAGGCCGAGCTTAAGGAAGTGCCGCTCGACTTCACCTGGGAGGACAAACTCTTCTGCCGCATTAAGCGCTCCCCTGCCGGCCCCTTCGTAGCCGACGGCGCCTGCGTCCGGCGCGACGAAGCTCTGGCAATCGATCCCCCTTCGCGCGCGGTCCTTCGCTCACGCAACTTTTCCGGGCTGGGGCTTGCCGTACACAGCGGCGTCAGCGGCGATGGCGAGGAACGCGCCTGGTCCTCAACCATCAAGATTCAAACAGCGCCCAAAACGTCGGCCGGATACAAGGCAGGCATCCGCGAAAATTGGGATATTCTGGAGATTTGCGGCAGCCCGGTGACGTTTGATGCCGGTACGTTGGGACGCGCCGAGCCGGCGAAGACATGTGTCCTGACCTTTGCCCGTTACCCGGATCATCGCCATCCCGACAAGATCGACTATGTGACCTGCAAGGCCCGTATCACACTCAGCAGCGTCGAGGTCCGCGGATTTTGCCGGCGCCGCCATTCCCTGCTCGATGTCTTTCTGAATCTTTTTGGCGCGTGAAGGGATGGCGCGAATTTTCATAAGCCATTCCTCGAAACAAAATTCGGTTGCCCTGCAGTTGTGCGAATGGCTGACGACCCAGGGATGGGGACCGGTTTTTCTTGACGTCCACAGGGTAGACGGCCTGCGGCCCGGAGAGGAATGGCGGCAACAGCTGGAAAGAGCTCTCGACGCCTCGGTCGCCGTCATATGTCTGGTATCCACATCCTGGCTCAAGAGCGAGGAATGCTGGAGGGAATATCGGCGCGTACGCGAACAACCTCTCAATCGTCGGCGCAAATTCATCATCCCCATCCTGCTTGGTAAAGTCGCTCCGGTGCAGCTCGAACACGGCTTGGCCGATTACCAGGCGATCAAGGCCGGCACCTGGGACGACGCGGCTCTGAAGGCCGTCGAGGCCAGCCTGTCCCATTCCGGCCTGTCGCCGGATAGTTTCCAGGTCAACCCGAAAGGCGAGGCCGATTACAGCGTTTTCCGCGGTCTTGCGCCGCTGGCGGAAGCTGATGCCGGCATATTTTTTGGCCGCGACGCCGATATCGCCGCAAGCATGCGGGCTGTTTCGCACGCGCAAAAATCCGAGGGACGCCAGCAGCTCATTACCTTGCGCGGAGATTCCGGGAGCGGAAAATCATCCCTGATGCATGCCGGTCTGGTGGCGCGCCTTGAACGCCGCTACGGCGAATTTATCGTCCTTCCGTCCATTCGCTTGCAACCCGCGGGCCTCACTCAGGTTCCGGCGGACAAGGATGACCGGCGGGGGCTGATCGCTTCCGTCGGCACGGCTTTCGATGCGATTGGGTGCGGCAGTGACGGCGCGCAGAAACGTTTTGCCGGCGCACCGGCCGGCGATACCCTGCGCGACAGCCTTCGTGCCTTGCGCGAAGCCTACGATACGCTTTACGGCCAGTCCGACACGCCTCGCATGGTCCTGTTACCCATGGATCAGGCCGAAGAGGCGCTGACCGATAGTCTGGAATGCGCCCAAGTCCTGGCAATACTCGACGAAGTCATTCGACAGGATCTGTATTTCGCACTGCTGATAACCGTCCGCTCTTCGGATCACCCGAAATTGCAGGCCTTGCCGCTGTTTGCAAGGGAGGAAATCCTCGTCAAGGTCGAAGCCATTCCGCCGGAGAATCTGAGCCAGGTTGTCGAAGGGCCGGCGTCAAAAGCGGAGCCGCCCTTCCAAGTCGGGCCGGACTTGCTGGCGGCGATCATTTCCGACCTCACCGATGGGCGCACCACCCTTATCACCGGCGATGCCCTTCCGGTCCTCGCCCTGACGCTCAGCAGAATGGCGGAAGAGGCCCGTAACGACCGCCTGTTGAATGTCGAGCGTTACACGACGGTCGGGCGCGCGACCGGCATCGTTCAGAACCTTATCGACCTGGTCATGGCGAAAACCCGGTCGCAGGAATCGCGATTGGTCGCAGCTCTGGTGCCCGATTTCGTCGCTCTTGGTCGAGACGGTCAGTATATCCGGCGCCAGGTGCGAGACACCACCATCAGTCCGGACGATCTTCGCATTGTCGAGGCGATGGTCGACGTCAAACTAGTCCGCAAGAGCCGCGGCGAAACCCAGTCGGGCGGCACGCAGGTCGTCTACGAAATATTCCACGAAAGCCTTGCGCGGTTATGGCCGGCTATGCGCGCCGCCGTCGAATTGCTGCGTGGTCCCTTACAGGTCCTGGAGCGCCTGGAAACCAGTGCCGGACTTTGGCGGAAGGGCGCAGTGACCGCCACCTATCGCGGCCGGGCCCTGCGCGATGCCCAAACGGTGTCGTTGCGGCCGGAATTTCAATTCTATATCTCCGATGACGCGCGATGCTTCCTCGAGGCCGGTAAAGCCTCTCAGTTGCGCGCGCGCGCACTGGCAGGCGCCGTCGCGGTGGCGGCCGTTCTCGCGACATGGGGTACTTTCTCCTTGTTTAGTAACCAGGCGACGCGCGAATGGGCGGCGACCAGCATCAAGACGGCAACCATGCCGCCGGCGAATCTCGCCTTGGCGGCGGGCTTCAAGCCGGGCGCCCTGGCGTCCGTATTCGCAGCAAAGCTCCCCTGCGAAGTCGCCGGCACGGCGACGTTTTCCGATTGCGCACTGCGGCGCAGCGGCTCGGTCGAGCCTCTGACCGTTTACAAGCGGCTGGACCCGGGCAATACGGACAAGACCGCGCTGTTGGCACCGGATAACGCCTCCGTGCTCGTCTATTCCCGCGACGGCAAGGCGGTTCGGTCGGCGCTCAACGTCGCCGCGCAGCCCGAGATGTTCCGTCTCGGCGTCCCGATTACCGCCGGCATTGTCACCCCGGCAAACGATATCGCTCTCGGAACCACGGACGGCCGCCTCATTTTTATCGGCCAAAACCAGGAACGAGAAGAGCATTCGGGAACGGGCGCACGCATCGACCACGTCCTTTATGATAACGGGCGAACCTATTACGCCTTTGCCGACGACGGAACGGTAACCGCCTGGCGACGGGGAACATTTGCCCCCCTTTTCAAAGTCATGACGCCAGTGTCGCCCGCCGAGAGCGCTGTCTTCAGCGAGGCTCGTCATGTCATTGTCGCCTTCGGCAACGGACATGTCGTCGTGTTCGATGCCAAAACCGGCGCGCAGAGATGGGAGAAATTCGCACCGGGACTTCCCTTTGGCGCCGTCGCCGACCGGGGAAATCTGGTGGTAGTGGCCGCTACGGATCAGCCGGTCCGGGTCTTTCGTATGGATGATGCAGCGAGGGTCGCCCTGTTTTCAGGTCATGACAGACCGGTCAATTTCACCGCCGCTTCGGACACAGACGACATGGTCATAACAGCCGATGCGAGAAACGTGGCGTGGATCTGGCACGCCCGCAGCGGACTGCCCGTCAGCGGCCCTATTCAGCTGGGCGCGGCGGTGGTCAGTGCGGCGTTCGCTCCGGACGGATTGCATATCGCCGTCGGCACCAACGATGGCGCCGTGCATTACCTGGACCTGCAAAACGCCAAGGAAGTCACGCGCCTGGGCGGCATTGCGGAAAAGCCCGTCATGGTAAAGTTTCTTGACAACCAGCATATCGTCATTGTTTCCAGTAAAGGCAGCGTTCAGGTCCGGGTGCTGGAGGAACTGGGCAAGGACGATGGCGACCGCCTGCGGGCGCGCTTGTGCAAGGTCAAGCTCAATCGATTTGCTTATGTCATCCCGTTTAAGCCAGCCGAGATGGAAAGCGACCCAGGCTTCATGCCGGAGAATCCCAACCCATGCCGGCGTCGAAGTTTCATCTTTTGACATGGAGGCCGGCCGCGTGCCTTGTCGTCCTGGCCATGGGCGCGGGACTCACGCTCGCCGGTTGCCAGCGCGACCTGCCCGTCGAAACACTGTCGATCGAGACGTCCGTCAGCCCCCTGCTTCCGGATGCGCGTGTTGCCATTTCCGATGCCGGTCACGTAACCGTCGTGAAGACAGGCTGCCCCAAGGAACCGCGCCCTTCCTATATCCGGCAACGCATCGTCGATTTGGCGGTTTCGCAGTGGCGGCGGTTTGGTTATCCGGTAGTGAACAGGTCGTCTCGGTTTAAGGGTCTGACAGACGCACAATTACAACGCCTTGTTATGCAACGAGTACCGGCACTTCGCTTGAGTTCAGGGGCCGAACCCGCCGTCGCAACCGAACGTGAAAACAGTGTCGATGGCGCGATTGCCGGCTATTGGAGCGTTGTCGATCCATGGCCTTCCAAAGCCGGTGACCCGGCGCCCCGCTCCCGTCTGCGCTACAGGAACGAACATTTGTTTTCCAGCCGGTCGTGGAACGAGCCATGGTCGGCGGCCTTCGTTTCCTGGGTATTATGCGAGGCCGGCGCGGACGACATTGCCTTTCCAAAGTCTTCGTCGCACATCCAGTTCTTAATAGATGCGCAAGATATGGAGCGGTCACGGCTGGGTTGGTATCGCAGCGTGCGCCCCGATCTACCTGCACCGATCGAGGCCGGGGACATCATATGTTCGGCGCGCGGAACGACGGACCAACAAAAAATCTCGGGCGCGCTCGATTCCACAATGCCGGCACATTGCGATATCGTCGTTGCGACCGACACCGGCCAGGGCATCCTTCTGGCCATCGGAGGAAACGTCCGCGACAAGGTGGCGCTTTCAATAATTTCGGCCCGGATAACACCCAAGGGCACGGTTCTTCAGCCGAATCTCAACACTTCCGTCCCCATGCCCTGGTTGCGGATTCTCCACCTCAAAGCCCATTCAGCACACGCGACATTCGAAAACAGCTTCCACGTAGAGAAATGGAGCCGATAACGCCGGCTTCAACCTTATGCGTCGGACGGACAATCTGCCCTGCTCGTCGTACATATCCCTACTGCGGACCACTGTTCGGAGCCCCATGCTGCACGATATGCGGCGTGATGACGATGTAGAGATCCGTCTTGGTCTTGCTGCTTTTTTCCGTCCCGAAAGCCCGCCCAAGGAACGGCAGGTCGCCCAGGAACGGCACGTGGAAATAGGACTCCAGCACCGCCTCCTGGCTCAGCCCGCCGATGATGAACGACTCGCCGTCGCGCACCGTGGCCGAGGTTTCGGCATGCCGCTGGCTGATCGTCGGATAGCCCTGGCTATAGCCGGTCACGCTCGATACCACGCAAAACACGTGCGAATTGACGAAGCCGTCGCCGCTGACCCGGGGCGCGATCTGCAAGGTCACGCCGACATTGACATATTGCACCTGCTGCGACACGCCATTGACCCCGGACAAGGTGATCGAGGTCAGGATCGGCAGGGCGTCGCCGGTAATGATCTTAGCCGAAGCCCCGCTCTGGGCGGCAATCCGCGGCTGCGACACAATGCGTCCCTGGCCGTTCTGGATCTGGGCGTTCAGCGCCGCCTGGAAACTGAGGCTCGTCGCCTGGCTCCGGTCATTGGCATAGTTCAGCCCCGGCAGGAACTGGCCGCTCTGATAGGTCGCCACGCCGATCTGCCCGGCCGAATTGGTAAAGTCGATACCGACATTGCGCGCCCCGGCCTGGGTCAGCTCGACGAACTGCGTCTCCAAAATCACCGTGTCGACCGGCACGTCGATCTGCTCGATCTCGTCCCTCACCCGGGCGATATGCTCCGGCGATCCCTTGACCCAGACGGCGTTCAGCCGGCGATCGACGCTCAGCGACGAATCGACGGCCTGGCCCAGCGGCGGGTCCTCGTCCTGGGGCTGGCTTGGGACCGGACTATAGCTGTTGCCGCCGCTATTGCCCGGCGAGCCGAAGCCGGGCTCCAACGGCGTGAACGAGTCGTTCGACTTGATCGAAACCCCGTTGGACAACAGACCGACGATCTCGCTGACATCGGCATATTTCAGCTTGATCAAGGCATAGCCGTCCTCACCCGCCGGCGGATCGACGGCCAACGGCAGGACCGGCCCGGCACTCGCCAGGAGGCCGGAGCCGATGCCCGCGTCGGCCGTCGTGATATTGCCGGCGTCCGGCCCCGGCCCCGCCCCCGTGACCACCGCCTCGTCAATGGTCAGGACCAGGCGCCGGCGCTGGGTCGTCGATACGCCGATATGCAGCGGCGCGTCGGCATCCATGACCAGAACCAGGTCCTGGCCGTCGGGTCTTAACTGCACGCCGCGCGCCAGATAAAGGTTCAGATTGTTCCTGGGCGCGCCATTGGCGTCGATCGCGACATTGCGCGTATTGCGCAGGCGGAATTCGACATGCGGCCGGTCATTGCCGTCGATGCGATAGGCCGGCGCCTCGGCCCCGAAGTTCAGGGACAGCCGCGCCTGGTTCGACGTCACCTGGGTCACCGCCGCATCGGTGAACAGGTTCTGCGCCTGCTGTTGCGCCGTGGCCGGTCCCGACGCGACGGCCAGCGCGGCCAACAGCATCAGGGCCGGCTGCCGCAACAACCCGCCCGAGCAAAATAGTGTGTACATGACGCGATGCACTTTCCCTGACATCGGTTGAACGTAGAGCGGAAGGCTGGTTTAGAGGGAATAACCTTAGATAAAATCGTTCCACTTACCCCCTCTCCCCACCTGAGGGGAGAGGGTGGCAGGCTTTAGCCTGCCGGGTGAGGGGTCCTTTCTTTCGACTGACGGTTCCGACCAAAGCCATCACGCTCCAGCCAGCCAAGCCCAGCCTCCCGCTCCTGCTGTATTACTTCGACGTCACGGTATAGTTGTTCATCGTGAAGGTCTGGGTGCCCGACGTCGTCGTGGCTTCGACGCCGTATTGCACCTGGCCCACGGTGATATTGCCGAAATAGCCGATCGACTTGATCCACAGCAGGACCGCCTTGAGGTCGGTCGTGGCATTGTTGGTCTTGGTGGTCCGCAGGAACGAAATGACGGGGTGGCCGACATTGCCTTCGTAGACGTTATAGGTCACGCCGCCGATGCTGACATTGGTATAGACGGGCACGGCATTGCCGGTGCTGCTCCAGTTGAAGGAAGCCGGTTTGACATTGCCGCCACCGGTCGACGTGCCGGTATAGTTCATCCAGATCATGACCTCATAGGCGTTGGCGCTGTCCCAGATGTCGTAGGCCGCATCCCACGCCCCGCCGGACGGCGTGGTTTCGCTCAGGGTCGACGACAGGGTGGAGATGCTGGTCAGCGACTTGCCGACATAGTAGCTGGCATTGCCGTAGGCCTTGATGCCGCTGGTGTTCGGCTGATTGGTGGTGATGTACCAATTGCTCGCCGAATTGGCGCAGATGGTTTGCGCGCCGGCGCCGGAGCCCCAGATGTCGTTATAGAAGGTGAAACTGCCGATGACAAAGTTGCCGTATTGAGCGGAAGTACAGGTTGCGGCTTCAACTGAAGCAGCACCCAATAAGGCGCAGGCCATTACAGCCGGCGTGAGCCAGTTTACTATTTTCATGATGATTTCCCTGTGACGGTTTATTGTTTCTATTGCATCTATAGTCGGCAAAACTACCTCTAAGGTAGATGTTTGCGGTAACATGCATAACAAATTACAAGATCAGGTCAATTGTTTTTTTATATAGTAACATTTTTTCAAGTATAAAATGACGCGCCGCGAAGTTTTCATAAATTCCAAAATATATCGATTTGGAATTACCGTTTCAAGTTCTGGGATTTTTGAGTGTTCACCAACCTGGGTTTGCGGAGACATTGGGGTGCAAAGCACAAAATCGTGGCTTACCCGTGCGATTTGGCGCCGCCAATAGGCCCTGCTGACCCCCCGCTAAATGGGTGAAAATGGGTGAACGAACGCCGACAGGCGCTTTCGCCCCCCGTCTAAATGGGTGGAAATGGATGAACGAAGACAAATAACAGGCTATAAGTCCCCATGTTCACGGTCCCGCCCTTCGACATTACCCCCGAAATCCTCAATTTCGTCGGCGCCATCGACGAGTTTAAAGGTGCCTGGCAGGCCTCCAGGCCCCTCTCGGCCGACCGTTTCCGACCGTTT
>NZ_JBFUDD010000013.1:0-115732 GCF_056404915.1 Asticcacaulis sp. P2_B1 | reverse complement strand
TGTAAGCACGCAGTGCGAAACGGGGGAGGTGGCGCGGCGCTCGCGCTTCTTCAGCGCGAAGTCCGCGACGGAGGGGGCCGACGGACGGTGAAATGGCCCCCTCCGTCAGCGACTTCGCCGCAAGGGCGGCGAGCGCGCTGCCACCTCCCCCGCTTCGCCTGAAGAAGGCTCGCAAGGGAGGAGAAGATTAGTGCAGCCTTTTCTGTGTTTAAGAAGGGTGATAGATTTCTCACATGAGGGAACGGGATAAATCCAAAATCACTTTTGGACGCAGGCTACGGCGGAATATGACACCACCGGAAGCTGCGATTTGGTTTCGCTTGAAAGGCCGTAAGAAGGGCGAGATTATGTTCCGCCATCAAGCCGTTCGCGATGGTTTCTTCTTCGATTTCTTTTGTGCCAAGGCCAAGCTGGCGATTGAAATCGACGGTTTGATCCACGATACCCTGAAGCAGGCTTTGCACGATGAACGGCGGGACGCGTGGATGTTGGAAAAGAGCATTATCACCTACCGCATTCCGGCGTCGGAGGTCATGGCCGATCCGGATGAAGTGGCACTGGGGATATGGTTGATGGCCAAGGACAGGGCTGAGAGTTTGAAACGGGTCAGGAGGAAAAAGGTGAAGCCAGTCTAGGTAGACGGCACAGTGGCCCCTCCGTCGGCGACTACGCGTCGCCACCTTCCCCGTTTCGCCCCGGGGGCTTGCAAGGGAGGAGAAGTGTCCCCCTTATCAAATCTTTATACAACCGGAGACATAGCAAACCGCATCCTTATCTCGCAACCGCTAACGTTGATTCACTGTCAAAGTTTCTTCCCCCGGAAACACCTGACAGGACTAAACGGCCGGAAGTATCTGGCGGCGGGTTTGAACGCTATGCGTCCTTTGCCTGCTGGAACTTCCGGCCGCTCACGCTTTCCCCATTCTTTGTCTGGACAAGCCTGCCATAGCTTGCTGATATGCGGCCAAATTACAGGAGGTCGTTATGCGGGCAGTTTTGATGGTTTTGGCGGTCGTCGCCCCGGTGATCGCCTTATCGGGATGCGCGCCGGACAAGGACCCGCTACCGACCAAGACCGCGCAGGAGACCTTCAAGGGCTGCACCTGGGGTAAGGTTACGGGCAAAGGCTTGTCGATCTGGAGCTATGCCTGCGATAGCCAGAAATTGGTCGCCGACGACAGCCTGCCCGGCTTTGTGATCGAGTCGCCCGGCGATCAGGGCGTGTCGCGGCGGACCGTGATCCGCGTTTTTCCGAAAGCAGCCGATGCGCCGTTCGATTCGGTGCTGCCGGCGATTCGCGCCGCCTCTCCGGGCCCAATGACGGCGCGCTGCGAACTGGTTGTGGTGCCGCCGGCGGACGATCTGACCGGGCGGTTATATGAGCTGGAACCGGTCGGCGCCGACAAGGCCGCCTTCGACAAGGCCAATGCCGTCGAGCCGGGCGAGCCGCCGTGCGGAGATATGGGGATTTCGGCGGTCGGCGATCGCTTCTTCAAGGAACTGGCCGACGATCCGACCAAGGTGGTGCTGATCGATATGGGCAGCGAGATTCAGATCTTCGATCCATCAACCTTGACGTCGGAGAAGTAGGCTGACCAAGGATGGTGTCAAATCTTCGGTGGCGCTTCGACATTAGAGAATTGAAGCACGGCGTCTGGCAGTCGCGCACCCTTGATCTGGATGGCCGAGACCGCTGAATTGAGCTCGGCCAATTCAGACGGCGTAAACTGGATGGATACTGCCTGGGTGTTTTCCCGCATATGGGCCATTTGGGTCGTACCGGGTATCGGCACGATCCACGGCTTTTGCGCTATCAGCCAGGACAGGGCGATTTGCGCCGGGGTCGCCTGTTTCCGCTCCGCCCAAGTCTTCAACAGGGCGACAAGGGCCAGGTTTTGCGGCAGGTTTTCCGCTGCAAACCGGCCTTCGACCTTGCGGATATCGCCGTCGGCGAAGCGCGTATCCTTGTCGATGGCGCCAGCCAGGAAACCTACACCGAGCGGACTCCAGGGCACGAACCCGATCCCCAGTTCATGACAGAGCGGAATGACGGCCTCTTCAGGCCCGCGCCACAGCATCGAATACTCGTTCTGCACAGCCGTAACCGGCAATTCGGCGTGGGCGCGTCGCAGGGTGTTGAGCCCCATCTCGCACAGGCCCCAGTGCAGCACCTTGCCGTCCTTCATCAAGTCCTTGATCGCGCCGGCGACATCCTCGATAGGCACCTGAGGGTCGACGCGGTGCTGATAAAGCAGATCGATGCGATCTGTTCGCAGGCGCTTCAGCATGCCGTCGACGGCCAGCTTGATATGGGCGGGTTGACTGTTGAGGCCGGGACGCCGTTCGCCCGTTTCGAGGTCGATATTCCAGCCGAATTTTGAAGCGATCACCACCTTGTCGCGAAAGGGTTCAACCCCTTCGCCAAGAATGCGCTCGACCTCGAAGGGGCCGTAGGCTTCCGCGGCGTCGTAGAAGGTGACGCCCTGGTCGAAAGCCGCGCGGATAATATTGAGCATCTCCGGCCGGCTGGGGACTGTCGTCTCATAGGTGCGGCTCATATTCTGCACGCCGAGGCCTATGGACGACACCTCCAGCTTGCCTAAACGGCGGCGGCCGGCGGCGAGGGTCCCCTGTTGCGCTGACCTATCTGTCTTGGCGTCTTCAGCGGCGCGTGCCGTTCCGGACATGAGCATGGGCGCGGCGCTGGCCGCGGCGCCGGCCAACAGGATTTGCCGGCGGTCGAAGCGGTTCGGTGTGATATTCAGCGTGTCGGACATGGTCTGGTCTCCAAACGAAATGTTTCGAAAAGCGATCAGATGTCGAGCTTGCGCTCGCTCATCCATTTGACGATTTCGGGGTCACGGTGCGAAAAGAAGCTGCTGGTCTTGGTATCCAGCGCCGCGATGCGCGCCATGTCCGGTTCGTCGAGTTGAAAATCGAACACCGCCAGGTTTTCGGCCATGCGTTCCTTGCGAACGGACTTTGCCAGGGCGACGACGCCGCGTTGCAGCAGCCAGTGCAAAACCACCTGGCCGACGGATTTTCCGTATTTTCCGGCAATGGCGACAAGGGTTTCGTTTGTGAACAAGCCGTTGCGGCCCTCGGCGAACGGCGCCCAGGCCTCGGGTTGAACACCGATCGACTTCATGAAATCGACGCTTTCGACTTGCTGCTGAAACGGGTTGGTTTCAATCTGATTGACGGCCGGCGCGATCTCATTGAAGACCTTGATATCCATAAGCCGGTCGGGTTCGAAGTTACTGACGCCGATGGCACGCAGCTTACCGGCCTTGTAGGCCTCTTCCATGGCGCGCCATGAGCCGTGGACATCGCCAAACGGCTGGTGGATCAAATAGAGGTCGAGATAATCCAGTTGCAGGCGCTTCAGCGAGTCGCCGATCGCCTGCGTGGTCTTGTCGTAACCGGTATCCTGCACCCACAGCTTCGTCGTGACGAACAGTTCGCTACGCGGCACACCGCTGTTGCGGATGCCGGCGCCGACAGCAGCTTCGTTGAGATAGGAGGCGGCCGTGTCGATCAGGCGATAACCTGTTGCGATCGCATCGATGACGCAACGCTCACAGTCCTTGGGATCAGGTATCTGAAACACCCCGAAGCCGAGGCTCGGCATCAGCAGTCCATTGTTCAAGATGACGTTTTGCATGTCTGCACTCTCTGTCGGAAATTTACGTATCCGCGCCCGGCGACCCATCCATCGCCTGGTGACCGAGCGTCGCATGAACATCACTTTATGCCCTTTGGATCATTTCGATTAGCCGCTATAATCGGCATGCCGTCATAAGGATAGCTAATGAATACGCCCAGCTTCGACGATTTAGCGGCCTTCGCCCATGTGGCTCGGGAGCAAAGCTTCACCCGTGCCGCCGCCAAGCTGGGTGTGTCGCAGTCGGCCCTCAGCCAGACCATAAAAGCGTTGGAGGGGCGGCTCGGTTTGCGATTGTTAACCCGGACGACGCGCAGCGTATCGCCGACCGAGGCCGGCGAGCGTCTCCTGCGCACCCTGGCGCCGCGTTTCGAGGAGATCGAGAGCGAGCTCAGGGACTTGTCCGCCCTGAGAGACCGTCCTGCCGGAACCTTGCGGATCACGGCCGGGGAACATGCCGCCGTGTCCGTTCTCGAGCCGGCGCTGGCGCGGTTCCTTCCCGAGCATCCGGACATCACGGTCGAGATCATCGTTGACTATGGCTTGACCGACATTGTCGCCGAGCGTTTCGACGCGGGCGTCCGGCTGGGCGAGCAGGTGGCCAAGGATATGGTGGCCGTCCGAATCGGGCCGGACATGCGTATGGCGGTTGTCGGTTCGCCGGCCTATCTCTCGGGTCGTACGCCTCCACAGACCCCGCAGGACCTTACATCCCACAACTGCATCAATATGCGGCTGCCGACCTATGGCGGCCTGTTCCCCTGGGAATTTGAGAAGGAGGGACGCGAACTGAACGTTCGGGTGAACGGCCAACTCGTCTATAACAACCTTACGCTCCGGATAAATTCGGCACTGGACGGTCTGGGACTTGCTTACGTGCCGGAAGACCAGGTGCTGCAACATATTCAAACCGGGCGCCTGGTCCGCGTTCTGGAGGACTGGTGTGCGCCGTTCGCCGGATACCATCTATATTACCCCAATCGGCGGCACGCGGCGTCCGCGCTTTCCGCCCTGGTATCGGCCCTGAGGTATCGCGAGCCGAAGGAAAAGCGTGCGATACAACCCCTGTCCTGACTCTAGCTCTTACGGCCGATCTTAACGGGCAACCTGGCTGCGCGGCGCGTTGCGCACATTGACCAGCTTTTGTACGGCGTCCACGGCCATGGGGCGTCCCAGCAGATAGCCCTGGGCCTGATCGCAGCCTTCTTCGGCCAGGCAGGCATATTCGGCGTCGGTTTCCACGCCTTCCGCGGTAACGACGGCGTTGAAGCTTTTCCCCAGGCCGATGACCGCGCGCACAATGGCCAGATTTTCCGGGGACGATGTCAGGTCGGTGATGAATGATCGATCGATCTTCAGCTTGTCGAACGGAAAACAGCGCAGATAGGCCAGGCTTGAATAACCCGTGCCGAAATCGTCCAGGGCGATACGAATGCCGAGTTGCTTCAGTTGATGGAGAATCCGCACATTCTCCTGGCTGTCGGTGAGAAAGACCGATTCGGTAATTTCGAGTTCGAGCCGATCGGGCGCCAGCCTCGATTGGTCAAGCGCCTTGATGACATCCGCGGCCAGGCCGAAGCCGGTAAATTGGTGCGGCGACAGGTTGACGGCCACGCCGATATCGGCCGGCCATTTGGCGGCTTCGCAGCACGCTTGTTGCAACACCCATCGTCCGATCGGTTCGATCAGCCGCGACGACTCGGCGACCGGAATGAAGTCCACGGGGGAGATCAGGCCGCGCGTCGGATGCCGCCAGCGTAGCAAGGCCTCAAAGCAAATGATACGTCCGGATTTCGTGCTGACGATGGGCTGGTAATCGATATAGAGCTCTTTTTTTTCCAGGGCGGAGCTAAGTTCATCCCGCAGAATCCGTTGCCTGTCGGCCTTTTCTTCCATGGTGAATTCGAACCAGGCGTAATCTCCCTTACCCGTCGCCTTGGCGGCATAAAGGGCAAGGTCCGCGCGCTTCATCAGGGCGTCGGCGTTACAGCCGTGTCGGGACCTGAGGGCGAGGCCGGCACTGCAGCCGATCGAGATAATATTACCGTCAAGATGAAACGGTTCGCATATCGCGCCGATAAGGCGTTGCGCCAGTTGCGAGGCACTGTGCTCGCTGATCCGGCCGCGATGGATCACGCCGAACTCGTCGCCGCCCAGTCGCGCGACGATGTCGTCGTCGCCCATATGCGATAACATGCGCGTTGAGACCTGGCGCAGAAGTTCGTCGCCGGCGTGGTGACCCCGGCTGTCATTGACGGCCTTGAAGCGATCCAAATCGAAAAGAAGGAGAGCAAAATCTTCGCGGGACGCCTTGTCCTCCATCTGCTGATCGAGCAGGTTCTGGAACTTCAGACGGTTCGGTAGATCCGTCAGGACGTCGTGCAGGGCCAGGTGACGGCTGCGCTCCTCGATCCGGAGCTTTTCCGTAACGTCCTCGGAAATACCGAGCAGATAGCGCGGCTTGCCGTCAATACCCGGCACACCGATCTTCTGGGTTCGCAAGGATCGCAGGCCCGTTGGCGTCGACAGCGGCTCGTTTTCGATACAGACCAGCTTGCCCGAAGCGACGACGGCCCGATCCGCCTCGGTGAACCGTTCCGCGTCCGCAACATCGAAGAGATCGAAGTCGGTTTTGCCGATCAGGTCGTGGCGCCGGATTTCGAGGAGATCTTCACCCGCCTTGTTCAGCAGGACAAAGCGCCCGTCGCGCGCGTCCTTGACGAAGACCATGGAGGGAATACTTTCGACGACCGCGTCGAGAAATATCTGCGTGCCTTTCAGCTCAATCGAGGCCTGTTCGCGCTCGGTAACGTCGATATTCCAGACGATGCCGCAGTCCTTGCCGAGGTAGTCGATGCGCTGGGCAAAGAGGAGAACCTGGATCTTGTCGCCACTGGCCTTGACGTGGGTAAAGCACTGCTTCGGCGCGGCGAAGGTCGCCAGATTAGTCGCGTTGTCGCGAACGGCCGGCCAATCTTCCGTTGGATGCACTTCCAGGATGGTCTTACTGAGAAGGTCGCCTCTGGCATAACCGTAAAGCGCGCATGCCGCTGGGTTGACGGCGACGAAGTCCAGGTTCGCGATATCGAAAATCCACATGGGGATCGGGTTTTGCTCGAACAGGACGTCGAACGACCTTTCCATACCTCCGGCGTCATCGGCGTGACAGCCCGGGTCCCGACTTGGCCTTCCCTTGCCTCTCTCCACGAACACTTCCTGCGTTACGCACAACGAACCTGTCACGGCCGTTGAGAACGGTACTTTTGTCCCATGCTACACGTGTTGGATTTCTAATCGCTTAATACCTCTGTCATCGAGGATGACCGCTGGTACTCGCTTTTTGTAAGCTCAAATGCCGCTGGGCTCGCCGCATCGGCGGCGGCGGCGCTTGCCCGCTGCCAACGGTGGACGAATCAAAATCATCCGCCGTTGTCATATTACAGGAAATATGACGTTTTCAGGATATCTCGCCCGTCGGAGCATGATGGACGGCGCACATGAAAAAGGCGGGAAGGCGCATCTGAGGAGACGCCTTCCCGCCCGGTTGCTGCTTCAGTCCGGCGGGAAAGAAGCAACAAGCTCGCTGTTACGGTTTTAGCTTAGTGATCGATGCGGGCATTCCACTCATCGACCTGCTTCTGCGCCTCGTCCTCGGCGATACCGTAGCGTTCCTGAATCTTGCCGGCCAGGAGCTTGCGGTCGCCTTCGATGACGTCGAGATCGTCATGGGTCAGCTTGCCCCACGCCTTTTGAACGTGACCCTTGACCTGTTCCCAGCTACCCTGGGCGCGATCGTTGTTCATGTTAAACTCCTGAAACTACAATGGTTTTGGTGAAGCTTTACCTTACCATTTTCCGATCTAAAGTTTCGACGCCTTAGGACCGTTACATCATAAAGAAGCTATAAGTCGGCTTGAACTCGGCCTCGATAGTTGTATGATGAATGACAAATAGGGAGAAAATGATGCGGGTTTCACGACGCGGCGTTTTGGCCGCCCTGCCCTTGGTCGCGGCAAGCGGTGCGATGACGGACACCAAGCCTGCAAGGCTTTGGGAGGTTATGGAGCTGAGCCTCGACGGTCCCGCCGACGGTAACCCGTTCGTCGACGCGACACTTTACGCCGAGTTCAGCCAGAACGCGAAGACGATCCGGGTGCCGGGATTTTACGACGGTAAAGGGATCTATAAGGTCCGCTTCAGCCCACTGGAAACCGGGGCCTGGGCGTGGCGAACCACCAGCAATGTGGCGGCGTTGAACGGCAAGACGGGATCATTCCACGTGGCTGGGGCAACCACTGGGCGCCATGGTCCGGTGTCCGTGACGGCGGACGGTTATCACTTCGCCCATGCCGACGGCACGCCGTTTTGCCAGATTGGGACCACGGCCTATGCCTGGGCACAGCAGTCGGACGACCTGGCCGACCAGACATTGCAGACTCTGAGCACGGCGCCATTCAACAAGATCCGCATGTGCGTCTTCCAGAACGTCAAGGCGGCGCCGGTCGAACCGTTCGTCAAGACCGGTCCGGGTGACCGCGATTGGGATCCGGCACGGTTCAATCCTCTGTTTTTCCAGCGCTTCGAAGACCGGGTGGCGCGGTTGCAGGCGCTCGGCATCCAGGCCGATGTCATCCTCTATCATCCCTATGACAAGGCCCACGGTTGGTGCGACATGGCGCGGGCCGACGACGAGCGCTATCTGCGCTACGTCATCGCCCGGCTGTCGGCCTATGATAATGTGTGGTGGTCTATGGCCAATGAGTTCGACCTGGTGCTGTCGAAAGCGGAGGCCGATTGGGATCATTTGGGTGGCTTCGTCGCGGCGAATGATCCGCATAACCGTTTGCGTTCCATCCATAACTGCAAGGCCTTCTTCGACAACAGAAAGCCGTGGGTGACCCATGCCAGCGTGCAAAACGGCATGTCGGTCAAGGACGATACGCGCGCCGAAATCTATCGCGGGGTGTGGGAAAAGCCGGTCGTCTTCGACGAAGTCTGTTACGAGGGCAAGATCGACCTGCGCTGGGGTAATCTCAGCGGGCCGGAGATGGTGTCGCGGTTCTGGCATGGCCTTGTCGGCGGGACCTATGTCGGGCACGGCGAGACCTTGACGGCGGACAATATCAGCGCCGATGCGTCATGGACCGGGATCGGCGGRCGGTTGTTGGGAGAAAGCGCGCCGCGGTTGGCTTTTTTGAAGCGCGTGATGGAGCAAGGACCGAAGCCCGGCTTCGACGCGATCGACAAGTGGTGGGACCGGCATTTCGGCGGTCAGGCCGGGGTTTATTATCTGCGTTATTTCGGCGAGGCGACGCCCGAATCCTGGGCGTTCGAACTGCCGGCCAAGATGTTGAACGGTGGCGAGACGTTCCGGGTCGATATTCTGGACACCTGGAATATGACGGTGACACCGGTCGATGGGACATTTACCGTCATGAAGAAGGACGCCTACACGTTTCACGATCCAAAGCGATTTGTAGGCTTGCCAGGTAGGCCGTGGATGGCTGTCAGGGCGGTTAAGGTGTGATGGCGGCGGCCTTAAAAAGCCGACACTCCGAATCCCTCTTTTTGGATGGCTCGCCTGGCCGCTTCCCCGCCCTGGACAGCGTTAGCGCGCCTGAGTTCTCGCGCAAAAATGGTATTATGTTACTGTAAAAAGTCGGCCAAATCCGATTCGGAGCGCCGGTTTTTGCCAATCCGGGCCACATCTACTCCGAATCTCGCCCAGGGGGGTGAGCAAACCGGTGACGGCGGTTCCAAACCTTTTTCCTTCCCCTATCGCCATAAGGTTCTATGCTGCGGGAAAATACGGAGGATCGCCATGAAGTTCGTCACCGCCCTCACCCTGGGGTTAGCCCTGGCCGCATCCGCCGCCTGCGCCGGAGAGCCAGTCACCACCGCCACCGGTCAGGTCGCCGGCGTGACCACCGACGGGGTCGAGAGCTTCAAGGGCATACCGTTCGCGGCGCCGCCGGTCGGCGATCTGCGCTGGCGGGCGCCGCAGCCGGCGGCTTCGTGGTCCGGTGTTAAAACGGCCGATGCCCTCGGTCATGACTGCATGCAGGAGCCCTTCAAATACGACGATGCGCCCCTGACCACGACACCTTCGGAAGACTGCCTCTATCTCAATGTCTGGCGCCCGGCGGATGCGACCGCCAAAAAGCTGCCCGTCATTGTGTGGATCTATGGCGGCGGTTTCGTCAACGGCGGCTCGTCGCCGAAAATCTATGACGGCAGCGCCTTTGCCCGCGACGGCGTCATCTTCGTCAGTTTCAATTATCGCCTGGGCCGCTTCGGCTTTTTTGGCTTCCCGGCCCTGACCAAGGCCGACGCCGATCATGGCCTGCTCGGCAATTACGGCTATATGGATCAGATCAAGGCCATGCAGTGGGTCCAGGCCAATATCGCGGCCTTTGGCGGCGATCCGGCCAATGTCACGGTCTTCGGTGAATCGGCCGGCGGCGGGTCGGTGCATATGTTGCTGACCTCGCCGGAAGCCAAGGGCTTATTCGCCCGCGCCATCGTCCAATCGGGCGGCGGCCGAGGCAATCTGCTGGGGCCGCGGCGGCTCAGCGAGGACCAACCGGGCCGGCCGTCGTCCGAGACCTTGGGCGTGCAATTCGCCGTCAAGAATGGGGTGAGCGGGACGGATGGTGAGGCCCTGGCCAAGCTGCGCGCACTCTCGGCCGCTGCGGTGACCGATGGACTGAACTTGGCGACTGGGCCTGAGGGCCGCACCGACGGCGGGCCGACCCAGGACGGCCGCATCGTCGTCGAAGACCCGGCAGCGACCTACCTGGCCGGGCGCGAAGCCCATGTGCCGGTGATGATCGGCGCCACCAGCGCCGACCTCGGCTTCTTCTGGGCCAACAGTAAGGACGAGGCCTTCGCCAGCTTCGGCGACCATGCCGCCCAGGCCAAGGCCGCGTACGATCCCGACGGCACGAAGGACCTGCGCCAAATCAATAGCGAGATCGGTATGGACCGGACGATGGTCGAGCCGGCGCGGTTTGTCGCGGCGACCCTGGCCCAGCAAGGCGTGACCAGCTATGAATTCCGCTTCTCATACACGGCGACACCGAAACGGCCGCAATCGCCCTTGGGCGCGCCTCATGCCAGCGAGGTTCCGTTTGTGATGGACACTATCACGGCGCGTTACGGCGATGCGGCGACCGCCCAGGACCAGGCCGTGGCCAAGGTCATGCATGCCTATTGGGTCAATTTCGCCAAGACCGGCAAGCCGGACGGTGGGGATTTGGCGCCGTGGCCGGTCTATGATGCGGCGGGCGATCAGATCATGGACTTCGGCGCCGACGGAGTGGCCAAGGCCGGGCCCGACGCATGGAAGGCCCGGATGGACGTGACGGCGGCGGTGGCGAAGTAGTTAGAAAAGCGCCTTCGGCAAGGGTTGGGGCGTGCAATAGCCTTGCTCGCCGAAATGGTCGTCACCGTGCTTGCCCATTTCCTCGGCATAGAAGGCGCCGCGGGCCCGATCGAGGGTGATGCGCAGGGCCGCGCCCTTCTTGGTGACGCGGTTGACCAGGTAATAGGCCGTGCCGCTGACCTCGGCCGAACAGGTCGTGTCGAGGCACATGGTGCCGCGGATCAGCGAGTCATAGGCCGGATCGGCGAATAGGAACTTGAAATCGGCATGTTGGTCGGGAAAGACCGGCGACGGGAACAGGTCGATATAGAAGGTGCCCGACGCGATGGTCTTCTTACCGCGCACCTTATGGGTTTCGCAACGCAGGCTGATCTCGGTGACGCCGGGGTTTGCGGCAACAGGTGGTGGCGGTGGCGGAGCTTCGATCGGCTGCACGGGTGTGATGGGCGACGGCGCGATGACGATCGGCGGGTCGGTAATCACTACCGGCGGGGACGCAGCGGGCGGAGGCGAAGCCGGGGTCAGGGCCTTGGCGACATCGGGCGTCAGTTTATAGGTCGTGTAGGGGATCGGGGCGGCCGGGATGGTAGGCGCCGCTTTTTTGGCGACGAGGCGTGGCTTGAGCTTGGGCTTGGCGACCGGCGCAGTGGTGGCTTCGCCCTCGGCCTTGTAGACACCTTCGGCCGCGGCGGGTGACGCCAGGACGGCCGCGGACAGCAAAAGCCAGGCGGTGCGATGGGCCAAACGCGTCATGCCTCTTCGTCGAAACGGTTGCTGACCAATTCGACCAGGGCGGCGACGGCTTCTTGCGCTTGTTCGCCCTCGGCCTCGATCTCGATGCTGGAGCCCTTGGCGGCGGCCAGCATCAACAGGCCCATGATCGACAAGGCGTCGACGCGGTTGTCGTCTTTGATGACGAAAATCTGGGCATTATCGAAAGACGAGGCCAGCTTGACGAATTTGGCCGAGGCGCGGGCGTGAAGCCCCTTATTGTTGCAGATTTCGACCTGGGCCCGCACCGGAAGATCCGTCTCACTCATCAAGGCCCCTCCCGCAGGACATGGTTTCATTGGGGTGTGAAGATGCGAGAATTCGCCTGTTTAGTCCAGTGATTTGTAACGGTCAGTTGTCGCCGGACAGGACGTAGGAGGCGACGGTGACGTATTTCCGGCCGGCTTCCTGGGCGTGGCCGACGCAGGCCGGCAGGTCCTCGTTCTTGCGCAGGGAGGCCAGTTTGATCAACATGGGCAGGTTGATGCCGGCAATGACCTCGGCCTTGGTCTGTTCCATCACCGAGATGGCGAGATTCGACGGCGTGCCGCCGAACATGTCGGTCAGCAGGATGACCCCGTCGCCGGTGTCGTTCTTGAAGGTGGCGTCCAGGATATCCTGGCGACGCTGGCTGACATCGTCTTCGGGGCCGATACAGATGGCGCTCACCTGATTCTGCGGGCCGACCACATGCTCCATCGCCGATACGAACTCGTCGGCGAGTCTGCCATGAGTTACCAGCACCAGTCCGATCATAAATACATAATCCTCGATACCTTCGACCCGGCGCCGATCAGGCTGGACGGGAGGGATTTGATCTTAGTCCCGATTTCTTCGCACTGCAAAAAAAGATTTTCAACAGGGCCGCGCCGGGCTGGTGCGTGACGTTATGGCCACAAACTCCCCTCATGGGCTGTGTTATCTCTAGCGACGATTCTTGACCACGCCAAGACGTTATAATGTCCGCAATTTCGTCACAAGTTTCGGCAGGCTCGACGCCTCGCGCGGGTTGAGGCGCAGTGTCGGGACCTCATGACCCAATATGGGGGTGACCTCGGCTTCCGGCAAGCGCTCGACGGGATCGCTTTGAGCGAAGGCGCAAAGATGGACGCGCGTCAGCCGGCGGATAGGCTCATTGGCAATGCCCTGGCCGCGGATTTCCAATTTGCCGGCAATGGTATCGGGTGGCGCGGCGTAAAGGTAACCGCCGGACGACCACAGGCAGCTATAGTCGTCGCTGACCAGGGACCAGCCGTGTTCGATGGCGCGCAAGGCGAAGTCGCTCTTGCCGACCCCTGAGGGTCCGAGGATCAGAACGCCGCGCCATTCGGGGCCGACGAGAAGGCTCAAGCAGGTGGCGTGGACGACAAGCTTACTCATGCAACGATTTATACAGCGCAGGGTGCGATGCACAAGGCTTGGGGCGATCGGGCCGACATTTTGCCGTGCAGCGCGTGCGAGAGGTGCTATCCTGCCACACACCACATAGTGAGTCCAAAGCCATGCCGACACCCAAAACAGCCATCAAGTTCTACAGCTTCCCGGTTTCCGGACATGCCCATCGCGTCGAGCTGCTCTTGCGTGCGCTGGGTCTTTCGTTCGAGCGCATCGACATGGATCTGGCGGGGAAGCAGCAGAAGAAGCCCGATTTCATCAAGCTCAATCCGTTCGGCCAGATCCCGGTGATCGACGACAACGGCAAGGTCGTGTGGGATTCGGCGGCGATCCTTGTCTATCTGTGCATGACCTATGATCTCAAGGGCGTGTTCATGCCACGCGATCCGCAAAAGATGGCGGAGATTGTCGCCTGGCTGGGCAAGGCGGCCGGGCCGGTCAATTACGGGCTGGCGACGGCGCGGCGCATCAATATCTTCAAGAGCCCGGCCGATATGGCGGCGGCGCAAGCGATCGCCAATGATTTCCTGGGGATTCTGGAAAGCCATCTCGGGCCGCGGCAATGGCTGGTCGGGGACAGCGTCACCATCGCCGATATGGCCTGTTATTCCTATGTCGCCCATGCGCCCGAAGGCGGGATCGACCTGGCGCCCTATGGTCATGTCACGGATTGGCTGAGCCGGTTCCGGCGCTTGCCGTTCTTTGTCCAGATGGCGCGGACCAAGGTGGGTTTGTGGGCGTAAAAAAAGCGCCGTCCCAGGGTAGGGACAGCGCGAATTTAATCTCAGGGGGAAGAAACGTCTGTCAACCAAGGGACCTTACCAGATGCCCGGGGGCTGGGGGGGCTGTTCAGGGGAGGCACCTGAGCAAAATCGCCTTGGCTGACAAGACGAATATGACGGCGACAAACGGCGCTCAAAAGGCCAAATTAAGGTCATTACGCGGCCATTATGTATCGAAACCATAAAGACGCTTGCGTGATTTAAGCTCTGGCGTAAGCTTCACCTGTCCCTGGTGGAATGCGACTCATGAGTGTTCAGGATTTCAGCGGCGCGTTCGGTTCTTCCGGCGGCGCTTCAGGCCCCATAGGCGGGCCGATCTTCTTCGAGCGCAAGGAACTTGACCTGATATTACGGCTATATGGGCGCATGGTGGCGGCCAGTGAAGCGCGCGACTATGCCATCGATACGTTGAGCGACGCGGTGGCCTTCAATATCTTCCGCCGAGCATCAGAAGCGCCCTTGTACCGCATCGAAAAGCGCCCGGCCCTGGCGCGCAAGCAAGGCGCCTTTGCTCTGTTCAATCAGGCGGGCATGATCCTGAAACGTGGTCGCGAACTGGGGCCGGTCCTGGCCGTACTGGATAAAAAGAAATTCGACGTTTTGTAACAAAAAAGCCCTCCGGAATGGCTTCCGAAGGGCTTTTGTTTTCAGGTTTCAGTTCGCTTTAGCGACGGCCGCCCATCAGACGCAAGATGCTGAGGAACAGGTTGATGAAGCTGATATAAAGGCTGAGCGCGCCATAATAGGTCATGGCGGCCAGACCGGCCTGGCTGTTTTCCATCTGATAATAGACTTCTTTCAGCCACTGGGTCTTGTAAGCAATCAGGGCCGAGAAGATCAGGACGCCGAGCGCCGCAACAGCAAAGCTGAGCATCGAGCTTCCGAGGAAGATGTTGACGATCGACGCAATGACCAGACCAAAGACCGCCATCATCAGGAAGCTACCCCAGCCGGACATGTTGATCTTGGTTGTATAGCCGGCGATGCTGAGGGCACCGAAAGCACCCGCGGTGATGAAGAAGGTCGAGGCCAGCGAGCCGCCGGTATAGATCAGGAAGATCGATGCCAGGGACACGCCCATGACGGCGACGAATATCCAATAGAAAAGGGCCATCATCGCGACGTTAAGCGTGCGCATGAACAAGTTCGAAGCCAGGACGAGCCCCAGCGGCGCGATCGCAAAGACCCAGCCGAGCGGCGTATAGCCACGTTCGTTAAACAAAAGCTGGATGAGGACTTGGGTATGAGCGACCGACCAAGCCATGCCGCCGGTGACCAGAAGGCCCAGGGCCATTTTCTGATAGATGCCGAGCAGGAAGCGCTTAAGACCGAGGTCCCTCGCCATATCCTGGACGGTCGGTTTGACCCGTGTATTTTGACCAACAAATTCGTTCATAACTGAACCCCTGTAATGACGTAACGGCTACGGACTTGCGTCCGCCGAGATGAATGTAATATGGGGCTGAGGCGCAAGTGTGGCAAGGGCTTTGTTGTCACGGCGCCGTGAGGATAATCGCATGCACTATTCACCGCTCGGCCGCACCGGTCTCCAGGTTTCGCGCGTCTGTCTCGGCACCATGACGTGGGGGCAGCAAAATACCGAGGCCGAGGGTTTTGCCCAGATGGATTACGCGCTCGAGCGCGGCATCAACTTCTTCGATACGGCCGAGCTCTATTCGATACCGCCCCTACCCCAAACCCAGGGATCGACCGAGACCATTATCGGCAACTGGTTCGCACAAGGTGGGGCGAGACGTGACAAGGTGATCCTGGCGACCAAGATGGCCGGCCGCGCCGACGCCATGACCTGGTTCCGCGGCGGGTCCCGGCACAACCGCGCCCAGATCGAAGAGGCGGTCAATGCCTCGTTGAAGCGGCTGCGGACCGACCATATCGACCTCTATCAGTTGCACTGGCCCGATCGCCGCTTGCAGGGTTTCGGCTTTCACCAGTTCAACGATTATGACAGCGATTATGAGAGCTTTCTCAGTATCCTGGAAAGCCTTGATGTCCAGGTCAAGGCCGGAAAAATCCGTCATATCGGCGTGTCGAACGAGTCGGCCTATGGTGTGATGAAATTCCTGCACGAGGCGGAGGTGCACGGTTTGCCGCGTTTGGCCTCGATTCAAAACGCCTATAGTCTGGTGTCGCGCGCCTTTGACTATGGCCTGGCCGAGGTGGCAATGCGCGAGGATGTCGGGTTACTGGCCTATTCGCCCCTGGCCCAGGGGTATTTGACCGGCAAGTACCGCGGCGGCGCCTTGCCCGCCGGCGCGCGCAAGACGCTGTTCGACCGGCTGCAACGTTACGAAGGTCCGGGCGGGGTCGAGATGGTCGATCGATATGTCGCCCTGGCCGAAGGGTTGGGCATCAAGCCCGAAGCGCTGGCGCTGAAGTTCGTCGATACGCGATCGTTCGTGACCTCGACCATTATCGGCGCCACGACGATGGAACAGCTTAAGGCCAATATCGATGCTTTCGATACGGTGTGGACGGATGAGATGGAGAGGGCTGTGCTGGCCCTGCATCAGTCGCGTCCCAATCCGTGTCCGTAAGTGGCCCCCTCCGTCGCGGACTTCGTTTGCAAGGGCAAACGAGCGCCGCGCCACCTCCCCCGTTTCGCACTGCGTGCTCACAAGGGAGGAGATTAAGGTTTGTTTAGATTACAGATGGCTTGAGTGGGCGTAGGGTCGGATAAACCCGGGAGAGATGTCATGAAGATGCGTTGGTTATTGCCCCTGTTGCTCGTGCCTTCTGTCGCATCGGCGCAAACAGCTCCGCCGCCGGCCCCGTCGGGTTGCGACAGTCCGGAAAGCCATCAGTTCGACTTCTGGGTCGGCACGTGGGAGGTCTTCCCCGCCAAGAAGCCCGACGCCAAGGTCGCCGACAGCCTGATCGAGAAGCTCTATGCCGGTTGCGCGGTGCGTGAGAACTGGATGCCGCTGCAGCCCGGCGCCGGTGGCAGCCTCAATGCCTGGAACCCGACAGAAGGCAAATGGCGCCAGACCTGGCTCGATTCGACGGGCACCTTCGCCGATTTCAAGGGCGGATGGAACGGTACGGCCATGGTCATCGAAGGGACATGGCCGCAGCCCGGCAAACCCAATCAGATCACGCGCATGACCTATACGCCCCTGCCGGACGGCAGTGTCGAGCAGGCGGGCGTCACCTCGGACGATAATGGCGCTAGCTGGCAGCCCGGTTTCGATCTCATCTACCGGCATCCCAAGACATGAAGTTTCGCTCCGTCCTATTCGTTCCCTGCGGCAATGCCCGCGCCATGGCCAAGGCGGCGACGCTGGTTTGCGACGCCCTGATCTTCGATCTCGAAGATGCGGTCGGCGATGGCGAGCGCGACAGCGCCTTGGCGGGTTTGGCTGAGGTTTTGGCGGGTGAGTTTGTCGCCAGGACGGTGCTGGTGCGGGTGCATCCGCAATATCTCGGCGCCATTCACCGCGCCCTGGCCGGCCAGCGCATCGACGGCTTGGTCGTGCCCAAGGTGACGGGGACCGAGGACGTGCGCGGCATACTGACGGCATGGCCGAAAGTGCCGCTGTGGGCGATGATCGAGACGGCGGAGGGGGCCGCCAATCTGTGGGAAATCGCCGGCATGCCTTTGAAAGGCTTGATCGCCGGGCCGAACGACCTGCGCAAGAACCTACGGACGCGCCCGATGCCAGGGCGGCAGGACATCCTGTTCGCCTTGTCGCAGATTGTGCTCTATGGCCGGGCCAACGGGTTGGTGGTGCTCGACGGTGTCTATAATCAGTATACGGACGAGGCAGGCCTTACCGCCGAATGCGAGCAGGGCCGCAGTTTGGGTTTCGACGGCAAGACCTTGATCCACCCGTCCCAGGTCGCGCCATGCGAAAAGGCGTTTAGTCCGTCGGAAGCGGAGATGACTTGGGCGCATGCGGTTGTGGCGGCGTTCGAAGGTTCGAGCGCCGGCGTCTTGCCGGTGAATGGCGAGATGATCGAACGCCTGCATCTGGAGCAGGCGAAAGCGATATTGAGCCAGGCTTAGGCTGGTTGGCTACCCATATAGCGGCGGGCGAATTCGGCCGGGGCGACATAGTCGACATGGACCGACACGTGGTGGTCGCCGTGGCGGTGGCCGAAGGCATTGAGCGCGCCCTTGATCTCGGCCTGCAGGGCATCGCGCGTCAGGG
This sequence comes from Asticcacaulis sp. P2_B1, assembly GCF_056404915.1. Classification (NCBI taxonomy): domain Bacteria; kingdom Pseudomonadati; phylum Pseudomonadota; class Alphaproteobacteria; order Caulobacterales; family Caulobacteraceae; genus Asticcacaulis; species Asticcacaulis sp. P2_B1. The sequence continues at coordinate 97,567 of NZ_JBFUDD010000013.1, read as the reverse complement.
TCTGGCCGGCGACGTCGAAGGTGTTCTGGTCGGGCAAGACAACCGAGAAACTACGGGCGTCGCGGTCTTCCTGACCGAAGAAGATGAAGGGTGAGACGTCGTCGGGCGCGCCCAGGCTATAGGTCGCCAGATCCGACAGATTGGTGCTGACATGACGGAAGGTCAGGGTGCCGTCATCATTGGTCGCATTATAGTCGTRCTTGTCGTAGTGATAGGGCGACGGCGTGTGCGGCAGGCTGTGGCGCGAAGCGTCGTGAGCGCGCGCCAGGTAATCTTCCGACCGCATTTCTTCGAGGCGCGATACGGTGCGTTCGAACTCAAAGGCGCCGTCGCCCGTCGGGTAAAGCTGGGCCGGCTCGGCCGCGGCCAGGATCACCGTCTTTGTCTGGGCCTCATACAATGCATCGATGAGGGTGACGAAGCGGCGGGCTTCGTTGCGATTGGCCGGCGACAGTAGCGGCACATTTTCGATGAAGACCGTGGTGAAACGTTCGGCGATGGCGAGATAATCGGCCGGGCCGTTGGCGGCGCCGCACAGTTCGGCGAAGGTGGCGCGCAGCAGCGGCCCGGCAGCGCGTTTGAAGCTGAACTTGCGCTCATTGACTGTCAGCATGGCCTCGCGTTCTGAGGTCAGTTTGGTCATATCGGCCCACAGGGCGTTGAAACCAGTCAGGGATTCCGGCGCCGTGGTCGGGAAGAAATAGGTCTTGGCGCCGCGCAGGCGATCGAGGCGGAAGTCTTTCGGACCGTCGACCTCGATGACGTCGCAGCGCGCCTTGATCATTTCGATAAAGGGCACAAACAGGTCGCGATTGGGACCGTCCTTGTAGAGATCGTCGGGCGGGCGATTGGAGGTGGCGACCAGGACGACCTTTTGGGCGAACAAGGCTTCGAACAGGCGACCAAGAATAACGGCGTCGGCGATGTCGGTGACCTGGAGCTCGTCGAAGCACAGCAGTTGCGATTGTTTGGCGAGCAGCTTGGCGACCGGGGCGATCGGATCGTCGCCCTTGTGGGTGCCGAAGATCGATTTGCGCGTCTTGGTGTCGCTTTCGCGCCATTTGCGGATCAGGTGGTGGACCTGGGACATGAAGGCATGAAAGTGGACGCGGGTCTTTTTCTCGACATGGGCATTGTCGAAGAACAGATCCATCATCATCGACTTGCCACGGCCAGGAGGTCCCCAGAGATATAGGCCATAGACACGCGGCCGCATGCCCAGCAGAAAACGCCACCACGAATGGCTTTGGCGGATCTTGCGATGAAGCATGGAAAAGGCGTCGATGGCCGCTTTCTGAGCGACATCGGCCTTCAATTCCCCGGACTTTAACAGCCGTCTGTACTCGGATCTGATACTTGGCATCAGTTTTTGGGCATCTATCTTTGCTTTGCGCGCCGCCGGCGCTGCCACCACCTTATGTGGGCACCTTAGCGGAAACGCTTCAAGATCGCGTTAAAAAATGCTGCACATGCGTGAAGAAGGTGGCGGGCTGTGGGATTTGGGGAACAGCTTGGTTTGTTGGGACGGCGGGTGGGCGGACCATTCGGAGTAGCCTGGGCGGCTTTGCCGGGATTCCCGCGCTCCGAATAGATATCCAATTGATATTATTGATATTTATTTCGAATTCGGAGTGCGCGTTATGGGTTGGAGAGCGGCTTGGGTGCGACAATCCGAGCCAAGATCACTCCGTTGAGGGCCGAACGGACCATGTGATTGGCGGTTATGCCTCAATCGGAGTGTTGGCATAGAAAGCAAGAAACCCCACCACCGACGCGCAAGAGCGCGTCGGTGGTGGGGTTTCTTACTTTTCCAGTCGCAGCGATATCTGTTTGGCGACCTGGATGCCGTGGGCGCAGGCGGTCGTGACGCAGGGGTGCCAATAGTCGGTGACTTCGCCACAGGCGAAGACGCCGGGGATGCTGGTTTCGCCGAAGCGGTCGACCTCGATATAGCCGTCGCGCTGGCGCAGGTCCAAGCCGTCGGGCACCACCGCCTTGAAACCGTACATGACACCGAAGGCGTCAAAGGCGTCATTATTGACTGTCATCGATTTCTGTTCGGCGCGGTAAGGGCCAGCAAGGACCGTGACGTCCTTGATAAGGTCCTGCAGCAGGCCCTGGGCGCACGGCGGCGAACGCGTAAAAACCGTCACCTCGCCGCCGCGGTCGCGGACGAAACGCGCCTGGTCGAAGGCATTGTCGCCGCCGCCCAGGATCGCCACCCGGCGGCCTGTTACATTCAGGGATTCCATGGCGACGCCAGGCCCGATGGCGACATTGTGTGCCGCTTTGAAACCGCCGGTGCGCGGCGTCGAACCGGTGGCGATGACAAGATGGGGTGCACGGAACACGCCTTGGGCTGTTGTGACCTCGCGGCCGTCCGGTGACACGCTCAAGGCACGACAGTTCAGCCGCGGGTCGACGCCTACGGAGCGGGCATGGTGGGCAAGTGAGGCCGCGACCTGCTGACCCGTCTTGCCCTCGACTCCGGGTATCCACAAATTCTCATACGGGCTGCGGGTTTGCAGGCCGCCCAGCCCATTCGAGGCCTCGAGCAGGACGCAAGACACGCCCAGTTTGCGCAGCCAGATGGCGCAACTCACGCCTGCCGGACCGCCGCCGATAATGATCACGTCCATGTTCATGCAGATTTCTTTACGATTTCGCCGAGTCCGGACAATCGCAATTTGTCGTGATTGTGTACGGTTTGGCGCACAACCCCTTGTGTGGGCACGGTTTATGCACGGATTCGGCCAATGAAAAACCACACTGGCGATATAAAAAAGCAATGTGGATATTCATCTTTGAACAAGACACATAATGTATAAGATTGTTACGGGGCCGAATCAGTAAGCGTAATGCGCCCCGCGGGAAGGAGTAAGGTTGTGAGACTGTTGTGCGTTGAAGACAATTCGACCCTGCGTAAGATGATCGATCTCATGCTGGCAACGACGGGTATCGATGTCGACTTTGCCGAAAACGGTGCCGAAGCCGTGGAAGCGTATCAGGTGAATGAGTACGATGCCGTCCTGATGGACATGGAAATGCCGGTCAAGTCGGGTTTGCAGGCGGCCAAGGAAATCCGTCAGATGGAAGACGGCTTTCTGCTCGGTTATACACCGATCCTTTTTCTGAGCGGCAATACCGACGATGAGCATATCGACCAGGCGCGCGAAGCCGGCGGCGATGGCCATCTGGTGAAGCCGTTTACCTCCGAATCGCTGATCGGCGCCCTTGATCGCGTCCTGCGCACCACGCGCCCGAGCGGTCTCGACGGCATGCTGATGGCTGCCAGATAGCAGGCATAAACTGCCAAATTAGTTATTTGCCCTTGTAAAATGGCGGGAAAAGCGTCATTTGCGCGCTTGCGTGAATGTGCCGCGCACAGTTTTATCAGGAGCTCAAGATGGGTTATCGGGTCGCCGTTGTCGGCGCCACCGGCGCTGTGGGTCGCGAAATGATGGCGATCCTCGAAGAGGTCAATTTCCCGATCTCGGAAATTTACGCGGTTGCATCGCGTAAATCGCTCGGCGTGGAAGTCTCCTTCGGCACACGCACCCTGAAATGCCAGAATCTCGAAACCTTCGACTTCACCAAGGTCGATATTGTGCTGATGAGCGCCGGCGGCGCCGTGTCGCGCGAATGGTCGCCGAAAATCGGCGCCCAGGGTCCCATCGTCATCGACAATTCGTCCGTCTGGCGCATGGATCCCGACGTGCCGCTGATCGTGCCGGAAGTGAACCCGGACGATATCTGGCTGGCCACGAAAAAGAACATCATCGCCAATCCGAACTGCTCGACCGCGCAACTGGTCCTGGTCCTGAAGCCGTTGCACGATGTCGCCCCGATCAAGCGCGTCGTCGTCTCGACCTATCAATCGGTCAGCGGCGCCGGCAAGGAAGGCATGGACGAGCTTTGGGATCAAACCAAGGCCCTCTACGGCATGGGCGACAAGACGCCCAAGAAATTCCCGAAGCAGATCGCCTTTAACCTCATCCCGCACATCGGCAGCTTCATGGAAGACGGCTATACCGATGAAGAAGCCAAGATGTGGAACGAGACGCACAAGATGATCGATCCGACGATCAACCTGACCGTCACCTGCGTGCGCGTACCGGTCTTCGTCGGCCATTCGGAATCGGTCAATATCGAGTTCGAAGAGCCGATGGACGAGGCCATGGCCCGTGAAATCCTGCGTGAAGCGCCGGGCGTCTCGGTCATCGATAAACGTGAAGCCGGTGGTTATGTGACCCCGATCGAAGTGGTCGGCGAGTTCGACGCCTATGTATCGCGTATCCGCAACGACACCACTGTGCCCTACGGCATCAATCTGTGGGTCGCGGCGGACAACCTGCGCAAAGGCGCGGCGCTCAATGCCGTCCAGATCGCACAATTGCTCGACCAACGCGGCGTCATTACAGCGAAAGCCGACGCCTGAGGGACTTGAGATTTTTGCAAGCTTTGAAGCTGGCGGAACTCAGGTTTCGCCAGCTTTTTTATTTTCTAAATGCCTTGGGGGCACGTTATGTCGTCGTCTGCCGGTTCCGTTAGTTCACCCCTGCTCTCGCCCGTCGGCCTGGCCGTCATGTGCTATGCCATCTGGGGCTTCGTGCCGCTATTCTACATGCCGATCCATGCGTTCGGCGGCGGGGCCGTCGAAATCATTGCCCATCGTTCGGTGTGGGCCCTGGTGTGGGCCGGCGGTCTGGTCTGGGCGACGAAGCAATGGCCCGAGGTTGCCGCGGCCTTCTGCTCGCCGCACCTGCGCTGGATGCTGCTGCTGACCTCGGCGCTGGTGGCGGCCAATTGGGGCATCTATGTCTGGGCGGTGACCAACGGCCACACCGTCGAATCCGCCTTGGGCTACTATCTCAATCCGGTGCTCAACATGGCGGCCGGCGCGTTGTTGTTCCGCGAACGGCTGGATAATTGGGGCAAGGGCGCCATTGCGCTGGCCGTTATCGGCGTCATCATTCAGGCCGTGGCCATAGGCCATGTGCCGTGGATCGCGCTCAGCCTGGCCGTCAGTTTCGGCAGCTACGGCATCCTGCGCAAGCAATTGCCGGTCAATGCTCTGGCCGGGCTGTTCGTCGAGTGCGTCTACCTGTTTTTGCCGGCTCTGATCTATATCGTGTGGTTCGAAGCGACCGGCCAGGGGCACTTCTTCCTGCATCCCACCAACGCCTTCTGGTTCCTGCTGACCGGACCGGTGACGGTGTTGCCGCTGGCTTTGTTTGCCTATGTCGCCCGGCGATTGCCGCTATCGACCATGGGCTTTATTCAATTTATCGGGCCGACGATTACGTTTGCGATCGGGTTGTACCAGGGTGAGCCGTTTACCGTGCTGCGTGGTGTGTCGTTTGCGTTTATTTGGTTGGGCGCCCTGGTATTTGCGTTTGGGGCGTGGAGAAGATTGAAGGATTTAAGGCGAGGGGGCACAGCCCCCTCGACCCCATTACAAAGCGGCGTAGAGGGCGTTGATTAGGCCGACGGGGCGTGGGTCGCCCAGGAGGTAGGCGGATTGTTTGGTCATGACGTAACCGGCGGACAGGCGTTTGTCGGGGTCGGCCATGACACAGGAACCGCCCCAGCCGCTGTGGCCGACGGCGGAGGGGTTGGTGCCGTAGATGTTCAGGCCTTTGTTGCGCAGGAAGCCGGCGGCCCAGGACAGCTTGAATGGCAGGACGCGGTCCATGCCATAGACCCGTTCGCGGGTGGCGCGGGCCAGGCCGTCGGGCGAAATCACGCTCTGGCCGTCGATCTTGCCGCCATTGGCGACCGCGCCCAAAAGCCTGGCCAGGCCCAAGGCCGTGGCGTGGGCATTGGCCGAGGGTATCTCCATGCGCCGCCACACGTCCGAACCGCGACCGGCCGGGGCCGAACCGCGATCGAGGAAAGCCGCCTGCTTGATGGCGTCGATCGTGCCGAGATCCGGCGCCGAGGACGGCTTCTGCATCTGGGCGACGCGCGGGGCCTCTTCGTCGGGCGTGCCGATGAAGACATCGAGCTTGAACGGCTTGGCAAGGTCGTCGCGCAGGGCGGTGCCTAAGCTGCGGCCATCGATGCGGCGGAAGACTTCGCCGACCAGATAGCCGCCGGCGACGGGATGATAACCCGATCCCTCCCCCACCGGCCACAACGGCGCCTGTTTGCAGAGGGCGTCTAACGTCGCTTGGACGTCAAACCAGATGCTCGGGTCCTGGGGCGGCGAAAAGCCTGACAGGCCGCCTTGGTGCGAGATCAATTGACCGACCGTGATGGCGGCCTTGCCGTTCTGGCCGAACTCGGGCCAGATTTTCGCCACCGGCGTCTCGTAGTCGAGCTTGCCCGTATCGACCAGACGCGCCACCATCAGCGCCATGACCGCCTTGCCGGTCGAAAACACCGGCGTCAGGGTATCGGCGGCGAACGGTTTGGCGCCTTCGCGGTCGGCTGTACCGGCCCAGATGTCGAGGACGACCTCATCGGCGATGACGGCGGTAAAGCGTGCCCCGCGTTCGGCGCCATTGGCGAAATTGGCGGCGAAGGCGTCCTTGACGGCGGCGAATTTGGGCGGGCAGATACCGCTGATCTCGGTCATGAAAGGCCTCTGATGTCTGTGTCCTGCCGTATATAGCGTGTCCGCTTGAATTGCACAGGCGGAAAGTAGGGTTTGCGTTTGCGGCGCACAGAGGAAGGAGGGATCCACAGATCAGCCAGATAAGAACAGATGGCGCTGCGCGCCTGAAATTAGCCTGCGGCGTTGGGGGATTGCCCTGACATCTGTCCTTATCTGGCTTATCTGTGGATCGCAAAATCTTAAGCTTCCAGTCCACCACAGCGACGAAAGCCTATCGCATTTTTATCGCAAACGGCTGCTACGGTGGCGCCGAGGGTGGGGTCATTTCAGGAGGCGGTCATGGGTATCTTCAGCAGCATCAAGGATTTCATCTTCGGCAAGCATCCGGCGGCTCACGCGCCGGCCGGACAGGCGATACCCGTGCCTCAGGCAACATCGGAAGCGATCGCGCCGGCCACGACCATGGCGCCGGCACCGACCGTGGCGGAAATGGAGCCGGTCGATGTCGCGGCCATTCTAGACGCCCAGGCGGCGCAGCATGGCGAAAAGCTCAATTGGCGGACCTCGATCGTCGATCTGATGAAGCTATGCGGGTTGGATTCGAGCCTGGAGCACCGCAAGGCCTTGGCCAAGGAGCTGGGTTATCAGGGCGATATCAGAGACTCGGCGGCGATGAATATCTGGCTGCACGCCGAGGTCATGGATCAGTTGGCGCAAAGCGGCGGCAAGGTGCCGGCGAACCTTTAATGATCGGGTCAAGGGTCGGCGCCCCCGGGATGCTAGCACCCTTGACCTCCCCTTCGCCAAGGCTTCGGGCGACAGGCCTGAGGCTCTTGAAATTTTCGGCGCGTCCTTTGAAAAATGGGCAGGTGACTCAGGCGATCATTTCATCCGCCAGGGGTTCGCCGCGGGCGATGTCGCGTGAGGCGGTTTTGCCAAGCACGTCCCACAGGCGGACCGGCGGCAGGCCGAGGCCCGGGCGGATGGAGCGCACATTGGCCTTGGTCAGTTCTTCGCCCTTTTTGATATCGGCGACGACATAGAGCGAACGGCGGAAGGTTTTCGAGCCGCGTTCCGAGCCCAGAGTATCGTAGTGGACACGGCCGAGCGCCTTATGGGCGTCCTTGCAATCGCGGACCAGGGCGGTGAACTCGGCCGGTTCCAGCGAAAAACCCGAATCCGGGCCGCCGTCGGCGCGGGCCAGGGTGAAGTGCTTTTCGATAACGCAGGCACCCAGAGCGACGGCCGCGACCGAGGCCGCCGTGCCGAAGGTATGGTCGGAAAGGCCGGACGGGCATTCGAACTTGCGGCCGAGGTCGGGCACGGTGCGGACATTGGCGTCATTGATATCGGCGGGATATTCCGAAACACAATGCAGCAGGACCAGTTCGCCGGAACCGTATTTGCGCGCGGTTTGGACGGCGGCGTTGATTTCGGCGTCATTGGCCATGCCGGTCGACATGATCAGCGGCTTGCCCTTTGAGGCGGCATAGGCGACGAGCGGCAGGTCGACCAGCTCGAACGAGGCGATCTTGAAGGCCGGGGCGTTCAGGGCATCGAGCATGTCGACGGCGGTGTCGTCGAAGGGCGAGGAGAACATGGTGACGCCACGTTGGGCGGCCCGTTCGAAGAGGGCCGGGTGCCAGTCCCACGGGGTGTGGGCTTCGTTATAGAGGTCGTAGAGCGAATAGCCGTCCCACAGGCCGCCATGGAGTTGGAATTCCGGTCGGTCGGATTTCAAGGTGATGGTGTCGGCCGTATAGGTTTGCAGCTTGATGGCGTCGCAGCCGGTCTCGGCCGCCGCGTCGATCATGGTCAGGGCGCGGTCGAGGCTGCCGTTATGATTGCCGGACAGTTCGCAAATGACATAGGGCGAGTGGGCGGAGCCGATCTTGCGGCCGGCAATGGTGATTTCGAAATCGCTCATAGGCCTAGAACCTCTTGCAGAGCCTGGATTACGCGCGTCGGATCGCCGGGGTTCATGTCGGCATAGAGCGGCAGGGACAGGGTCGATTGATAGAATTGATCCGCGTACGGAAGATGGCGTTGGCCAAGGGCGTGTTTTTGCCAATAGGGCTGGCGATGCACCGGGGCGTAATGGACCTGGGAGCCGATGCCGCGGTTTTTCAGGCCCTTCATGACCTGGGCTCGGGTAAGGCCGGCGGCCTTGAAGTCGATAGTAACAGCCATGAGGTGGAAGACCGGCGCGGTATGCGGTGACGGCAGGGTCCAGGTCACCGGCATGTTGGTGCCGGCCAGGGCTTTACTGTATTCGGCGACGAGCATGGCGCGTTTGGCGGCGAAATCGGGCAAGCGTTCGAGCTGGGAGACGCCCAGCGCGCAGTTGAGATCCGGCAGACGGTAATTGAAGCCCAGTTGCTGCATCTCATAGACCCAGGGGCCTTTTTCATCGTCGATGCCGAGCCCTGTGAAGCGGGCTGGATCGCGTTCGATGCCGTGGGAGCGCATCATGCGCAGGTAGCGGGCGCGTTCGGGGTCATTGGTGGTGATGGCGCCGCCCTCGCCCGTCGTCAGGGTCTTGACCGGGTGGAAGGAGAAACAGGCCATATCCGAGGTGCGGCAGGAACCGACCTTGCCTTGCAGGCCGGTCGTGCCGATGGCGTGGCAGGCGTCTTCGAGGACGAAGGCGCCGTGTTCGCCGCAGACATGGGAAATGTGGGTCAGGTCGACGGGGCGGCCGGCATAGTGAACGGGCACGACGCCTTTGAAGCGGTAGCCGGGATAGTCGCGGGCGATCAGGGCCAGGGCATCGTTGAAGGCTTGATCCGTGATGAGGCCGGTGTGGGGGTCGACATCGGCGAAAACAACCTGCGCGCCGCAATAGGCGACGCAATTGGCCGAGGCCGCGAAGGTGATGGCCGGGACGATGACGACGTCTTTCGGTCCCAGGTTTTCCGACAGCATGGCAACGTGGAGGGCGGCCGTGCCATTGGCAACGACGACGGCTTCCTTGGCGCCGACAGCGGCGGCCAGGCCGGCTTCGAAGCGGTCGACCATGGGTCCGGTCGTGAGATAGTCCGAACGCAGAACATCGACGACGGCCTGGATATCGGCTTCGCTGATCGATTGACGGCCGTAAGGTAAAAACGTCATAGCCAATGTCCCATGAGACGAGGCCCCTTCCGCCGGGACGGGTTCCGCCTCGCCTACTCGTCTTTCAGGTTAGGCGACAAAAGTTAACAGCCGGTCGCCTGTTTTAGCTCAAGCGCCGCATGGCTCGCCGCATCGGCGGCGGCGGGCGCTTGCCCGCTGCCAACGGCGATGAGCAAGCTCAGCGCCGCTGGTGTTATTCCATATAGGCTTTCATCATGCCGCGAATGCCGTCGGCGTCGAGGCGTTCTTCGTTGATGTCGGAGGCGTAGTAGAAGCCTTCGGGGACCTTCTTGACGCCGCGAACCTTGGAGAAGCTCTTGCGGGTATATTCGACGAATTCGGGCTCGATGACGTAGCGATCGTCGAGCTCCCAGGTCGAGCGCGAGTCGTCGGCGGAGATCATCATTTCGTGCAGCTTTTCGCCGGGGCGGATACCGATAACGGTGTGGCCGGCCTTGGGCGCCATGGCGGTCGCCAGGTCGGTGACCAGGGTGGCGGGGATTTTCGGCACGAAGATTTCACCGCCCTGGGTCAGTTCCATGCAGGAGAGGACGAAGGCAACACCCTGGTCCAGCGAAATCCAGAAGCGGGTCATGCGGGTATCGGTGATCGGCAGGTCCTTGGCGCCCTTGTCGAGCAGGCGTTTGAAGAAGGGCACCACCGAGCCGCGGGAGCCGACGACATTGCCGTAACGGACGACGCAGAAGCGTGAGCCGATATCACCGGACAGGTTGTTGGCGGCGACGAAGATCTTGTCCGAGGCCAGTTTGGTGGCGCCGTAGAGATTGATCGGCGAACAGGCCTTGTCGGTCGACAGGGCGACGATGCGCTGGACGCGGTTGTGCAGGCAGGCCCAGACGACGTTTTCGGCGCCGTTGATATTGGTGGCAATACATTCCGACGGGTTGTATTCGGCCGCCGGCACCTGTTTCAGCGCGGCGGCGTGGATGACGACATCGACGCCGCGAAAGGCCAGTTGCAAACGCTGGCGGTCGCGGACGTCGCCGAGGAAGAAGCGCAGTTTCGCCAGTTTGTCGGCCGTGAAATGGTCTTCCAGGTCGCAACGCATATCGTATTGCTTGAGCTCGTCGCGCGAGAAGATGATGACCTTTTTCGGGTCGAAATCACGTAACAGGGTTTGGGTCATCTTGCGGCCGAACGAGCCGGTGCCGCCGGTGATCAGCACGGTCTTGCCCTTGACGGGGTCGGTTTGCGGCGCGAAGTCGCGGTACAGGGAAGCGGTCATGGAGCCTACGCGAAACGGGTGAGTTGCGCGCATGGTGACGGCTGCCGGTTAAATCGGCGTTAACTATAAAACTTAAGGTTTGCGGTATTGCACCGACGCCGCTAAACCGCTGTGACGTGGCGAAAACCGTTAGCTTTCGAGCAGCCGCCGCGACGTGTACATTGGTACACGAGCAAGGCCGCGCAGAAAGATGACGCGTTTGCAGCCCGTCACAGTAGGCTTAGCCTCCGTAGCCGCCGATGATAGGGAGCACTTCTCCCGTAATGTAAGATGAGCAGTGCGACGAGGCCAGAAAGACATAGGCCGGGGCGATTTCCTCGGGCTGGGCGGGGCGTTTCATCGGCGTGGTCGAGCCGAATTGGGCAACGTCCGGGCCTTCCTTGTCGGAAGGATTTAGCGGGGTCCAGACGGGGCCGGGCGCCACGGCGTTGACGCGGATACCCCTAGGAATGAGATTCGTCGCCAACGAACGAGTGAAGGCGTGGATGCCGCCCTTGGTCATTGAATAGTCGAGCAGGTCCTTATTGCCTTCGATGCCCGTGATCGAGCCGGTATTGATGATGGCGCTGCCTTCCTTCAGGTGCGGCAGAGCGGCCTGGGCCATGTGGAAATAGCCATAGAGGTTGGTTTTCAGGGTCTGGTCGAAATGCTCTTCGGTCAGGTCGGCGAAGTCGTAGGTATGGACCTGGAAGGCGGCGTTATTGACCAGGATATCGAGCTTACCCAATTGATCGACGGTTTGTTGCACGGCGTCGAAACAGAAGGCGCGATCGCTGACGTCGCCCGCGATCAGCAGGCAGCGGCGGCCTTCGCGTTCGACCATGGCGCGGGTCAGTTCGGCGTCTTCGTGTTCGTCGAGGAAGACGATGGCGACGTCGGCGCCTTCGCGGGCATAAAGGACGGCGACCGAGCGGCCGATGCCGGAATCGCCCCCGGTAATCAGGGCGACCTTGTCCTTCAGTTTGTCTGAGCCTTTATAATAAGGCGCGTCGTACATCGGCTGGAGTTGGAGATCGGCTTCGTTGCCGGGTTTCTGCAGGTGTTGCTGCGGCAGGGGCGGCTCGGGATAGCGGCGCGCGCCGGCCTGCATGGCGGACTTGGTTACCGTTTTGGGGTGGGCCTTGTCGGCTTGGGCGACTTGCGCCTGAATCGCGCGGTCTCTGGTCACGACGTCAGCCGTGTCCTCTTTGATGTCCAGTGGTGTCATGATCGGGCGACCTGATGTTCGAGGATGCCCCTGCCCGCCCTCATTTTCAAAGAGCGGGCATTAAAAATCGATAGGATTAGGACATCAGGCGCGGCGTTTTGCCAGGGCGACGGCCGGCTTCGGCGCCGCGGTCGGGATTTCGACACGCGGTTTCACGTCGAGCTTCAAATCGCGCGGCACGACGAAGGAGCCGCCAGTGGCGCGGCGGGCGACGTCGCCGAGGATAGAGGGGACCAGGGCCCAGGGTTCGACAAAATAGCGTTCGAACAGGCGTTGCGGATCATGCAGGAAGCGCATCAGCCATTCGACGCCCCACCGTCCGGACCAGCGCGGCGGCTCGTACTGGCTGCCAGCTTCGTAGTCGAAGGCGCCGCCGACGGTCAGGACGACGCAGGGCGGCAGGCGGTCGATATTGTTATAGACCCAGATCTCCTGGCGCGGCATACCCATACCGACCAGCAGAACCTGGGGGCCGGAGACGTGGAGATCGAGCAGCAGGGCCTCATTTTCGGGCCCGTCCATGTCGAAAAAGCCGTGATGGACTTCGAGATCGACCAGGGGATAGCGTGCCAGGATGGCGGCCCTGGCCGGTTCGCTGTCTTCGGGACGGCCGCCGACATGGCAGACCCGCCATTTTTCCGCCTGGGCGCGCGCCCAGAAGTCTTCGCGCCAATCGAGATAGGTGCAGCGGTGGCCGCGCGTCAGGTGCAGGCCCATCAGCTTACCCCAGGCGATCATCGGCGTCGAATCGATCTCGATGATGTCCGCACGGGCGTAGAGGGCACGCAGCTCCGGTTCCTTGTGGAACAGGTAGAGGCTGTGGAGATTGTGATTGGTGACGAGGCCCGGTCGGCCGGCCAGGGCGCGTTCGGAGACGAAGTCCAACACGTCGCCCGAATCGACGGCGTCGACATCGGTACCCAATAAAGAAAGGCGGCAAGGAAATTCCATGCCGCCCAACTTACGTCAAAGCCGTTCAGATTCCCTGACGAAACAGGGTTAAAAGGTCGTTTCCGCTCAAACGCCGCCGCTGTATGAGCGGTTAGATATTATTGCTCGACCGGACGCAGGGTGATTTCAACCCGGCGGTTTTGCGCGCGGCCTTCCGGCGTGGCGTTGGTCGCGATCGGGTTTTGTTCGCCCATGCCAGCGACATAGATACGCTCCGACTTGACGCGTTGGCCGGTCAGGTAGCCGGCGACAGCGTTGGCGCGGCGTTCCGACAGGTCCTGGTTATAGGCATCGCCGCCCTGGCTGTCGGCATAGCCGACGACGTCGATATAGGTCGACGGATACTGGTTCAGGATGACGGCAACGTCATTGAGAACCGGCATGAAGCCCGAGGACAGGTCGGCGCTGGCCGATTGGAAGGTGACATCGCCCGGCATGTTGAGGATGATGTTGTCGCCCGATTGGGTGACATAGACGCCGCGGCCTTCAAGCTTGGCGCGCAGGTCCTTGTTTTGGCGGTCCATATAGGCGCCGACGCCGGCGCCGGCCAGGGCACCGATACCCGCGCCGAGGACGGCGTTCTTGCGGGCTTGATTGCCCTTCTTGTTCGACAGACCGCCGACGACAGCGCCGACCCCCGCGCCGATCAGGGCGCCCGTCTTGGTGTTGGAGTGGGTCTTGAGACCGTTGCTGGTGTCGATGGTATCGCAACCGGTGAGGATGAAAGCCGCACCAGTCATCACGAGAAGAGTTTTACCGCCGAAAATCTTACGCATCGCGTTGTTCCTTTTTTGTCAATCTGCACCCGGCACGGGTTGGAGGGTTTGTTTGGCCGGACAGAAGCCTTAGCGACTCACGATGACATACGTGTTGCAAGAACTTCCATCCGAATTGTACCGGATATTGTTAGATTTCGATAAGGCACTGTTCTGATTCACGTTTTGAGTCAGGTAGCCGCCGCACCGATACTCGTACTCTTAGACCTCTGTAACTGAACACAGGATGAAGGTCAAAGATGGGCAAAGGTTCACGGGACCATCGCCGAAGCGATAGTCCCGTTCTTTTCTCGCCCTCAGTCGCCGGGCGGCCACATCCCACGACTCTGGCGTGGCCTTGGCTACGCGTCAAACGTGGCGCGGGCGCTCAATGCGCCAGGTTAAGATTGCGGAAGGTCAGCCCAATGAGCGGTGGCAGCGCCAGGTCGTCTGGGTTTCGGGCGCCATGGTCAGGACGGATTGCGACAGGACGCGGACCTTGGCAAGATTTTCACCCAGGGCGTTGACCGCGCCCTGATCGTCGCGGGCAGAGCAGCGGAAGGAACCGAGCGCGGTTTTTTGCGCCAGATAGGATTGGTGCAAGGCGGGATCGAGCCGGTAATTGGCGCGTCTGAAGGTCAGGCCGTCGGCGGAAAATTCCATGCGCGTCGCCACCGGGTCGGTCGCGCTTACGTCGAAGCGAACCAGGGTGCCGTCGCTTTGGCGTTCGTAGGGTGTGCGGCCGTTGACGCAGGCATGGGTGCCGTCGAAATCGACATCGATGGGCCCGGCCGCGGTCTCAGGCATGGCCGAGGCGGCCTTGTCGATTTCGCAGGTCATGTGCAGCACGGCCGTGCTGGCGGCCGGTACCACAGCCTTGGCAGGGCGCAGACGCTTATAAATGTCGTGATCCTTGATCAGGAAGCCGATGACGGCGACGACGATGATGAAGGCGAGCAGGATCCAGCCCCATGGGATCGGATGTTTCGGCGCCGGGCCTTTTATCCGCTCGACCTTCGGCTTTTCGACCTTGGCAGGTTTGACCGGCGCCACCTTATCAGGCTTGACCGGCGTATCGAAGGCCGTCGGGGCGTCCTTTTCCTTATGGTGGATTTCGGCGCGGTGGCGCATTTCGCGGCGCACGATCAGGCCGATCAGGATCAGGACCAGGAGCGAGAGAATGACCATGGCGCCCAGTTGCAGGCGTTCCATGCTGGCGCGATCGCTTTCAGCCTTTTTTTGTTCGACGAGGCGCTGTTCCTGGGCATCGGCAGCGGCGGTGAGCGCACGTGTTAGGGCATCGTCCTTGACGATTTCGTCTTCGCTCTTGGCGTAGCAGGCGCTATTGACCACGATCGGGGTAACATTGGCCGAGGCCAGGAAAGTGTTGAGCGCCGAAACGTGGGTGGCGACGAATTGCCCGGCCGAGATATCGAGGTCGCCGCCGGCCGACATGGTCGATGGTGCTGTCCAGGTGTTGACGCCAACGACCTGGCCGCACTCATTCAGCAACGGTCCGCCGGAATTGCCGTGATTGATCGGCGCAGTATGGAACAGGGTGTCGACACGGCTGCCGTCGGGGCTGGTGCCGGCGATCAGGGCGATCGAGCCTTGGGTGACATAGGCGTCGGTCGGTTCCAGCAGGGCGGTGCCGCTGCGGTTCAGCAGGTGGTCGGTGACGTCGGGATAGCCCATCGTCACGATGCGCTCATTCTTGTACGGCGTCAGGAACAGCTTCAGCGGCGGGATTTTCAGGCCCTTGGCCTGGAGCAGGGCGAGGTCGCCTTCGACCCACGGCTTGACCAGGGTGACTGGTTGGTAATTGGCGCCGGAATCTTTCTGCGGCACGATATAGATATCGGCGCTCGAGGCTTCGGGCGGGACTTCGACGACGTGATAGTTGGTGACGATATAGTTGGGGGCGACGACGAAGCCGGAGCCCATGCCGACCGTATCGAGCGGTTGCCCGCCATAGCCGCGATAGACGACGAGGACGCGTACGACCGATTGTTCGGCGGTCTTCAGTGCCTTGGTGGAGTTGACGGGTTGCAGGCCAGGGTCGATATCGCCCAGGGCGTCATTGGAGGAGGACGGCGCCGGGGCGGCTTTCGAGGGTTCGTGCAGCGAGGCGGTCACACCCAGACACAGCAGGGCAACGGCCGCGCTTATGCACGCGCCCTTGACGATCCGCAGACCAAGACCAGCCCTCGAAAACAACTCTTAACCTCAAACTGTAACTGTGCGACGCCCCCTGTTACGGCTGCGTTTCTGTTTAAAGGGTTAATAGCCGACTTCTTTGTATAAATCATCCCACCCTGTGTACATTAAACCGGGTGTGTCATTTTTGGTTGTCACGCGTTGTTGAGGCCTGTGTGGCGAACTGTGCTCTTGCTTGCCAGGGCCTCACCCTTTAAGATTTACCGCTGAAATATTGATCATCTCATCAGGTTTTTCTACATGCCCGACACCGCTCCGGTCACGTCCGCCATACCGCCCGTCCCGATGGCGCTTTACGACAGCGATTTCGACGCTTTCTCGGCGCGCCTGGGGGCGGCGTTCGAGCGTTACGGTTTTGCGGTGTTGGGTAACCACGGCATCGACCCGGCCCTGCTGGCGCGTGTCGATGCGGCGACCAAGGCTTTCTTTGCGCTGCCTGAGGAGGTCAAGCGGAAGTATCACAAGGCGGGGACCGGCGGGGCGCGCGGCTATACGCCGTTCGGAGTCGAGACGGCCAAGGGTTATACGGCGCATGATTTGAAAGAGTTTTACCATGTCGGGCGGGACTTGCCGGAGGGCCATCCGTTCCGCGATCACATGGGCGACAATATCTGGCCGGCCGAGGTGGCGGATTTCCATGCCGCGACCTATGAGTTGTATGTGGCGCTGGATAATTTGGGTAAGAAGGTGCTGCGGGCGATCGCGGTGTATCTGGGACTCGACAAGGAGTTTTTCACGCCGATCGTCAAGGACGGCAACAGTGTCTTGCGCTTATTGCATTATCCGCCGGTGAACCAGCCGGGTGAGAGCGTACGGGCCGGGGCGCATGGCGACATCAATGTCATTACGTTATTGTTGGGGGCCGAAGAGCCGGGTTTGCAATTGCTGGATCGTGACGGGCAGTGGTTGCCGATCACGCCGCCGGCCGACTGTATCGTGTGCAATATCGGGGATATGTTGTCGCGGTTGACCAATGGGGTTTTGCCGTCGACCCAGCATCGGGTGATCAATCCGGCAGAGGCGCGCAAGGATTATCCGCGTTATTCGACGCCGTTCTTCCTGCATTTTGAATCGCCGTACGTGATCAGGACCTTGCCGAACTGCGTCACGGCCGAGCGTCCGGATCAGTTTCCGGAGCCGATTACGGCGCATGAGTTTTTGATGCAGCGCATCCGCGAGATCAAGCTCGCTTAACCTATGGGGTTTGGGGCCTGTGGCCCCATGCCTTTCCTGTTTTCCTTCTTTGACCTGGCCCGAAGGGCCAAGGACAAGGGAAGAAGACGCAAGATGTGGGGTCGCGACCGGGGACGCCCAGTCCCACGCCCCATAAGTGGGGTTAGAGTTCGTAGACGGCCAAAGGGGGGAGAAGATGTCGTTGATTGTTATGGTGGGGGCCTGCATAGGCCTCTTCATGCTACTCAGAAGCCTGAAGGGCGGAAAGCTGGCGTTGAGGGGCGGCTTCCTGATCGAAAGGAACACTGCGCCGGGGTTTTACTGGGCAAGCATCGGCTTCCTGCTTTTGTGTTTCGGATTCCTGGTTGTCAGATCCGCGTGGGATACCTGGCATTGGCTGCCGGCAGTTTGTGAAGGTATCTGGAAGGTCGGCGCTTGCGTGGTGTCGACGGCGAGATGCGCCGAACTGCAGTGAACCGATCTCCAACCTATGGGGCGTGGGGTTAGAGTTCGCAGATCGTCTCGCAAAGGGGCGCGGGCTTCTTGCGGAAAACATAGCCCAAGCCAAAAGCCGCGAGCGCCAGGGGCAGCCACATGACATTGATCACAATGGCCAGTCCCTTGGCGCCATCGAGCAAGTCTGCGACTGAGAAATCGTGGTGAAAGCCGAGGATGTCTTCAGCGAATTTGATGGCCGGTAGGAGAACAGCGCCCACAATGAGAACGGCGACAGCAGCTCCCGGATTTCGGCCACGGACAAGCCAGAACACTATTACCAGGCCGACGGCCATAGCCGCGAACACCGGCCAAAGCTCACCGGGTCCCTGAAATGAGCCGCCGTCGGAGATAAATTCGAAGTCGCGTGACGGCATGGTGGAATGTTCGCTCCAACTTATGGGGTGTGGGGCCCCTGGCCCCATGACTTACCTATTTCCTTCTTTGATCCTTGGCCCTCCGGGCCAGGTCAAAGAAGGAAGCAAGAGAAGATGTGGGGTCAAGGACCCCACACCCCATTTGTTAGATCGAGCTGTCCCAACCGCACTGCTGCCCTTGATTCTGCTCCTCCAACCACGTGTTCAACGGCGCGAAATAATCGATGATCGCCGTCGCATCCATGTCACGTTGACCGGTGAAGACCTGCAAAGTATCCGGCCAAGGCTGGGATTGCCCAAGCGCCAGCATCTGGTTCAGCTTGTCGCCGACCGCCCGCTCGCCATAAACCGAACAACGCGACAAAGGACCCTGCCAGCCCATCTGCTGGCACGCCGCGCGCTGGAACTGGAACTGGAGGATATCGGCCAGGAAATAGCGCGTATAGGGCACGGACGCCGCCACATGATATTTGGCGCCCGGATCGAAAGCGTTCGACGGCCGCACGCCCGGCGCCGAAATCCCCTGATACTTGTTCACCAACTGCCACCAACGCTCATTATACTGCGCCTCGGTGATCTGGCCCGAGAACACCTCCCAACGCCAACGATCGATCTCCAGCCCGAACGGCAGGAAGGCCACCTTCTGCAAAGCCATTTTCAGCAGATACGGAATGTCCTCACTGTCGCCCGGGATCTTGTCCAAGGCGCCGATCTGGTTGAGATAGGTCGGCGTCACCGACGACAAGCCGACGAAATCGCCGATCGCCTCGTGGAAACCGTCATTGGCGCCGTTCTTGAAAAGGTACGGCTGATCGGCATAGGCGCGCTGATAGAAGTTGTGACCCAGTTCGTGGTGGATGGTGTAGAAATCCTCGCCATTGACCTGCAAACAGGTCTTGATGCGGATATCACTGGCATTGTCGAGGTCCCAGGCGGAGGCATGGCACACCACTTCGCGGTCGCGCGGACGGGTGATCTGCGACCGCTCCCAGAAGGTCTGCGGCAAGGGCGCGAAACCCAGCGAGGTATAGAAGTTCTCACCGGTGTGAACCATCTTCACCGGGTCGTACTTCTTGGCCACCAACACCTTGTCCAAGCTATAGCTGCTGTGGATCGTCTTCGGCGCCACGACGTCGTAGATGTTCGACCAGTCCTGGGCCCACATATTGCCGAGCAAATCGGCGCGGATCGCACCGAACTTGGGCTGGACGCTGTCGCCATATTTCTCATTGAGCTTGCGGCGGACATAGCAGTGCAGGTTCTTGTAGAAGGGCGCGACCTGGGTCCACAGCTTGTCGGTTTCGGCAGCAAAGGCGTCCGGATCCATATCGTAATTCGACCGCCACAACGCTCCGGTGTCCTTGAAACCCAGGCCTTGGGCGCCAGCATTGCTGAGCGTCGCCAGCTTGGCGTAATCGTCCTTCATCGGGGCGGCGACCGACATCCAGCCTTCCCACATGGCGCGCAGCTCGACAGGGTCGCGGCTGGTGGCCATGACGTTCGAGGCATCGTCGAGATTGTAGGTCTTGCCCTTGTAGGTGAATTTGCCGGTCGAATAGGTGGAGTCCAAACGGGTCGATACGGTCGCCAGAGCTTCGGCGGCGCCGGGCTCGTCGGCCGCCGGCAGAACCTGGGACAAACGCAGTAGGTTGAGCTTGCGGCGAGTGACCGGGTCGGCATCGACATCGTTGAATTTGGCCGCTCCCATGGCCAGCTTGACCGTGGTTTCGGTCAGGGCCGCGTCGGCCTTGGTTTGCAGCCACTCGGTGTCGTAGTTGATAAAGGTGGCGCGCACCCACTGCACGCGGTTGTCGTATTCGCTCAAGGCGGCCAGGGTCTTTTCGGCGTCGTCGACATAGGCCTTGGCATCGGCCGCGGTCGGACCTTGCACGTTAATCGGTGGCGCGGGCGGTTCGACAGCCGGAACCGGTGGTTCGACAATCGCAACCGGCGGCGCCGTGGTGGTCGTGGCGCAACCGCACAACAGGGCGGCACAGGCGGCCGACATAAGCAGACGTTTCATAACAACCCTCCCAAAGGTTAATGGAGAGAGGGAAGGCTATTTAAGGCGAACCGTCAAGGATTGGTTACAAGATGGACGATCGTCGTGGCGCCGGCCTGCATTTGCGCCAGTGCGGTCGGCAGGTGCGGGATATTGAAAATTAATATACCCGTGCCGGCAATGAGAAAGATGACGGCGATGAATTGACGCATCCAGGCCGGCTGGCGCTCGAACTGTACCGCCTGCATGCGGTTGAAGAACCGCGACAACCAGAAACCGTGTTCGGCCCGGTATTTCATTGCTTTGATCATCATGGTGGCCCGGGTCAGGAACAGAGCCGCTATGCCAATGGCTCCGACACCCCAGCCGATCATGAAGCCGGAGCCGTCATCCCTATCCGCCGTCAGCGGCACAAAGGCCAGCAAGGCGCCTGCCCAGCCCAGAAACGCTACCAGTTGAAGGCAATAATAAACGCGGTCGTAAAGGTAGGGAGCTCCGGGCAAGGTCAAGGCCCTGGGGCCGCCTCTCAGCAGGCCCCAGATGATGTTGCACGCGGCGCCGATGCCGACCACAAAAAACAAGATGGGGATCAGAATGAACGGCCCCATTTGCTGCGCGAGTGTTGTGAGATTATGCATAGTTCCCCCCTTTTTTTGATTATCCCGGTTGCCGCGAGGCGTGGGTATAGATGACCTGCCAGGTGCCGTTACGCTTGGCCCAGATGTCGGAAAAGCGTAGCGTCACCTTGAACGGTGTACCGCCGCTGAGGCCACTGACCGTCGCCACACCGCCCATGACGGCGCCATTGTCCCAGACCTTTTCGATCGGCTGTTCGACGGTGAAGGGATCGAGCTTGTTGCCGGGCCCGACGGATTCAGCGATGAATTGTTGCTTGGTTTCCATGGCGCCGGAACTGTTGACCAGGACGTAATCGTCGGCCAGCAAGCGATTGAGCTCGGCCTCATCGCCATGGATTTGGGCCTGGTCGTAATCGTGAACCGCCTTGGCGAGATCGGTCGGCAGGGCTTGGGCGTGGGCAGAACCGGCTACCAAAAAGGCTGCGGCAAAAAGGAAAGGCTTCATGAGAACACCTGCAAAATCTTGTCAAACCAGGACTTACTAACAAGGTATATTATGCCGAGAACGATGCCGAGGAAAGTCACGCCGAAAAGCCGCGTCCATAGGATGTTGAGTGTTGCCCACCAGGAATCATGGCCATCAAAGCGTTTTGGCGGATCGCGCGGAGAGGCGTAGTTCTGCCACATCAAGCGCCGGGTGTAATACAGAGCGCGTCCGGTGAAGATAAGCGATAATCCCGCCGCGACGAAAATATTGGCCATGGCAAACAGCATGACATAGGCGCTGAAACCATGATCAATTCGCCCGAACAGCAAGGCCGACAAACGGCTGACACCAATGAGAATAATAGCCGCGCCTTGCCAACTCCCGAAGGCGCGATAAACATTGCCTTCGACAGGCCGGAAAAGCGCGTCGACCTCCTCCTGTGGCAAGCCGAATTTTCGAGCGAACCTGGCCTTTTGGCGACTTCGCGAGCGGGTAAGTTCCAAATAGCCGAAGGCTACCGCGCCTATGCCGATGACGAGATTGGCGATAGCCTCTTCCGCAGCGGAATGGGCGCCCACATCCATCTTAATCCACCGCGCAGGTATCGATGCCCTGATAGTCGACGGCACGTGCCGCCGCCTGGATATGGCCGGAGCGGCTGGAGACATAGCGGCTGCCGCCGCTGGCCTTCATCTTGATGGGGTTGGGCAGGATGGCGGCCAGCTTGGCGGCTTCGGCCTTGGTGAGCGTCTTGGCCGAATGGTGGAACCAGTGCTGGGATGCGGCCTCAGCGCCATAGACGCCGGGCGCCCATTCGATGCTGTTGAGATAGACCGTCATGATCCGTTCCTTAGGCCACAGGTGCTCGATCAGGAAGGTGTAATAGACCTCGAAACCCTTGCGCACCCACGAACGGTCTGGCCACAGGAAGACGTTCTTGGCGGTTTGTTGCGAGATGGTCGAAGCACCGCGCGTCCGTTTGTGGGTGGCGTTGTATTTCTGGGCTTTTTTGATCGCTTCGACGTCGAAACCGTGGTGGATGCAGAACTTTGCATCCTCGGAAGCGATGACGGCGACTTTCAGATTGTCGCTGATGTCCTTGGCGCCGACCCAACGGTGGTCGAGGCCCTTGCCCTGGATGGCGCGCTCGATCATCAGGATGGTGATCGGCACCGGCACGAAACGGTGGATACAGACCGACAGGATGGAAAAGGCGAAGAAGCCGGCGATGCACAGGCCAAGGAAACGCAGCGGGCGGAATTTGCGCTTTGGCGGGACTATGGTGGCGGTGGCGACTGGTTGGGAATCGTAGATGAGTTCGGGCGCGAGCGCATCGTCGTCGGACGGCGTTGCCGGTAACTCGTCGTCTTTGTCACTCATCAGCCGGCCCCCACAGCCCTACGCCTCTGCTTCACTCTCGAAGATATACACGGTCCCGTCTTCATCGCCAAACAGAATGCGATTGGCCTCGCCGGAGACAGCGAGCGCTGTGATGGCCGCGCCTTTTTCGCGCTTGATCCATTCGACATTGGTCGACTGCAGCTCGGCCAGCCAAACCTGGCCGTCTTCGGTGCCGGCCGTCAGCAGGGTTTCCTCGGCGGCGCCGGCGACGACGCTGACCAGGCTGCCTTCGAGCGGATTGATCTCGGAAGCGTCCTCGCCCATCGGACCGTTGGCGCGCAGGAAGGGCCACACCACCGCACCATTGGCGCCGGAGGTGGCGAGCAGCTTGCCCTTGGCGAAGAAGTCGAGCGACTTGATCTTGGCGGGATAACCGCCCATGCGCATGTCCTTGCTGTCCTTCAGCCGCCAACCGTGCAGGGCGTTTTCCTGCATGGCGGTGATGACGAAGTCGCCCGACGGCGCCATGGCGATTTTGGTGTGTGAACCGGCCCAGAACAGCTTGGTCGGTTTTTGCTGGGCGATGCGCGAGAACCAAGCGACGACGCCGTTATAGGTGGCGCAGTAGAGCTTGCGGCCGGAGGGATCGAAACAGACGTCCGACACCGAATGGTCGTGAGTAAAGACGCTCTCGGTCTTTTTCAGCAGGTCGCGGACATAGACTTTTTTGGAGATGACATAGGCGATGACCTGGCCTTCGGGCGCCGCGGCCAAAACGTCGATCCAGGCGCCCTTGTGGGCGGCCAGCTCGATCGGGCCGGCGTCCTTGGATGTCCAGACGACACGGCCGTCATCGCCGCCGGTGATGATGCCGAGGCCGGTCGGATGCAGGACCGCAGCCAGGATGCCGGCACCCGGGTGGGCGTCGAAGGTCTTATCGGCGTCGGGGAAATGGACACGGCCGTCCGCCAGGGCGACGACCGGGTCATCGAGGGCGTCGAACAGGGCGGCGACGACATAGGCGTCGAAGGCTTGGGTATAGGCTATGGTCATGGTGGGGGCTTATAAGGAGGTGAGCGTTGTTTGGAAAGCCCTAGCTGAGCAGCCAGCTGCCGAAACGGCAAGGTTGTTGTGAGGGAAATAACATCGCGACGCCCCAAGAACCGGTCGATGACGGAGGAGAAAAAAGGCGGCACCCCCTGCGAGACGCCGCCTTCTTAACAGCCTTAACCTTTACATCGCAAAGCCACTGAGCGCAGCAAAGGACTTTGCAATGATTAATAGCGATAGTGGTCCGGCTTGAACGGACCGTCGACCGATACGCCGATATAGTCGGCCTGTTCGGCGTTGAGGACCGTCAGCTTGGCGCCAAGCTTGGCCAGGTGCAACATGGCAACCTTTTCGTCGAGGTGCTTGGGCAGGGTATAGACCTTGTGCTCGTACTTGGCGGCATTGGTCCACAGTTCCAGTTGGGCCAGGGTCTGGTTGGTGAAGGAGGCTGACATGACGAAGGACGGGTGGCCGGTGGCGTTGCCGAGATTGACCAGGCGGCCTTCCGACAGGACGATGATCTTCTTGCCATCGGGGAATTCGACGTGATGGACTTGCGGCTTAATTTCGTCCCACTTGTAATTGCGCAGGGCCGCGACCTGGATCTCGGAATCGAAGTGGCCGATATTGCAGACGATGGCGTTGTGCTTCATCTCGCGCATGTGTTCGAGGCGCAGGACGTCCTTATTGCCCGTGCAGGTGACGAAGATGTCGGCAGACGGCGCGACCTCTTCGACGGTGCGGACTTCGTAGCCTTCCATGGCAGCCTGGAGGGCGCAGATCGGGTCGACTTCGGTGACGATGACGCGGGCGCCACCATTGCGAAGCGAAGCAGCCGAACCCTTGCCGACGTCGCCATAACCGAGGACGACGGCGACCTTGCCGGCCAGCATGACGTCGGTGGCGCGGCGGATGGCGTCGACCAGGCTTTCGCGGCAGCCATAGAGGTTGTCGAACTTCGATTTTGTGACGCTGTCATTGACGTTGATGGCGGGGAAAGGCAGGTCGCCCTTTTGCGCCATGGCGTAGAGGCGGTGGACACCGGTCGTGGTTTCTTCGGAGACGCCCTTGATGGCGTCGCGAATGGCCGAATAGAAGCCCGGCTTCTCGGCGATATAGCGCTTCATCACCTTGAACAGGGCTTCTTCTTCCTCGTTCGACGGGTTGGCCAGCAGGGACAGGTCCTTTTCGGCCTTGGGGCCGAGGACGCAGAGAAGCGTGGCGTCGCCGCCGTCATCGAGGATCAGGTTGGGATAACCGCCATCGTGCCATTCGAAGATCTTGTGGGCATAGTCCCAGTATTCTTCCAGAGTTTCGCCCTTGATGGCAAAGACCGGAGTGCCCTTTTCGGCGATGGCCGCGGCGGCGTGGTCCTGGGTCGAGAAGATGTTGCACGACGCCCAGCGCACTTCGGCGCCCAGGGCCTGCAGGGTCTCAATCAGGACGGCGGTCTGGATGGTCATGTGCAGCGAGCCGGCGATGCGGGCGCCTTTCAGCGGCTTGTCCTTGCCGAACTCGGCGCGGGTCGCCATCAGGCCCGGCATTTCGCCCTCGGCGATGTCGATTTCCTTGCGGCCCCAGGCGGCCAGGGAGAGGTCTTTTACGATGTAGTCGGCCATGATGTGCATTCCGCCAAAGAGAGGTTATGGGCGGCTTATAGCGATATGTCGTTACGGATGCAATAAACATATAAAGATATCTTTATATGAATCTGGATGGCCCGGCGCGATTTACATGAGAATGCCAAATGATTAAAGACACCGCATGTCACGCGATCCGATAGCCCTCAGCAAGTTCTTCAGTTACGTCCTGCGCCACAAGCCGGACGCGATCGGCCTGACCTTGGGCGAAAACGGCTGGGTCGATATCGCCGAGCTGGTCGCCAAGGGTCATGCGGCGGGCGAAGTGTTTACGGCCGACGACGTGTTGAGTGTGGCCGCCAACAGCGACAAGAAACGCTTTACCGTTTCCGAGGATGGTCTGCGCGTACGTGCCGCCCAAGGCCATTCGGTCGAGGTCGACCTCGCGCTTAAACCCGTGACGCCGCCGGATGTCCTTTTCCACGGCACGGCTACCCGCTTCGCCGAAGCTATTCTGGCAGAAGGCTTGAAGCCGCAAAGCCGGCAACAGGTCCATCTGTCGCGCGATGAAGACACCGCCATCAAGGTCGGCCAGCGCCACGGCAAGCCATTCATCTTCCGCGTCGAGGCCGGGCGCATGCATACGGCGGGCTTCAAGTTCTTTGTCGCCGACAATGGTGTGTGGCTGACCGATGCTGTGCCGGCCGATTATCTGATCGCGCCTGAGGCTTAAGCTAAATTTGCAGACTGGTTAAAACGCCGTCGAGCAGGCCCGGCGTGTCGGGATCGAAGCCGCCTTGCCGCGCCAGGCCGGCGAAACCGTGCACCACCGACCAGGTAGCGATAACGCGCGGATCGGACGGCAGCTTGTCCTGCATATCAGCCGGGGTGAGCGCCAGGCCGGTGACCAGCTCGTGGAGCAGGGAAAAGGCCTGAAAGCCGGCCGCCCGGAAATCGGGATCGTCGGCGTTCAGCAAATCATGCTGCCACATCAGGTCGAAACGCGCCGGTTGCGTCATGGCGTAGCGGACATAGGCGTGGCCCTGGGCCAATATGCACGCTCGGCGGTTATCGCCACCGGCTTGATTGGCGGCGATCAGCGCCTGTGAAAGGCTGTTAAAGGCCAGTGTAGCGATGGCGGTCAGCAGGCCGCGGGCATCGCCGAAATGATGGGCTGGGGCTGCCGGCGACACGCCTGCCCGCCGCGCCGCCTCGCGTAACGAAAAGCCGGCGACTCCGCGTTCACGCAGGACATCTTCGCCGGCGGCCATCAGGGCGTCGCGCAGATCGCCATGGTGATAGCGCTTCGCCTGGGTACTCTTCACATTTAACTTGACAGTGTTTAGATCATCGGTCATTTTCAATCTATACATTGTTTAGATGCGCCGATGCAAGCCTTACGGAGGTTCAAATGGCGACCCTGCTTTTCTCCTGCGGCAATATGCTGGCCATGGCCGGTTGGCTTGGCCTAGTGGTGGCGCTGTTCGTTACCGGGGCACGGCCACAGATCATCGTTGCCACGCGTTTTGTCATCCCGATTATCTTCGGCCTGGCCTATATCGCGCTGCTGGTCATGGGGGCTGATGCCTTCAAGGACGGCGGCTTTTCGTCAATTACCCAGGTCCGCGCTCTGTTTGCCAACGACTATACGCTGACGGCAGGGTGGCTGCATTATCTCGCCTTCGACCTGTTCGTCGGCACGTGGATCGTCGAGGACGGCACGCGGCGCGGCGTCAATGCGTTCCTGATCGTGCCCTGCCTGATCCTGACCTTCCTGTTCGGACCGGCCGGCTATCTGCTTTACAACCTCGTGCGCCTGATGACCCGCGCAAAACAGACGGACTAATCACCATGAACCCGTTACGCAGCCTTTATGGCCGCCAGCCTGTGCTGACGGTCTATGGCCTCCTCATGCTCGCCGCCGCGGCCACCATGCTTTTCATGCAGACCATTGATCTGCGCCAGTTCGACGGCGTCGATGTCTGGATCAAGCCCGCCAAATTTTGCCTGTCAGTCGGTGTATTCGCCCTGACCTCGGCGTGGTTTTTCGGCTATGTCCGTCCGGAGCGGCGTAAGGGCTTCGGCCCACGTTATGTCGTGTGGGCGACGGTGATTTTCGGCACCTTCGAGAACGGCTGGATCACCTGGCAGGCCGCCCATGCCGCGGCCTCGCATTTCAGCACCGTGTCGATCTTCACCATCATCATGTACGCCCTGATGGGGATCGGCGCCGTCTTGCTGGTGGCAACGACCTTGCCGCTGGCCTGGGAGATAGCCCGCCATCCGGTGGACGGGTTGCGGCCGGACTATCGTTTCGCCGTGGTCGCCGGCCTGTTGCTGACCTTTGTCCTGGGCGGTGGCCTGGGCGGCTATATGGCGGCCCAACATAGCCACGCCGTGGGGATGAATAGTGGCCATTTTCCGATTTTCGGCTGGAATCGCGGCGGCGGGGATCTTCGGGTAGCGCATTTCTTCGGTATGCATTTCGAGCAGGCTCTGCCGATTCTGGCGGCCGTTTTGGCGCCGCTGGGCCTCCGCTTGCGGTGGCTGATTCTGGGGCTGGCCATGGCCGGCGGGATGGCCTTGACCTTTTTCGCCTGGCAGCAGGCGGTGGCGGGGCAAGCTTTCCTGCCGGGGATCGGCTAAGCGGTCTTGCCTTGATACCACGCGTCGTGAGATAGGACCTTATCTTACGGAGACGGCTCATGGCTGATACACACGCTTTTTCACCGGTCCGCCATGATTGGACGCTTGACGAGATCACGGCCCTGTTCGACCTGCCGTTCATGGAACTGGTCTTCCGGGCCGCGACGATCCATCGCCAGACTTTCAATCCGTCCGAAGTCCAGTTGTCGCAACTGTTGTCGGTCAAGACCGGCGGCTGCGCCGAAAACTGCGGCTATTGCAGCCAATCGGCACATTTCGATACAGGCCTGAAAGCCTCGCGCCTGATGCAGGTCGAGGCCGTGCTGTCGGCAGCGAAGGCGGCCAAGGATGGCGGTGCCCAGCGCTTCTGCATGGGCGCGGCGTGGCGCGATCTGAAGGACCGCGACGTCCCGGCCCTGGCCGAGATGATCGGCGGGGTTAAGGCGTTGGGGCTGGAAACCTGCGCGACGCTCGGCATGCTGACGCCGGCCCAGGCGCAAAGCCTGAAGGACGCCGGGCTCGACTATTACAACCACAACCTCGACACCTCGCCGGAATATTACGACAGCGTGGTGACGACGCGGACCTACCAGGAGCGCCTCGATACCTTGCAGGCGGTCAGCAATGTCGGCATGAAGACGTGCTGCGGCGGGATTGTCGGCATGGGCGAGAGCCGCACCGATCGCGCGTCGTTCCTGCATCAGCTGGCCACCATGCCGGCCCATCCCGACAGTATTCCGGTCAACAATCTGGTCGCTATTGCCGGCACGCCTCTGGGCGACAAGGTCCTGAGCGAAGGCGGGATCAGCGGTTTGGAATTCGTCCGCACGATTGCGGTGGCACGGATCGTCTGTCCGAAGTCGATGGTGCGTTTGTCGGCCGGCCGCAATGAGATGAGCGAAGAATTGCAGGCCCTATGTTTCCTCAGCGGCGCCAATTCGATCTTTATCGGCGATACCTTGCTGACGACGCCGAACCCGCAACCGGGCACGGACGCCCACCTGATGCAGGTTTTGGGGCTCAGACCGATGGCCGAGCCCCGGTAAGCGTTACTGAGCGGCGGCCGGTGCCGAGCCGTCGTCCTTTTCCAGGTGCACGACCAGTGGGTTGGGCACCAGATCGAGCATCGAGCCATTGCTGCCGTCAACCGCGGCGCCGATAATGCCGCCGACCAGAATATTGCCGGCCATGGCACCGCCGCCACCCTTACCGACGTGATTGGTGACATGACCCGTCCAGGTCTTATAACCGGGCTTGGTGATGGTGACGTCGAACTCGGACTTGCGCAGCATGCGGATCGAACACGGCGTGGCATCACAGGTAAAGCCGTTCGAAGTGGTGACGGACGCACCGCTCGGATCGGTCTGAATGACGAAGGCATCGTGGGTGCCGCGTGTCACCGTAGCGCAACCCGACAAGGTAAGCATGGCTGCGGCAGCCGCCGCAGCGATCAATATGGTCTTCATGAGATTTCCCCCAATAGAGCCGCGACGTTAGTGCCGCCAGCATAATGCAAGGGGTAACAGGTCAATTTCCCGTCGACAATATAAAAAACTCATAAAGAGCATTTGACGCTCATATCCTCTGATCGGATCATCAGAAAACTGTCCGTGTTCCCGCGTGGACAAGGACAAGGGACAAGAAAAGCCACAAAAAGTGATGGTCGCGCCCTTGGCGAACAACGGGTGGCCATGATAGACATGGCCATGAAAAAAGACAAAAAGAAGGATGCGACGTTCCATTCCGCATCGGATATCGTCGCTCAATTGAGAGACATCCACGACAAGGCCGTCAAGGCGCTGCAGGACGACCTCCACGCCTATCTTGAAACGAAGGTCAAGCCGTCACGATCCTTGCGTGAAGCCGGCCGTTATTGTTACCCCAAGCTGACTGTGGTGTGGAAAGGCGTGCTGGATCCCGAGGACGAGGCCCTGATCCTCAATAACCGACATCCGCAAGTCAATCGCGCCTATGCCCGTTTTTCGCGTCCCGGCGTCTATTCCAGCTCGGTGACGCGCCCCGACATCTTCGGCGACTATATCGAAGAGCAGCTGTCCCTGCTGATCCGCGACTACAATGCCGAATGTTCGGTATCGTTGTCGGACCAGGAAATCCCCTATCCTTATGTGCTCGATGGCGCCGGCCTCGACCTCAACAGCGTTTCCGCCATGGATCTGTCACGGCATTTTCCCGCGACCGAGCTGGCCTTGATCGGCAATGAAGTCGCCGACGGCATCGAGTTCATCGACTCTTTCGGGCACCATCCGCTGGCCCTCTTCGACGGTTTGCGCACCGATTTCTCGCTGGCACGCCTGAAGCACTATACCGGCACGCCGGCGGAGCATACCCAGGGCTATATCCTGATGACGAACTATAATCGCTATGTCGATGTCTTCGTCGCCTACGCCCTGGAGCAACTTCGGTTGCCCGACAGTCCCTATTACGCCCTGTCATGCTGTGGCAACTTCACCGTCACCAAGGACACGCCGAACGCCGAGGAACTGATCGCCAATTCGCCGTGGCGCAAGCACCAGATGCCGGCCTATCACCTGCTGGCCAAGGGTCGCCAGGGGATTTCACTGGTCAATATCGGCGTCGGCCCGTCCAATGCCAAGAATATTTGCGACCACCTGGCTGTCATGCGGCCGCACGCCTGGCTGATGATCGGCCATTGTGGCGGGTTGCGCCCCAGCCAAAGCATCGGCGACTATGTCCTGGCCCACGCCTATCTGCGCGACGATCACGTCATGGACGATGTCCTGCCGGTCGAAATCCCCATCCCGGCCATCGCCGAAGTCCAATTGGCCTTCCAGGCCGCGGCGATCAAGATCACCGGTCAAGACGGCGACGAGTTGAAGAAGCGCCTGCGCACAGGGACCCTGGTCACCACCGACGATCGGAACTGGGAACTGCGCTATAGTTTGAGCGCCCGGCGCTTTTCGCTGTCGCGCGCCGTCGCCATCGACATGGAGTCGGCGACCCTGGCGGCCCAGGGCTATCGTTTCCGCGTGCCTTACGGCACCTTGTTGTGCGTCTCGGACAAGCCTTTGCATGGCGAGCTGAAACTGCCGGGCCAGGCCAATCACTTCTATGAGCGGGCGATCGCCGAACACATCCAGATCGGTATCGAGACGGTGGGTATTTTGCGGGAGTTCGGTTCGCGCCTGCATTCGCGCAAGCTGCGCGCCTTCGATGAGCCGCCGTTTAGGTAAGGCCCGTCACCGACAACACATAAAAATAGAGCGGGTTGCGACGCAAATCTGAATTTGCAGGCAATCCGCTCTAGGTACGATCAATGGACCTCCATCCATAGGCTCTGGACATTTCCGGAAGGCGCAGCTCGCGCCTTGAAGGTCCTGTCCAAATCCTGATATCACTCTACTCCTTTACCCGTGCAATCGAAATCAAGTTGCTGTGAATGTTGCCCTTTTCGGGATCACTGAATCGTGTGGCCGTCCGTGACCTGCTCTGGGAGGCGGTAAGCACGCGCCTTGCCGGCTGGGCCGATCGCCGCCGCGCGGCCGGCCTGTTGTCGGATGGTGGCGTACTGGGGCGTTACAGCTATTTGATGGCCGAACCGGATGCCCTAGCGGTTCTGGACCATAACGATGCGCAAGATCCCGGGACGTTTTTGCGCGCGGCGACAGCGTTCGTCGGCGATGAGCGGCGCGATGACTTACCGCCGTTTTCGGGTGGTCTGATCGGCATGGCGTCGTTCGAGCTGGGCCTGCGGCTGGAGAACATGAAGCGTCGGCCGTTTCGCATCGAGGGCCGCAAGGTGTGGCCCGAACTGGTTGTGATGCGTTTCCCGGCGGTGTTGGCTTTCGATCATGCAGCCCGGCGTTTGGTCGCCATTGGCCGAGGCGACAGTGAGGCCGCGGCCCAGGCTGCGCTGGACCGACTGGTGACACTTTATGAACAGACCCCGGTGTCGGCGCCGGTTATGGGCGGGCTGGCGGACGGGGCGATCGACGTGGAGACGCCGGATGGCGTGCATGAGGACAAGGTAGCCGCCCTGGTCCGGCAGATCCACGCCGGCGATCTGTTCCAGGCCAATCTGGCGCGTGGCTGGACGGGACGATTGCGGGCGGATGTAACGCCCGGCGACCTGATGGCGGCCCTGCATGGACGCGGACCGGCGCCATTTGGCGGTTTTATGCGCTTTGATGATCGCGCCGTGGTGTCGAACAGTCCGGAGCGCTTTATCCGCCTTAACGGCGACATGATGGAGACCCGGCCGATCAAGGGGACGCGGCCGCGCGGTCGGACGCCTGACGAGGATGCGGCCCTGGGTGTCGAGTTGCTGGCCAGCGCCAAGGATCGCGCCGAGAACCTGATGATCGTCGATTTGATGCGCCATGACCTGTCGAAGGTGGCCGAGGTCGGAAGCGTCCAGGTGACGGCGTTGCACGTGTTGGAGTCCTACCCCAATGTCCATCATCTCGTCTCGACGGTGACGGGACGACTGGCGGCGGGCAGATGCGCGGCCGATGTATTGCTGGCGACATTTCCGCCCGGCTCAATCAGCGGTGCGCCCAAGGTCCAGGCGATGAAGGTGATCACCGAGATGGAAGCGGCGCGCGGCCCCTATTGCGGGTCGTTGTTCTATGTCGATGCCGGCGGGGGCATGGATTCGAACGTCCTGATCCGGACCTTGGCGCTTGAGTTGGATGATGGCGGGCGCTGGCATTTCCGTGCGGCCGCCGGGGGCGGGATTGTCGCCGACAGCGAACCTGTTGCGGAGCGCGTGGAAACGGAGACCAAGCTGTCCTTGATCAAGGCTGTATTGTTACGGGGTTTGGGGCCCGCGGCCCCAAGTCTTTCCTAATCTTTCTTTTCCCTTCGCCTAAAAGGCGGAGGGAAAAGATAGATCAAGAGAAGGCATTTGGGGCCTCAGGCCCCAGACCCCGTAACCTTAGCTCTTGGTCACGGCCGCGCCATTACGCGGATGATGATAGAAGGTGTCGGTAAACTTGGTATTGCCCGGCAGGAAATTGGCCAATGGCGAATCATAGGCATATTCGACCTGAGTCATGATCAGGCTTTCCCCGACCGCGATCTGGTCGGTCGTGATCGCGTTGACGACATAACCCGCCGCGTAGCCGGACTCGTTCTGACCGGAACTCCAGATGACCTTGGCCTTGTTGTCCGTGTCCATCTTGACGCTGCTCAGGCGGATTTTCAACACCGTGCCCGACGTGCTGAACGGCTGCATCATGCTGTTGCCGATGGCGAACAGATCGCTGATATTGGCATCGCTCAAGGTCTCGGACTGCGCCGCCAGATCGCCGACAGTGGCGGCCAGGTGGGATGTGCGGCGCGATGCCATCATGCCCAGGGTCAGTTCGGCAAGCCCGAGATAGGCCGTGATAAGGATCGGCGCTACAAAGGCGAATTCGATGGCGGATACGCCGCGCTTATCCTTGAAAAAGGCTTTCAGCGTCACAAGACTGGCCAGACGTCTTAACATTAGAACGGCTCGTTTCTGAAGACGACCTTCGAGGAGATGACGGCGTCGTTATTGCTCAGCGACGCCAGACCGGCGGTCAGGAAAGGCGAGAACAGCGGCCATTCATAATAGGCGCGCACCAGCTGGATCTTGGAGCCGGTACCGATGGTGTATTTGAAGTTGGTCGTGTCGAACTTGCCGTTAACGATCAAATCGGTCTTCGCGACGTCGCTGAAATTCGTGTAGGTCTGAACGTCCACCTTGAGGCTGCCCATGCAACTGCCGGACAGCCAGCCCATATTGTCGCAGATTTTCTGTCGGAAAGTGTCGACCGTCGAATTGCTGGACGTCGTAACGCCGGTGCGGATCTGACGCGCGGCCTGGTCGGTCGCGTTATCCAGCGTCACCGACAAAACGACCACGAGGGCCAGTTCGATACAAGAGCAGATGAGGAAGACCAAAGGCGCTGCGACCAGGGCGAATTCGACCGCGGCGGCACCCTTATTATGGCGCGCGAATAGCCGCCAACCGGCTTTCAGCGGGGTAGATCCAGATTTCGCCGACATGTGCGCTTGCGCCCTTCGTCAAAGAATTGCGCTCATCCTTACACACCGGGCGTCAATAGTCCGTTAAAGTGACTGGTAAATTTACGCCTGCTAAGCGAGTACCGGGGAGACGACTATGTATATAGTCTACTGTACCATCATAGCGGCAGGCGCCGCGGGAGCCGCGTCCGCGGCCGGCGTCAGGGAGACTCCGCTGGACGGTGACGCCTGGGCCGTGGCCGTGTCGTCCGACAGACAGATGTTCGAGCACACCATGGTGGACGGCTTCAGCCCCTTATAGACCGTGATGGCGCCGACCTGGGCCGAAGTCACCGTGACCTGACCGTCGAACAATGTGCGGCCGTCGCGGCCGGTGATCGACACGCCGCTGGAGCCGAAGCCCTTGCCGACGATATAGATGGTGTGCGAATCGACGACGCTGACATCGGCGATGTCAGGATTGCCAACAATGACCGAACCGGCTGCGCCTGCCAGGGTGATGCGCAGGGTGTGGTTCTTGGCGACGATGACGCTCTGGCCGGCATCGGCGGCTGCGGCGGACAGGCCCATGACCGATACCAGCGCGGCCATCAGCGTGAGTTTCGTGAAATTGATCATCTTGAGGCTCATAATCCTGTGGGTTGCGGCTATCCGGCGCCGGTCGGCGGCGTCCAATATGTCATCCTAACGGGCGATGGATGATTGCCCGGTTAGGAAAGAACCTAAATAACAAATGTTTAAATTTGCTAAACGCAATATTAACAGATATTTTTCGACATTAATTCAATGCTAAACGTAATTAATTTGAATTAAGGTTAATTGATATTTACAGTAAACATGTTTTAACTATAGAAAAATATGGCTTTTTCTTATATGTTTACTTCGCTTTAATCAAACTCTCCTAATCTGCATCCTGTGTTCGGGAGCAAATGAGCCGTTTAATCCGGGACCCGATACATTAAATGGATCACTTGCTTAACTTAAACCCAGGAGAAAACCACATGACGAAGTTCTTCAATCAATTCGCTTCCGACGAATCCGGCGCCACGGCCATTGAATATGGTCTGATTGCCGCCCTGATCGCCGTCGCTCTTATCTCGATCCTCGGCACGCTGTCGGGCTCGCTGTCCAACACCTTCAAGAAGGTCTCGGACAAGCTGACCGCCGCCAACACCTAAGACGCCTAAGCAGGGCCGCGAAAACCTTCGCGGCCCTGAATTTCAGGCCTTCGGCCTCCAGATTTTCAGGCAACTCATCATGTTACGCAGATTTCTTCAGGACGACAGGGGGGCGACCGCGATCGAATACGGTCTTATCGCCGCACTGGTATTCCTGGGCTGCGTAGCCGCTATCGGTAATTACGGGGAGAGCATGTCAGACATGTTCAACAAGATCCGCAATGCCGTCGTCAAAGTGGATACGGGCTCCTGACCCGTATGCTCCCTCCGCTCCGACACACCTCCAGCTTTTCTGTACTTGACGCTTAACGACTTTCCTTCCCAATCACCTGTTCCAAAGGACCACCTACATGACCAAGTTCTTCAACCAATTCGCTTCCGATGAATCCGGCGCCACGGCCATCGAATACGGCCTGATCGCCGCCCTGATCGCTGTCGCCCTTATCTCGATCCTCGGCACGCTGTCGGGCTCGCTGTCCAACACCTTCAAGAAGGTTTCGGACAAGCTGACCGCCGCCAACACCTAAATATAAGTCTAAATAAAATATACTGAAACTAAATAGCAGTACATCTTGAGGCCGCGGACATGTTCCGCGGCCTTTTTCAATTATAAATTTTCACAGTGAAATACAATACGCACACATATTTCATGAATGACACAATTTATGAAGATAAAATAAATCTTTTATTCATTGTATTTATTTGCAAGACCTTTACGCACTTAAGGTAGATTTGAAATCGTAGTGTTTCATCCGGCAAACCGCCGCTTATTTCTGAGGACCCAATCCATGAAGAAATTCCTTACCCAATTCGCCTCCAATGAATCCGGCGCCACAGCCATCGAATACGGCCTTATCGCCGCCTTGATCGCCGTCGCCCTGATCGCCATCCTCGGCACCCTTTCGGGCAGCCTCAGCGACACCTTCAAGAAGGTTTCGGACAAGCTGACCGCCGCCAACACCTAAGACCAGACGAACACGATTCGGCGGGATCGACGTGGCCGCGGACAGTTTCACTGTCCGCGGCCTTTGTTTTGAGCAACACCTGTAAGCACTTTTTAAGCGGTAACGGATAAGAATGGAAAAAAGCTCCATCCCCAAAAGCTTCACGTCAGGTACGGTTCGTGCAAATCCCCTTCATCACTATCGCGTTCGCCCTCGTCTATCCTGTCTGCCTGTTATGGGCGTCATGGACGGACGCCATGACCATGACCATCCCCAACCGGCTGAACATGATCCTGGCTGCGGCCTTCGTACCGGTCGGCTGCCTGGTGCATTTGAGCCTCGTCGACTGGGGCTGGCATATCGGTCTGGCGGCCGCCGGCCTGGTATTGGGCATGATCTGTTACGCCCTGCGTTTCATGGGCGGCGGGGACGCCAAGCTGATCGCCGCGGCAGCCTTGTGGTTCGACAAGACGGGCTTCTTCGCCCTGCTTATCTACACGGCCCTCGCGGGCGGGGTTCTGACTCTTGGCCTGCTGGCGGTGCGCAAGGCCTTCTGGTTGTATGCCCACAAGGCGCCGCCGTGGCTGCAGCAGCATCTGGAACCCAAGGGCGATATTCCTTATGGAATCGCCATTTGTGTCGGTGGCCTCTTCGCCATCGTCCAGGGCGATATCTGGCCGCAGCTGACGGCGTGGGCGGCATGACCGGCCCGGTGAAAACGGGCGGGGAGTATGGGCAACCCAAATGCCACCGCCTCAAAAAAAACTACGCAAATTTGCGAAATTAACTCAGGGAGGGGTTTCCTTAGGCGAACGTTAACTAACCTTAAGCCAAGATTCCCCCATTACGAATCCAACTGATTTGGCCGCACAGAAGCGCTGTACAGATCTTTTCAAGGGAATTGGGTGCATGAAGACGTCACGATACGTCGTAATGGGAGTCGCGGCCTTGGCCGCTATCCTGTTGGCTTTTCTGGTACGCGGCATGATCTCCGGTCACAGCGGTAATGACGCCAAGGCGTCGATCCAGGCTGCCGCTCCCGTCGTGCCGACGGCTCGCGTCTTGATTGCCACACGTGAAATCAAGGCCGGCACCCGAATCGGCGAGGACGACCTGGGCTGGCAGGATTGGCCGGTCAATTCGCTCAACCCTTCCTATATCACCGATGGCGCAACCCCTCCGGCCGGTGGCGCCCCTGCCGGCGCCGAGGGCGCTCCCGCCGTGCCGGCCGCGGTCACCAAACCCGCCAACGGCATCGCCCAGGCGGTGACCGACAAGATCATGCCCTCGGCCTCCAAGGAAGCCTATGTCGGCGGCGTCGCCCGCGAAGACATCCTGGCTAACGAGCCGATCATCGACGCCAAGATCGTCCGCGCCGACGAAGGTGGCTTCATGGCCGTCATGCTTCAGCCCGGCATGCGCGCCCTGGCCGTCCCGGTCAGTGTCGACAACACTGCCGGCGGCTTCATCCTGCCCGGCGACCATGTCGACATCCTGGTCACCCACCAAACCCAACGTACCGGCGGCGCCGGCGGCACCATCGATTCGGTCCAGCCCGTGCTGCGCAACATCCGCGTTCTCGCCATCGACCAGGCGGTATCGACGGACAAGGACAAGCAAAGCGTCATCGGCGCCACGGCGACCCTCGAAGTCTCGCCAGAAGACGGCCAGGCCGTCACGCTCGCCAAGGCATCGGGCACCCTGTCCCTGATGCTACGTTCCTACGCCGACGCATCCGGACCTTCGGGCGTCGTCAATGCCTCCCCCACCGGCGCCGGCGATACGTCGGTTCGTGTTTTCCGTAACGGTCAAGCTTCAGAGGTGATGGTATCACGATGAGCTCTCAGCCCTTTAAATCTCATCTCGCCGCAGGCGCCGCGCTGTTAACCTTAACAGCGCTTCTCGCCGGACCGGCCTTCCTGCCCGGCACGGCGTCCGCCGAGCCGGTGCCCTACCGTCCGATGTGCGCCAGCCATTGCACCAGTTCGTCATCGCTGCCGGACTCCGGCATGCAGGTGCAGACCCAGACCTCGAACGTCAAGGTTCAGGTTCTCAACCTGCCCAAGGGCCGGTCGGCCGTTATCGACCTGCCGGTCGATGCCTCGGATGTCTTCGTTTCCAATCCGGCGGTTGCCGACGCCGTGCTGCGCACGCCGCGCCGCATCTTCGTGCTGGGTGTCGACGGCGGACAATCGGACGCCATCTTCTTCGACGCCATGGGCCGCCAAATCCTCAATCTCAGCATCCGCGTCGATACCCCGACCGACGAGCTGACGGACACGGTGCAACGCCTGTTCCCGGGCAGCCACGTCCAGGTCCAAAGCCTCAACGGCCACGTCATCCTGTCAGGCATGGCGCGTAACGACGCCGAAGCCGACCAGATCACACGCCTCGCCGCCTCGTTCGCCGCCAAGCCGGAAGACGTGCTCAACCTGATGGGCATTGCCGGCAAGGATCAGGTGACTCTGAAAGTGCGAATCGTCGAAGTCAATCGCTCGACGATCAAGCAGTTGGGCCTGTCATCCAGCATCACCTATAATAACGGTACGCGGTCCTATACCTTCGGTCGCGGCAATTCCTACGGCACCAACGGTTCCTACCTCGGCGCGGCCAATCTCGGCGGCTCGCAAGCCGGCACGGCCATCTACAACGGGACGACCACGTCGACATCCGGCGGGACGACCGTGACCAACTCCGGCACGCTAAAATACGGCACGGACCTCAACTATAATCTCCAGGCCTTTGAACGCGTCGGCCTGGCGCGCACCCTGGCCGAACCCAACCTGACCGCCGTGTCGGGCGAATCGGCCAAGTTCCTGGCCGGCGGCGAATTCCCCGTGCCGATCGGACAAGACACCACCGGCCGTATCACGGTCGAGTTCAAGCCCTTCGGCGTCGGTCTCGGCTTCACCCCGATCGTCATGTCGTCGGGTCGCATATCATTGAAGATTTCGACCGAAGTATCGGAACTGACCAATGTCGGCGCCCTCTCCGTCGGTACGCTCAGCATTCCCGGCCTGACGGTTCGCCGCGCCGAAACCAGCGTCGAAATGCAGTCCGGATCGTCCTTGATGATCGCCGGCCTCCTGCAATCGAAATACAAATCGTCGATCGACAGCATGCCCGGCCTGACCAGCCTGCCTGTCCTGGGCGCCCTGTTCCGTTCGCGCGACTTCCTTAATGACGAGACCGAAATGGTCGTCATCGTCACGCCCTATATTGTCGACCCGACCTCGCCCGACCAGATGCAGACCCCGGCCGACAACCTGCAGGCAGCGGACGACATGTCGGCCGTCTTCATGGGCCGTCTCAACAAGGTCATCAAGGCCGATGCCAGTGGCGACAGCGCCCCGGGCGCTCCGCCGCCCCCCTACGCCGCCCCCGTCGGCTACGTGATCGAATAGGAAGCGTCATGACCCATTCTTTGTCACATAAATCCGCAGCCCTGCTGGCCCTCGCCCTCCTCGGCGGTGCGCTTACCGCCTGCGCCACAACCGGCACCCAGGCGGTCGTCAAGCCCGCGCCGATCCTGCCGACTGAGCAATTCGCCCTTACGGCCCAGACCATGAACCGGCCGATCAATCTGCGTATCAATCCCAACGGCCTGTCCGACAATCAGCGCCTCGCGCTGGACCAGGTCGCCAGCCACGCCAGCTGGATCAGCGGCGAACCGGTCAATGTCCAGATCGTCACCAGCGGCGATCCGGGCGCCGTCGCCGCCGGCCGCATGGTCGGCAGCTATCTCATCAACCGTGACGTCGACACTGGTAATCTGAGCCAGGTCAGCACGCAGGAACAGCCTGCCGACATCATCACGGTCAACCTGGTCTATTACCGAGCCCGCACCTATGACTGCGGTCAGCACTGGGAAAATCTGGCGAAAACCGCATCGAATACGTCCTATGACAATTTCGGTTGTGCGACGGCGTCCAATATCGCGGCCCAGATCGCCGATCCGCGCGATCTCAGCCAACCGGCGCCGGCGACCACGACCGACGTCGCCCGAAAATCGGTTATTCTCGGCAAGTACCGTGCCGGCGAAACGACCGGTGCGCAGGTCGATTCGGCTTCGAGCGGCAACATTTCCGACGCTATCAAGTAGAAGAGGCGACACATGCCCAATCCGGCAAAACACAACGACCCCTTTGACAGCCTCGACGACCTCGACGACGATTTCGTCGACTATCGGGCCAAGCTTGATGCTGCCGCCGACGAATACGATCTCGGCGCCGCCGATCAGTATCGCGCGTCCGCAGCCCCGGCTCAGGATCCGTTTGCCGACGATTTCGACGCACCGGCACCGGCAACGCAACGTCAGGCGTTTTCGTCGCCCGCCGGTCTGCGCGATCTCGGCCTGCGCGAACCGGCCAGCGCCCGTCACGTTATGGACGAGGACGATATCGGCACCATCTCGATCCCGCGTATCGCCATCCACTTCTTCCCCGATAACGAAGACTCGCTGGCAGCCTGCGACACGGCCGCACTGGATCGCCGCATGACGCGCGCCCAGTGCCTGGTCAAGCGCGGCGGCATGTTCGAAGCCATCGAGACCTATCGCCATGAGCCGACACCTTCGCTGATCTTCGTTGAAAGCACGGCGCGCGGCCGTGACCTGATCGACCAGCTGGGCCAATTGGCCGAGGTTTGCGACGCCAATACCAAGGTCGTCGTCATCGGCGCCCACAACGACATCTCGCTGTACCGCGAACTGATCCGTCAGGGCGTCAGCGAATATATGGTGTCGCCGGTCCAGCCGTTGCAGCTGATCAAGACCATATCGACCCTGTTCAACGATCCGGAAACGCCCTTCGTCGGCCGCACCATCGCCTTTGTCGGCGCTCGCGGCGGCGCCGGATCATCGTCGATCGCGCATAATTTCGCCTATAATCTCAGCGAATTGATGCAAGCCAATACTGTCATCGCCGATTACGACCTGCCGTTCGGCACCGCCGGCCTCGATTTCAACCAGGACCCCATGCACGGCATGGCCGATGCGTTGAACGAACCCGATCGCCTCGATTCGGTTCTGCTCGACCGCATGCTGACGCGCTGCTCGGACCGTCTGTCCTTGTTCTCCTCGCCGGCCGCGCTCGACCAGGACTACACCGCCGACCCGGAAGCCTTCGAGGAAGTGACGCGCAAGATTCGTTCGGCCGCCCCCTTCATCGTCATGGACCTGCCGCACATCTGGACGCCGTGGCTGAAGCACAACCTGATCGCCGCCGATGAAGTGGTGATCGTGGCGACACCCGACCTGGCCTCGCTGCGCAACGCCAAGAACATCATCGATCTGCTGAAGCACAGCCGCCCCAATGACTCCGCGCCCAAGCTGGTGCTGAACCAGATGGAAATGCCCGGCCGTCCCGAAATCCCGGTGAAGGACTTCACCGCGGCGCTCGGCGTCGAGCCATGCTGCCTTATTCCTTTCGACGCCAAGCTCTTCGGCAGCGCGTCGAACAACGGCCAGATGATCGCCGAATGCGGTCCGACCACCAAGGTTGCCGAATCTTTGCGGCAACTGACGGCGTCCATCACCGGACGCACCCCGGAACCCAAGGCCCAAAAGCCCACTTCCTTCCTTGGCAACCTCTTCAAGAAGTAAGGTCACACCCAAGTGTTTGGCAAACGTCCGACCGAGCAAGACCGGAGCCCCAGGGCTCCCTTAGCGGCCCCGCCAGCGCCCAATACCGGCGCCGGCCAAACCGGCGCCATGAAGGCGCCGGGCTTTCAGGACGCCACGCGTGGCGCCGAGGAGCGAGCCCAGGCCCTGAGCAAACTCAACAAGGCGCCCCCGCCCGCCGGCGGCGCGCCGGACATCGCCACGCGTCCGCAAAACCTCGATTCCAAGACCAAGGCCCAGGATACGGCAGCCGCCCGCGTCGCCTTGCCCGAACTGAGCCAGGAAAAGCGCGTCGGTGGCGGCGACAAGTCTGCCGCCAAGCCCAAGCTGGCGCAGGGCCTGGAACAAATGCACAAGGCGCAGGCGGTCACCGAGATCGTCCGCGAACAAAGCGACTATTACCACGCCACCAAAACGGCCATCTTCAACGCCCTGCTCAACACGATCGACCTGAGCCAATTGGCTTCGCTCGATCACAAGGCGGCGTCGGAAGAAATCCGCGACATTGTCGCCGAACTGGTTGCCATCAAAAACGTTTCGATGTCGGTGGCGGAGCAGGACAACCTGGTCCAGGACATCATCAACGATATCCTTGGCTATGGCCCGCTGGAGCCCCTTCTGGCGCGCGACGACATCGCCGACATCATGGTCAACGGCGCCCAACGCGTCTTCATCGAAGTCGCCGGCAAGGTCCAGCTGACCAATGTCCGCTTCCGCGACAATCAGCAGCTGATGAACATCTGTCAGCGTATCGTCAGCCAGGTCGGCCGCCGCGTCGACGAAAGCTCGCCGATCTGCGACGCCCGCCTCCCCGACGGTTCCCGCGTCAACGTCATTGCACCGCCGCTGGCGCTGGACGGCCCGACGCTCACCATTCGGAAGTTCAAAAAAGACAAGCTGACCATGCGCAACCTGGTGGAGTTCGCCTCCATCAGCCCCGAAGGCGCCCGCGTCCTGGGCGTTATCGGCGCCTCGCGTTGTAACGTCCTAATCTCCGGCGGTACCGGTTCCGGCAAGACCACCCTGCTCAACACCCTGACCGCCTTCATCGATCCGACCGAACGCGTCGTCACCTGCGAAGACGCCGCCGAACTGCAACTGCAGCAGCCGCACGTCGTGCGCCTGGAAACGCGCCCGCCGAATCTCGAAGGCCAGGGCACGATCACCATGCGCGACCTGGTCAAGAACTGTCTGCGTATGCGTCCCGAACGTATCATCGTCGGCGAAGTCCGCGGCCCGGAAGCGTTCGATTTGCTCCAGGCCATGAACACCGGCCACGACGGTTCGATGGGCACGCTGCACGCCAACAGCCCGCGCGAAGCCGTGTCGCGTCTCGAATCGATGATCACCATGGGCGGCTACGGCCTGCCCAGCCGGACCATTCGCGAAATGATCGTCGGCTCGATCGACATCATCGTCCAGGCCGCCCGCCTGCGCGACGGTTCGCGCCGCATCACCCACATCACGGAAGTGCTGGGCCTGGAAGGCGACGTCATCGTCACTCAGGACCTGTTCGTCTACGAAATGGAAGGCGAAGACAAGCAAGGCAAGATTATCGGCCGCCACCGTTCGACCGGTATCGGCCGTCCGCGCTTCTGGGACCGCGCCCGCTATTACGGCCTTGAACGAGAGCTAGCAGAAGCCCTGGATGCTTCGGAATAAGAGTTTACGCGCATGTTGATGACCATCGTCATCGCCATACTGGGCTTTGTCATTATCGCCAGTGTCGGCTTCGTCTTCACCAGTGGCGGCTCCGGTGCTTCGCCGGCGCTGAGTAAGCGCGCGCAAACCATCGGCTTGGGGACCAATGTCCGCACCAAGCGACAGAAATCCGCCGCCAAGACACCGGAAGAGCGGCGCCGTCAAATTACCGAACAGCTGAAAGAAGCCGAAAAGCGCGAACGCAAGGCGCGTTTGACCCTGTCGGCCCGCATGCTGCACGCCGGCCTGACGCCCAATGTCACCAAGTTTTGGATTTTCAGCGCTATCGGCGGCGCCATCGCCTTTTTCCCGCCCTTCCTGCTGCTCCAGCATATGAGCATTCTGATCAAGCTGGCCGTCGCCGTCGGTGCCTGTTTCGCCGTCACCTACGGCCTGCCGCGCTGGATTCTGGGCTATATGGCCGCCGGCCGTCAGAAGAAGTTCACCGAAGAATTCCCCAACGCCATGGACATCCTGGTCCGCGGCATCAAGTCCGGCCTGCCCGTCCATGACGGTTTGAAGATCATCGCCAAGGAAAGCCAGCCGCCGCTTGGCGAAGAGTTCCAACGTGTGGTCGAAAATGTCGGGGTCGGCATGTCCCTCGAAGGCGCTTTGGAAAAGATGTCCGAGCGCATTCCGGCGCCGGAATTGCGCTTCTTCACGATCGTCATCGCCATCCAGGCCAAGACTGGCGGTAACCTCGCCGAAGCGCTCAACAACCTGTCGAACGTGTTGCGGGCGCGGAAGATGATGCGCGAAAAGATCAAGGCGCTGTCGTCCGAAGCCATCGCCTCGGCCTCGATCATCGGCGTCCTGCCGCCGGGTGTCGGCCTGATGATCACCATCACCCGCCCGCAATATATCCACGCCATGTTCACCGACCCGCGCGGTCAGCTGATGCTGTTGGGCGGCGCCTTCTGGATGTTCTGCGGCATCATGATGATGCGCAAGATGATCAACTTCAAGTTCTAGGGAAGGCAAGACCATGACCGATTTCGCTGCCTTCCTGATGACACCGTCGAACATTATCGCCCTGGTCGTGGCGGGCATGGTCTTCTTCACCGTCATGACTTTGGGTCAGAGCATGACCTCGGGCGACCAGCTCGACAAACGCATGAAGGCCGTGGCGACGCGCCGCGACGAATTGCGCCGCCTGTCGCGCCAGAACATCGCCAAAGGCGACGGCAACAGCCTGCGCCAGAAAGACGAAGGCGTCGCGCGCAATGTCGTCGAACGCTTCAATCTGCGCAAGCTGCTGGAAGACCCCAAGGTCGTCGAGAACCTGGCCATGGCCGGCTTCCGCGG
This sequence comes from Asticcacaulis sp. P2_B1, assembly GCF_056404915.1. Lineage (NCBI taxonomy): Bacteria > Pseudomonadati > Pseudomonadota > Alphaproteobacteria > Caulobacterales > Caulobacteraceae > Asticcacaulis > Asticcacaulis sp. P2_B1. The sequence goes on along the minus strand of NZ_JBFUDD010000013.1, from coordinate 53,047 downwards.
CCCGAAGCCGGTGTCGACCTTCTACTTCTTCCGTTTCCTGATGCCGTTTGTCCTGGGCGCCGTGGCCGCCTTTTATGTCTTCGTCGTCAACGGTTTCGGCCAACCCTTCCAGATCAAGCTTCTCATTTCGGTCGCCGGCTTGGTCATCGGCTATTATGCGCCGAACATCTATATTTCCAACAAGGCCCAGAAGCGTCGCGAATCCATCGTCGCCGCCTTCCCCGACGCGCTCGACCTGCTGCTGATCTGCGTCGAGGCTGGCATGTCGATCGAAACCGCCCTGCAAAAGGTGTCGGGCGAAATCGGCGGCACCTCTATCGAACTGGCCGAGGAACTGTCGCTTCTGGTCGCCGAACTGAGCTATCTGCCGGAACGCCGCCAAGCCTACGAAGGCCTGAGCAAGCGTACTGGCCACCCGGGCATCAAGGCGGTCTGTACCGCCATGATCCAGGCGGAAAAGTACGGGACGCCGCTGGGTACCGCACTGCGCGTCATGGCCAAGGAAAACCGCGAACTGCGTTTGTCGGCGGCGGAAAAGAAGGCGGCCGCCCTGCCGGCGCAGCTGACCGTGCCGATGATCGTGTTCTTCCTGCCGGTGCTGTTCGTCGTTATCCTGGGCCCTGCGGCGCTGAAGGTCATCGACCTGCAATCCGCCAACAAAAAGGGTGGTGATGTGGCGGCGCAGAAGGAAGCGGCGAAGTAGGTTCGTGGGGGCACAGCCCCCACACCCCATAAGTTGTCCGAGACAAGACTCCTACATAGCTACTAAAACTTGGGCGCCCTTTTTAGTAGCTATAGAAGACTTACCCTGAACAGGTTACGGGGTGTAGGGCCTGCGGCGCCACAACTTCCCTCACTGCCCGAACTTATACGACAGCGCCACCTTCACCGCCTGGCTGTTCGGCTTGCTGAAGCTGATATCGCGCAACACCCCCGTATCGATAACATTGCGCGTACCCGTGCTGTTCAGCAGATCGTCGGCGCTCAGCACGATCGACAAGTCCTTCGTCAAGGGATGCTGCCATGTCAGGTCGACCTGGTAGGAGCCCGAGAAATAGCCCTGATAGGTGGGCGTCCGGCTATACCACGACAGATGCAACTGGACCTGATCACCGGCATCCGTGTCGTATTCCAGCGTGCCGTTGGCCGAGCCGGTCACCTTCCCGCGTATCCGCTCCTCGACGCCATCGAGGAACGGCGCCTCCATATAATAAGCATTGCCGTTGAGGGTATATTTCAAATGTTTCCAAGTGAATATCTCCAGGGGGCCACGCAGGCTGAGCTCCAGCCCGCCTGAGCGGCTCTGGCCGAAATTGCCCAAGGACGTCAGCAGGACACCGTCCGATGTCCGCTGGCTATAGACGGAGATATTGTCGCTGGCCACCTTGTAATAGAGCGTCGCATCATAGCTGACGTCTTTGTCGTAATAGTCCCAGCTCGCCTCATACGAATCCGTGGTTACCGGCTTCAGATCCGGATTGCCGGCAAAGGCGGTGCGCGCATCGGCATATTTCAGGGAACCGTCATAGGCGTTGAGCCCAAGCCGATCGACACGCCGGCTATAGCTCAACTTGATCTTGGCCGCGTCGCTCAAGGTCCGGCTGAGATGCAACGACGGATACAGGAAAACGTCATCGATCGTCGTCTCGCCCGGCAAGGTGAGGTGTTGTTGCTCAATGCGCAGGCCCGGCAACAGGGTCCATTTGCCCACAGGCATCTGATAGGTGACGTAGGCCGACACCAGATCACGGGCGCCAGCAAACTCGGACCCGCTGATCGCATAGCCGGCAATAGCATAGTCTTGCACATCGCGGCTGACGCTGCGGACCAGGGATGCGCCGGCCGTGAGCAGGGTGTTGTTGTCGTAACTGCGCTCGTAATCGGCCTTGAGACTGTCGTCCGTGCCGCGGCTTCCGACACCGCGGCTATAAGGCGATATCATCGCCGCGGTGACGGCCAGGGGCGTGTCGACATAGTCGGTGACGCTGATACTGTCGTAAAACTGATGACCAAGGTCGACCGTGAAATGGCGACCGTGTTCTTCGCCGGTGAAATCGTAGATGGCATCTATATTGCCGTAACGATTGCTGAAGTCACTGCTAAAAGTCTCATCGAAGTCGCCGTCACCGCCATAACGAAACTCGGCCGTGCTGTCCGAGCCGCCTTCGTAGTCGCCATACTGGGCCTTGAGCGAGAGATTACCCTTGTCGCTCAGCTTGTAGCCGGCGCTCAGATTGGCTTGGTAATTGTCGGAACGCACGACGAAATGCGTTACTTGATCCTGCAAGGCGAACGGCGCCAGCAGATCGTCCCGGACCTCCTGATGGTCGTAGCGCGTGCCGTGACTGGGGTAATGACCGCCGCTCAAACCGGCGCCGAGGGTCCAGCGCCCGGTCGTCACATTGGCCGACAAGGCGACATTGCCGCGGCCCAGACTGTCGATATCGCCGTTGAGATTGCCCGAAAAGCCGACCTTGCGCCGCTTTTTGGTGACGATATTGATGATGCCGGCGGTGCCGTCCGGAGCATATTGCGCCGACGGATTGGTCAATATCTCGATATGATCGATGTCGGCCGCCGGTAACGACTTGATGACGTCATTGCCTTCGGGCGGTATCTTGCCATCGACCATGATGGTGACACCGAAATTGCCGCGCAAGGCGATCTTGTCATCTGCCGTTACGGTCACCGACGGCAGCTTGCCCAGCAGCTTGGCGGCGACACCGGTGTTGGCGTCGGGGTCGTCCTTCATGTCGTAGGAACGGCGGTCGATCTTGTCGACAACCGCCGGCTTGTCACCCTTGACGATGACCTGGGTTGGCTCCTCAGCCGTAGCATGGCCGGCGATGACGAGCCCGGAAAAAGCCAGCAGTACAGTGGTACGGATCGTCACAAAGGTTCCGGGGTTGTCGGTAAGAAGTTAAGTCGTGGGGTCGCGGACCCCACACCCCGTAAGTTATCCGGGCAGATCGTCTTATAATCACTAAAAAAGGAGCGCCCAAGGGGGTGCTCCTTTTTTAGTGATAAATAGAAGAATTTATCCTGAATGACTTATGGGTGCAGGGGCTGTGCCCCTGCGACTTTAACTTCCTACTGACAGGCCAGGCACTCTTCGTAATCGGTGCGCACCATGGTCGGCCGTTCGACTTCGACCGCGTTCTGGTCAACCGCCGCCGAGCCGGCGAAGGCCGCGCGCTGCACCGACTTCGAGCGCAGATAATAGAGCGACTTCAGGCCTTGTTCCCAAGCCGTCCAATGCAGCATGTGCAGGTCCCATTTGTCGACGTCGCCCGGCAGGAACAGGTTGAGCGATTGCGATTGGCAGATTTCCGGCGTGCGATCGGCCGCCAGTTCGACGACCCAGCGCTGGTCGATTTCGAAGGCCGTCTTGAAGACATCCTTTTCGTCCTGGGACAGCTCGTCGAGATGCTGGACCGAGCCTTCGTTCTCAACGATGGTGTTCCATACGTCGGTCGTGTTCAAGCCCTTGCCTTCCAGCAGGGCGACAAGATACGGGTTCTTGACGGCGAACGAACCCGACAGGGTTTTGTGCGTATAGATGTTGGCCGGGATGGGCTCGATGCCGGCCGAGGTGCCGCCGCAGATGATCGAGATCGAAGCCGTCGGCGCGATCGCCAGCTTGTGCGAGAAACGCTCCATGATGCCGCGTTCCTCGGCGTCCGGGCACGGTCCGCGCTCTTCGGCCAGCTTGACCGAGGCCTTGTCGGCTTCGCGGCGCAGGTGCTTGAACAGGCGCATGTTCCACGACTTGGCCATGGCCGATTCGAAGGCGACGCCCTGGCCTTGCAGGAAGGAGTGGAAGCCCATCAGGCCGAGGCCGACCGAGCGTTCGCACAGGGCGGAATAGACCGCGGCGTCCATCGAACCCGGCGCGCATTGGATGAAGTCTTCCAGAACGTTGTCGAGGAAGCGCATGATGTCTTCGATGAAGTTCGGCTCGTTGCGCCATTCCAGGAAGGTCTCGGCATTGACCGACGACAGGCAGCAGACAGCGGTGCGATCCTTGCCGCGATGGTCGGGACCGGTGTGCAGCATGATTTCCGAGCACAGGTTCGATTGACGCACCTTCAGGCCCAACTCGCGCTGGTGCTGCGGCATGGCGCGATTGACCGTATCGGAGAAGATCAGATAGGGCTCGCCGGTTTGCAGGCGGATTTCGAGGATCTTCTGCCACAGGGCGCGGGCGTCGACGAACTTGACGACTTCGTTGTTCTTCGGCGAACGCAGGCCGAACGGCACGCCGCTACGGACGGCTTCCATGAATTCGTCTGTGATGCCGATGCCGTGGTGCAGGTTGAGCGATTTGCGGTTGAAGTCGCCCGAAGCCTTGCGGATTTCGAGGAATTCTTCGATTTCCGGGTGGAAGACGTCGATATAGACGGCGGCCGAACCGCGGCGCAACGAACCCTGGCTGATGGCGAGGGTCAGCGAATCCATGACGCGGATGAAGGGGATGATGCCGGAAGTCTGGCCGGCGCCCTTGACCTTTTCACCGATGGAACGGACGCCGCCCCAATAGGTGCCAATGCCGCCGCCGTTCGAGGCCAGCGCGACGTTTTCGTTCCAGGTGGCGACGATGCCTTCGAGATTATCGGGCACGGCGTTGAGGAAGCAGGAGATCGGCAGGCCGCGCTTGGCGCCGCCATTAGACAGGACGGGCGTCGCCGGCATGAACCACAGGCGCGAAATATAGTCGTAGATGCGTTGGGCGTGATCTGAGTCGTCGGCATAGGTGGTGGCGACGCGGGCAAACATGTCCTGATAGGATTCACCGGGCATCAAATAGCGGTCGTCGAGCGTCGTCTTGCCGAAGTCGGTCAGCAGGCTGTCACGGCTGGGGTCGGTGACCACATGCTTGACCAGCTTGAATTCGGGCCGCTCCTTGGGGCGCACCACCATGTTCGGTTTGAAGGGATGGGGTGCCTCACGCTTGGCGGACGCTTCATTCAACGACATCGATACTAACCCTTACGTCTTGTAAAAAACGGCTCCGCCCCCGGAACCCGTTAAAAGGCGTTAACAACTACATGTAGTGTGTCACCGCCCTCCTCTGTCGATATATGGGGCTATAGTCGGGCGTTTCGTCAAGCGGCCAAGTCGGTGTTTTGGCGAACTTTTTTGTTAATGAGAGGTTAAATTTTCGCTTTTTCCAAGAGCCTCAAGGGCTTGCATCATCTTAACACAGATTAACTCTGATCACGATTTCTGTGAGCGAATCATCAGACCGTTTGCAGCGGTCCTTCTGACAGGTAGCGGTCAAGTCTGTTGTTGATGTCGACCAGCACGACACTGGGGATAATCGGGGCGTCGGTGAGCTCGAATCCCATGATGATGATCTGCTCGGCTTCGGTAATAAGATGCGCGGCGGCGCCGTTCATGGCGATGATTCCCGAATCACGCTCGCCCTTGATGACATAGGTCTCCAGCCGGGCGCCCGAGGTATTGGACACCACCAGCACGCGCTCGCCTTCCCACAGGCCGACAGCCTCCATCAAGGCTTCGTCGATGGTGATCGAGCCGATATAGGCGAGATTGGCCTGGGTGACATAGGCGTTGTGGATCTTGGAACGGAGAAGATGGCGCATGGGGGACTTTATAGTTTAAGGTTTGAACAGCGAAAACCCTATTCGTTCCACAGATCGGTGACGTCGCCCTTGCGGTTCAGCATATGGACGGCGCGTTTGATGACCGTCAGCACGTTTTCGACGCGCGCATCGTTTTCGTAGGTCAGGGCGGCGCGGTGCATACCGTCCAGGGCGAAACGCGCCAGATCGCGACTGGCCTGAAAGCGCGCGTCGTTGCCGGCCATGATAAAGCCCGGCGTGGCGCGCCCCATGGCGGCCTTGTCGAAGGCTTCCTGGGCTGGGCGAATGGATTTGGCAACACCGTCGTCCTGACGGGCAGCGCGCTCCAGGGCCAGAAAGGCCGAGAACGGCACCGAGCTCAATAGCCGCCAATAGGCCTCGATGGCGCCATCAAGCGCGTCCTGGTCGGGTTTCAGTTTCTTGGCCTCGGCTTCGAAGGCGACTTCGCGCGCCGAGTGGATGTGCCAGGCGGCGGCTTCGACCAGGTCTTCGCGGGTCGGGAAATGGTACAGCATGGCACCGCGCGTCAGGCCGCAGGCCTCGGCGATCGCGGCATTGCCGGCGCGGTCATAGCCCAGTTCAGCAAACAAACGCATGGCGGTCTCCAGGATCTGGATACGGGTGCGACGCGATTTAGGCGTGTCCTTGGCACCGGAGTCCTTCCCCGGATTATCCCGCACTTGCGATGGTTTTGGTCGATCATTCATAGTGACGCTTTCCTGAGGCTTACCCAATCCACTTTTTTATTGGAGCCCGAGTGATAGCCCAGCATTTAAAAATAAGGCATTTTACGCTTTACGCAAGCCTTAACCCCGACAAATGCCAATCGACTGCCGTTGTGATGGCCTTGTGTGCGGTGCAATAAAGTTATTTTGCGGCCCAGGGGCCTTGCCACCACGACGGCACACGCTTGTGCTTGCCAAGTCTCACTGAAATAGGCATGGAGTCTAGGCGAAATATCTAAAGGACACTCGATTTGCGTATCTTGCTGGCAACCGATGCGTGGGACCCCCAGGTCAACGGCGTAGTCACGACGTTGAAGCGGACGATCGAAGAGTGCGAAAAGCTCGGCCACGAGTTTCACATCATCGATTATAACCAGTTCAAATGCGTCTCCTGGCCCGACTATCCCGAGGTCAAGCTGGCGCTCGGCTGTTACGAAGAAGTGCGCGAAATCATCCAGGATTATGAGCCCGACGCCATTCACATCGCCACCGAAGGTTTTGTCGGCATGGCGGCGCGGCGGGTATGCCAGGAATGGAAGCTGCCCTTCACGACCAGCTACCACACCAAGTTCCCGGAATATGTCAGCGCCCGCCTACCCATTCCGTTGAGCGTCGGTTACGCGTTCATGCGTTGGTTCCACAAGCCGTCCGGCCGCGTCATGGTGGCGACGCCGACCCTGCAAAAGGATCTGGAAGCCCGCGGCTTCAAGAACATTTCGCCATGGACCCGCGGCGTCGACACCGTCACCTACCGGCCGGGCCTGGAGCCGATCAATAACGGGCTGGCGCGGCCGATCATGACCTATGTCGGCCGCATCGCCGTCGAAAAGAACCTCGAAGCCTTCCTCAAGCTCGACCTGCCCGGCACCAAGGTCATGGTCGGCGGTGGCCCGCAGGTCGAGGAGCTGAAGGCCAAATATCCCGACGCCGTGTTTACCGGTCCGCGCTTCGGCGAGGAGCTGGCGCGTTACTATTGCGACTCGGACGTCTTCGTTTTCCCGTCCCTGACCGACACATTCGGCCTGGTCATTACCGAAGCCATGGCCGCCGGCACGCCGGTCGCCGCCTTCCCGGCCCACGGTCCGATCGATATCATCCCGGGCTCGGGCGCCGGCGCGATCAATGAAGACCTGAAGGTGGCGATCCAGGAAGCGTTGAAGATCGACCGCAAGGCGGTGCGCGCCTATGCCGAGAAGTTCTCGTGGCCGGAATGCGCGGCGGAGTTTGTGCGGAACCTGGAACCGTATCCGGAACCGGCGAAGACGAAGCTGTGGAACCGGCTGCGGCATCTGACGCGACGCCGGCGCAAGCCGAAAGAGGCTGTGTAAGGAAAGTCGCAGGGGTCGCGGACCCCTGCACCCCTTAAGTTATCCGAGTTAGACCAACCTTTTATAGCCCTTGAATAGGGCCCCACTTCGAGGGCCCTATTCAAGGGCTAAAGAGACTGTTCTTATCCTGAATAAGTTATGGGGTGTGGGGGCTGTGCCCCCACGTCTTACCTTACAACAACCGCTTGCGGATCTGCTGCGACAAGAGATCGATCAAGGTCACCGCCACCACGATCACCACCGCGATCGCCGAAGTCTGGCGATAAGCAAAGCTGTTGAGATTATCGAACAGCAACTGACCGATACCACCCGCGCCGATCAACCCCAGCACCGTCGCCGAGCGCGCATTCGATTCAAAGCGATAGAGGGCGAACGACGTCCATAGCGCCGCGACCTGCGGCAGGATGCCCCAGACGATTTCATGCAGGCGATTGCCGCCGGTGGCGCGCACGCCTTCGACCGGCGCCGCTTCGATATTCTCCACCGCTTCCGAAAACAGCTTGGCCAGGGTGCCGGTATTGCTGACCGTCAGGGCGAGAACGCCGGCGAGTGGCCCGAGACCGACCGCCACCAGGAAGGCCGTGCCCAGAACGATATCCGGAAAAGCGCGCAGCAGTGCGATAAAGGTCCGCATCGGTTGCACCACCCAGGCCGGCGCGACATTGCGCGCGCACAGGAAGCTCAACGGCACAGCGAAGATGATCGACAGGCTCGTCGCCCAAAGCGCTATGGCGATCGTCTGCCACATGGCGGCGACATATTTCCCCATGTCGGCGTTCCAGAACGTATCCCAACTGGCATAGTCCCGGCCCGTGCCGAAATCCGGGCGCAGATAGTCGCTGAGATATTTCGCCGTATTGGCGGAATGGTCGGCCAGGCGCTGTATGTCAGGAATACCCGCACTGTGAAAACTGCTGGCCAGAAAGGCGACCAGGAACAGCAGCAGCAGCCAGTTGAACAGACGCGTCATCGGGCTGTCCGTCGGCGGCGTCAGGTTCACTGTCTTTTCGGCTTTGTCCGTCATCATCCAGCCTTATTGCGACGCCGGCGCATCCGCCGGAGCCTGGGGCGCGGTCTTGGCATTCACCTTGGCCAACGCCGCGGAGGCCGAATCGAATTCCGTCTGGGCCGCGGCGGCGGCGTCCTTGTCACCCTTTTTCTGGGCTTCGTCCAGATTGACCTCAGCCTCCATCACGCGCTCCGGCAGGAGGTAGGTGGCGTCGGCGGGTTGCACCGCGCCCCACTCGAAGGCGGCCAGATTGGCGCGTTGACGATCGGCCTCGGCACCGGTGCCGACACCGTAGGACAGGAAGAAGGAGCGGATCTTTTCCTTGGTGGCCGGATCGAGGTCGGCGCGATAGACCAGGACACCCTTGCGCATCGGCGGCGACCGCCAGAGGATTTTCAGTTGCGCGACCTTGGCCTTGCCTTCGGGTGTCCGGTTCAGATCGTCGATGGCGTCGGAATTGTTGGTGGCCGCATCGACGACCCCGGCCAGCACGCCTTCGATATTGGCGCCGTGATTGGCCGGCTTGACACTACGGAAACAATTGTCGGTATCGACCTTGTTCGGAATGAACAAATAGGCCTTCGGCGCAATCGTCCCCGAGGTCGATTTGACATCCCCCATGCCGAAATTGAGCTTGTGATTGCACTTCAGGACGTCGTCGAGCGTGACCTTGGAATCTTTGCGGGCGATGATCAGGCTGTAATAGGTGTCGGTGCCGTCGGGATTGGTGTTAGAGGCGAAAACCTCGGCGCCGGCGCGATTGACAGCCTCGTTACCCGATGAGGTGGAAAAGAACCCCGCCTCGCTCTGCTTGAATCGCATGGCTTCGATCAGCGACGTATAGGACGAGGAGTAGAAGGGCTTTACCTTCAGGCCCGTCTGCTTTTCCATATCGACGAAGATCGGTTGCCAGGTCTTGTCCAGGTCCTGCGACTTCTGGACCGACAGGACGGAGAAACTGATTTCGGCCGGGGCGCCGGTGGCGGCGGGCTTCTTGTCGCACGACGCCAAGCCCAAGGCCGTGACACCGAACGCCAACGCGGCAACGGTTTTGAAGATGGACGTCATGCAGGCTCTCCCCAATAGGCGTCCTCGATTTCGGCGCCGTAAATGTCGCGTAATGTCTCGTCGCTGAGTTTGTCCGACGGACCGTCATAAACGATCTTGCCGTCTTTCAGCGCGAGAATCCGGTCGCAATAGGTCTTGGCATAGTCGACCTGGTGCAGGGTGACGATGACACCGACCTTGTCGCGTTCGTTCAAATCGACCAGCAATTTCATGACCTTGCGCGCTGTCACTGGATCGAGCGAAGCGACGGGTTCGTCGGCCAGGACGATCTGGGCATCCTGGACGATGGCGCGGGCGATGGCGCCGCGCTGCTGCTGGCCGCCGGATAGGGTGTTGGCACGCTGGCCGGCCATGGCGGCGACCCCGACATGGTCGAGCGCGCGCATGACCTTTTGCTTTTCCTGGGCGCTCCACAGGCCCAGCAGGCCGCGCAGGGCCGAAATCTTGCCGAGGAAACCCAGGGCGACATTGCTGAACAGGCTGAGGCGGCCGACCAGATTGAACTGCTGGGCGATCATGCCCATGGTCGAACGGATGGAGCGGACATCGCCCGACAGGCGGCCGTTTTGCTGGACGTTACGGCCCATGACAGTGACCGTCCCCGTACCTTTGTCGATGGTATGGAGGCCGGAAATGGAGCGCAAAAGCGTCGATTTCCCCGATCCCGACGGGCCGATCAGCGCGACGCGCTCTGCCTTGTCCATGGTGAAGGAGACGTTATCGAGGGCCTTGTGAATCACCGTGCCGCCCGCGGCCGCTGATTTGCGGGTAAAGGTTTTGCTGATCGATTTCACTTCGACAAGTGGAGCCTGCATACCCTACCCTTAGCCGTATTCCACAAAACGCGCACAAAATAYCCGCCCCGAAGATATGGATAGGGGCGGACTCTAAACCGGTAATGACTCTTATTAACGATTTGATGACAGGGCAATGGGGGAATAGGCCGCAAGCGATAAATTTATGCCGTGCGGCAGGACACCGGTGCCAGGACGACGACCAGACCGGTACGAGCTCGATTTCAGGCCCGATCTGCCGCGGTCGATGACGCACGCCTGGCGCGAAACGTCCGCTATAACGAGCGGCCCAGGGGCATTTCGTTCTGTTTGATCGGATGTCTGCCGTTGGTCTTAATCGAGGGCCTTAATCGACGAAAACCACATATTCTTCCGTGACATAATTGCGCACATCCTTCATGGCCACTTTGCGCAGACCTTCCAGAGCCAGGTAGTCCGGATCGATGAGCATGGCGGCATAGCCTTCGTTGTCGGCAAAGCGGGTCACATGGATTTCGATCGGGTCGTCGGGCTCAGCGTGCAATACACGGGCCGATGACACGCGCTCGGCGCCGTATTTCACCAATAGCGGCCGCACACGCTCGCGATATTCCGTCATCTCCGAACTATTAGCCGCTCCCTTGTAAGACAAGCTCACAATCTGGATCACTTCGCCTCTCCTTTATTATAGTATATATCTCCAATTTAGACTGTCATGGCCGGGAAGAAGTGGTCGCCCAACAGGGGCAGTATAGATTATCGAATATGAAGAAACATTTTAACCTCGGCATCAGGAGGGCGGAAAGCCAGTAGCCGTTCTTTCGCACGCTCGTGCACGCCGGATTGTCAGCCAAGAGCAAACAGTGTGTCGCTTTAACCGCCACTTTTCGCAGTGAGACAAGCAGTATCATATGCGCCCCCAACACGGACCAGCCGGATCGCGGGCGCGGGCGCATAACCAACGAAAGGGTGACCGACATGCTGAAATTGAAACCTATGCTTTTGGCTCTTGTCGCCGCCTCGACCCTTACCGGCGCGGCGTCCAATGGATCCGCCAAAACCAGCCACAGGGCCATGGTGTCCGAATATAAATTAACGCAGACGAACAAGGCGCTCGTCACCCAGGCCTATCAGCAATTGTTCGGCGATCACGATCTTACGGCGCTCGATCGTTATTGGGCGGAAAATTACATCCAGCACAATCCCACAATGACCGACGGGCGCGACGCCGTTAAGCAGATGCTGGAAAAGATGGGCATCGCCAATTGGCCGAAACAGACGGTCGATTTCAAGCGGGTGATCGCCGAGGGCGACCTTGTCATGCTCCAGGTCGTCCAGCCCAGGATAGGCAACATGCCCGAAACGGTTATCGTCGATATATTCCGCGTCGAAAACGGTAAAATTGCCGAGCATTGGGACGTGATCCAAGCCGTTCCCGCCGACGCGACAAATGCGCGGCCGATGTATTAGGCAAGGGCGCTTTTTTTGGCGTTTGTGATCGCGGCTGATTGTGCCATGAGTGAGATCATGAACACATGGCATAAACATATCGCGCCGCTGCTGGCCGTGGGGTGTCTGGTGGTTACGCCCCAGGCCCACGCCGCCGAGTCCGAAGCGCCACCACCGGCTTGGCAAGGCATATGGCATGGCACGATTGGCAAGGCGGAGGTGCAGGCCTGCCTTCAGCACGAAGGCTACGACGATTTCGGCGCCTATTATTATATGCGCCACCTGGCTATCATCAGCCTGGACACCGTCGTCTCCGATGCCCCGGGGGATGCTCTTCCGGTGTGGACGGAGTCGCCGAATTCCGCTCAACCGGAAAAAAGCGACCTGTGGCACATCACCTCGGTGACAACCGATCATATGCGGGGTCTATGGACCGGCGGCGGCAAGACCTTGCCGATCGACCTGACGCGCGTCGCAACGACCGCAACCGATAGCGAAAACGGTCCTTGCGGCAGCCAGGCCTTCAGTTTGCCCCGCTTCACCAAGCCGGTCATTACGACCGAGCCCGCCGCGCTGAACGGCGTCGCCTATACCCACATCATCGCCAACCCGGGACAGCAGTTCAGCGATTCCGCCATCGAGACGTTTCAATTACAGGGCTCGACGCCGGCCATCCAGCACGTCAATGCCGAGCTTTACAAAACCATCCCGACGGGCCCGGACGACGCCGAGTATTTTCAATGTTCCATGGCGGCGCTCGGCCAAAACGGCTGGGACGGCGATTCGTCGTCGACCCGGAGGCCCCTTGTTATCTCGAAAAGCTGGCTGGTCGTGCAGGAAGACGGATCGTGGAACTGTGGTGGCGCCCATCCCGACGCCGCCACCACTTATCAGACCTGGGATTTAGGCACGGGCACCACAGTCAATCTTTACGACTGGTTCAATGCGCAGGCCCTGGAACAAACGGTCCATGACGCGGGTACGGCTGATGCCTACACCACCGTAACCCTCACCGCGCCGTTCAAAAAGATGATCGACGATGCCTATCCCAATTATGACGATGACGCCGATTGCAAGGAAGCCCGACAGGACGCCGACGCGTGGAACGTCCATCTGACCAGCACGGGCGTCGACTTCACGCCCGACCTGCCGCATGTCGCGCAGGCGTGCATCGACGACGCCATATTGCCGTTTGCGAGCCTCGAACCCTATCTCAGTCCGGCAGGAAAAGCCGGCGTCGCGTCGTTTACCGCCGAGGTCCTTAGCTCGCGCTAGGGCGCAATCCAAAAAGTGTGACGTACTTTTTGGATTAAAATGCGCGTAAAACAAAAATTTAGAGCGGCCGTTCTGATTCAATAAGAACGCAAACCGCTCTAAATGCGATAGGTCTCACCGCTTTGCAGGCGTATCGGTCCGTTCAGGGGAAGGCGCTTACCCGAAGACACCAGTTCGCCCAAGGTTTGCCCCGGCGGAGGGACGATTTCAAACGTCACGTCCTTCTCGGGACGAAGCACCAGCGATCGCACCTTACCGTCTCGCCACGACATATCGACGCTCAACCCACCGCATGCCCGAAGACCTGTGACCGAACCGGTGGCGAGGGCCTGCGGCAAGGCTGGCAGCAGGCGCAGGCAGCCGTCATGGCTTTGCAGCAGCATCTCGACGATGGCCGCCGTGGCGCCCAGATTGCCGTCGATCTGGAATATCGCCCCGTCGCCCCACGGATGGGTATCGAACAGGTTGGGCTGGGTGGATTCGTTGAGAAGCTTGGTGAGCATGGCATGAGCCTCTTCGCCGTCGCCGAGACGCGCCCGATACATGGTCAGCCACGCCGCGCTCCAGCCGGTCTGCCCGCCGCCGTGACGCAGGCGCTCGGTCAGGGTCTTGCGCGCTGCATCCGCCAGTTCGGGGGTACGCCGGGGATCGATCTCGATACCCGGATAGAGTCCGAACAGGTGGGAGACGTGGCGGTGGCCGGGCTCCTGTTCGGGCAAGGGCTCGCTCCACTCCAGGATTCGTCCGTCGGGCCCGATCTGAAGCCGTTGCAGGTGGTCGATGGCATCCTCACAGCGCGCCATCAGGTCCGCCTCGGCGCCAAGGACCCTTGCGGCATCCGCGGTGTGACGCAAGACGGTATAGGCCATGGATTGCGCCATGCCCCCGCCCATGTCGACATAGCCGCCGGTGCCGTCGCTCATCACGTATGTGTTTTCCGGAGAACAGGCGGGACCAAAGACCAGCTTGCCGGTTTTGGGATGCTCGGCCAGATAGTCGAGGGTAAATTCGGCGCATGAGGCGAGGAAGGGCAAGGCTCGGTCACGCAGGAACACGGCGTCGCCGGTATAAAGATAATGCTGCCAGAAATGCAGGGATAACCAGGCCAGGCCTTCCGGCCACAGGCCATATTGCAGGTTACCATCGGCGATCGTGTGGCCCCAGGGATTGCTGGTGTAATGGGCCACCGCGCCGGCGGCGCCGTACGCGATGCGAGCGGTCTCTTCGCCATACGGTTTGAGCCGTTCGGCATAGTCGAAAAGGCTGGCGTGAAGCGCGCCGAGCCCGCAGACCTCGGCGGGCCAGAAGTTCATCTGGATATTGATATTGATATGGTAGTCGGCGCTCCACGGCGGGGCAAAGCCGTCGGCCCACAGGCCCTGGAGGTTGGGGGGCAGCGAACCCAGCCGCGTCGACGAAATCAGGAGATAGCGCCCGAAATGAAAATAGCGTTCGAGGAGCGCCGGCGACACAATCCGGTCGGGCGCCTTGTCGGCAATGGCCGGAAGGGGCGGCGAAGCGAAGCTCAGATCGACAGTATTGAACAGGGCGGCAAAATCGGTGCGGTGGGCGGCGACAAGGGCCGGCCAGGGCTTTGTTCCGACGGCCTTATGGGCCTGCAAGGACTGTCCTACCGGCTCGGGCTGGATCAGGTCCGTGGCCGCGGTCAGCCTGACGATCGCCGATTTCGCCCCGAGGACGCGGAAGCCATCGGCTAACGGTTCAACCGCGCCGCCCTCCGCCGTGCAAGACAGGTGAGCGGCAAATTCGACGCCATAGGGCTCGGGCTTGCCCCTCAGTTGAACGACATCCCCGTCCCGCGCGACCTGGGCATCCTGGCCGCGCGAGATTTTGACCGTAAAGTTCAAGCCTTCCTTGGCCGTCGTTTCAAGCCGCACCAAGAGAGCCTTGTCCGGGAACGAGGCCAGCAGGGTTCGCGTGTATTGCGCGGCGCCTATGCGATAGCGCACGCGGACTTCAGCGTTTTGCAGGTCGAGCTCACGCAGATAGCCGGATACCTCGGCCGCATGATCGAAGGCGAACATGAGATCGCCGAGCATCTGATAACTGCCGAAGTCCTCGGCCGTCATCGGCGTCATCATGTCCGCCTGCGCCAGCCGGTTCGCTTCCGGGCGATTGCCCTCGAACAGCAATTGCCGCACCTTGGGCAAGGCCGTGCGGGCCGTCGGCGAATTGTGGTCCTTCGTACGGCCCGACCACAGTTCGATATGGTTCAGTTGCAAGCGGTCGGTCGTGACGCCTCCGCAGACCATGGCGCCGAGGCGGCCATTTCCGACCGGCAAGGCATCTATCCAGCGGGCGGCCGGCATATCGAAAGCCAGCGTCTTCGTTGCCGCCTTGCCCGCCGCCGCGGCCGATCGCGCGGCCAGGGTCGGCAGGAGGCTGAGGCCAAGAATGCCGCCGAGCGATTGGCGTCGGGTGAAAGTCGTCACGGTGTTCCCTCCGGTCTTACCAGGCTGATTTGGCGACAGTCACACATGCCCTTGCCTCGTACAGGAAATCGCCTTCGGCGAAATTAATTGTACGATAATTGGATTAGGCCGACCTGGCAAGGCATGATGCGGCAAGCAGCCTCTTGGCGATCAACACCGATCACTATGACTTGGTGAAAACTGGCATGACCTGTCTCATGTCGTCACGCTTCAACGCCCGGCTAATAATCCCGGCTGCGCGGCGGTCTCGGCTGGTTGGTGATAATCATGATCACGTCCAGCAGGGTTTTGACAATCTCGTTCCACATGGCCGATCTCCTTCGCGGCCATTATTGCCACTTGGCGTCCGGCTTCAAACGCGTTTAATGGTTGCTTCGAATGACTTGAGGTTATGCGAGGCAGGCCATGAAACGCGGCAGGTTACCCTTGACGGCTTTACGCAGTTTCGAGGCGGCGGGACGGCTTAACAGCTTCACCATGGCCGCCGAAACATTGTTCGTGTCGCAGGCCGCTATCAGCCGGCAAATACGCGATCTCGAGGCCATGCTGGGGCAGCCCCTGTTCGAGCGGGGTCATCGCAGCGTATCTTTGACACCGGCCGGCGCGAAACTGCTCGCGGTCCTTACCCGGTCGTTTGACGATATCGATCTGTGCCTCGAACAGGTCCGTTCAACCGGCACGATCGCGACTCTGACCATCAACGCGGAGCCGTCGCTGGCTTCGTGCTGGCTCATCCCGCATCTCCCCGATTTCCAGCTCAGCCATCTCGAGATCGACATCGTGGTGGAATCGGCGGCGCAGCTGGTCGATTTCCGCACCGACAAGGCCGACCTCGCCGTCAGATATGCCGCGACGGCCAGGACCTGGCCGCGGACGCAGAGCCGGCACCTGTCGGACGTCCATATGGTGCCCGTCATGGCGGCGGCCTTGCCGCTACCGACCAAGCCCGAGAACCTGCTCGGGCACGTCTTGCTCCACGAAGAAAATCGCGATGGCTGGCAGCAATGGTTTTCGGCGGCGGGCATCGCCTTGCCGGACTCGAAAAGAGGGCCGGTCTATGCCGATGGCGGCCTGGTGATGCAGGCGGCCCTGCGCTCCCAGGGCGTCGCCTTGATGGATACGGTGCTCGTTGCCGAGGAAGTGGCGGCCGGCCGCCTGGTCCAGCCCTTCGACCTGTCCATTTCCTATGGGGCCTATTGGCTGGTGGCCCGCGACTTTGACCAGATGTCCGACGCCGGCATGACATTCGTCGAGTGGATGACCGCGCGTTTCAAATCAACGCCGTCCAGCACCGCTTCCGGATAGGTCCTGCCCCATCGGCCGATGGCCATGAAAGAACCGCGATTTTTGACGCTTGACTTTAAGTTTTATATAAAGTTATATGTCTTTAATGCTAATTAAATGACATCTCATCGGGAGCGTCTTCCATGTCCAAATCACCTGCGCCGGTGGGCGCGTTCGGCGTACTGATACGGCTGGCCGTATTTGTCCTGGCCCTGGCCTATACCGGCGAAAAGATCGCCGGCCTCAAGTCCATACCGTTTGCCGTCGGCAGCGCCTCGCATAATGTCCTTATCGTCTTCGCCTACTGGGCCGAGCTGCTGCAGCCGGGTTTCGCCCTGTGCGCGCTGTGGGCAGCGTCGACCCTGTTCGGCAGTCTCGGCCGCGGCGACGCCTTCAAACCCGCCGTGGTCAAGGGCATGCGCGGGGTCGGCCTCAACCTGCTCTTCGGCGCCTTCGGCGCACTGGTTCTGGTGCCCCTCTTCAACTATCTCGCCTATGGCGCCGCCCCGCTGCGGCTTTATGGCCCCTATATCGAAAGCCTGACCTTCGGCCTGATCGGCCTGGTCTTCTACATGCTGGCCCGTCAAGGCCAGGCGCTGAAGTCCGAACTCGAGCAGTTCGTCTAAATGCCCATACGTGTCACGCTCGACGTCCTGCTGGCCAAGCGCAAGGTGCGCGCCCGCGATCTGTGCGCCCAGGTCGGCATTTCCGAAACCCAGATGTCCCTTCTGCGCACCGGCAAGGTAAAGGGTATGCGGTTCGATACGCTTAGCAAGATTTGCCTGATCCTCGACTGCCAGCCGGCCGACATCATGGAATATGACCGCGACGAAGCGGACCTGGATACGGCCGGGGAATAGGCGGAAAAACCGGCGGTCTACGTGCCCTCATCCAGCGCCAGCGAAGGCTACACCTTCGCTGGCGCTATACCCCGTAAACGCGGGGCGGGCGGCGGCAAGCCACGTCGAGCCGCACCGGCGCGCCAGAGCGTCTTGGAGCACTGCGCCAGCTCATTGCCGGCTCTCACCCCGCCATCTGTGTCAGGCCGGCAACAGTCCTCAATAACATTGTGATGCGATTGACGGGGTGGCCGAAAACTATTAGGTATGTTTGCTACCAAATAATATCCATAATTAATATGGAATATATATAACTCAGGGACGACAACATGCCTAAATATAGGAATAGCCGCGCCTTGGCGCGTATACTTTATCGGTCGGGACTGCTTGCCGCGACCGCGACCTGCCTGCCCTTCTTTTATTCCGGCACTTTGGCGCAGACCCAGGGTCAAGTCCAGGCACAGGCGGACGACAGCGATACCGTCGTCGTCGTCACAGCGCGGCGGCGGATGGAAAAGCTTCAGGACACGCCGCTGGCCATTACCGCGCTGAGCGCGAAAGCCCTTGAGCGGCAACAAATTCAATCGACAACCGACCTCGGCAAGGTGACGCCCAATCTCCAGTTCGCCACCTACGGCACGCTGACCGGAAACAATTCGGCCGCCCAGGTGTTTATTCGCGGCATCGGCCAGACGGATGCCACCGGCGCAGTCGATCCCGGCGTGGGTCTTTATATCGACGACGTCTATATGGGCCGGTCGGTCGGCGGGGCCATGGAGTTCCGCGATATCGCCAATGTCCAGGTGGTCCGCGGGCCCCAGGGCACGCTGTTCGGGCGCAATACGATCGGCGGCGCCGTGCTGTTGTCGACCAACCGGCCCGGCGCGGGAAACACGCTGCGCGTGGGCCTGGGCGACGATAACCTGCGGGAGCTGTTCGGCGCCTTCGACATACCGATTTCCGAGCATCTGCAAGGCCGGGTGGCCTTCGGCCGCCGTATGCGCGACGGCTATGTGCATCGCGAATCCGACGGTCTCGATCTGGGCGACGTCAATACGTCCAACGCCCAGGGCACCTTGCGCTGGGAACCGTCGAGCGACCTGACCCTGACCCTGCGCGGCGACTATGCCAAGGCCGACGAGCACGGCTCCCCGTTCGTCTTCCTGTCGATCAATGAGCGCCAGACCTTCCCGGCCGCCGCCAGCAAGGCCGCGGGCTGCCCCGGCGCGACCTTTCCGCCCCCCTTCGTGCCGGCGACGGCCGATCCCCGCTGCGCCAATGACGCCCAGTACAAGGGCCCCTTCACCAATGGCGGCACGGCGCCGGCCTTCAGCACGCTCGAGAATTCGGGCGTGTCCCTGGTCGCCGAGTGGAAGATCAATGACGTCCTGTCGTTCAAGTCTATCTCTTCGGCCCGGACCCTGGAATGGTCGGGCGCCCGCGACGCCGACAATACGCCCTTGCTGATCCTGCAAACCAATTACAGCAGCCACAGCGACCAGCAGAGCCAGGAATTGCAGGCACAGATCAAAACGGCCCATTGGGACGGTGTGATCGGCGCCTATTATTTCAACGAAGAGACTGCCGACCGCGTGCTGGTCGGGCTGGGTAATCCCGGCACCTCCTACGATACGCAAAAAGTGGCGCTCGACACCCGGGCCACGGCCTTCTTCACCCAGTGGAGCTACAAGTTTTCGGATCGCCTGAGCGTGTCCGCCGGCCTGCGCTATACGGACGAGACCAAAGGCCTTCAGGCCACGATGTTCAATGTCGCGCCCTACAGCAAGCCGGAACCAGCCGCGCCGACGGCGCTGTGCCCCTTCGGCGGACCTCCCCCCACGCAGACCGGCTGCCTGTTTATCGGCACCGGCCGCAACGAACGCAATTTCACGGCGACCACGGGATCGGCCAGCCTCCAGTATCGCTGGAACGAGGCGCTCATGACCTATGTCAGCTGGTCCCAGGGCTTCAAGAGCGGCGGGTTTAACGAGCGCTACAACAACGCTCCTCCCGGCAATGTGCCGATCTCGTTCGCGCCGGAATCGGCGGAATCCTCCGAGGCCGGCTTCAAGGCGAATCCAGTGCGCGGCCTGCGTATCAACGGCGCGGTCTTCACCACCAAATATACCGACATGCAGATGACCTACCGTCTGGGCGTCGTGCCTTTGCTGTTCAATGCCGGCGAGGCCACGATCAGCGGCGCCGAGCTGGAAGCCGAATATATTCCCGTACGGGATCTGTACCTGAATGTCAGCCTGGGTTATCTCGACACGGGCTTCGACAGCATCACCAATCCGCCTTCTTTTGGCGCAGTGACCCCCACCTCGGTCGCCACCCTGACCAGCCGCCTGCCGTTCGCGCCCGAGCTTCAAGGGCATGTGGGCGGGTCCTATACCTTCCACGTCGGCGATGGCCTGCGCTTGACGCCGAGGGTGAATATCAGCTTCACCGGCAAGCAATATTTCGACGCCGGCAATACGGTATCGATTGCGCAGAACAAATCCGTCGCCATCGCCAATGCGTCGATCGTGCTCGAGCCCGAAAGCCGCAAATGGCACGTCACGCTGGCCGGTAACAACCTGACCAACAGGCTGTATCCCCTTGCCGGCACCTCGTCCGAGAGCACGTCGGCGGGCTATGCGGAGGTGATTTACGCCCGTCCGCGCAATTTCAGCCTGACCTATGCGATGGATTTCTAAGGGACTTTTCCATCACACCCTGCCTCAGGACTTCGCCGAGATGGCGCTCAGCTCTTCGAGATCGAGGTCCTTTTCCAGCTCCAAAAGCGTGCGGTCGTCGATGTCGCCGATCCGGTGCAGCCGGATCAGCTCGCCGCGCCCGGCCGCCACGGCTTCCAGCACGACGTCGAAATGGGCGTGCAGGCGCGGCTGGAACTCTTCTTCCTGGGCGGCGTATTTTTCGGACATGACGGCGCGGCGCTGATAGCGGTCGAGCAATTGCGGGTGCACCAGCTCGCCGCCCTCGTCATAGGCCAGGCGCTCGACCACCTTGACCTGGGCCTTGGCCATGGCAGCCTCGGCCTCGCTCATGGTCAGCCGCGCCTTGTCGGCCTCCACCTCCTTGAGGCCGGCCCACCGGATGATCTTGCCGAGCGTCATGCCCTGGACGAGGACCGTACCGAGGATGACCCCAAACGCCGCCATCAGCATGAAGTCGCGACCGGGGAAGTCCGCCGGCACGCTCAGCGCCACAGCCAGGGTGACGACGCCGCGCATGCCGGCCCAGCTGATCACCGTGGCGCATTTGGGCCCCAGCGGCGCCATCCGTTTGAGCCCAAGGCTGCGCAGGATCACGGTAACGGCGTCGGCCCCGAACACCCAGGCGAACCGCGCCACGATCAGGGTCAGCAGGATCGCCAGGATCGGCAGCGCCATCTCGCGGATCACCACCCCGAAGCCACCGACGCGCTCGACCACGCCCTTGAGCGACGAGCCGATCAGCATGAAGACGGTGGCTTCCATGAGGAAAATCAACACGGTCCAGAACGACGTCCCGCGCATGCGCACGGCCGCCGACAGGACGACATGCTGATACCAACCGCAGATCAGCCCGGCCGAAACCGCGGCGATGACACCTGAGACGTGCACCGACTCGCCCAGCAGATAGGCGGACCACGACACCAGAATGGAGGAGGCGATCTGCAGATAGTCGTCCTTGAGATGACGCACCAGGACGACCCAGGCCGCCCCGATGGCGGCCCCGACCGCGGCGCCGCCGATGGCCAGGATCGAGAAGGTCTGCAGCGCCTCGAACGTGCTGAAGGCGCCGGTGACGCCGGCGGCAATGGCGAAGCGGAACAGCACCAGCCCGGTGGCATCGTTGAGCAGGCTCTCGCCTTCCAGCAGGATCGACGGCCGGTTGGGCAGATGGACGCGTTGCAGGATGGCGCGCGCCGACACGGCGTCGGGCGGCGCCACGATCGCGCCCAGGGCCGCGCATGCCGCCCAGGGCAGGGCGGGGAACAGCCAGTGGGTCACCAGGGCGACGACGGCGGTCGTGAAGATCACCGCGCCGATGGCCAGAGACGCGACGCCCAGCATATGGCGGCGCAGTTGCGCAAAGGCGATAAACCAGGCGCCGTCCATGAGCAGCGGCGGCAGGAAGATGACCAGGACCAGGGCCGGGTCCAGGGATATGACCGGAAGACCGGGAATAAAGGCCAGGAGCGCGCCGCCAGCGATCAGGGCGACGGCCGGCGGCAGGCTTAGGCGCTGCGCGGCATAGTGCAGGATGATGATCGCCAGCACCATGGCGATCACGAGTTCGAATAAATGCATGGGGTCCATCAAACTCATCCGCCGGCTGTTTACAGCCTTGACCGTATCGCGATTGCGACGCCTGTCAATCGACAGGCGCACGATTGCCAGCCATGCGCACCGGTGCATTCGACTTTGATAACATCTTACCGAAATTGAATTTGTTACCGGCCCTACTGGTAATATAGGTCGCAATATGGATAATTATGCGCCAAACGCGGAGTGAAATCCGGCCAATTCAGCGGGGGCAAACGCCATGGCTAAGGTGCATAACACTGAGGAAGGCCTGACGGCCGGATGGATCCACGGCGACCAGACCGGCGACGACGGCGCCAATACGCTGACTGGAGGTACCGGCAGCGACACCCTTTACGGTCTGGGTGGCGATGACAGGCTGGATGGCGGGACCGGCGGCGACATCCTGTATGGCGGCAGTGGCGATGACACCTATGTCGTCGACGACGCGCTCGACAGCGTCAGCGAAGCGTCGCTGGCCGGCACGGACACGGTGGAAGCGTCGTTAAGCTACACCCTGGGCGCCTATTTCGAGAACCTGACCCTGACCGGCACGGGCGCCATCAACGGCACGGGCAATGGCGGGGCCAATATCGTCACCGGCAATAGCGGCAACAACATACTGGCGGGCGGCGGCATCGACCCGACCGCCCTGCTCGGCCAGGGCAGCGCCGGTTTCGATATTATCGACGACGATTCGGTCTACCATGGCGACAAGGCCAACGCCCTGGAAATAGACAGCAGGGGGTTTGCGCTGGGCGCCAGGGGCGATATCGACAAGAACGCCACAACGGTGCCGCATGTCACCGTCCACATCACACAAGACTTCAATTCGCAATGGTACAGCTTCACCACGACCCAGGCCAATGTCGATATCGTCCTCGACGTCGACCGCTCGGCCGGCATCGACACCTCGATCTACCTGTGGCGGGGCAACAATTTCCTGGTCGCCTTCAACAGTAACGACACCAGTGGCGACGGCCAGGCGGGCAGCACCGGCCAGAGCGACGCCTATATCCACGCGACGCTGAGCACCGCCGGAACCTATTACATCCAGATGGCCACCCAGAATGGCCTGGGGACCTACGATCTCAATATTTCGCTCAATGACCCGTCCCTGCCCATAGCCCCGGTTATCGACCCAGCCTACGACACCCTGAAGGGCGGGACGGGCGACGACACCTATATCGTCGATTACAGCTCGGACCAGGTCGTTGAAAACAGCGGCGAAGGCACCGACACGGTTAAGGCGTCTATCGATTACACCCTGGGCAGCAATGTCGAAAACCTGACCCTGACCGGCAGTGCGATCAATGGCACCGGCAATGGTGACGCCAACCGGTTGACCGGCAATACCGGCGACAACACCCTGGACGGCGGCGCCGGCGCCGATATCATGGCCGGACGGACCGGCAACGACACCTATTGGGTCGACAGTTTCCAGGACGTCGTCAGCGAAGCTGCGTCGGGTGGCACCGGCGATACGGTCATGGCCTCGGTCTATTATGTCCTCAGCGCCAATGTCGAGAACCTGGTCCTGACCGGCACGGCGGTTCGCGGCGTCGGTAATGCGGGTGGCAATCACCTCACCGGCAACGGCAGCGCCAACGAATTGTTCGGCAAGGACGGCGGCGATGTGCTGGACGGCGGTGCGGGCGACGATACCCTCACCGGCGGATTGGGCGACGACGACTATGTCGTCGACAGCTACCGCGACAAGGCCGTCGAGCTGGCCGGCCAGGGCCACGACACGGTCCACAGCTCGGTCTATTACGTGCTGGACGCCAATGTCGAGGACCTGGTGCTGACCGGTACTGCAGCCAAGGGCGTCGGCAATTCCGGCGACAATCACCTCACCGGCAACGCCAGCGCCAACGACCTGTTCGGCAAGGACGGCAATGATATATTGGACGGCGGGGCGGGTGACGACACCCTCACCGGCGGATTGGGCGATGACGGTTATGTAGTCGACAGCTACCGCGACAAGCCCGTCGAGCTGACCGGCCAGGGCCACGACACGGTTTACAGCTCGGTCTATTACGTGCTGGGCGCCAATGTCGAGGACCTGGTCCTGACCGGCACGGCGGTTCGCGGAGTCGGCAATACCGGTGCCAACGCCTTGACCGGCAACGCCGGCGCCAACGAGCTGTTCGGCAAGGAGGGCAACGATACACTGGACGGCGGGGCCGGTGGCGACACGCTGAGCGGCGGCGCCGGCATGGACCGCTTCATCTTCGGCAGCGGCAGCGGCACCGATACGATCAGCGATTTTTCAGCCAGCGACGGCGATGCGATCGACGTCGGCGCCTATCACAGCGTGATGGGCAGCGCCGTGATCAGCCAGGCCGGCGCTTCCGTCGTCATCGATCTCGGCGGCGGCAATGTCATCACCGTCGCCCACGCGCAACTGGCCGCGGTGGCGTCGCATATCGACTGGGGTTGACCGGCAGGGCGCAGATTACCACACCATATGGGCCGTGACATCGGCGGCGGAGGTGTTGAGCACGGTGATGACATTGCCGCTGCTCAAGGTGATCAGGGTGTCATTGCCGACGTGGGTGATATAGCCGGCATGCGCCGTGCCGTGGGTATAGGCATTGACATTGATGCTGTCGCCCTGGGTCGCTGAAAAGTCGCTGATGGTGTCCAGGCCGCTCGATGTGCCGAACAGGAAAACATCCGCACCGCCCTTGCCGCTTAAGATGTCGGCGCCGGTGCCGCCGTTCAGCGTATTGGCGGCGTTATTGCCTAGGATCGTGTTGGCCAGGCTGTTGCCGGTACCATTGATGGCATTGCTGCCTGTCAGGGTGAGGTTTTCGACGAATTGGCCAGACAGGCTGAAGGTCACCGAGGCATTGACCAGATCCGTGCCGCCGCCGCTGGCCTCAATGACGGTATCTCCGGCATTATCGACAGTGAAAGTATCATTGCCGGCGCCCCCGGTCATGGCATCGGCACCACCGCCTCCGTTGATGACATTATTGCCGGCATTGCCAATCAAGATATTGGCCAGGCTGTTGCCGGTGGCGTTGACATTGGCCGAGCCGGTGAGCGTCAGGTTCTCGATTTGCTGGCCTGACAGCGTGAAGGTCACGCTTGAGATGACCTTGTCTGTGCCCTCCCCCGCAATTTCGACAACGGTGTCACCGGCATTGTCGACATAATAGATATCGTCACCCTTGTTGCCGGTCATGGCGTCGGCGCCCAAACCACCATCGATGATATTATTGCCGTTACCGCCCGTCAGCGCGTTGTCGAGGGCGTTGCCGGTGAGGTTGAAATTGTCTGTGCTATTGAGCCTTAGCGCCTCGAAATTGGCCCCAAGCGTCCACGTCTTTGCCGAGATGACAGTGTCATAGCCTTCGCCGGCATTCTCCGTGACGCTGTCGCTGAAATTGTCGACGATATAGGTGTCGTCGCCTGCGCCGCCGGCCATGATGTCGGCGAGCAGGCCGCCATCGAGACGATCATTACCGCCCATGCCGTTCAGAGTGTCGATTCCCGATCCGCCGATTAGGATGTTGGCGGCGTCATTGCCGATTATGATATTGGCCAACGAATTGCCTGTGCCGTCGATTGCCGCCTCGCCCGTCAGAGTCAGATTTTCCACTTGCTGGCCGGCCAGCGAATAGGTGAGCGACGCATAGACGAGGTCGGTACCGGCCCCGGCGCCTTCGAGGGCGAAATCGTTAATATTGTCGACATAGTAGATATCGTCGCCAAAGCCACCGGACAAATTATCGGTGCCGATGCCGCCATCAAGCGTGTCAGTGCCGTCGCCGCCGGACAGGATGTCGATGCCTGCGCCACCCATCAGGACATTGTCGTTGTCATCGCCGGTAAGGGTATCGTTGAATGTACCGCCGGTGAGGTTCTCGATACCCGTCAGGGTATCCTGGCCGGCGGCATGCGTGTCCTGGGCGTGGCCCTGAAGCCGCAGACTGGCGGTAATATAGCCGGTAGCGTCGGCGTACGATACCGTGTCGATCCCCGCGCCGCCGGCAAGGGTATCGTTGCCGCCATTGCCGTTCAACTCATCATTGCCGTCGGTGCCGTTCAACACGTCGTCGCCGCTACCACCTTTGATGTTCACGCTTTCGATATTATAGGCATAGGCATTGTTGAGGCCGATAATATAGGCATTGCCGGCGACGGAGGTGCTAAAGCCAGTTGCGGTGGCGCTGTAGTCTCCGACCAGACGGTCGTCACCGTCATTGGCGTACCAGATGAAGGCGCCCTGGGCGAGCGAGACGGTCAATTGATCATTGCCGAAGCCGGTACTGAGCTCGCCCAACAACTCGACGTTTTTAACCGACGTTCCGCCGCCCACGGTGATGCCGGTCCCGCCCGCGGCCACGACGGCATTATAGTCGATGTCCGACGTGACACTGTCCATATAGAGCCATAGCTTGTCCGTACCGGCGCCGCCGTCCACAACGTCGCCGGTCAACATGTCCTTGAACTGGTCATTGCCCGATCCGCCGGTGATGGTCAGGTGTTCGGTATTATAGGCATTAGAGGTGCCGACCACACGGTTGTTGCCGGCCTGGAAGGTGGTGAAGCCGGTCGCGGTGGCGCTGTAATCGACAATCAACCGGTCGTCGCCGTCGTTGGCGTACCAGGTGAAAACGCCCTGGGCAAAGGAGACGGTCAATTGATCATTACCGCTGCCCGTCGCCAACTCGACCAACCGTTCGACGTTCTTGACCGAAGTGCCACCGGTCAGGCCGATCCCCGTTCCGGTCGCGGCTGTGACGGCGTCATAGGCGATATCCGAGGTGACCCCGTCCATATTCAGCCAGATTTTATCGTTGCCGACACTGCCGTCGACGATATCGCCGGTCTTCATGTCCTTGAACGAATCGTCGCCCGCGCTGCCCGTAATCGTCAGGTGTTCGGTATCGTAGGCGTTGATGGTCGAAGACACGACGCGATTATTACCGGCCTGGAGGGTCGTGAAACCGGTCGCCGAGGCGCTATAGTCTACAACCAACCGGTCGTCGCCGTCATTGGCGTACCAGGAGAATGCTCCCTGCGCGAATGCCACTGTCAGCCGATCATCGCCGCTGCCGGTCGCGAAGGCAGCCAGTTGCTCGACATTCCTGACGCTGGTGCCGTCGCCCAGCTCGCCGGTGCCGGCGTCCGTCGCCGCCAGGACGGCGTTATAGTCGATCGAGGCCGTCACATCGTCCATATTCAACCAGATTTTGTCCGTGCCGTCGCTGCCATTGACGATGTCACCGGTCTTCATGTCCTTGAACTGGTCGTTGCCGGAACCACCGGTAATGGTCAGGTGTTCGATATTGTAGGCGTTGGAGGTCGAACCGACGACGCGATTGTTGCCGGCAATAAAGGTGGTGAAACCCGTCGCCGTAGCGCTGTAATCGACGACCAGTCGGTCGATACCGTCATTGGCGTACCAGTTGAAATTGCCCTGGGCGAAGGACAGGGTCAGTTGGTCGTCGCCGCTGCCGGTCGCCAACTCGGCCAGTTGCTCGACATTGCGGATGCTGGTGCCGCCGCTCAGCGTGCCCGTGCCGCCGTCGGTGGCCGCGAGAACGGCATTGTAATCGATCGAGGCCGTCACATCGTCCATGTACAGCCAAAGCCTGTCGGTGCCGGCACTACCATTCACGATGTCGCCGGTCTTCATATCCTTGAACTGGTCATTGCCAGAGCCACCGGTGATGTTGAGGTGCTCGATATCGTAGGCAATGGAATTGAACGGGCCAATGAGACGGGCGTTACCCGAAATCGACGTCGTGAAGCCTGTGGCGGTGGCGCTGTAATCGACGATCAGGGTGTCGATGCCGTCTCCAGCATACCAGTTGAACTGGCCATTGGCCGTGGTCACGCTGAGGGTATTATCGAACTCTGTGCCGAAATAGTCGGTCATGGAAAATCTCTCTGTGAAATGACGGATGGGCGAACGCTGACAGCGGGCACTTCGATCATAGGGTGAGATATTGACGCAGCGGGCGGATAACCTTGCCCCTTCCCCCGGGATAACATGGTTAATCTAAGCACGAGTACATCGCGACGCCAAACATTTTTTCAGCTTTTACACGAATTTTTTATGACAAACAGCCATGCGTAGCATGGGGCGCGGCGGACCGGTTTGACGCCGTCAGTTCGCAGGCGTGCCGAATTGCGCGAAATCCGGCAAGACGCCGCGCTTCGTCACCTCATCCTCATTGCCGATACGCAAGACAGATGCATTGCCGCCGTCGAATGCCTGCCATGTCGGCAGGTCGGCGCCGTTAGGATCGCCGGTCTTGGCGAAATTAGTCCAATAGCCGGCCAGGCGGGCGGCCAGTTGCCGGTCCTCATCGCTCCACGGCCGCGAATCCTGGTCGAGCTGATCGAAGACATAGCGAATTTCCGCGCCGTGACCGGCATTGCAGCCATAGCCGCACGGTGTCGCCGGCTCGGTCGGGTTGTGGACGAAGTCATAGACGTAAGCGTCGCGGCCGCCGGCCTTAACCTGGCGATCGGCCCAATACCACATGCGCCAGGCCCACCAATCGGTCGTCAGTTGGTTGATCGAGGCCCGTGCCTCGTCATCCGTGGCACCGGGATAGGCCTTGAGCATGGCGGGAGACGGCGCGTGACCCAGCAGTTTCGCCACAAGGCCGGCATGATTGGCCGCGGTAAAGGCGTCGGTGCCGAGGATCTCCGGCGCCAAGTCCTCGCCTTCGTCGGCGTTCCAGCCGACCAGGATCGGTACGTCGTTTTGCCGGTGATGGCTGTAGGTCGTGGTCATATCCTCATGCAGGATATGACCGTCGACGATGACGCGGGGCGCCCAGGGCTGACGGATCAACGTAGCGGCGTCCATGCGGCGCAGCTCGGCCAGGTTGGCGGCGCCCAGGGAGCGCATGAAGGCCGAGCCTTGCGCTTCGGCCTTGGCGCGGTCGAATTGACTGTCCTCGCTGGGGTCGATCGGCAGGGCGCCATTGCCGCTTTCGGCGATGGCGCGCTGGAACAGGCCCTTGGCCTGGGGCGAAGCGACCAGGACGGCCACCGACTCCGCGCCGGCGGATTCGCCCATGATGGTGACGCGGTTAGGGTCACCTCCGAAGGCTGCGATATTGGCCTTCACCCATTGCAAGGCGGCGATCTGGTCTGCGATGCCCTGATTGCCGGAGGCATGGTCGGGGGATTCCTGGGTCAGTTCCGGATCGGCGAAAAAGCCGAAGACGCCCAGGCGGTAGTTGATGGTCACCACGATAACCCCGCGGTGCGTCAGGTTCGTGCCGTCATAGAGGCTTTGCGCGCCTGTGCCGCCGAACAGGCCGCCGCCATGGATCCACACCATGACAGGCAGGTTCTCGGCTTTTTCGGGCGCCCAGATATTGAGATAGAGGCAGTCTTCGTTTTGCGGATTGCTGATCCAGGGCGCCGTCTGGCGGCAAACCGGTGAAAAGGCGCGGACGTCTTTGACGCCCGTCCAGGGCTGGATTGGTTGCGGCGCGCGCCAGCGCAGGTCTGCCACCGGCGGCGCGGCATAGGGCACGCCGAAGAAGGTGCGGACATCGCCGTTATCGCTGCCGGAAACGGCGCCGCCGGTCACCTGGACTGGCGGGGTCGCTTGTTGGGCATGGGCGGGGGTGATGGCGAGCAGGACGGCCGTTGCCAGGGCGGCGACCGACGCCAGCCGTAAACCTGTATATAACAACATTTCACCCTCCCCGATGGATAGTTCCGCAACCAGCTAGGCCGTGTCACCATGGAGGTCAAGGCAACAGGATGACCTGATCAAGGTGGCCATCATAAAAATTTCACACGCAACCTCTTTACGTGGATTCCTATTCCTCTATATAGGACGTTCTTCCGGCGGACCCCGAGTTCACATGGTCCCGCCTCATTTTGCGCCCAAAGATACAATATCTTAGGCAAGAACTGAGGCTCAGGCATCGCTGCTAACGCCGGTCTGGGTTTAACTTTTCTAAGGGTATGCTGGTGGAAATCTACCAATCAGCCCTGGACCTGGTCCGCAAGCAGCCTCCGGAACGGCCCGTCGCCCTCGTGCGCCGGCACCCCGTCACCACTGCCGCGCATTGGTTTCAGGCAAATTTCAAAGGCGATGTCTTTTATGCCGTCAAGGCCAACC
This sequence comes from Asticcacaulis sp. P2_B1, assembly GCF_056404915.1. Classification (NCBI taxonomy): domain Bacteria; kingdom Pseudomonadati; phylum Pseudomonadota; class Alphaproteobacteria; order Caulobacterales; family Caulobacteraceae; genus Asticcacaulis; species Asticcacaulis sp. P2_B1. The sequence continues at coordinate 22,833 of NZ_JBFUDD010000013.1, read as the reverse complement.
CGTCGCCGTGGGTGCTGGAAACCCTGTGGGCGGCCGGCGTGCGGTCCTTCGATGTGGCCAGCCTGAACGAAGTCGAGCTGGTTCGGTCGACCCTGCCCGCCGCGCGCCTGGCCTTCATGCACCCGGTCAAGAGCCGTGTCTCGATCGCGAAAGCCTATTCCGATTTCGGTGTCCGCACCTTCAGCCTCGATACGCACGAGGAACTGGCCAAAATCCTCGAAGCCACCGGCAACGCCCGCGACCTCAACCTGATCGTCCGTCTGGCAACCTCGGGCGAAGGCTCCAACCTGCCGCTGACCAACAAGTTCGGCGCCCAAAGCCATGAAGCGCCGTCGTTGCTGATGGCGACGCGCCAGGCGACCCAGGACATGATGGGCATCTCTTTCCACGTCGGATCGCAATGCATGCGCCCGACCGCCTATGCCGCTGCCATGGCCGCGGCGTCGCGCTCGCTGGTCCGCGCCGGCGTCTTCGCCGATGTCGTCGATGTCGGTGGCGGCTTCCCGTCGGTCTATCCCGGCATGATCCCGCCGGCGCTCAGCGAATATATGGACACCATCAACCGCGCCTTCAACGAGATGAAGGTGCACGAGGAAACCCAGCTGTGGGCCGAACCCGGCCGTGCCCTGGTCGCCGAGTCGACCTCGGTCCTGGTCAAGGTCGAGCTGCGCAAGGGGGACGCCCTCTATCTCAATGACGGCTCCTACGGCAATCTGTTCGACGCTACCCACGCCAAGTGGCCGTTCCCGGTGCGCCTGCACCGCCCGGACGAAACCCACGACGAAGAAGCCTTGAAGCCGTTCCGTTTCTACGGTCCGACCTGTGATTCCATCGACTCGATGCCGGGGCCGTTCTGGCTGCCGGCCGATGTCAATGAAGGCGACTATATCGAAATCGGCATGCTGGGCGCTTACGGCGTCACCATGGGCACGCGCTTCAACGGCTATGGCGAGACGGAGACGGTCTTCCTCGACGATGCGCCGATGGCGTCGCTGTTCGGCCTGGGGCCGCGCAGCCTGACCAATCCGCGTTCGGTCTTCGATACCGACGACAACAAGGTCGTGCGGCTGAACCGTCCCAAGGGCGGCAAGCGTGGCAAGAAGCGGGTCAAGGCGAAAGCTTAAGGGCTCAGGCGGCCACGGCTTTCAATCCGTGGCCGTTATTTTTCCACGTGAGGCCGGATCAGGCCGTCGCCGTCGGGCTTCAAAGCTCCGTCCAGTCCATCGAGCCCATCCAAGCCGTCCAGACCGCCATAACCATTGCCCTTGGGCGGTCCCTTGCGGCGGGTTTCCGACGGTGCCTCGCCGAACAGTTCCGTATAATATTGCGCGAAACGGCCGGCATGAGGAAAGCCGTGCGATATGGCGACGTCGGCAATCGATTGTCCGTTTTGGCCGAGGCTCAAGGCGTGTTTCGCCATCTGCAGACGCAAGGTGCGCAGGTAAGCGTGCGGCGTCACGTCCAAATGTTGGCGGAAGCTGGTCTCTAACGTCCGGACACTGATGCCTGCGGCACGGGCGACATCGTTCATCGATGGATTGTCGCGCGCTTCGCGATGCATATAGTCGCGCGCCAGGCGCAGATAGTTGGGCATGGGGCCGGCCTTGGGCCCGCTCATGCGTTCGCTGTACCGATGCGGAATGCTTTCCAGCAGCAGGTGGCTGAAGGTCTCGATAAGGCGCTGCTGCAAGGCGAGCGACAGATTGCGGCTCTGGAAGGTAAAGGCGTCGGAGCACAGGGTGGCGATCAGGCGCGACAGGATCCGCGCCTTCGGCGTCGTCAGGTCGATGACCGGGCCGAGATGCAGGTCGCGTTCGACCGGCATTTGCAGCATGTTGAACAAAAAGCGCTGGACCCAGGCGAAGCTGATCTTGAGGATGTAGACCTCGCAGGCGTCGCCGTCGGTGACATGGCTGATGCGGGTTTCGCTCATCGGCTGATAGATCATGGCGTGGCCGGTAGCGATCTCTTCCGATTTGCCATCACGTGTCAGGGTCAGCGTCCCCTTGACCGGCATGATGATAATGACATCGTGGGTTATGTCGGTCTGGATCTGGACGAAACCGTTCGTCGAGCTCAACCGCCCCATCAGGATATGCGGGTCGTGGCGATTTTCGGCGGATTTCAGCACGCCGAGATTTATCTGCCAGTGAAAGTCCGGTTTTTCGCTGTCCTGTTCGCAACTCCACTCAAAAAAACTGCAGATGATCTTTTGAAACTTATCGAAGCTGTCGCCGACGCATTGCCATGTCTCAACGGAATCCAGAGGATTGCCTTCCATGACCAGCTGTACCCCAAGTCGTCGTATTCATTCGGCACACTGCCGAAGTGAGTCGTATTGGGAGTAGAGGAAAACAACATAGCATAAAAGAGAACGCGTAGCCGATAATAAAAAGGCCGATCCAAATCGCGAAAAAAAATAAACCGTGTGGAAAATAATCCCCAAACTGTTGATCAATATACAGATTTACGGACAGCATACATCGCATTTTGGCTATAGTATCCAATATGCGTACATAATTAGCCAAAATGCGCATTTCCTTTATTGATGATCAGGTGCAGACCAGCTCATCCCCTTTAATCGCAAGCCCAAGGGCCGCCGCCCCGTCGCAATTCCGTCGCACACCCAGGCTATAAAAAGCGGGTTTGCCAAAGCCCGCCGGATAGTCTATAGGCCGCCACCTTAAGAGACACCCTCCCCATCGCACCGTCTGGGGGACCAAGGGCCAATGACGGGCGTCCACCTTATCCTCATCACAGGAACATAGAGATGAACGCTGAGACCCCCCAATCGAACATGAAAGCCGTCCTGCTCGCCGAAACCGTCGAGCATGTCGACATCACCTCCTACGACGCCCGCCCGATCATCGATTCGATGCGCAAGATGTCGTTCTCGTCGCGCGATACCGCCCGCGCCGCCGACATCTTCAACATGGCGCTCGAAGACAAGAGCTGCTCGACCTGGCTGATCCTGGCCGGCTCGACCTCTGCCGGCGGCTGCATGCACGTCTATCGCGACATGGTGAAGTTTGGCATGATCGACGCCGTCGTCGCCACCGGCGCCTCGATCGTCGACATGGACTTCTTTGAAGCCCTGGGTTTCAAGCACTACCAGGCCGCCGGCCCGGTCGACGACAATGTCCTGCGCGAAAACTATATCGACCGCATCTACGATACCTATATCGACGAAGAAGAACTGCAGAACTGCGACCACACCATCCTCGAGATCACCAACTCGCTGGAGCCGCGCCCCTATTCGTCGCGCGAATTCATCTGGGAAATGGGCAAGTGGCTGGCCGCCGGCAACGCCAAGAAGCCAGGCTCGCTGATCCAGACCGCCTATGAAGAAGGCGTGCCGATCTTCTGCCCGGCCTTCGTCGACAGCTCGGCCGGTTTCGGCCTGGTCAAGCACCAGAAGGAACGCATCGCCGCCAAGAAGCCCTACGTCTCGATCGACGCCGTGGCCGATTTCCGCGAACTGACCGACATCAAGATCGCCGCCGGCACCACCGGCCTGTTCATGGTCGGCGGGGGCGTGCCGAAGAATTTCGCACAAGATACGGTTGTATGCGCCGAAATTCTCGGCGTCGAAGCCGATATGCATAAATATGCTGTCCAGATCACCGTTGCCGACGTCCGCGACGGCGCCTGCTCTTCGTCGACGCTGAAAGAGGCCGCTTCCTGGGGCAAGGTCAACACCACACACGAACAGATGGTGTTTGCCGAAGCTACCACCGTCGTGCCGCTCATCGGTTCGGACGCCTATCACCGCGGTTCATGGCAAGGGCGTACCAAGCCGCGCTGGGCCAAGCTGTTCGCCTAAAAATGGCGCCGGGTGGTGAGACACACGCCACCCGGTCCATCGTTAAGCTTTACTTAACCAGAAAGCGTTCAAAAATCCGTGAAAGGGTCGCGAAATTCCCTGAAAATTGCGGAAAACGGCTGGAAAAGACGATTTTTTTTGCGCTGCACTCTTCCATTTTCCGCAGGAAGTATTAATTAGAACTCGACACCGAAACTTGATTCAAAACATACAGCGAAACACTCGCTTTTTGGTTCGAACTGGTTTAGGTTATAAGTTCGTCGCCGGGATCATCCCCCCCCCTCGAAACCGGCGGCATGCGACGGAGACCATTGCCCCCCAATGGTCTCCGTTTTGCCATCTACGCGATGGAGCGAAACTGACGCTCTCAGACGCCAATGCGCAAAATCTTCTTTCATTTCGCGGTCAGCAAAGCCTGAGTCTTGGCCGCGCTATTTTRCCATGTTAGGTTGCCGCGACGACTTGAGGGGGATTTTATGCTTTTCAAACTAACGACGGCGATACTTGCGGTGGCGGCTCTGGCCTGCTTCGTACCGGCAATGGCCCAGGACGCGCCGGCCACAGGAACCGCACCTGTGCCACCCGCTACGCCGCCAAGGCCACCCGCCGAAGTCGTTATCATGGCCGGCGGACGCCAGGCCATCGCCTTCACCCTGCCACCCGTATCGGAGCCGCCACCTGGATTCGAAAAGCTCACCTTGCCGGACGGTCGCATAGCTTTCGCACCCATCACCTTACCGCCGTCGATATTGCCGTTCTGGGCGCAGTCGCTCGTGTCCCTGCGCAACGAGCCTGTCACCCTGACAACCGGCATCGTGGCCAAGGGCACCACGATCGCCTCGATTCCCTTCAGGTACAACAAGACATTTCGATTGAAGAGCGATCGTATCACCAGTGGTTGGGGCGGCAAGCGCGTTGAAGCCGTGGCTGGTTCGCCGGGCTTTTACGGAGGCGCTTTTCAAAGCCTGGGCCAGCCCTTTCGCATGATGTGCGTCTTCAACCAGGCCGCGTCCGAACCGTACAAGGTCCCACCATGCTTCCTGCGCTGGACCGTGCCGGACGTCATACTTAGGGCGCGCTCGGTGGCGACCTTCAGCAACCTGCCGACCTATTATCAGGCGAACGCGAAGTACAATACCGAACTGGTAGGCCCTTCCGAGCCCTTCGAAGTTGAAGATGGCGACTTTACCATAGACCACGATTTCCGGCTGATCATGACGGTCAAGAAGTGGAAAGACGGCGAGCCTATGGTGGCGTGGCTGTCGGAGGGCGTCACTGTCCAGACCGACACGATCCCCCCCGGCAAGGATGGCACGTTCAGCTTTCCGGTCAATGGCGGCACCCTGACCCTGGCGCCAGATCCGAAAAGCAAGTCCAATACCGTCGTCACCTTTACACCGGGCACGCCCAACAATTAAGCGCCATTAACCTTTTAAATACCCGATTCCTATTAGGATCGTGGTCATGACGACACCGATTCGACCCTCCCTGGCGCAGATGCTGAACCCTCAGCCGGCCGCGCCCAAACCCGCAACCGCTCAGGCTGCCGGCGGCTTTACCGATGCCCTGGCGGCCCAGCGCGCCTTCTTCAACCAGGTGACGACGCCCAAGGTGACGCCGGCGACCTATACGGCCGCCGATATCGCCAAGGCCGCCCCGGTCAATACGCCTGTGCCGCAAGCTGCGGCCACAAACGACGCCACCCAGCCGCTCAAGCGCCCGGGCTCCTATCTCAATATCGTGATTTAGCCTAAACCTTCATCGCCTCAGCGATCTGGTTGACCACGGTTTTGACCTGGCCGGCATCGTCGCCTTCGGCCATGACCCGGATCAGCGGTTCGGTGCCCGATGGCCGGACCAGGACGCGGCCCGTGCCTTTGAGCAGTTCCTCGCCTTCGCGAATAGCCTGCTGGACAGAGGCCATGTCCATCGGATTGGCGCCGGAATATTTGACGTTTTTCAACACCTGCGGCACCGTGTCGAACTGTTTGCCGAGCTCGCTCATCGGCTTGTTCTGTTCGACCAGGACCGCCAGGACCTGCAGGGCCGCCATCAAGCCGTCGCCCGTCGTCGCATGATCGTGCAGGATAACGTGGCCGGATTGTTCGCCGCCCAGGTTGAAGCCGCCTTCGCGCATTTTTTCCATGACATAGCGGTCGCCGACCTTGGTGCGCTCAAGCTTCAGGCCCTGCTGGCCCATGAAACGCTCCAAACCGAGGTTCGACATCACCGTCGCCACCAGGCCGCCACCCTTCAACAGGCCCTTTTGCGCCCAGCTGCCGGCGATGATAGCCATGATCTGATCGCCGTCGACGATCGTGCCGTGTTCGTCGCAGATAACGACGCGGTCGGCGTCGCCATCGAGCGCAATGCCGATATCGGCGCGCATTTCCTTGACCTTCTCGACCATGGCGGCAGGTTGAGTCGAGCCGCATTTCTCATTGATATTGATGCCGTCGGGCGAAACGCCGACACAGATGACTTCGGCGCCCAGTTCGTAAAGGGCAAGCGGCGCCACCTTGTAGGCCGCGCCATTGGCGCAATCGACGACGACGCGCAGGCCGTTGAGGCGCAAGTGACGCGGAAAGGTCGCCTTGGCGATTTCGACATAGCGCCATTGCGCATCGTCGACGCGGGCGACGCGGCCCAACTTGGCCGGATCGGCGACCCCGACCATGATGTCGCTGTCCATCAAGGCTTCGATCTGCAGCTCGACATCGTCGGACAGTTTGTAACCGTCGGGGCCGAACAGCTTGATGCCGTTATCGGCAAAGGCATTGTGCGAGGCGGAAATCATCACGCCCAAATCTGCGCGCATCGACCGCGTCATCATGGCGACGCCCGGCGTCGGCAGCGGCCCGAACAGGCGCACATCCATGCCGACGGAGGTAAAGCCCGCCACCAGCGCCGGTTCGATCATATAGCCCGACAGGCGCGTATCCTTGCCGATGACGACCATGTGGCGGCGTTCGGTCGCCGACATGAACATCTTGCCCGCCGCCATGCCGACCCGATAGGCGACTTCGGCGGTCATCGGGAAGGTGTTGGCGCGGCCGCGGATACCGTCAGTACCGAAATATTTGCGTTCTTGAGGCTTGGGGGCATCTTTGGCCATGATGGGTCTCTTGAAATTGGTATTGTCGACGGACGGGCAGGAAACGGTCGCGCGGCTTATAGGCCAAGCTTAAACAGCATGGCGTAAAATATTTGTGTGGGATTGTGACGTTGCCGCCCTGCAAGCTGATTTTGTTGCGTTATTTATCATCGTCTGAAACTTTTTGTCACGGCAATTTATGACACGGTCATAAACTCTCTGCTACACAACCTGACCTTGGCGGCCTAACGCGATAAATTCAGGGAACAGGACCATTATGTGCGGCATTATCGGTATTATCGGCAATTACGACGTCGCCCCTCGCCTGCTGGAATCCCTGCGGCGCCTCGAATATCGCGGCTATGACAGCGCCGGTATCGCCGTCCATACCGCCGACGGGCCGCAACGACGCCGCGCCGCCGGAAAAATCCGCAACCTCGAAGCCGTCATCGCCGAAGAGCCCATTCCCGGCGTCACCGGCATCGGCCATACGCGTTGGGCCACCCACGGCGCGCCGACCGTCGCCAACGCTCACCCGCACAAATACGGCGCCATCAGCCTGGTCCACAACGGCATCATCGAGAACTATGCCGAGATCAAGGCCGAGCTGAAAACCCGCGGCCACGTCTTCGATTCCGATACCGACACCGAAGTCATCGCCCACATGCTCGACGAAGCCATGAGCCATGGCATGCCGGTAAAAGACGCCTTCAAGAGCGTGCTCGACCGCCTACACGGCGCCTATGCCCTGGCCATCCTGGTTGGTGGCGAGGAAGAGATCATCCTGGGCGCCCGCCGCGGTTCGCCGCTGGTCATCGGCTGGGGCGACGACGAAATGTATCTCGGTTCCGACGCCCTGGCGGTCGGGCCCTTCACCCAACGCGTCACCTATCTCGAAGAAGGCGACTGGGTCATCTTGCATAAAACCTCGGCCGAGGTCTTCGACGCCAAGGGCTTCATGGTCAACCGCCCGATCACCACCGTGTCGGCCTCGGCCGCCCTGGTGGAAAAGGGCTCCTTCCGCCACTTCATGGAAAAGGAAGTCCACGAACAGCCCGAAAGCACCCAGCGCACCCTGTCGGCCTATCTCGATCCGGTCGCTGGCTCCGTCCGCGCCGATATCAAGGCCACGGTCGATTTCAGCCAGGTCTCGCGCATCCAGATCATTGCCTGCGGCACCGCCTACTATGCCGGCTCGATCGCGCGCTATGCCTTCGAGAAGATCGCCGGCTTGCCGGTTGATGTCGAAGTCGCTTCCGAATTCCGTTATCGCTCGCCGGCCATGACGCCAGGCACCCTTGCCCTGGCCGTCTCGCAATCGGGTGAGACCGCCGACACCCTGGCGGCCCTACGCTGGTGCCAGGCCGAGGGCCTGAAGACCGCGGCCCTGGTCAATGTCCATTCTTCGACCATGGCGCGCGAAGCCGACGTCCTGTGGCCGACCCATGCCGGCCCCGAAATCGGCGTCGCCTCGACCAAGGCCTTCACCGCTCAGCTCTCGGCCCTGCTGTCCCTGGTCGTCTGCGCCGCCGCCCAACGCGGCCGCATCACGCCCGAACAGGAAGCCCATTACGTCCAGGTTCTGCTCGAAGCCCCCGGCCTGATCGCCGAAGCGCTCGGCATGGACGCCGAAATCACCCGTATGACGCACGAGCTCAGCAAGGCGCGCGACGTCATCTATCTCGGCCGCGGCGAAATGTATCCGCTGGCTTTGGAAGGCGCCCTTAAGCTCAAGGAAATCAGCTATATCCACGCCGAAGGCTATGCCGCCGGCGAGCTGAAACACGGCCCGATCGCCCTGATCGACGAAAACACCCCGGTCGTGGTCATCGCACCCGATGACGAGCTGTTCGAAAAGACAGCCTCCAACGTCCAGGAGGTCGCGGCGCGCGGCGGCCGGGTGATCATGATCACCAATGTGCCGCACAAGGTGCCGACCCTGTCGGGCGACGCGGCGAAATCGTTGAAAGTCATGGCGGCGCCGTCGTGCGACAGCTTTATCGCCGGCCTGATCTATTCGGTGCCGATCCAGCTACTGGCCTACCACACCGCCGTCCACAAAGGCACCGATGTCGACCAGCCGCGCAACCTGGCCAAGTCGGTGACGGTGGAGTAGGCTCCCTGTAACGGGGCTCCACGTGTTCTATTTCATCTTTTCGCCGAACAATTCCGGCACCACCATCATGACGCAGTACCTGGCGCAGCAATGCGACGGGTTCCTGCCGCCGAACAACAATAACGAAGGCCAGCGCATGCCGGCCGTGGCGAAGATCATGCTGGAACGACGCTGGGAGCCGGATCAGGCCTTTGACTGGCCCGCCATCCGCGGCCACTGGCAGGCGGCGATGGCGAAGTCCGACAAGACCATCTTTGTCGAAGCCTCACCGCCCAATATCGTCCGCGTGGCAGCCATCCGTGAGGCCTTTGCCGGCGATATGCGCGCGGTGTTTTCGATCGCCGATCCGTTCCTCCAAGTCGCGTCATGCGTCAAGAATTACGAGACGACGATCGATGACGATGTCCTGCGCCGCTATGCCGAAACCTGGGTCGGGAAGGCGGCTATCCAGCGCGACAATATCCTGCGCTGGCCCGACATTCCGCGCATCGGCTATGAGCCGTTCTGCCGCGATCCGGCGGTGCTGAATGCGGCGTTTGGCATACCCGTGGTGCCGCAAACGCCCTATGCCGGCAAGTCGACGACGCGGATCGGCCATATCGTCGATCTGACGGCGCGCACCATCGCTTTCCTGACGGCGGCGGAGGTAGCGATGGTCGCCAAAGCCCTGACTCCGCATGCCGACCTGCTCGGGTTTTTCGGTTACCGGGTGATGGATGCGGCCGGCTTTGAAGCCATGATGCACGCCCAACCCGAGCTCGCTGCAGCCGGGCAGAACGACCGCCGCGAATGGGTGCTCAAACCCCGCGCCACGCGCCTGATGGAACTTAAGGAAAGGTGATCCACAGGTAAGCCAGATGGCGCTACGCGCCTGAGAATAGCCTACGGCATTAAGGTATTGCCTGAAATCTGCGCTTATTTGACTTATCTGTGGACCCCTATCTTAAAATCGTCAGATCCATTAAGCAACTTTTTGGCTGCGCATCCCCATCGTCGGCATTATATATGCAACCAAGGAGTTGCCAATATGACCCATTCAGACTTTCAAACCCCCGACGCCATCGTCAAGACAGTCACCCTGAAAGCCGATCTCGGCCGCGTCTGGCGCGCCATATCGACCGCCGATGAATTCGGCCAATGGTTCGGCATGCGTTTCGACGCCCCAGCCTTTACGCCGAACACCAAAATGACCGGCCGCATCATGCCCACCGTCGTCAATGACGAGGTCGCCGCCATGCAGAAACCTTACGAGGGCACGCCGTTTGAGATGGTTATCGCCGATATCGTGCCGCAGAGCCTGTTCTCTTTCCGCTGGCATCCCTATGCCGTCGACAAGAGCGTCGACTATTCCCAAGAGCCGATGACCCTGATCACCTTTGCGCTGAAAGAGGTCGAGGGCGGCGTCCATCTCACCGTTACAGAATCCGGTTTCAACGCCATTCCCGTCGAACGCCGCGCCGAAGCCTTCGCAGCCGACAGCGGTGGCTGGGAAAAGCAGATGGAGCTTATCGAGGCCTGGCTTGCCCGATAACGCCATCCTGTTTGCCGCACTTGGTGACGAAACACGCCTGCGCCTGGTCGAAAGATTGGGCGCCGGCGCGGAATCGATCGTCAGCCTGACGCGTGATACCGCCATGACCCGTCAGGCCGTCACCAAGCACCTCTATGTTCTGGAAAAGGCCGGCCTCGTCACCTGCGCCCGCTTCGGCCGTGAAAGCCTGTGGCGGCTGGAGCGCAAACGGCTCGACGACGCCCGCAACTTCCTTGACCTGATGTCGCAGCAATGGGACGAACGTTTGGAACGCCTGAAAATCTTCGTCGAAACATAGATTGTCGGAAATTATCCGACAAACACGCAAAAATTTCCGAATATTTTGCATTTCGTGACATGACAAACGACGGGGGATGCGGCATATGAGCCATCCCTTTAGTGTTTTGTTTCAGGCCCCAACGACTATGCGCGACTTTTATCGTATCCGCCGCCTTCCCCCCTACGTCTTCGAAGAAGTCAACAAGGTCAAGGCGAAGCTGCGCGCAGAAGGCGTCGATGTCATCGATTTCGGCATGGGCAATCCCGATATGGCGACCGCGCCGCATATCGTCGATAAGCTGGTCGAGACGGTGAAGAAGCCCAAGACCCACGGTTACAGCGTCTCCAAGGGCGTCCAGGGCCTGCGCAAGGCCATGGCCGGCTACTATGACCGCCGCTACGGCGTCAAGCTCAACCCGGATACCGAGGTCGTGGCGACTCTCGGCTCCAAGGAAGGCTTCGCCAACCTGGCCATGGCCATCACGGCGCCCGGCGACACGGTCATATGCCCCAATCCGGCCTATCCCATCCACGCCTTCGGTTTCCTGATGGCCGGCGGCGTTATTCGCCACGTGCCGGCCCTGTCGCCGGAGCAATACCTTTCCGGCATCGAACGTGCGGTCAAACATTCCGTGCCGGCGCCGTCGGTGATGATCGTGTCCTATCCGTCCAATCCGACGGCGCAATGGGTCGATCTCGACTTCTATAAGGAAGTCATCCGCATCGCCCGCAAACACGACCTGATCGTGCTGTCGGACATCGCCTATTCGGAAATCTATTTCGACAACAACCCGCCGCCGTCCCTGCTCCAGGTCGAAGGCGCCATGGAACGGTCGGTCGAGATCAATTCGTTGTCGAAAACCTATGCCATGGCCGGCTGGCGCGTCGGCATGGTCGTCGGCAATGCCCAGATCTGCGCCGCCCTTGCCCGCGTGAAGTCCTATCTCGATTACGGTGGCTTCGCGCCGATCCAGGTCGCCGCCGCCGCCGCTCTCAACGGCCCCCAGGACAATGTCGCCGAGATCCGCGCCACCTACAAATCGCGCCGCGACGTGCTGATCGATTCGATGAAGCGCGCCGGCTGGGACATCCCGCCGCCACCGGCCTCGATGTTCGCCTGGGCCAAGATCCCGACCAAGTTCGAGCATATGGGTTCGATCGAATTCGCCAAGCTGCTGATCGAAGAAGCCCACGTCGCCGTGGCGCCCGGTCTTGGCTTCGGCGAATATGGCGAAGGCTATGTCCGCATTGGCCTGGTCGAAAATGAGCATCGCATCCGTCAGGCCGCGCGCAACATCAAGAAGCTGCTCCTGCCCGAACAACTCAAGGTCAAGAGCGCACCGTCCTCCGACGCGGCCTAGCACGGTCGCCTCGGTCCAGACGCGTTCCTCCGCGTTCTGAACGAATCTCCAAGGCATTCATGCCTTGGAAAGCGCGACTGCGCGCCCGAGCCCATGCGAGGAGGCCTGTGCGGCCTCAGCACCTAAAAATGTGATGACAGGGCTGTCACCTAGGCGGGACAAGCCACACAATGGCGTGATCCGGGCCGTGAGTCTTAAACAAGTGTTTATTCTTTTTGACTCGCGGCCGGTTTTAGGCTTCATTAGTTTATTGTGCAGTGCACAGGTTTTTGCAGAAATCTGACAATATCGTGTCGGCTTCCGCATCGACCCGGTTGCGGCTGTCGGGCTTAGTGCGTTCCATTATGCGGTCCTTGGGCGATAAAGTGAGGTGAGAGCGTGGTCAGTTTAGAATTCGACGTAAATACCGATTCCGAATCTGACGCCTTCTTCGGCGCCTTCTTCAAATTCGTCGAAGCCGCAGCCGTCCAGGACGCCGACGCCATTTCCGTACGTTCCGACACCCACGGCGACCACCTGGTCAAGGTCGTGACCTTCGAAGACGCCGCCCAGGCCGACCAGTTCAAATCCTATTGGACGCAACGCCGCCGCTGGCTGGGGCTGTAAACGCCGACTCCATGCTGGGCCTCAGGCACCTACCTCTCAAATATCGCCTTCCCCTGATTCATGGCGCCCTCACCCTTCTGGGTAAGGTGCGCAGCGGCGGCTGGACGACCGCCGGGGCGGCTGAGCGGCCGCATCCGGGCGATTTTGTCGTCTCCGGCTTTTTCAACGAGAGTTCGGGCATCGGGCGCGGCGGGCAGTTGACGGCCCAGGCGATCAGGACCGCCGGCTACGACATTATCGAACATGACCTGCGGCCGTGCTTCAAACAGATCCTCGGTCAAAAAGCCGTCCTGCCCGGCACGGGCGGGGTATGGTTCATTCACGCCAATGCGCCTGAAGTCCTGGTCGCCCTGCTGGCGCACGATCCGGCCCAGTGGCTCGACCGCTACCGTATCGGCTATTGGGCGTGGGAAACGCCGAAGGCGCCGGCCGACTGGCTGTTCGTCGCCGACTATCTGCACGAAATCTGGGTCCCCAGCCGGTTCGTCCGTGACGCCCTGGCGACGGCCTTTTCCGCCGGCGGCCGCGACGACTTGATCGTCCGCATACGGATCATGCCGCATCCCGTGCCGGCCATGTCGGCACAAACCCTGCTACACCGTGACCAGGCGCGGCAGAAATTCGGCTTGCAAACGGGCGTCTGCGAGGTGTTGTGCCTGTTCGACACCAAATCCTCGGCCGTGCGCAAGAACCCGTGGGGCGTTACCGATGCCTGGCTGGCGGCCTTCCCCGAGTCGGTAGCGACGGCGCGCTTGACCTGCAAGGTCAGCGACCTGAGCGGCGACCCCGCGGCCGAACAACGCCTGCTGGCCGTGGCCGGCGAACGCGACGATATCCGGCTCGTCCAGGACCGCTTCGACGATCGCGACATGGCGGCCTTTATCTCGGCCTTCGATATTTTGATCTCGCTGCACCGGTCGGAAGGCTTCGGCCTGCCCCTGGCCGAGGCCATGACGGCCGGCGTCGCGGTTATCGCCACCGATTGGTCGGGCAATACCGATTTCATGCATGCCGACAATAGCTGGCTGGTGGCGGCCGGCATGACGCCGGTGCACGATCCGGAAGGACCCTATAGCGGGCTGGAAAGCGATCCGGAGCAGATCTGGGCCGAGCCGGAGCTCGACGCCGCCACGCGCGCCTTGCTGGAACTGACCCGCTCGCCGGAGATGCGCCACGCCCTGGCCGCCAATGCCCGCGTCTCGATCAAGGCGCTCGATATTCCATGGCAACAGGCGGCTTTGGTGGCCTTGCCGTTCAACAGGTTTATTTGAATATTTCTCCTCCCTTGTGAGGCGCTACGCGCCGAAACGGGGGAGGTGGCGCGGCGCTCGTTTGCTCTTCGCAAACGAACGGGGCCGCCCGAGCGGTCCGCGACGGAGGGGGCTGCTGTCGCAACGGGATTAGCCTGGCGCTATCAGCCGGACCACGACCCGAAGCCAGCAATCCAAATCTTGAGGACGGAGCCCCGCCCCTATGCCGATCGCACCGTCCGCAAAAACTCGACCGCGGTGTCCTTCAAGGTCCGGGTCTGCGTACTGAGATGCTGGATCTCCTGCAAAGCCGCCCGCGCCTGGGCGCCGGTCTGGGTCGCGGTGGCATTCACGTCGTCGACGGCGCCGCTGATGTCGCCGGTGGAACTCGCCACCTCGGCGGTCGAGCGTGAGATTTCACCGACAGCGGCCGATTGCTGGGTCACCGACTCGGAAATAGCCGTTGAGATATCGCGCAATCCCACCACCATTTCGGCGATCGCCGTCATGGCGTCGGCCGCCTGAGCCGTCGCTTCCTGAACGCCTTTAACTTGGCGGCTGATTTCCTCGGTCGCGCGCGCCGTCTGTTGCGCCAGGGCCTTGACCTCGGTGGCCACGACATTGAAGCCGCGCCCGGCTTCACCGGCCCGTGCCGCCTCGATCGTCGCATTGAGCGCCAGCAGGTTGGTCTGCGAGGTGATGTCGGTAATCATCGCGATACTGCTGCCGATGCTTTCGGCGGCCCGAGTCATGGCGACGACGCGTTCGGTGGTTTCATTGGCCTTGGCTGCGGCGGCATCGGCAGCCAGGGCCGCGCGTTCGGCCTGGTCGGCGATGCTGTGCGACGAGGCCGACATTTCCTCGGTGGCGCCGGCGACCGACTGGACATTGGCGCTGGCGGCGTCGACGGATTGGGCCACGCCCTGGGTGCGGCTGCGCGTTTCCTCGGCATTGCGGCTGAGTTGGGTCGCCGTTTCGCTCAAGGACTGGGTCGAGCCGCTGAGATTGTCGACAATGCTCAGCATCGACGATTCGAAGCGGTCGGCCATGTCCATCATGGCGGTTCGCCGTGCTTCGCTGGCCGTCAGTTCCAGTTGTTGCTGGGTGCTACGCATCTCGTCGGCTTCGCGCAGGTTATCGCGGAAGGTCAGCAGGGTGCGGGCGATGACGCCGGTCTCACAGCGATCGCCTTGATACGGCACGTCACCTTGGGTGTCGCCCTTGCTGAGCGACTGCATCAGGCCGGACAGGAGCCTCAGGCGGCGCGACAGGCCGGTGCCGACGGACAGGGTCAGGGCCAGGGTGCCGGCCAAAACGGCCAAGGCGGCAGCCAGTTCTCCGATCATCCGCGTCGTATTGCTGTCGGCGCGCAGCTTCTGCATCGCCGCCAGGTCGCGATTGCCGGGCGTGAACAAAGCGTCGACGGTCTTGGTGAAAACGTCATAGCTGCTTACATCGCTCCGGAAAGTTCCGGCCGACACCATCACGGCGTCCAAGGCAGCTTGGGTGTCGCCGTTCAGCTTGCCGCTCTTGCCATATTGGCCGGATTTGTTCAGCGAATCTTGCAGTGCGGCTACGGCGTTATCGAAGGTGACGCCGGCGATTTCGGAGGTCGGTGCGGCGTGCAGGCCGTGCGCCGCCAGCAGGACGGCCGGCAGCTTGGTGGTGATCGCGTCCATCATGTAATAGCTGTCGAGATCGGGATCGAGTATTAATTTCGACTTGTCGGTGACGGCGGCGAACACAGTATTGGTGGCCGTCAGCAGTTCGTCGCCGGACTTGCCCGACAAAGCGGCCGTATCGGCGGCCGGCACCATGGCGGCATTGGCCTGCGCGACCTTGGTCAGTTCCGTCGCGTCGGCCGCGGCCCCTCCCGACGCCCCGGCCATCATGTCCGGCCACAGGGCGCCGAGATATTGCGCCCCGGCATATTCGCTTTTGGCGAAATTGATGGTTTCCATGTGCGATTGGTAGAGCAGCCAGCCGGTAATGGCGACCGGTACGATCATCAGCACGCCCAGCAACCGCATGCGGCCGGCTATGCTCATGCGCACATTGATGGTGTCGAGAAATTGAAACATTGGCGCCCGTCCCCGGAATCGGATCGAATCATTATCAACAGGGTTAACAGCTACGCCTTAAAGGTTTACTAAACCGCGGTTATCATCTGCGCGCCGAGACGAAGCCGGCCCAGGCGCACAGGATGACGAACACACCCGCTATGACGGCGTGGGCGGGAAGATCGGCGGCGCCGTGCAGGTCGATATCGGTGCCGAAGCCGACCCAGACATAAACGAACAGTCCGCCGGCCATCAGGGCAAAACGCTGCACGTCAGTCCATGCCTTGCCGCGGGTGAACAGCACCATGAAGGCGACAAAGGCAAATTCGAGCGCGACGGCGGCGCCGACGCAGGCCTGCCAGCTCCAATGCGCTTTTGGACCGGCGAACTGCTGCAGCAACATCAGGGCCGATCCGGCGCCCAAAGACGCCAGGAACAGTATGATGGCAGATGGCGCTTTGCCGTCCGTGACCTCATTACGTTTCGGCCACATAAAGGCGGCGACGATCAGGGCGAGGATGGCGGCGCCGGTAACGCCGAACTGGGCCGGCGTCGCCAGGAATGGCACCTGCTTATAGCTGAATATGGCGATCAAGGCGCAGCCGATGAGGAACAGGACGGTGAAGACGCCGAGCCCGATTTTGCCCAGCCATGGCGTTTCGCGCTGGTTTTTGAACAGGGTTTCGGTCAGTGCGATCGGCACGCTGATACTCCAGGCCACATGAATGCTGACGACGAAGACCAACCACGGCAGGGCGGTGCCCAGGATGGGTAAGAAGCCGAAATCGAGCAGGCGCAGATGGAGATAGTTGGGATTGAACAGGGATTGGGTGACGAAACCTTCTTCCAGCAGGCCATAGGCCGTGGCCAGCAGCACGATCGACGGCCAGCCGTGGCCGGTCCGTCTGGCCCATTCGCGGATCAGGATAGCGCCCGAGCCGTACATAAAGGCCATCAAGGGCAAAATGCCGATCATCGCCATGGGTAGCGACCCCAGCAGATATTCGGCAATCAGGGGACTGAGCAGGAACAGCGACAAGGCCGCGGACAAACGACGCCACATGAGAAAATCTCCGGCTGGGGGCCAAACGTTGCTATATAGATAGTCTAATATTAGACAATCTACAAGCCCCATGTTATATTGACCGTCGGAGCCTTAACCTTTAAGCGTTGGGTGATGAGCGAGATCGAAAACAAGGTTATCCGCCAGCACCAAAAGGCGATGGGCTATCTGCTGGCAACCGCCCACGGCCTGTTCCGCACGCGGATGGCGGCGGTGCTTGACGGTACGCCGCTGAACATGGGCCATGTCGTCGTCCTGGCCAGCCTCTATGCCCAAAACGACCTAACACAGGTGCAACTCAGCCAGATCTCCGGCATCGAGAAGTCGTCGATCGTCCTGTTTCTCGATTACCTGGAAAAAGACGGCTGGGTCGAACGCCGCCGCCATCCCACCGACCGCCGCGCCCACCTGGTCCACCTCACCGGCGAAGGCTTTACCCGCTTCACCGCGGTCGGCCTCAAGCTCGAAGCCGCCCAGAGCAACGCCCTTGCCGTCTTCTCGCCCGCCGAACGCACCCAGCTCGAAGGCCTGCTCGTCCGCCTGATCGATCATCTGGAGACTTGAAAGGATTAGCTCCTCTTTCGACCTGCACCCTATTACCGTTTTCCGACCACTGCACTAATTCCTAAAACATGAACAAATTCAACGAAATTTTCGCTTATGCAGCGGGCCTGACTACTGCATAGCGCCGACGATCTTTCACGGCTGGCCCACCCCGGCCTTGACTCCACCACCCTTTTGCGCCAAAGAACCCGCCACATCCGCGCTCCGCAAGAGGCGCCCCAGCAAAAACCCTTTGCAACCATGACCCTGAACACAGTTTCAGACAGGGGTTGGAAGGCTCCCCGTCAGCGCGTAGCGCCCACGGGGGTTTTTTGTTTTTGTCACGGGGTCTTTTAACGGCGCGGTCAAAGGAATGGTACGCGACTATGTTTGACAGCTTGAACGACCGTCTGTCGGGTTTGTTTGACCGCTTGAGCGGACGCGGCGTCCTGTCCGAAAAGGACGTCGACGAGGCCCTGCGCGAGGTCCGCGTCGCCCTGCTCGAAGCCGACGTCGCCCTGCCGGTCGTCCGCACCTTTATGACCCGGGCCAAGGAAATGGCCACCGGCGAAGCGGTCATCAAGGCCGTCCGTCCCGCCGACCAGGTGGTCAAGATCGTCTATGACGGCCTGATCGAGATGCTGGGCGGCGAAGAGCCCGAGGCCATCAACCTGGCCGCCAATCCGCCCGTCGTCATCCTGATGGCCGGTCTGCAAGGCTCCGGCAAGACCACGACCTCGGCCAAGCTGGGCCTGCGCCTGACCAAGTTCGACCGCAAGAAGGTCATGATGGCTTCGCTCGACACCCGCCGTCCGGCCGCCATGGAGCAGCTGAAGCTGCTGGGCGAACAGGTCGGTGTCGACGTCCTGCCGATCGTCGCCGGTCAAAGCGCTGTCGAGATTACCCGCCGCGCTTTGCAATCGGCCAAGCTTCAGGGCTATGACGTCCTGATCCTCGACACCGCCGGCCGCACCACGCTCGACGAAGCCATGATGGCGGAAGCGGCCGAGATTGCGAAAATCTCCAACCCGACCGAAACCTTCCTGGTCGCGGACAGCCTGACCGGTCAAGACGCCGTCCGCACCGCCACCGCCTTCCATGAGCGCCTGCCGCTGACCGGCCTGATCCTGACGCGGGCCGACGGCGACGGCCGCGGCGGCGCCATGTTGTCGATGCGCGCCGTTACCGGCCTGCCGATCAAATATCTCGGCGCCGGTGAAAAGGTCGATGCCCTCGACGTCTTCGACGCCCGCCGTATCGCCGGCCGTATCCTGGGCCAGGGTGACGTCGTCGCCCTTGTCGAAAAGGCCGCCCAGGAACTAGATGCCGCCAAGGCCGAGGCCATGGCGCGCAAGATGGCCAAGGGTCAGTTCGACCTTAACGACCTCTCAGACCAGCTGACCCAGATGAAGCGCATGGGCGGCATGTCCGGCATTATGGGCCTGTTGCCTGGCGTCCAGAAGGTCAAGAAACAGATCGAGGAATCGAACATCACCGACAAGACGTTCGACCGTCAGGTGGCGATCATCTCCTCCATGACCAAGATCGAGCGCAAGAAGCCCGACCTGCTCAATGCCTCGCGCAAGCGCCGCATTGCTGCCGGCGCCGGCGTCGATGTCTCCGAAATCAACCGCCTTCTGAAACAGCACCGCCAGATGGCCGACACCTTCAAGGCGATGTCACGCTCCAATGGCCGCGGCCAGATGGGCGCCATGGCCAAGATGTTCGGCATGGGTGGCGGCGCTCAACCCAATATGGCCGAGATGGCCAAGCAGATGGGCGTCGATCCAAAAGCGCTGGGTGGCGCTGGCGGTCCCGGCGGTATCGACCTCGACAAACTGAAAAACCTCGGCGCCGGCCCCTCGGGTGGTCTTCCCGGCCTCGGTGGCAAACCCCCTTCGGGCCTCTTCGGCGGCCTGCCCGGTCTTCCGGGATCCAAACCTTTCGATCCAACCAAGAAATAAGCTTTTTAAAGGAATATCAAATGCTTAAGATTCGTCTGTCCCGCGGGGGCTCCAAGAAGCGCCCTTACTATACCATCGTCATCGCCGATGCGACCGCTGCCCGCGACGGCAAGTTCATCGAAAAGGTCGGCACCTATAACCCGATGCTGCCGAAGGACGCGCAACGCGTGACCCTGAAGTCCGAACGCATCGCCGAATGGCTGAAGAAGGGCGCCCAGCCGACCGACCGCGTCGCGCGCTTCCTGGCGCAAGAAGGCCTGGTCAAGTGGGAACACGGCAACAACCCGAAGAAGGGCCTGCCACACAAGAAGGCCCAGGAACGCACCGCCGAGCGCGCGCAACGCGAACAGGACCGTATCGACGCCGAAGCCGCCGCCAAGCAGGAAGCCGCCGATGCGGCCGCTGCCGCCAAGGCTGAAGCCGAAGCCGCCAAGAACGCCCCGGTCGTCGAAGAAACCCCGGCTGAAGAGCCGGCTGCCGAGGCGCCCGCTGCTGAAGAGGTTGCCGCCGAAGAGACTCCCGCTTCGGAATAATACCAACGGTGGATGAGTTGACTCATAGCCGTTGGCAGCGGGCAAGCGCCCGCCCGAGCTTATGCGAGGAGCCATGCGGCGATTGAGCTTAAGAAATGTCGTAACGGCATAATTGGTTTAAAGGCCGGGGTGCGAATCCCGGCCTTTTTCTGTATATGGATTTCGCATGACCAAACCCGATCTTATCCTTGTCGCCCAGGTGAGCGCCGCCGTCGGCCTGCAAGGCGAATTCAAGCTGCTGAGCTTTATGGACGACCCGTTCAGTGTGCTCGAATACAGCCCCCTGCTCGACGACAAGGGCCAACCGGCGTTGGTCGTCACCAAAGCACGCGAGCACAAGGGCGGCCTGGTGGTGCGCGCCGAAGGCGTGCCTGACCGCACGGCCGCCGACAAGATCATGGGGCTGAAACTCTATGTCGACCGCGCCGAACTACCCGAGCCAGACGAGGACGAATATTACATCACCGACCTGATCGGCATGACGGTGATCGATACCACCGGTGCCGAGGTTGGAAAGGTGGCCAATGTCGACAATTTCGGCGCCGGCGACCTGCTCGACATCCGCCCCAAGGAAGGCGCAAGCTTCTACCTACTGTTCTCGCTGGAAAACGTCCCGGAGGTCCGCGTGGCCGACCGGACGATCGTCGTCGACCTCACCGGTATCTAATCCGGTACGTTGGCGCGCAGTTCCTCAAGCCAGATCGTTGCCTTGGCGTCCGACGGCATGCGCCAGTCGCCGCGCGGGCTAAGCGCTCCGCCGGAGATCAGTTTCGGCCCGTTGGGCACGGCTGAGCGCTTGTACTGCGACATCGAGAAGAAGCGCGTGACGAAGACCCCCAGCCACTTTTTGATCTCCGGCAAATCGTAGGCCCGGCGTTTGTGTTCGGGAAAATCGGCAGGCCAGTCGCCTGCGGCCGCGTCCTTCCACGCCAAATAGGCCAAGAAGGCGACCTTCGACGGTTTCAGGCCGTAGCGCGTGATGTAAAACAGCGAGAAATCTTGCAACTCATAAGGCCCGACCTTGTCTTCAGTCTTTTGCAGCTTGCCGTCCTCGACCGGCACCAATTCCGGCGAGATTTCGCGATCCAATACCGACTGCAGGATACGGCCGGTTTTCGCGTCGAATTCCTTGCGCGCCGCCCAGCGGATCAGGTGCTGGATCAGGGTTTTGGGCGCGCCGCAATTGACATTGTAATGGCTCATATGGTCGCCGACGCCATAGGTGCACCAGCCGAGCGCCAGTTCCGACAGGTCGCCGGTGCCGACGACAAAGCCGCGTTTTTCACCGGCCAGACGGAAGAGGAAATCGGTGCGCAGGCCGGCCTGGACGTTCTCGAAATTGACGTCATAGACCTTTTCGCCGCGCGAAAACGGGTGGTCGATGTCGAGCAGCATGCGGCGCGCCGCCGGGCGGATATCGAGGACTTCAGATGAGATGCCAAGCGCCTTCATCAAACGCAGGGCGTCGTTGCGCGAACCCGTGGTCGTGCCGAAACCCGGCATGGTGTAGCCGTGGATCTGCTGGCGCGGAATGCCCAACCGGTCGAAGGCCTTGCAGGCCACGATCACCGCATGGGTCGAGTCGAGCCCGCCGGAAATACCGATGACGACATTCTGGGTATGGCTTGATTCCAGGCGCTGCATCAGACCGTGAACCTGGATATTGAAGGCCTCGTAGCAGTCCTCGTCGAGGCGCTCCGGCTCGACCGGCACGAAGGGGAAACGCGGCACGTGGCGTTGGAAATCGCTCAGGCCGTGGGGCGTATGGTCGAAAGTGACGATCTGTGGCGCGATATCCTGGCCACGGCGCGAATCCTTGAAGGTGCCGGTGCGCACACGCTCGGCGGCGATCCGATCGACATCGACATCGGCCAGGGTGAGGGTGTCCGACGAAAAACGTTCGCCCTCCGCCAGCAAGTCGCCCAGTTCGTAGACCAGAGACTGGCCGTCCCAGGCGAGGTCCGTCGTCGATTCGCCGGGGCCCGAGGCGCTGAAGGCATAGGCGCAGAACAGACGTTCCGAGGTGGCGGCACACAGGCGTTTGCGCGTGCGCGACTTACCCACCGTGACGGGTGAGGCCGATAGGTTGGCGATCAGGTTGGCGCCGCTCAAGGCCAGGCGCGTCGACGGCGTCACTGGCGACCACATGTCTTCGCAAATTTCGACCGCGAAGGTGAAGGCAGGAGCATTGGCGGCGCGGAAAATGAGGTGGACGCCGACCGGCACGGACTCGCCCTTGACTTCCAGCGATGACGCGGTCAGGTCGAAACCGGTGGCGAACCAGCGCTTTTCGTAGAATTCGCGGTAGTTGGGCAGGAAGGTCTTGGGCACAAGGCCCAGGCAATGACCGTCATGGATGACGGCGGCGCAATTATACAAATCGTCGCCGATGCGCAGCGGCACGCCGGCCAACAGGATCGGCCGCAGGCCCTTGGTGGCAGCGATCAGGTCTTCGAAAGCGCTGCGCGCGGCATCGATGACGGTTTCCTGCAGGAACAGGTCGTCGAGCGTGTAGGCCGACAGGCTGAGTTCCGGGAAGACGACCAGGTCGGCGCCGGCGGCATCGCAGCGTTTCGCCAGGGCGATATGCTCAGCCAGATTGGCCTGCGG
>NZ_JBFUDD010000012.1:0-132483 GCF_056404915.1 Asticcacaulis sp. P2_B1 | reverse complement strand
GGGTGGAGCAGCCCGGTAGCTCGTCAGGCTCATAACCTGAAGGTCGTAGGTTCAAATCCTGCCCCCGCAACCAACTTTAAAAAAAGCCGTCCCAACCCGGGACGGCTTTTTTAATGTCTGGATTGCCGCACACTTTTTAAGATGATAACGCCGTTCCCTGTGGTAACGTCTCGGAAAACGGGAGGCGTCCGATGGTGAAAACGAGTCCTGCGATATTGATGGCAATATGCGGTGCCGTGTTGAGCGGCCAGGCCGCGCATGCCGATGATTTGGGCCGTTCCCAGATTGCCAAAACGTGCATCCGCGGTTGCGCCAGGACAAGCGAAAATCTCCTGGCACCCTCTGAATCGTTAAGCTGTCCCATAGCCGAGGCCGGCGCCGATCAACGGAAAGCCTCAGAAAACTTCCAGCCGCGGGTGCAAAGAGTCGTTTTGACCATTGCCAAGAAAAAGCCRCTGGAAACGCCACAGCCCAAGTCGATCAAGAAGGTCAAGGCGCAATTGCGCGCATCGCCCGAAGCGGCGACGACAAATTCAATCGCTCCCGCGCCGACGCCAAGCAAAACTGTGTCGGCCAATGTGTGCGATCAAAACGCCGGCAATGTTTTCGATCCGGACCGGGTCATCAAGACAAACGCCGTTGACGACGATCACCTCAATGCCACGGACGGTCTGTCGGCGTGCAAGGCAGCGCTCGCGCTCGATCCACAAAACCGCCGGCTGATCTACAATCTCGGCCGGGCTCAGGAGGCTGCGGGTGATGGCGCTGCTGCCGCCGCCAGCTACCAGCAGGCCATGTCCTTGGGCAGTATCGCTGCCATGTCCAACCTGGGACGCCTTTATGAGCGCGGATTCGGCGTTTCCAAGGATTACGACAAGGCCCGCGCCCTCTACGACCAATCGGCGTCGAAAGGCTTTGCCGAAGCGTTCAGCCATCTCGGCGACATCTATCACAAGGGCCGCGGCATCAAGACGGACGATGTCATGGCCAATGGCTATTACGAACAGGCCGCGGCCAAAGGCTATGCGCCGGCGATCACGGCACTGGGCGACGCCGCTTTCAGCGGCGACGGCATGACTAAGGACCTAGCCAAGGCGCGGGCAACCTACGAGACCGCGGCCGCCAAGGGCGAGGCAAGGGCTCTGGGTGATCTCGGACCCATGTATGAAAGCGGCATCGGCGGGCCGGCGGATATGCAACGCGCCCGAACCGCCTATGAACAAAGTGTCGCGCGCGGCAACCTGTCCTCCTATTTCGCGCTCGGCCGCTTTTATAAGGTACAGCTGAAGAACCCACAGCAAGGCCGCATCTATTATGAAAAGGCCGCGGCCCAAGGCGATGATGAAGCTTACGACGCCCTGTTGAAAATGTACAAGAATGGCGAGGGCGGCGCCGATCACGCGCGTCTTGGCTTGTTCCAGAAGGCAGCCAAGGGCGACGAAAAATCACTCTACAGCCTCGGTCTGTTTTACATGCAGGCCGGACCCAACCAGGACTGGGGCAATGCCCTGGGATATTTCCGTCAAGCGGCCGCGAAGGGCCACGTCACGGCGACCGGCCTGATCGGTTATATCCTCGAATCCGGCGGAACAGGTCCGAAGGATCCCGCCAGAGCCGTGCCCTATTATAAAACTGCCGCCGAGAAGGGCGACTGGTATTCCCTAACGTCACT
The DNA here is from genome assembly GCF_056404915.1 of Asticcacaulis sp. P2_B1. Taxonomy (NCBI): domain Bacteria; kingdom Pseudomonadati; phylum Pseudomonadota; class Alphaproteobacteria; order Caulobacterales; family Caulobacteraceae; genus Asticcacaulis; species Asticcacaulis sp. P2_B1. The sequence goes on along the minus strand of NZ_JBFUDD010000012.1, from coordinate 130,811 downwards.
GGGGCGGCTTTATCGCGATGGCAATGGTGTCGATAAGGACTATGTCACCGCGCGTACCTGGTTCGAGCAAGGGGCAGCGAGAGGGGATCCCGACGCGACGACCGATCTCGGGGAGCTCTACTATCTCGGTGTCGGCGCGGCACCCAACTATATCAAGGCCCGCCAGTATTTCGATATGGCCGCCGCTAAGGGATTCACCCGTGCCCAGGTCTATCTCGGCCAGATCTACGCCCAAGGCCAGGACGTCACGGTCGACGTCAATAAGGCGCGCGGCTATTTTCAGCAGGCGGCTGCCAAGGGCGATCCAATCGCCAAAACCTGGTTGGCGGCGCACCCATAGATCATTCTTTCAACGGATCAGCGTGCCGGTGGACCAGCATCCAGTCGCCGTCCTCGAGCCGGAACAGTTCGGTGATACGTAATGTCATCGGTATCATCTTGCCATCCATCTCGACCGTTGACTTTTGTAAACCAGTCCAATAGGCGATATCGCCGCCTTCGGCCATCTGGGTAATGTCAAACGTGCAATCGCCTTTGGGGCCGAATACTTTGGCACCCCTGATATAGCTGTCGAGTACGGTCTGCGCACCCTGTATCGCCTTGCCGTCCGGCCCGAAGAAGCTGGCTGGCTCACGGCGGGAGGTCAGGGCATCCAAAAGCTCGGGTTCACCACGGCAATAGCCGCGCGCGGCCTCTTCGCGGCGTTTCATGAAATCGGAAAAACTGGTCATGACGGCCTCCTTTCGCTGGGGGGCTTATCGCCCGCCGCGTTGTAAAAAATCCATCTGCCCATCTTGCCGAAAGCATTCGGCAGGCATAGTGTCACCTCTTCCGGGCAGACCGGATGACATCGCACTGAGGGAGTCTCATGCACAACTACCATTACATCGCCTTTGTCGGGCGGTTCGAACCCTTCCATAATGGTCATCTCAGCGTCCTTCGCCGTGCCCTCGAGGCCTGCGATCGACCGATCGTGCTAATCGGCTCGGCCGGCGCGCCGCGTTCGTCGAAGAACCCCTGGTCGGCGGCCGAACGCGAGATCATGATCCGCGCGGCCCTAGGCGCCGACGCCGACCGCGTCATTTTCCGCCATGTCTTCGACCATCTCTATAATGAAGGCGCCTGGCAGGCCGATATCCAACAACATATCGACGAGGCCATCGCCGGCGACGGCCGTTCGCCCGCCGAGGTCAAGGTCGCTCTGATCGGGCACGATAAGGACGCCTCATCCTGGTATCTCCAGGCCTTCCCGCAATGGCCGGTCATCGATGTACCGTTCGCCACGACCCTGTCTGCCACCGAACTTCGCGCACACCTGTTTAGTGAAGACGAGGGGGCGCTGCGCCTGCTACAGGCCAATGTGCCGTCGGCGGTGTTTGATATGATCGTGGCCTTCAAAAAGACCAAGGCCTTCGCGACATTGGTCGACGAACACAATCACATCGTCGCCTATAAAAAAGCCTGGGCGGCCGCGCCGTATCCGCCGATCTTTACTACGGTCGATGCCGTCATCGTCCATTCCGGCCATGTCCTGTTGGTCAAACGCGGCGGCCAACCCGGCAAGGGACTGTGGGCTCTACCCGGCGGCTTCGTCGAACAGGATGAGACCCTGCTTGAGGCCGTGCTGCGCGAATTGAAGGAAGAAACGCGCATCAAGATCCCGGCGCCGGTTCTCAAAGGCAGTTTGAAAGCGCGGCAGGTCTTTGATGCGCCGGACCGCTCGCAACGTGGCCGCACCATAACCTACGGATTTTACTTCGAATTCATCAGCGGCGATCTGCCGGCCGTGCGCGGATCCGACGACGCGGTGCGAGCAAAATGGATACCCTTGGCCGAGGTCCGGCGCCTGCGCGAACACCTGTTCGAAGACCACTTTTTCATTCTCGAACACTTCTTGGGGGCCGCGTGATGATCAATCCCATTCTCAATACCGATAGTTACAAGGCCAGCCATTTCGCGCAATATCCGCAAGGCACGCAGAACGTCTTCTCCTATGTCGAAGCCCGCGGCGGGCCCTATCGTGATGCCCTGTTTTTCGGCCTGCAAGCCATCCTGAAAAGCGAGTTCGCCAAGCCGGTGACGCGCGGCGACGCCGATGAGGCCGAGGCCATTCTGACCGCCCACGGTCTGCCCTATCACAAGGCCGGCTGGGAGCTTTTGCTGTCGCGCCACGGCGGTCATCTGCCGCTCGAAATCCGTGCGCAGCCCGAAGGCACGATCGCACCGGTCCATCTGCCGATGATGACTGTCGTCAATACCGATCCGGACTTCTTCTGGCTGACCAGCTATGTCGAAACCGCCTTGCTGCGGGTATGGTATCCCATCACGGTGGCGACGATCAGCCACGGCGTCCGCCGAATCATCCGCGATGCCCTGGTGAAAACGGCCGACGCGCCTGACGCCGAACTGCCGTTCAAACTGCACGATTTCGGCGCCCGCGGCGTCTCGTCTCATGCTTCGGCAGCGCTCGGCGGCATGGCGCACCTGGTCAATTTCCAGGGCAGCGATACCCTGGCCGCGGTCGTTGCCGCGCGCAAACTCTACCACGAGCCGATGGCGGCCTTTTCGATTCCCGCCGCCGAACATTCGACTATCACCAGCTGGGGGCGCGACCATGAGATCGACGCCTATGCGAATATGGTGACCCAGTTCGGCAAGCCCGGCGGACTCTATGCCGTCGTCTCGGACAGCTACGACCTCTACCATGCCGTTGAGCATTTGTGGGGCGAGGTCCTGCGGCAAAAGGTTATCGACAGCGGCGCCACCCTGGTCGTCCGTCCCGACAGCGGCGACCCTGTTGAGGTGGTGTCGAAGACGCTGCACCTTTTGGCCGACAAGTTCGGCACCGACAGCAATTCCAAAGGCTATCGCGTGCTGAAAAACGTCCGCGTCATCCAGGGCGACGGCGTCAATCCGGTCAGTATCGCCGCCATCCTCGATCGTATCGTCGCAGAAGGTTTCAGCGCCTCCAATATCGCCTTCGGTATGGGCGGCGCCCTGCTGCAAAAGTGCGATCGCGACACCATGGCCTTTGCCTACAAAGCTTCAGCGGCCAAGGTGGACGGGCAATGGCGCGATGTCTACAAGGACCCGGTCACCGACAGTGGCAAGCGCTCCAAGCGCGGTTTGCTCGGCCTGGGGCGCGATGCTGATGGTTACAGGACCGTGGCGGTCACGGAGCCCGACTACCAACCCGCGACGGGCGCCAACCTGTTGGAACCGGTGTGGCGCAACGGCGAAATGCTGCGCGACGAAACCTTTGCCAGCATACGCGCCCGCGCGGTGAGCTAAAGTTTATCGAAAACCGATCCCATGCGGGGACTGAACATCCTCTCATAGGTCTTCATCAAATGGCCGTCGGTCATGCCGGCGATATGATCGCAGATAACCCGCCGGTCTTCACCCGCCGCGACATAGCGCCCGTAGGCATCTTCGGGCAGATAGGCCTGCGGATCGGTTTCATAGGCTTCGAACACCGCCACCACCATGTTCTGGCCTTTGAACTCCATCTGCTGAACTTGTGGGCTGCGGATGACCTTGTTCAAGACAACGGTCTTCAGGGCGTCGAGGAAGACGGCATGCCCGTCCGGCAGGCCGACGCGATAACGCAACAACGGTTCTTCGAAGGCCTCATCGGTTGTGATCTCGGCCGCCTTGATAAACTGGCCGACGATCATATTGATCATCATCTTGCGCTTCTGCCCGCTTTCGAACAGGTTGCGCACGAACTGCTCATAGACATTATTGCTGTAATGCTGGCTGTGCTTTTCGCTTAGGAAATTGAGGAACTGGGTGCATACCGTATCGGGCACAGCGTCGCGGAAGGCTTGCTCGCGGATCAGACCCAGCGACAAGGCGTCTTCCAGGTCGTGGACGCCATAGGCGATGTCGTCGGCGACATCCATGATCGAACAATCGAAGGCCTTATGACGCGCCTTGCCATGCTTGCCGGGTTTTGTATCGAAGCTTTGAAACCGCGCGCGGTCGCCGGCGCTGAGCGGTGCCAATACCCAATCGACAATATCGCGTTCGCTGTCGAGATAGGCTTTCGGCGGCTTGCAAGCGTTGCGATCTATAACGCGAATGGCGGTCGGGGCGGTATCGATCGCCGGCACGATGGCCGGGTTGACGACATCACCATAGGCCACTGGATACTTCAGCAAACCGAGAAGTGTCCGCCGCGTCAGATTGGCGCCGTGTTCGCGCGAGAAATTCTCCAACCGGCCCAGGATACGCAAAGTCTGGCCATTGCCCTCATAGCCGCCGTGATGACGCATGCAATAGTTCAAAGCCACTTCGCCGCCGTGGCCAAACGGCGGATGACCCAAGTCATGGGCGAAGCCGAGTGTCTGGATCAAGCAGACCGGCGGCAGGATTTCACGGTCGGGGTGAGCACTGAAGGCCTGCAATTGCCCGACGATGCCGCCGGCGATTTGCGCCACTTCCAGCGAGTGGGTCAGGCGCGTACGATAGAAATCGCCGTCGCCGAGGTTCAGAATCTGCGTCTTGCCTTGCAGTCGGCGAAACGAACCGGAATGGATGACGCGGGCATAGTCGACATCGAAGGGCGTCCGCGCGTCGTCATCCTGCGGCGGGCCGGGCCTGCGACGCTCTTGCCAAACCGACATGCTGTATCCCTTAAGCGAATCCAGAGCCGTGTTTACGGCAAATTGGCCGGTAATGACAGGGGCGAGGCGAGGGCTCTAAAACCGGCGAAATGACGGTCGCAAATCGGCGCAATGACGGGCCGTCTGCGCTTGCGATGGCGGCCGGTGTGTCTCAGACTGCCGGCGTTGAAAAGGAGCCTTCATGTCTTTGTCACGCCTGTCCCTTACTGCTCTCCTTCTGTGTTTGGTTACGCCGGTTGCTGCGCAGGAAGCCCGCGACGGCGCCCACGATTTCGACTTTGAAATCGGCACGTGGAAAACCCATGTCGAGCGCCTTGTTCATCCCTTGTCAGGCTCGACGGAATGGGCGGCCTATGACGGCACCTCGGTCATCCGTCCCGTGTGGGACGGCCGCGCCAATCTGGTTGAACTCGATGTCACGGGGTCGTCCGGCCATATCGAAGGCGCGTCTTTGCGTCTATATAATCCGCAATCGCACCAGTGGAGCCTCAACTTCGTCAACAGCGCCTCAGGCACCTTGAGCATCCCCACGATCGGCGAGTTTACGGACGGCCGGGGTGAGTTTTACGACCAGGAAACCCTCGACGGCCGCGCCATCCTCGTGCGTTTCGTCATCACCCCACGCGGCCCGGATGCCTGCCATTTCGAACAGGCCTATTCCGCCGACGGCGGCAAGACCTGGGAGCTCAACTGGATCGCCGACGACACCCGGATGTGACCTGACGCGATTTTTGCGCTATGTCGTCGCTTATGACCGCAATACCCAAGACCTTGGATATGCTCGACGACAAGGACCGCAAGCTGATCGCCTGTCTGCGCGACAACGCCCGCATGCCCTTGACCGAGCTCGGCCGCGCCCTGTGTCTATCGCGCAGCGCCGTCCAGGAGAGGCTGGCCCGGCTGCGCTGCGACGGTATTATCCTGGGCTTTACCCTGCGGACGCGCCTGAGCGAGGCGGCGGACGTCAAGGCGTGGCTGTTTATCAAGGTCGTACAGGGCGTTGCCTGCTGTCATGTCGGTCCGCTCCTTTTGAAGGAACTCCAGGTCGTGCAATGTTATGCCCTGGCCGGCGAATGGGATTTGCTGGTCATGGTGACGGCGCGCGACACCGACGACCTGGCCAGGGTGCGCCAGCGTATCGGCGCCGTGCCGGGTCTCGCCCACATCCAGACCCAGCTTGTCATGGCCGTCCACGCTGAGGCGTAATTCGACCGGATTGACAGAGCGGCGGCGCCGGTTCAAACAAGAGAAAAAGGGCCGCCCATGCAATATATCGCCAATATCCTGATCGCCGTCGTCGCCGTGCTGCATATCGGCTTCCTGGTGCTGGAAATGTTCCTGTGGCAGACACCGTTCGGCCGCAAGGTCTTTGGGTTGACGCCGGAATTCGCCAAGGAGTCGGCGAAACTGGCCGCCAATCAAGGGCTGTACAACGGCTTCCTCGCCGCCGGCCTGATCTGGAGCCTGCTCCTGAGCGACGGCTTCCTGGTCAAGATATTCTTCCTGTGCTGCGTCATCGTCGCCGGCCTCTATGGCGGCTTTACTGTCAAGAAATCGATCCTGGTTATCCAGGCTCTGCCCGCGATCGTCGCCCTGGTTTTGCTCCACCTGAAGTAAGATGACCTACGCCCTGCGCCTCGCTACCCTGGCCGACATACCCGCGCTTGAAGCCCTGATCGCGCAATCGGTCATGGAATTGCAGGTCGATTACAGCCAGGACCAGAGGCGCGGTGCGCTCGGCACGGTCTTCGGCGTCGACACGCAATTGTTGAAAGACGGCACCTATTTCGTGGTCGAACTCGGCAACGAAATTGTCGCGTGTGGCGGCTGGTCACGGCGCAAGACCCTGTTCGGCAGTGATGCTATTGCCGGCAAGGACGACAACAGCCTCGACCCCAAGGTCGATGCGGCCCGCATACGCGCCTTTTTCGTCCATCCCGACCATACGCGTCGCGGTCTGGGGACCTTGGTTCTGAAAGCCTGCGAAGACGCCGCCAGGGCCGCCGGGTTCACCCGTTTCGAGCTGGTCGCCACCTTGTCTGGCGTGGCGCTCTATGCGGTGCATGGCTTTCAGGCGACGGAATATTTCGAGACTCCGCTGCCCGATGGCCTGATGCTGCCGGTCGTCGCCATGAGCAAGACCGCGTGACGCCGCTTTACGTCGACGACCATATCCTCATAGCCGATAAACCCGCCGGACTGCTCAGCGTCCCCGGCCGCAGGGAGACCGATTGTGTGGTCACCCGCCTGCAAGTTGGTTTCCCCGACGCCCTGACTGTGCACCGCCTCGACATGGCGACCTCGGGTGTGATGGTCTTCGCCCGCGGACCCGACGTCCATCGCGCCCTCTCCATGGCGTTTGCTGCGCGACGGGTCGCCAAGCGCTATATTGCCGTCGTCGCCGGAGAAACACCGGAAGCCGGCGAGATCCATCTGCCGCTGATCACAGATTGGCCCAACCGCCCGCGCCAAATGATCGACCACACCATCGGAAAGCCATCCCTGACGCGTTATCGCACACTGTCACGCATTGACGGCACTTCGCGCGTCGAGCTCGAACCGGTGACCGGCCGCTCGCATCAGCTGCGCGTTCATATGATGGCGATCGACCACCCGATCCTTGGCGACGAATTTTACGCCCCGCCCAAGGTCCTGGCTGCGGCGCCAAGGCTGTTGCTGCACGCGCAAAGCCTGTCTCTCCCGCATCCGCATACGGGAGAGACCATGACCTTTACGTCTGAACCCGGCTTTTAAGCCGCCACCACCTTGTTCGCCGCTGCGACCTTGGCGTACCACTTGCCGGAGTCCTTGATCGTCCGCTTTTGATCATTGTCGAAATCGACATAGGTCAAACCGAAGCGCATCGTATAGCCCGATGCCCATTCGAAATTGTCCATCAGGCTCCAGGCATGATAGCCGCGCACCGGTACGCCGTCGGCAATCGCCTGGGACAGGCTGTTGAAATGCTGGGCGTAGTAATCGATGCGCTTGGGATCGTGAATCTCGCCGGCTGTGTCCGGTCCGACATTATAGGCGCAGCCGTTTTCGGTGATTTCGATCGGCCGGTCGCCGGTGACCTGATGCATACGGTTGAGAATTTGCCGGAAGCCTTGCGGATAGATGGCCCAGCCGAAATCGGTCTTGTTGTCGCTGCCGATCGCCCATTGTGAATCGATATCGAGTGCCGGAATGCCGGTTGTCGTCTTCGACCGCGCCACGCCGGTGCCGGAATAGTAGTTCAAGCCGACGAAATCGAAATCGGCCTTCATCACCTTGTCGTCACCTGCCTGCCAGCCGAGCAGCTCTTCCTGGCGGTCGGCCGGCAGCGGCCCTTCCGGATAGGCGCCGGTCAATACCGTCTGGACGAACCACAGGTTCTGGAACTTGTCATAGATATCGGCGGCGGCCTTGTCTTCCGGCGTATCGGTCGCCGGGATCATCGGCGAGACATCGAAGACACTGCCGACCTTCAAGGCTGGATTGGCGGCCTTCAAGGCGGCAAAGCCCATCCCGTGCGCCAGATTGACCGTATGGGTCGCTTTCAGGAAAGCCATCGGGTCCTTGCGGCCTGGCGCAAAGGCGCCCGACAAATAGCCCAATCCGGTAAAGGTCTTGGACTCGTTGAACAGGCTCCAGTTCTCGATGCGGTCGCTCAGGGCCTTCCCCATAATACCGGCATAGTCGGCGAAGCGCGCCGCCGTGTCGCGGTTGGGCCAGCCGCCGCGGTCTTCGAGGTCCTGCGGCAGGTCCCAGTGGTAGAGTGTTGGCATCGGGCGAATGCCGGCCTCTAGCAACGCGTCGGTCAGCCGACTGTAATAGTCGAGGCCTTTTGGGTTGGCCGGACCGGTTCCGTCGGCCTGGATGCGTGTCCATGCGGTGGAAAAACGGTAGCTCTTCAGGTTCATCGCCTTCAGCAGGGCGATGTCCTGATCCATCTTGTGATAGCTGTCGCAGGCGACGTTACCGGTATTACCGTTCTTGATCTTCCCGGGCGCCAGAACAAAGCGGTCCCAGATGGATTCGCCCTTGCCGTCTTCATTATAGCCGCCTTCCACCTGATAGGCAGCGGTGGCGGCGCCCCAATAAAAGCCGGATGGGAAGACGCCCACAACGGGCGTGGTGGATTTGGCCTTGGCCTGGGCGAGGGCGGGCAGGGCGCTCAACGCGCCTAAGCCAGCGATAAGTTCGCGACGATTCATGACATTCCTCTCAACATTTGATGGCCTCTTGCTGGGCCGATGCGAGGAGAGAAGAGTTTTGACCTTGGGTCAAGCCGAAAGTGACAAGGTGATTGACAGGGTTTTCCCACATAGTATGTTGAATTTACAAAAAATGGGATTTTCCACATAGTGGGATGTCCGAAGCCCAGGCCGGAACCATGTCGATACGCCGCTTTGTTGACGCCCATGTCCATTTGTGGAAGCTCGACCACCTGCGTTATCCGTGGCTGACCGGGCCTTTCGACGCTAATGGCCCCAATGGCAGCGTCGAGCCCATCGCCCACGATTACCTACCGGACGATTATCGCCAGGATGCGGCGGGATATAATGTCGTCAAGGCGGTCCATATCGACGCCGGCGCCGACCCAGAAGACGCTGTGGCCGAAACGCGCTGGTTGCAGAACCTGGCGGACACGGGCGGCTTTCCAAACGCCATCGTCGCCTATGCGGCGCTGAATGACCTAAACCTCGATGCCCGCCTGGCCGAACACGTCCAAAGCCCCAATGTCCGCGGTATCCGTCATATCCTCAACTGGCACCCCGATCCGGCGCGCACCTATACCCCGAAAAACCTGTTCGACGACCCGCAATTGGCCACGGGCTACGCCTTGCTGGCCAAGCACAACCTGTCCTTCGACCTGCAGATCTACCCCAACCAGATGCAGGCCGCCTACCAACTGGCTAAGAACTACAACCATATTCCGCTGATCCTCAACCATATGGGCATGCCGGTCGACGCCGATCGTACCCTGTGGCGCGCCGGCATGCAGGCCTTGGCGCAACTGCCCCAGGCGGCGGTCAAGATTTCCGGCTTCGGCTTTTTCGACCGGCAATGGACGGCCGAGTCCGTGCGCCCCCTGGTCCTCGACGTCATCGCGTGGTTTGGCGCCGACCGCGTGCTGTTCGCTAGCGACTTCCCGACCGACAAGCTGTTCAACAGCTACGGCCGGGCGCTCGACGCCTATGACGCCATTACCCAAGATTTCACGACCTCGGAACGCGATAACATGTTCGGACAAAACGCCGAACGCATTTACAGGATTTAACCCCATGAACCCGAACCCACTATTGGGCGTCTTTTTCCACTGGCTGGGCGGCCTGTCCTCGGCCAGCTTTTATGTTCCCTATAAACGCATCAAGCTGTGGTCGTGGGAGATCTTCTGGCTGACCGGCGGCATTTTCTCATGGGTTCTGGCGCCGTGGATCGGCGCCTTTATCGGCAGCAAGGACCTGATCCACGTCCTATCGAGTGTGCCGATGGATACCCTAATGGTCTGTTATCTTTGCGGCGCCGGCTGGGGCCTGGGCGGCCTGACCTTCGGCCTGACCATGCGTTATCTGGGCCTGAGCCTCGGCATGGCGGTGGCGCTCGGTCTGACCACGGTTATCGGCACGCTCGGGCCACCTTTGGTCCAGGGTACGATTGCCGAACTGGCCGCCAAGCCTGGCAGCCAATATACCTTTATCGGCATAGCGGTCGTCGTGGTCGGCATCATCATCGTCGCCATGGCCGGTAATGCCAAGGAGAAGCAACTCGCAAATGTCTCGGGCGATGCCAATGTCCCCGACCGCGGGGAATTCAACCTCAAAAAAGGCATCCTGATCGCGCTGTTCTCCGGCGTCATGTCGTCCTTCTTTTCGTTCGGCCTGGCTGCTGGTGACCCTATCCGTGCCGCCACCGCTGCGGCCGGCACCGGCCCGCTATGGGTCGGCCTGCCGGTTCTTTGTGTCGTCCTCGCCGGTGGTTTCACGACCAACTTCATCTGGTGCCTTTATCTGATCGCTAAGAACAAATCGGCCGGTGAATGGGCGGGCAAGGCGCCGCGCCTCAACGCCGGTGTTGCGGGCACCAAAACGCCTTTGCTAGCCAACTACGCCCTAGCTGCGCTCGGTGGCACCCTGTGGTATTTCCAGTTCTTCTTCTACACCATGGGCGAAAGCCAGATGGGCAAGTTCGGCTTCTCGAGCTGGACCCTGCACATGGCCTCGATTATCCTGTTCTCGAGCCTGTGGGGCTTTGCCTTGAAGGAATGGAAGGGTACGGCCAACCGCACGCGTTTCCTCGTCTGGCTGGGCATCGGCACCCTGGTCATCTCGACCGTTATCATCGGTGTCGGCAACATGCTGGCTGCCAAATAACGGCCAATTGCCGTAACAGTCGTTATCACTTCTTGCCACTGCATATAACGTAGTTATAGTGAACGGGCCCATTCGGGGCGGGAGGCTGACACATGACATTTAAATCTCTGGCTTTTGCCGCGGTTGCGGGCCTTGGCTTGCTGGCCGGCGGCGCCCATGCGGAAGATCTGGTCTTTACGTTGACCAACCATACGGACGCGACGATTGTACGGTTCTATACTTCGCCCACGGGCGTCAATAATTGGGAGGAAGACGTTCTGGGCGCCGATGTGCTCGCACCCGGCGAAAGCGTCGACATCACTGTCGCTGACGGCCGCACGGTCTGCGAGTACGACATGCGTTTCGAATTCGATGAAGACGACAATTTAAAACCCGCCGAAGATACCGCGGACCTGTGCGAGACCGGTTCGTACACCCTGGAAAACTAGGCATCTCGTTCCAGGCGAGAAAAAAGCCCGGCAGGTCCAACCTGCCGGGCTTTCGTTGTTCCAAATGCTCCACGCCGCAAGGCCTGCGTGAGCGCTAATAGGTCGTCCGCCCGCCCGATGTGTCGAACACCGAGGCCGTCGTAAACGAGCATTCCTCGGACGCCATGAAACACACTGTCGCGGCGCTTTCGTCGACCAGGCCCAACCGTCCCATCGGAATTTTTCCGCGCATATAGTCGACCTGGCTTGTCGGCAATTGCGCCAAGATCGGCGACTCGAAGGTCGCCGGCGTCAGCGCATTGACGATCACGCCCTTGGTCGCCAACTCCTTGCCCAAGCTCTTGGTCAAGCCGATCACGCCCGCCTTCGACGCCGAATAGGCCGAAGCATTGGGGTTGCCTTCCTTGCCGGCAACGCTGGCCAGGTTGACGATCCGGCCGTAACCATTGTCCAGCAAGTACGGAATGACCTCGCGGCAACAATAAAAGGTGCCGTTGAGATTTATGTTCATCACCTGCAGCCAGCTGTCGATCGGAAACTCCCACAGAGGCACCGTGGCGCCGGTGATGCCGGCCGAATTGATGAGGATATCGATCTTGCCCAGAGCCTCGGCACTGGCCTTGGCCGCCGCCGTAACCGCCGCCACGTCCGACACATCCAGGGCCACCACGGYCACCGCGCCGGTCTCAATCTTGGCCGCTTCCAGGGCTTCGGCGTTCAAGTCCCACAACACGACCTTGCCGCCCTCGGCGACGATGCGCGCGGCCACGGCCTTGCCCAAACCGGAGGCCGCGCCGGTAACAATGGCGCAGCGGCCGGCAAAACGTCCTGCATAGATCATGCGATAATCTCCAAACCATCGAGGCTGAACGGCACGACCGTCTGCCGCTGCTCACCGAGCTTGCTGACCCCGAGATGCATGGTGTCGCCGGCATTGAGATAGATCGGATCGGGCTTCTTGCCCTCGCCAACGCCGGGCGGCGTGCCGGTAATGACCATATCGCCGGGCTGTAACGTAACAAACCGGCTGATATAGCTGAGCGCCTCGGCGACGCCAAAGATCATGGTCCTGGTATTGCCGGTCTGCATGCGCTGACCGTTGACGTCCAAAAACATATCCAGCACTTGCGGATCGCCGAGCTCGTCGGCGGTGACCAGCCACGGGCCGGTTGGACAGAAGGTGTCGCAGCCCTTGCCCTTGACCCACTGCGTACCGCGCTCCTTCTGGAAGGCGCGTTCCGACACGTCGTTGACCAGGACATAGCCGGCGACGTGATCCAGGGCGTCTGCGACCTCGACATAGCGGCAGGTCTTGCCGATGATGACACCGAGTTCGACTTCCCAATCCATCTTGGTGGCGTCGCGTGGCTTCATGACGTCGTCATTGGGGCCGGTGAGGGACGAGGTCGCCTTGGTGAAATAGATCGGCTCCGGCGGCACCGGTAAATTACTCTCGGCGGCGTGGTCGGCATAATTCAGGCCCACCGCGATAATCTTGCCGATATTGGCGACCGGCACGCCATAGCGCGGCTGACCTGCAACGACGGGAAGGGCGTTGATGTCGGCGGCTTTCAGCTTCGCCAGTTGCGACAGGCGCACCTCATTGGCGGTGATGTCGGCGACGATGGACGACAGGTCGCGAATGCGGCCGTCGCTATCGACGACGCCGGGTTTTTCCTGGCCCTTGGGGCCGTAGCGGCAGAGTTTCATCAGTGGTCCTGTGAAGGAAGGTTGAACCACGAAAAGTACGAAAAGCACGAAAATTAAGGGTTCTGTCCGCGCGAAGCGCCTTGAAAAAAGGTCGCCTCCCTCCGGGAGCCATTTACAGTCTGATTTTCGTGCTTTTCGTGCTTTTCGTGGCAAAAATTCTAATGCGTATACGGCCGGAACAGCTTGACGTCCGAGTTCAATTCGACGCCGAACCCTGGCTTGTCCAACATGTTGACGTTTAAGCGGCCATTCACCGGCACCGGCTCCCCCAGCAATTGCGGATGGAACATCGGCGCGACATGGTCGGCCTTGGGTGCCATCATCAGGAACTCGGCGAACGGCGAATTGTGCCGTGTGATGACGAAATGATAGCTATAAACCGACGATCCGTGCGGCACGACCATGATGCCCTTGGCGTCGGCCATGGCCGAAATCTTCAGCAGTTCGGTCACCCCGCCGCACCAGCCGACATCGGGCTGGATCAAATCGCAGCAGTCCATTTCCATTAGCATCCGGAAGCCCCAACGCGTCGCCTCGTGTTCGCCGGTGGTGACCAGCATGCCGGGAGGCACATTCTTTTTCAGTTGCGCATAGCCCCAGTAATCGTCGGGGGAAATCGCCTCCTCGATCCACTTCAAGCCGTGCGGTGCACAAGCATGGGCTAACCGCGTCGCGTAATTGACGTCCAGCGCCATCCAGCAATCGTACATCAGCCAGAAGTCGTCACCGCACTTCGCCCGCATGTCGGCCAGGAACTCGACATTCTTCTTCAGCCCCTCGTCGCCCTCGATCGGCCCGTGGAACAGCGGCAGCTTGCCGCCGATAAAGCCCATCTCCTTGGCGAGGTCTGGCCGCGCCCCGGTGGCGTAGAATTGCAGTTCATTTCGTACGGCGCCGCCCAACATGTGGTGGACGGGCTCGCCGCGCAACCGCCCCATCAGGTCCCACAGCGCCAGGTCGACACCGGAAATGGCGTTCACCACAATGCCCTTGCGGCCATAATATTGCGAGGCGAAATACATCTGGTCCCAAATGATCTCGTAATCGAAAGGAGAACGGCCTTCCAAAAACCGCGCGAAGTGCTTTTCGACCATATAGGCGGCCGGCTCGCCGCCGGTGGTGACGGCGAAACCGGTCGTGCCGTCTTCGCACTCGATCTCGACCACCAAGGTGCCCAAGACATTGATGCCGAAGGATTTTCGGCTCTGGCGATATTCGGGATAACGCCCCATCGAGGTGGCAATATGGTTGTCGATCCAATGACCTTCGCCCTGGTCGTGATAGTCGGCGCCCCCGCCGCCTTCGCCGCCCTTGATCACGGAAGCTCTAACCTGCTTGATCTTTGAATAGGTCATCACGAGCGCTTTCCAAAAAGTGTGACGCACTTTTTGGATTAAAAAGCGCGACAACGAAAAAATGAGCCTTATGCATGAGCGAATGCTCATGCATAAGAAGCTAGTCTCACCATTTGGGATGTGGGGCTTGCCATAATCCCATATTTCAGATATGAGTTTTATAGAATGAAACAAACATCGTCAATTGACAATTTAGCCGACGAGGCCCCCGACGACGCTACTAAGAGCCTCGGCGGGGCGCAAACCCTGGTGCGAGGCCTCGACGTCATGATGGCGATCGCCAATGGCGGCAAGACCTTGCCGGAGCTTTCCGAGGCATTAGGACTGACACGGTCGACCACCCATCGCCTGGCCACAACCCTTGTCGAACAACGCTTTTTGAACTTTACGCCGCGCGTTGGCTACAGTCTGGGACCCAAACTTCTGGAGCTCGGTCATCTTGCCTCGCGCCAGATGTCGCTGCCGCGGGTCGCCCACGACTATCTGGTCGAACTGTCGCGCGCCACCGGCGATACCGTCCATATGGGCATTATGGACGCGGGTAGGGCGCTCTATCTCGACAAGATATCCGGCAATCGCCGTATCGAAATCTCGTCGCGAATCGGTGAGCGCCAGCCGCTGCGCTCGACCGGCATCGGTAAGGCCCTGCTGCTCGATGAATCACCCGCCGCCTTGCGCGATATCTTCGACCGCGAAGCCAAGGAATGGCCCGCCTACCGAGTCGACAAAGCGACGTGGCTCGACCGTATGCAGAACTATGCCGCTACCGGCTACGCCCTCGATCTCGAAGAAAACGAAGATCGCATCCGCTGCGTCGCCGCGCCGATCCGCGACGCCGCCAACCGCATCATCGGCTCGATCAGCGTCTCGTCAGCCGCGCAGTATATGGACGACGACCGCATGACGGCCCTGACGCAACAGGTGCTCGACACCGTCCACGCCATCTCCGCCGAATTCGGCTGGAGCGATAAATATCTCAAGGACTGACCATGCTGCTTGAAGGGCCCATGCTTCTTAAAGGTCAAAATATTCTCATCACCGGGGCCTCGCGTGGTATCGGCCGCGGCACGGCCATCGAATGCGCCCGCCACGGCGCCGACATCGGCCTCAATGTCTATAATGACGCTGATGCCGCCGAAGACGTCGCCGCCGAGGTCCGTGCGCTTGGGCGAAAGGCCTTTATCTATAATGGCGATGTCGCCGATCCGGCCTCGGCATCGGCCTTCGTCGCCGCCGCGGTTGAGGCGCTCGGCGGCGTTGACAGTTTCGTCTCCAATGCAGGTATCTGCCCTTTCCACAGCTTCCTCGACATGCCGGCCGAGGTGCTGAAACGCACGGTCGATGTCAATCTGATGGGCGCCTATTACATGGTCCAGGCGGCGGCTAACCAAATGGTGAAGCAGGGCAGGGGCGGCAGCCTGATCGCCATCTCCTCCATCTCCGCCCTGGTCGGTGGTGAAATGCAGTCGCACTACACCCCGACCAAGGCCGGCGTCCATTCCTTGATGCAATCGACCGCCATTGCCTTGGGCAAATATGGCATCCGCTGCAACAGCGTCATGCCGGGCACCATCGCCACCGATATCAATAAGGACGATCTCGCCGATCCGGCCAAACGCGCCTATATGGAAAAACGCATCCCACTCGGCCGCCTCGGCCGTCCCGAAGACATCGCCAAGGTCGTCGTCTTCCTGGCGTCGGACCTCGCGGGTTACGTCACCGGCGCCTCGGTCTTAGCCGACGGCGGCATGTTCGTGAACTTGCAATAAAATTCATCATACAACTCTTGTTTTGACACCGGTAGCACGCTAGCGTAACGGGGACATAAACAGGAAATGCCACATGAACAAGCTCCTTTCCGGATTGGCGCTGACTGCCGCCATCGCCTTGCCGCACGCTGCCGAAGCCCGCACCGTCACGCCCTTGCTCAGCCACTGGCAATTCATCCGCAGCGATGTCCCGTCCGCCAAGGCCCCCGCTTTCGACGCATCAAACTGGCAGACCGTCGACCTGCCGCACACCTTCAATGCCGATGACGCCGACTCAAACGGCAATGGTGCTTATTATCGCGGCCCGGCCTGGTATCGCCACGATCTCGCCATCACCCTGGAAGCCGGCCAGCGCTACGTCCTGCAATTCGATGGCGCCGCACTGATCACCGACGTCTATGTCAATGGTCAATCGGTCGGCCACCATGAAGGCGGCTACGCGGCCTTCCGATTCGACATCACCCAGGCCCTGCGCGCCGGCGCTAACACCATCGCCATCCGCGTCGACAACACGAAGGTGCCGCAGATCGCCCCGATTAGCGGCGATTTCAACGTTTTCGGCGGCCTCTATCGCGGCGTGTCCCTGATCCAGGCCCCGGCCGTTCACATTGCCCTCAACGATCACGGCGGACCAGGCGTCTATGCGACAACCCAATCTCTCAACGGCGCTATTGCCGTACGTAATCTGATCAGCAACGATGGCGCCGCGCCCGCCAAGGTCAAGGTGCGCACCCGCATCCTCGATGCTGATAACAGGACGGTCGCCATGGCCACGGCGACACAAACCATCGCCGCCAATACGACCGCACCTGCCGCCGTCACGCTCAACGTCAAACACCCGCACCTGTGGCAGGGCCGCAAGGACGCCTATCTCTACCATGTCGTCACCGATATCGCCGACGACTCGGTCACCGTGCCGCTCGGCATCCGCACCGTCACGGTCGACTCGAAGAACGGCTTCCGGCTCAACGGCCAGCCTTACCGCGTCTACGGCGCCAACATGCAGCAGCCCGTCCGCATCGGCAAAGGCACGGCCGTCTCGGCCTCCGACATCGACCAGGACATGCAGGTCATGGACGACCTCGGCGCCACCGCCTTGCGTCTGGCCCACATGCAGCATCCGCAGCGCGTCTATGACGATGCCGACACCATGGGACTATTGCTGACCACCGAAGTGCCTTTGGTCGATAACATGACCGAAACGCCGGAGTTCAAAGCCAATATCGTCACCCAGATGCAGGAACTGGTGGCGCAAAACTATAATCATCCATCGGTCATCATGTGGGGCATCGGCAACGAGATTCGCCAGGGCACGCCGGCCTATCTCAATGACGTCCTGGGCGCGCTTGCCACGACCGCAAAGTCGCTCGACTCCAACCGCCCGACTGTCTATTCGCATTGCTGCTTGGCCGACGACGACGCCATCACCGCTCATAGCGACGTCATCTCCTACAACCGCTATTACGGCTGGTACGAAGGCGAACTGACCGGCATGGGTGACTGGGCCGACGCCTTGCACAAGAAGCTGCCGGACCGTGTCTTCGGCGTCAGCGAATACGGCGCCGGCGCCTCGATCGCCCACCAGGAAGATCCCGTCAAACGCCCCAATACCCAGGCAACCTGGCACCCTGAACAATACCAGGCGGTCTATCACGAATCGAACTGGCGCCAATTGAACGCCCGCCCGTTCATCTGGTCCGATTTCGTCTGGGTCGCCTTCGACTTTCCGTCGATCTGGCGCAACGAAGGCGACCGCCCCGGCATCAATGACAAGGGCCTGGTGACTGAAGACCGCCAGACCAAAAAGGATGCCTATTACTGGTATCAGGCCAACTGGTCGGACAAGCTGATGCTGCACATCACCAGCGCCCGCGATACCCAGCGCCGCGTCCGCCATGCGACTATCAAGGTCTATTCCAACATGCCGGAGGTGCGTCTCTCCCTCAACGGTGAAAGCCTGGGCACGCAGCCGGTCAACGACCACATCGCCACGCTCGAGATAGACCTGAAAGACGGCGATAACGTCGTCGAAGCGTTTGCTGGTAAGGATCTCCACGACCGCGTCGTGTGGACGTATCAGCCCTGATGCTGCTCTAGAAGCCAGATCCAATGGCTTGTAATTAGGTATTATAATGCCGCATTCGCGCCAGCCGTCTCTCCATTCGGAGTGCGGATTTTCCTTGAATAGGGCCTCGGCTACTCCGAATCTCGCCGGCAGCGGTTTCGGAGATTTGCTCAATTAAGTCCGTGTCACGAAGCGATACGTCCCCGAACCGACGTCGAGCTTGACGCGCCCGCCCTCGACACCCAGAACCTTCACATTGGCGCCTCCAACGGCGTTGCCGCTCTCGCGCACCTTTCCCGCCGAAGCGGCCGGCAGCCACACCTCGGCGCGGGCGTTCGGCGGCACGGTCAAATCCAGGCGGAAACCACCAGCCTCCTGCGCCCATGCCGTCGATATCCGCCCCAGCACGCTGTCATAATCCCCGCCGCCGGTCGTGACCCGCCCATCCAAGACCGGATTGAAGCGGAACCTTCGGAATCCGGCCTCGACTGGATCGATCCCGGCAATCCGCCGGAAAATAAAGCCATTCACCGCCCCCAGGGCATAGTGGTTGAACGAATTCATCGAGACATCGCCGACATCGCCGTTCCATCTTTCCCAGATGGTCGTGGCGCCCTTGACCACCATATAGCCCCACGACGGGAAGGTCGTTCGCAACAAGAGATTATAGACGATATCGTCGTAGCCGGCGTCGCTCAGCACATCCAGACTGCTGGGCGTCCCCAGGAACCCCGTCGACAGCAACATGCCACGGCGCTTGATATCGGCGACCAATAAGGCCGCTGTCGCCGCCCGCATTTCCGTCGGCACCAGATCGTATTTCAGCGCCAATATATAGCCGGTGTGCGAGTCATTGCCGAGAGAGCCGTCGTCGCGCACAAACGCCTTGATAAAGGCCGCCCGGATGCGCGCGGCCGTGTCGCGATAACGCGCGGCCTCGTCGGGCCGGCCCGACATGTCGGCCATATCGATCATATGATCGCACGACAGCTTCCACATCGCCGTCGCGACCAGGTCCTTCGGTGTCGTCGGATCGCCCGGTTCCTTGGCGTCCAGCGCCACCCAGTCGGCATAGTCGTGGCCGCGCTTGTTGAGCCAGAGATAGTCGGGATTGTTGCTGCTGAGGAAGGTCATATAGCGCGTCATGGCCTCCCAGTTCTGGTCGATGACGTCGGTATCGCCGTATTTCTTCCACACCGTCCAGGGGAGGATGATGCCGGCTTCCGACCAGCCCGGTGACGCGCCATAGGCGCCCCAGCGTGTGTCCCAGGCATTGGGCGCGAAATCGGGGAAGGCGCCGTCAGCGCTTTGGCCGTCGCGGACATCGCCCATGAAACGCTTGGTGAAGGCAACGACGTTCATGTTGAACGAGGCGGCGTCCCAGAAGACGCCGGCATCGCCCATCCACCCCAAACGTTCGTCGCGCTGCGGGCAATCGGTCGGCAGGCCGACAAAGTTAGACCTTTGACTCCATAGCGTATTTTGCCAAAGTTGCTGGATGATCGGATTGCCGACCCGCAAATGACCAGTCTCAACGAGATCGGAATGGACGACGATGCCGGTGATGTCGGCGGCCGTGGGTGTGCCGGGAAAACCGCTGACCTGGACGAAGCGGAAGCCGTGATAGGTAAAACGCGGTTCCCAGGTTTCGCCGGAGGCTGTGCCTTTCAGCGTATAGGTATCCGTCGCCCGCGCCGCCCGCAGATTGGACGGATCGACATCGCCGTCGGCCAGCAGGACCTCGGCAAAACGCAGGGTGACCGTGTCACCGCCCTTGCCCTTGACCTTCAACCGCGCCCAGCCGGCGAAATTCTGCCCAAAATCGAAGACAAAGACCCCCGGCTTGACCTCCTTGATGGATTTGGCGGTCAATTCCATGGCGCGGCGGATCGGTGGTGAGCTCTGCGCTATCAAGACACACGATGGCGCGGGCGCCAGTCCCACAGGCGCCCAGCCGCTATCGTTCAGGCCGGGCGACGACCAGCCGGCGATCTCCTGGCGCGCATCATAGGTCTCGCCATTATAGATCTCGCTTGAGACGACGGCTGAATGTTTTATCGTCCACGACTCGTCGCTGACCACGGTCTCGGTCGAGCCGTCGCTATAGGTCAGCTCCAATTGCGCCAGATAACGCAGGGGCGGTGGACCATAGGCAAATCGACCGGCGGGCGCATTATAACTCCCGTACCAACCATCGCCAACCCAGGCGCCGATGACGTTTTCGGCCTGTTTGACCATTTGTGTTACGTCGTAAACGCGGTAAAGCGCGTGGTCGCGGAAGTCGCTGCTCTCCGGCGTTAGCAGGGCATCACCGACCCGGGCCCCATTGATCCAGGTCTCATAGGCGCCCAGCGCCGTGGCGTATAAGCGCGCCGAAACCACGGTTTTCGGAGCTGTGAACTCTTTACGCAGCAAATAGGCACCTTTACCGGGCAGGGCCTCCATCTGGTAATCGGATTTGGCCGCCACGGCCCAGGCGCTGTCGTCAAAACCGACATCCGTCCAGCCGTCGGGCTCGCCAAGCGCCGTTACCGTGCCGTCGCTGCCGATTCGAATCGTCTGGCCATTTGCCAGATGGGCGCGGATCAGGCTCGCCAGGCCGATTTCCGGCTGATACATTTCCAGAAACCCGTCTGGATCGCGCACCAGGACGCCCAGAACATGCTCACCCTTGGTTAGTTTCGACGGTGTTTGCGCCAGTTCCGCCTTGCCGAAACGCGCCGCGCCGTCGGCCGGCAGGGTGAACTTCCGCCCGTCGACATAGATGTCGTAGCTGTGGTTGGCGATGGTAAGGATCGTGACATCCGCCGCCTCCGGCAGGTTGAACTTCAAGCGGAACAGGCGATGGCTCTTGTCCTGCGGCCGGTCGCCGCGCACCCAGATCAGCCCGGTTTCGCGATCGAGGCGTGATTCTTCATCTTCTGCAGCGATCCATTTCGCCGACCAATCCGACGGCGACAACAACGCCATTTCCCACGACGCCGCGGAGCCTGTCGCCGTCTGTCCGCGGTTATCCCAAACCTGCACGGCCCAAAATGCCTGTTGCCTGGACAGCAAGGGTTTGCCGGCATATTTGACATCGAAACACTGGGGCGAATTGACTTCGCCGCTGTTCCACAGATCGAAATCGCCGGCCTTCAACTTCGCCGGCGACGACGCCACCGTTACGCGATAAGCCGTCTGTTCGGTCGCCCGCGCCGGCGACGCCAGTTGCCACGACAATCGCACTGACTGCTCGTCGATACCCATGGGGTTGACCAAAGACTGAGCCTGCAAGCCCTTGACGTTCAAGCCCTTGACGTTCAAGCCATTGCCCTTTGAAAGGGCAGGCACGGCGGCGGCCATCGGGGTGAGGGCGGCGACGGTCATCAGACCACGGCGAGAGATCGACATCGGCATTTCCTCGTTTTTATAATACGTATGATGTTTGCAGAAAATACCCTGATGCGCAAGAGGGCAGGCGGGAGAGGCCCTGTTTTACGGCCGCCTCAACCCTGTTCGTCCAAACTATAGATACGTTCCATCTCCACCCACGTCGTCTCAGGCGCAAATGGCAAAGGCTTCTGAAGCCTCCGCATCAAGGCATCCCAGGCCTGAACATCGGTATTGTCTTCGTCCCGCGCTGCTTTAGTCACTGGATCGAAACCGTCACCCTGTTCCATGATCATCATCATGCGGTCGCCGACCAGGTAGATCTCCAACTCACGAATATCATCCGCGCGGATAGCCGCCGTCACCGCTGCCGGCACGGCCCCCGCTGCATGCCATGCGCGATACTGCGCGATCAGTGGCTCATGGATGTCGACAGCAAATACCTTTCGGGTCATTCAGGTATGTTTTCCTTGAAAATCGCCTGCACCCGGATCGGCAGATAGGTCTTCAAGCTCTCGCCGCGCACCGCCCGCGCCAGTTGATCGATCGCCTCGCGCGCCTCAACCCTTGGGTTCTGGTCGATCACTGCATCCATCACGCCCGACAGCAGGAACCGCCGTGTATGTTCAGTTAACTCGTGACCGATAAAGACGATCTTGTGCCCAACACCGGCCTCTTCGATGGCTCGCGCGATGCCGCGATTGCCAGCGCCGATATTATAGATCCCAGCCAATTCAGGATATTGCGCCAACAAGGCCTTGGCCTCGGCATAGGCCCGTTCGTCGTCGTCGCGCACTTCACGCAGTTCAACAACCGACAGGTTGGGATAGTCTTCTCGCAGGATATGGCGGAAGCCCATTTCGCGCTCCTCGTGGCCGCGGTAGGACAAGGAGCCGGCAAACAAGGCCAGCTTGGCCGGCGCCTTGGGCAGCAGCCGCCCCAGCAGATAGCCGCTCAACCGCCCTGCGGCGCGATTATCGATCCCGACATAGCTTTCACGTGGCACGTTCGAGATATCCGAGATCATGGTGATGAACTCGGTGCCGGCCGCCTTGACCTGGCGAAGGGCCTCGCGCACCAGGGGATGGTCGAGCGCGATAAGCCCTATCCCCTTGACCTTGCCGGCTAAAGGCAACAGGCAGTCGGCCATGGCATAGGGATCGAAGCCTTCGATATAGTGCAGGCGCAGTTCGATATCGCCGCGTTCGGTGCTGGTCTCTTCCAATGACTTGGCGAGATTGCGGATAAATGTGTTGTCGCCATTGGGCAGGATGAAGTCGAGCGCCACTGGCGCGCGTGAAATCGTCTGTTCGGGCCCGGAACTGATATAGCCGAGCCGTGCCGCCGTTTGGAAAACGATATCGCGGGTCCGTTCGCGCACGCCCGGCCGGCGGTTGAGCACGCGATCGACGGTCGCTGTGGATACGCCGGATTGCCTGGCAATATCGATCAGGGTTGCGCGGGTTACCGCCATAGGTTTCATCTCCCTACCTCGGACACATCGCGCGGTCCATGAGGTCTGCTGACATCAAAATACATCGTTACGGGGAGGGCAAGTCAAGTGCTGATTTTGCCAATTCGTGTAAATGGCCGCTATGATTATTGACCGCTATCTATCATCCTATTGAAACATATAAATTAATTAGATAGCGAAAATAAATTAGACGTATGATGTATGATGATGTATTGACATCACAAGTCAGGCGTATATGAATCATCGACATCAAAAATAAGCGTACAGGGACCTGCAGGCCAACGATGACGGAGCTTTATCACCGCAGCTATAGCCGGCGCGACCTGGCGGCCCATACCGGGCAGTTATCGCAATTTGCCGGGGTCCGTCTTATGACTCTGGGCGATGGCCTGGAACGCGGTGTGCGCATGCTCGAATTCCGCACCGGCTCGGGCCTGCGTTTCACGGTCATGATCGACCGCGCCATGGATATTGCCGATTGCGAACACAATGGCCGCGCCGTCGGCTGGCACTCGCCGTCCGGCTTTCAAAATCCCGCCCTGCATTACTATGAAGGCGAGGGCGGCCTGGGCTGGTTTCGCGCCATGTCGGGCCTGATGGTGACCTGCGGCCTCGATCACATCCTGTTTATGGATGACGACGACGCCAGCCATTATCATTATGGTCCGCGCAAAACCGTGAAGTCCTCGCTGCACGGCCGGGTCGGCACCATCCCGGCGCGCCTGACCGGCTACGGCGAGCGCTGGGATGGCGATATCTGCACCCTGTGGGCCGAGGGCATCGTCCAGCAGTCCACCGTCTTCGGCGAAGACCTCCACCTGATCCGTCGTATCGAAGCACGGGTTGGCGCAAACGAAATCGAGATTCACGACCGCGTCGTCAATCACGGTTTTTACCGCACGCCGCATATGTATTGCTACCACATCAATGTCGGCCACCCGGTTCTAGCCGAAGGCTCGCGCTATGTCGCACCGATCAAGGATGTCATCTGGGCTGCGCACGCCGACGATTACCAAAAACAGAGTACCGGTTATCGCACTATGCCGGCGCCGCAGATGAACTTCCACGAACAGGTGTGGCAGCACGACATGGGCGCGTATAACGACTGTGTAAACGTTGCTTTGATCAATGAAAACATAGGCTTCGGCTTTGAGGTAGAAACCCGCAAGTCGCAGTTCCCCGCCATGTACGAATGGCAGAACCTGCAGGCCGGGCACTACGCGCTGGGTATCGAGCCCTCGACCAACCACGTATTTGGCAAACCCTTCGCCCGCGAACGCGACGAACTGATCTGGCTCGAACACCGCGACGAGCGCCGTTACGACAGCGTCTTCCGCATACTGCCCGACAGCGATGCTGTCGCCGACGCCGTTCAACGCATCGAAGCTGTCGCCGTCCAGCCCGACGCAGACTATCCCGTCCCGTCGGGCCATTTTCCGATGATCGTGAGGCCCTAAAATGCACAACAAGACTATTCTCTATACGGGGGCCGCCGGCGGGCTTGGACTGCAAACGACGCTGCGCTTTCTCGAACGCGGCGCCACGGTGGTGGCGGTGGACCACGACGACGCCAAGATCGCCGCCCTGACGGCTGCGGCCGGGACGACCAATGGCCGGCTTCTCGTCACCAAGTCCGACATGTCCGATCTCGAAGGCTTCCGCGCCGATATCCGCGCAAAGCTTCATGAGACGAAGGGCTTCGACGTCGTCATCAACAATGCCGCCATCTATCCGTCGAAACCGTTTGAAGACTACAGCATTGAAGAACATCAGCTGGTCCAGCGGATCAATGTTGATGCCGGCATCGTCGCCGTCCAGGAAGCCTTGCCCGGCATGAAGGCGCGCGGCTTCGGTCGCATCATCAATGTCGCCTCGGTGACGTTCTACGGTGGCTGGGCCAACCTGTCGCCCTATGTCGCTTCCAAAGGTGCCCTGGTCGGCCTGACACGGGCCTGGGCGCGCGAATTTGGCGCCTACGGCATCACGGTCAACGCCATCTCGCCCGGGGCCTTCCCGACCGACGCCGAAGCCATCCACCCCGATCCCGATGGCTATACGCGCTACGTCCTCGATCATCAGGCGGTCAAGCGCCGCGGCGACGTCGGCGATATCGCCAATGCCATCGCCTTCCTCGCCTCTGAAGACACGGGCTTCATCACCGGCCAGACGCTCAATGTTGATGGCGGCTGGGTCATGCACTAACCCATACACTAGCTAAGGTCTTGTTTTTTATGTCCATACTGTCCGGTATCCGCGTCCTCGACTGCTCCATCGCCATGGCCGGTCCCTTTGCCGCCCAACGCATGGGCGACATGGGCGCGGACGTCATCAAGGTCGAACCAACGACCGGTGAATGGCAGCGCCACGCCCCGGCCGGCGGCGCCTGGGGCAACGAAATCAACGTTTCCTTTCTCTCGCTCAACCGCAACAAGCGCTCACTGGCTATCGACCTGAAGGCACCGGAAGGCAAAGCGCTTCTGCTGGAGCTGGTCAAGACGGCCGATGTCTTTCTGCAGAACTATCGCCCGGGCGTCGCCGCCCGCCTCGGCGTCGATTACGAGACCCTGTCCGCCATCAACCCAAAACTGATCTATGTCTCGATGTCGGGCTACGGCGAGGAAGGCCCGTACAAGAACTATCCCGGCCAGGACCTGCTGCTGCAATCCATGTCCGGCGCCATGATGTCGGCCGGCTCCAAGGATCAGCCGCCGTCGCCCGCCGGGCAGTACCTCGTCGACGCCATCACAGCCTATACGGCCTTCGAAGGCGCCCTGGCGGCCCTGTTTCACCGCGAACGCACGGGAGAGGGGCAAAAGGTCGAGGTCAATATGCTCGACGCCATCACCACCATCCAGATGCAGGAACTGTCGGTCTTTACCGTTGGCAAAAAGCCACAGACGCGCTCGGTCGAGCCGCACGCCCATTGCTATATCCGCGCGCCTTACGGCGTCTTTGCCACCAGCGACGGCTATATCACCATCGCCATGGCCAATCTGAAGAAGCTCGGCGAACTGATCGATGAGCCCTTCTTCGCCAATCTCGAGGACCAGACCGATTCCTGGACCTATCGCGACGAGATCTACGCCATGACGCGTATCCGCCTGTTGACCAAAACGACGCAGGAATGGCTCGACCTGTTCCGCCCGGTCGATATCTGGTGCGGTCCGGTCTACGGCTATGCCGACCTGGTCGACGATCCGCAAATCAAGCACAACGGCACCTTCGTCGAATACGATCACCCGACCGAAGGCCACGTCAAGACGCCCGGCTTCCCGATCAAGTTTTCCAAGACTCCATCAACCATTGATCGCGGCGCCCCGCGGGTGGGCGAGCACACGCGCGAGATACTGTCCGCCGCCGGCAAGTCTGATGCCGAGATCGACGCCCTGCTGTCGAGCGGCGCGGTCAAGCAGGCGTCGTAATGTCTTTTCGCGGCCTGACTTGGGACCACCCGCGGGGCTTCAACGCCCTCGACGCCGCAGCCAGGGCGGCGCCCGAGCTTGGCCTGTCGTGGGACAAACACTCGCTGGAAGGCTTTGAGGCCCACCCCATCGCCGACCTGTGCGCCCAATACGACCTCGTTGTCCTCGACCACCCCCATGTCGGTGAAGCGGTCGCCGGTGATTGTCTGGTTCCGCTCGAAGACCTGTTCACCGCTGCCGAGATCGCGGCATGGCAGAGAGACTGCATCGGACCGTCGTTGGCCAGCTATCATTTCGCCTGCCGGCACTGGGCCCTGCCACTTGATGCGGCCACGCAAGTGATGGCCGTCCGCCCAGACCTGATCGACGCCCTGCCGACCACCTGGGAAGACGTCCTGGCCGCGCCCTGCAGCGTGGCCGTGTCGCTCAGCGGTCCCCACGCCGCCCTGACCTTCCAATCCATCTGCGCCGCGCTTGGCGAACGCCCGGCAATGATTGATCCCGACCGCTTTATCGGCGACGATGTCGGCTTGGCCGCGCTCGATATCCTGCAACGCTTGACCGATAAAAGCCCGTTGAGCGTTCGCGACAAGAACCCGATAGCCATCCTGGCGCACATGTGCGACCACGAAGATGTCGCGCTCTGTCCTCTTGTCTATGGCTATGTCAACTATGCCCGCCGCGTGACCTTCGCCAACGCGCCGAAAGGCGAGGGCGGGATCGGCTCGACCCTCGGCGGCACCGGTATCGGCATCTCGAAGCGCTGCACCATGACGCCGGAACTTCTCGACCACCTGCGCTGGTTAATGTCGCCTGAAGCCCAGACCGGCTTCATCCCCACTCACGATGGCCAGCCGTCATTGCGTACCGCTTGGTATGACGATCGAGTCAATGCTGATTGGGGCAACTTCTATCGCAACACGGCCGATACTTTGGAAGCCGCCTATATCCGGCCGCGCCACGACGGCGCCATCGCGTTTCAGACCGCGGCGTCTGAACTGTTGCGTAATGGCTTGTTTGCAAAAGGTAATCACCACAACATACTAATCGGTTTGCAGTCCGCTTATGCGCGGACACGCGTGCCGGAATCGGAGAGATAGATGACCCCGGACCTGATTTTCACTGTCGACGGCCATGTCGCCATCATCACCATCAACCGCCCGGCCAAGCTCAATTCGATGACGCAGGAGATGGCCCACGCCCTCGAATCCGCCGTTGCCGAATGCAATGTATCGAATACGATCCGCTGCGTTATCGTCACCGGTGCCGGCGATCGCGCCTTCTGTGCCGGCTCCGATATCCGCACACTCGACGACTACGCCACGCCGTGGGATTTTCGTAACCGCGGCGACTATTGCGACGCCATCCGCCTTTGTCTGAAGCCGACCATTGCCGCCGTCAATGGTTATGCCTTCGGCGGTGGCCTGGAGACCGCCATGAGCTGTGACATCCGCATTGCCTCTAACAATGCTCAATTCGCGGCGCCGGAAATCAAGCTCGGCTGGATCGGCGGCGGCGGCATGGCAGCAGGCCTCGCCCACAGCATCGGCGCCTCCAATGCAGCCCTGATGATCCTGACCGGCGATGCCATCACGGCGCAGAAAGCCGAGCAATGGGGCTTGGTCTCGGAAGTCTGCGAACCGGCCGATCTGATGGGCCGCGCTCGCGCCATCGCCGATACCATAGCCAGCCGTGCGCCGATCGCCGCCGAAACCGGCAAGCTTAACCTCCGCGCCGCCCACACCATGCCCTATGAAAAGGCGATCGAATACGAGCGCGACCTGCAAACCATCTGTTTCGCCACCGAAGATGCCCACGAAGGCCGCGCCGCCTTCAAGGAAAAGCGTGCACCGGTCTTCAAGAGACGTTAGAGAGCTATGATCATTCCACTTATCCCCTCTCCCTTTTTAAGGGGAGAGGGTGGCGAGCCTCGGCCCGCCGGGTGAGGGGATTCTTCCTTCCTTCTTTTAATCCCGACAGACGTCATGAAACCCAAAATCCTGATCACCCGCCCGTGGCCCGCAGCCTCCCAGGCCTATATGCAGTCGCGCTATGATGTCACCGTCAATGACGCCGCGCCCCTGACACCGGCTGAGCTGGCCGAAGCGATGACGCAATACGACGCCCTGTGCCCGACCGTTACCGACAAATTGACGGCCGAGGTCTTCGCCACGCCGAATGCCCGGGTCAAGATGATCGGTAATTTCGGCGCTGGCTACGAACATATCGACGTCAACGCTGCCAAGGCCGCCGGCATCGTCGTCTCCAATACCCCCGACGTCCTGACAGAAGCCACGGCCGATATCGCCCTGATGCTGATGCTGATGACATCGCGCCGCGCCTCCGAAGCCGAGCGGCAATTGCGCGACGGCGGCTGGAGGGGCTGGGGCACCACGGCGCTGATGGGCCAATCTTTGGAAGGCAAGACGCTCGGCCTCGTCGGCTTCGGCCGTATCGCCCAGGCAACGGCACACAAAGCGCGCACGGCGCTCGGCATGAAGATCGCCTATTACAGCCGCCGCCAGGCCGGGGCCGATATCGAATCCGCCCACGACGCCCGCTATGTCGCCTCGCTCGACGCCCTGGCCGCAGAGGCCGACGTCCTGTCCCTGCATACGCCAGGCGGCGCCGAAACCCACCACTTGGTCAATGCCCGGCTGCTCGGCCTGATGAAGCCCTCGGCCATCGTCATCAACACCGCCCGTGGTTCCGTCGTCAATGAAGACGATCTCGCCGCGGCGCTGAAGGCCGGCACCATCTGGGCCGCCGGCCTCGATGTGTACGAACGCGAACCCATCGTCAATCCGGCTCTCCTGCCGTTGCACAATGCCGTCCTGTTGCCCCACCTCGGCAGCGCCACGGTAGAAACTCGCGAAGCCATGGGCATGCGCGCCGCTCGCAATGTCGATCAATTCTTCGCCGGGGAGCCCGTCGGTGACCGGGTCGCTTGATTGCGTCGACGCTGCCCTGACCGGCTGGCTGGCAGCCGCCGGCCGGCCGTTTGTGCTCGGCATCTGCGGTTCGCAAGGCTCGGGTAAATCAACATTGTCCGACGCCTTGGCCGAACGGTTGACGGGGAGGGGCCTGAAAACCGCCGTCCTGTCCCTCGACGATCTCTATCTACCGCCCGAAAGCCGTCCGGTCACTATCCAACCACTCTTCGCAACGCGCGGCGTTCCTGGTACCCACGATGTCAAACTCGGCCTCCAGGTCATGGCCGGCCTGCGCAACGGCACCCGGCTGCCGCGTTTCGACAAGGCAAACGACCAACCGATGGCGGAAGACCTGTGGCCCGAGGTCACCGGCCTCGACATCCTGATCTTCGAGGGCTGGTGCGTCGGCGCTATTTCCCAACCCGTTGCCGATCTGGCCGAGCCGGTCAACGATCTGGAGCGCAACGAAGATCCCAACGGGGTTTGGCGCCGCCACGTCAATGATGCATTGGCCGGCCCCTATGCCGATCTGTTCGCGCGAATCGATCGTCTCGTCCTGCTCGCCGCGCCCGGTTTCGAGGTCGTCCAGGCCTGGCGTACCGAACAGGAGCATGCCTTGTCCCGCATGTTGGAAAACGAGGGCCGTCACGGCACAAAAGTGATGTCAGACGCGCAGATTTTGCATTTTATTCAACACTATGAGCGGCTTACACGCTATATCCTCACCGAGATGCCCAGACGCGCCGATCTGACCTTGCGGCTGGATACCAACCGGGGCTTATTATGATCATTTCCGCCGCCACCGACTACCGCGAAGCCGCCCGCCGTAAATTGCCGCGCTTCCTCTTCGACTATCTCGACGGCGGCTCCTATGCCGAACAGACCCTGCGCGCCAATGTTTCGGACCTGTCAGCCCTGGCCTTGCGTCAACGCGTGCTGAAGAACGTTGCCGACCTGTCGACCGAGACCGCCCTGTTCGGCGAGAAGATGGCCATGCCTATCGCCCTGGCGCCGGTGGGGCTGGGCGGCATGTATGCCCGCCGCGGCGAGGTCCAGGTGGCGCGCGCCGCCAAGAAGGCCGGCTTGCCCTACATCATCTCGACCGTGTCTTTGTGCCCGATCGAGGAGATCGTTGAAAAGTCCGGCCACGACATCTGGTTCCAGCTCTACGTCCTGAAGGACCGCGGCTTCATGAAGCATGCCCTGGAACGCGCCCAGGCGCTCGGCATCACGAAACTGATCTTCACCGTCGACATGCCGGTCCCCGGCGCCCGCTACCGTGACAAGCACTCCGGCATGAGCGGCGATTTCGGTCCCATCCGCCGCATGCTTCAAGCGATGATGAAACCGTCCTGGGCCTGGGATGTCGGCGTCATGGGCACGCCGCATGACCTCGGCAATGTCTCGAAATACCTGGGCAAGGCCACCGGCCTCGAAGACTATATCGGCTGGCTTGGCGCCAATTTCGACGCCTCGATCGACTGGTCCGACCTCGAATGGATCCGCGACATGTGGAAGGGCCCGATGATCATCAAGGGCATACTGGACCCCGACGACGCGCGCGACGCCGTGCGCTTCGGCGCCGATGGCATCGTCGTTTCCAACCATGGCGGCCGGCAACTGGATGGCGCTTTGTCAACCACAAAGGCTCTGCCTGGAATCGTCGATGCTGTCGGTAACGATCTGACTGTATTGGCGGATTCCGGCATACGTACCGGTCTGGATGTTGTGCGCATGCTGGCCTTGGGCGCCAAGGGCGTGCTCATCGGCCGCGCCTATATCTACGCTCTGGCCACTGGCGGCGAGGCGGCCGTGACCAACCTCCTGGGCCTGATCGAGAAGGAAATGCGCACCGCTATGGCGCTGACCGGCGTCAAATCGGTCGCCGAAATCGACCGCAATCTGCTGGCCTAAACTCAAAAGGCCCGCGATGTCATCGCGGGCCTTGTCGTCTTTTACCTGCTCCATTTTCGGAGAGGGCTGCTAAGCGGTTTAAGCCGCTCCAACCGTCTGCTTTTGCGTCCCCAGACCTTCGATGCCCAACTCCATGACGTCGCCGACATTGAGATAGATCGGATCCGGCTTTTGCCCCAAGCCGACCCCCGGAGGCGTGCCCGTCGAAATCACGTCGCCGGGCTGCAGGGACATGAACTGCGATACGTAGTGGACCAGAAAGGCCGGTTTAAACACCATAGTCTTGGTCGAACCGTTCTGGAATCGCTTGCCATTGACGTCCAACCACATCTTCAAATTATCGACGTTGCCGGCCTCATCCTTGGTCACCAGCCACGGTCCGATCGGTCCGAACGTGTCGCAGCCCTTTCCCTTGTCCCAGGTGCCGCCGCGTTCGGTCTGGAAGTTGCGCTCGGATACATCATTGATCGTGCAGAATCCGGCAACATAGTCCAGGGCCTCGGCCTCCGACACGTAGGACGCGCGCTTACCGATCACCAAGCCCAGCTCGACTTCCCAATCCAGCTTGGTCGAACCGCGCGGCTTCAACACCTCGTCGTTGGGACCGACGATAGCCGAGGTCGCTTTCATGAAGATGACCGGCTCATCCGGCACGGCTAGGCCCGACTCCGCGGCGTGGTCGGCATAGTTCAAGCCGATGCAGATAAACTTACCGACTTTTCCGACGCACGGGCCGTACCGCGAACCGGCGGGCGCTAAGGGCAGCGACGCCGGATCGACCGCCGCAATCTTCGTCAAACCTTCGGCGGACAACACGTCGCCGGCGATATCGTCGACCACGCCCGACAGGTCGCGGATCTGGCCGTCGCTATCGATCAAGCCGGGTTTTTCCGAGCCCGCGGGCCCAAAGCGCAAGAGTTTCATGGAAGATGTCCCTGTGTCGTGAAATGGCGTTCACGTATAAAATGATTTTTACCGGTTTGTCGCGGAAAATCAGTTCAACCAACCGCCGTCGATAATATGCGCCTGACCGGTGGTAAAGCTCGATTCATCCGACGCCAGGTAAACGGCGATCCACGCCATTTCCTCCGACGTTCCCAACCGGCCCGAAGGCTGACGGGCGATAAACGCCGCTCGTCCCGCCTCGTAATCGCCTGTGTCGCGCATGCGCTGCTGCAAGGACGGTGTGTCGATCGTACCGGGGCAGATAGCGTTGCAGCGTATACCTTGCTTGACGAAATCGGCCGCCACCGACTTGGTCAGCCCGACGACCGCCGCCTTTGACGCGCCATATGCCAACCGGTTGCCGACGCCCTTGAAGGCGGCGACCGATGCCATATTGATGATCGAGCCCTGGCCGCGCTCCAGCATCTTCGGCAGGAAGGCCTTGATGGTATGGAACATGGCGGTGACATTGATATCGAAGCTGAACTGCCATGCCTTGTCGTCGGTATCCAGCACGGTGCCGGCATGGACGTAGCCGGCGCAATTGTACAAGACATCGACCCCGGGGAATTCGGCTGCCAGGGCGTTGATCGCCGCCGGATCCGTCGCATCCAGTTGCCGCAAGACGGCGCCGTCCAGATCGCCCAATAACTCCACCTTCAAATCAGTCGCGATCACTGTGGCGCCCTCCCGGATAAAGGCTTCAGCAGCGGCCCGGCCCATGCCTTGGGCGGCGGCAGTGATAAAAGCGGTTTTGCCGGAAAGACGGCCCATGACAAACTCCAAAAGATAATATGTATTACGTCTATCTACCGAGCACCATGCAGGCTGTCAAACGGAAATGACAGCCATCGCACGGCCAAAGCATGGCAGCATGACCATCGTAGAATAGGAGTGACAAGCGTCGGTTCGA
This sequence comes from Asticcacaulis sp. P2_B1, assembly GCF_056404915.1. Taxonomy (NCBI): domain Bacteria; kingdom Pseudomonadati; phylum Pseudomonadota; class Alphaproteobacteria; order Caulobacterales; family Caulobacteraceae; genus Asticcacaulis; species Asticcacaulis sp. P2_B1. The sequence goes on along the minus strand of NZ_JBFUDD010000012.1, from coordinate 97,524 downwards.
ATGATAGCGCTGTCATCGTGGTGGACTACGGGCTGCGTTTGCGCAAGATAGCATTGCTTAAATTTGCGCAACCCTTATCCTCTTCCATCTCGAATAATAAGAGAGGCTCCCTTGACGGAGATCGGGAACTGACGGGGTACAAAGCCAAGTGAACGATAATCCCAGCCGGCCCAGTCCACGCGCCTCCAGCACGGGGCGTGTAACCCTGGACGATGTAGCGCTGAAGGTCGGCGTGTCGAGCATTACGGTCTCGCGCGCCTTTCGCAAGCCGAATACGGTTTCGGAAGACGTGCGCGACAAGATCCTGAAGGTCGCGGCGGATTTGGGTTATGTGCGCAACCGGGCGGCCAGTTCTCTGGCCTCGGCGCGGTCGATGAACATAGCCGTCATTGTGCCGTCGCTGAGCAATACCGTTTTCGTCGATATACTGAGCGGCATCGATAAGGTATTGAAACCACGGGGCTATCACACTTTGCTGGGGATCAGCAACTATTCGTCCGAAGAGGAGGACGCGCTGGTCCGCGCCTATCTGGCCTTCGATCCGGACGGCATTATTCTGTCGGGCATGAATTATCGTGAGACCACGCGCCGGCTGCTGGAGCAGGCCAAGGTGCCTGTGGTGCACTTGATGGAGTTGTCCGATCAAGCCGGAATCTACAGTGTCGGATTTTCCCAGGAAGCCGCAGCCGAGGCCATGACCGAACACCTCCTGAAATTGGGGCGCAAGGGCGTTGCTTTCGTCGCCTCGCAGTTGGATTCGCGCACCCTGGCGCGGGCACGGGGTTATCGCGACACGCTCATGCGGGCAGGGCTGTATGATTCGCGCCGCGAACTAATGGTGCCGGATCCGTCGTCGATCGACTTGGGGGGGCGACTGCTCGAGCGCCTGCTGCAGCAGGCCCCCGATGTCGATGCCGTCTTCTTCTGCAATGACGACTTGGCGCAAGGAGGCTTGTTCGAGTGCCTGAGGCGCGGCATTGCCGTCCCCGATCAACTGGCCGTCGCCGGCTTCAACGACCTGCCGGGATCTGCCTGTACCGTGCCGTCGCTGACCACGATCGCGACGCCGCGTTACGAAATCGGCCTGCAAGGCGCCCATATGCTCATGGCCCTGATAGATGGCCAGAAGATCGCAAAGCCCAGTATTGACTTGGGATTTGAATTAAGGTTGCGCCAAAGCGCGTGACAAAAATGTAGCAATGTGGCTGGACAGTGGCCAATTGCCGACGATATTTGTTTGACAATTGTGCAGGCTTGTGAACAGCTGGAGAGGCGCAATGTTAGCGCTATCCAAAAAAATACAGCAGGAAACACTAGGCGTCTTGGCATATGTGCCGACATTGTAACTACGAGCAATGTTAGCGCTGTCATCAACATAACTTATGGCCAGTGCATTCAACGCAAGCGATTGCGCGGCACTACTGTCTCTGTGACGGGTCGTGTAATGTTAGCGCTGTCATATGCCAATGACCGAGACTAAGTCATATAGGGAAAGAAACACATGCTCAAATCCAAGCGAAATCTCATTGTCTGTTCATGCTCGGTCCTGACCTTAAGCGCCGTAGCGGGGACAGTCTTTGCCGCCGATCCGGTCCCGCCGGCAACGGACAAAACCGATGACACGACGGTGGTCGTCGTGACGGCCTCACGCCTGACGTCGCGTGGCTTCAAGGCTCCGACTCCGACAACCTCGATCGGTGCTCTGGACATCGCCAATAATGCCGAACCGAACATTTTCACGACCGTCGCACAACTGCCGTCCCTTCAGGGATCGAGTGGCGTAGCGACCAACACGTTCAGCACGTCCAGCGGCCAACAGGGACTTAGCTCCTTTGCCCTGCGTGGCCTGGGCGTCAGCCGCACCCTGACCTTGCTGGATGGCCAGCGCGTTGTGCCGTCCAATATCGGAACCGGCGCTCCGGACGTCAGCCTGTTCCCGCAATTGCTGATCAAGCGGGTTGACGTGGTGAATGGCGGCGCCTCCGCCTCCTGGGGCTCAGATGCCGTCGGCGGCGTGGTCAATTTCATCACCGATAAGAAGTTTGAGGGCATCAAGGGCAATTTCGAGCTCGGTGAAACCACCTATGGCGACGACAAACAAGGCCTGTTTCAACTGGCCTTGGGCAAATCCTTCCTCGGCGGCCGGCTTCATACCGCCGTGGCCCTGGAATATCACCGCGAAGACGGCGTTCCAGCCGGCGAATTTGGCGAGAATGCCGCCAACGGCCGTGATTGGTACCGCAGCTCGACCCTGGTCAACAGCGGGGTCACCAACAACGGGTTGCCGCAATTTACCTATGTCGATCACGCGCAATCCTATACCTATTCCAAATACGGCCTGATTACATCGGGGCCGTTGCAGGGCATCGCTTTCGACCAAAACGGAAATCCCTATAACTTCGTCTACGGCTCCAACGGCGTACCGGCAAAGAACGCCGCTGGCAATGTCACAGGCTGTTATGTCGGCTTTTGCGTCGGTGGTGATACCTCTGCCAATGTCGGCGTGGGGGCGACGCTTCAGTCGTCGATCACACGGTCGAATTTCTACAATCGCACGTCCTTCGATCTCGATGCGGACAACGAAATCTACTTCACGATCAACTATGCCAAGGTCGGCACCAGCAACCAGCCGAACCCGGGCTTCACCGAACCCGGTTTGACGATACAGTGCTCGAACCCCTACGTTCCGACCTCGGTCTCCACAGCCTGCGCCACGAACGGCATCACCAAATTCACGCTGGGAACGGTCACGCCCTTCCTGACCAGCATCAAGGTCAATACCGAGCGCACTCAGAAGCGCTTTGTCTTGGGCGCGGACGGTAAGTTCGACATGTTCGGCACCGACTGGCATTACGACGCCTATTACCAGCACGGCGAGGAAAATTCGGATATCGCGGTCCATAATCTCCTGCTGAAGGCTCGCTTCACCGCCGCGATCAACGCGACCATGCTGGACGGGGCTATCGTCTGCGCCGATCCTGTGGCCCGCGCCAATGGCTGTCAGCCGATCAACGTCATCGGCAATCAAACCCCAAGCGCTTCGGCGATTGCCTATCTGCAGCCAGCGGTCGGTGCCTTCCAGCACACGATCCAGACTCAGGACGTCGCCAGCTTCAGCTTTTCGGGGGAGCCGTTCTCGCTCTGGGCAGGTCCCGTGTCGATGGCACTCGGTGCTGAATACCGGCGCGAAACCTATCGCGCCGTCGCCGATCCTTACGGCAACGGTTCGACCAGCCCCTATACGGCGGATTATCCTGCCGACCCGCTGCTCAGCACTAGCGGCGGCAACTTCTACGCCGGCAATTACCGCAACGGTCACGGCAGCTATAACGTCGCCGAAGCCTTTCTCGAATTCAACGTGCCTTTGATCAATTCCGACGCGCTTGGCCAGCTGAACCTCAACACAGCGGGACGCGCCACCAAGTACAGCACCGCCGGTGATGTCCAGACGTGGAAGGTCGGTCTGACATGGGACACGCCGCTTAGTGGCATCCGCCTGCGCACCGTCAGATCTCAAGACGTCCGGGCGCCTAACTTGAACGACCTGTTTGGTCCGACCGTGTCGACCAACCTGCCGAACTTCACCAACCCGTTTAACAATACGACGCTGACCGTATCGCAAAACGCCGGTTCGAACCCGGGTCTCAAGCCGGAAATTGCGCAAAACTTCAGCTTCGGCGTCGTTCTGGCGAACCCGACCTGGGCCCCCGGCTTCAACGCTTCGATCGACTACTACGATATCAAATTGACCGACGCGATCTCAAGCGGCCCCAATGCAACCCAACTCGTGCAATACTGTTTCGACGGTTCCGTGCCGGCTGCGTGCAGCGCCTTTGATTTGACCGGTTCAAATCCCTACGTCAACGTAGGCAGCATCAATGCTGCCTCCATCAAGACCAGTGGCGTCGATTATGAACTGAGCTATCAACTCGCCAGGCCGTTGGGTCTGGAAGGCAATCTGGTTCTGCGGGCCCTGGCGACCAATGTCCGTGATTTCACGACCACGCCCGGCCTGCCGGGTACCATCCCGCAACAGACGGCAGGCCAGAATTCCGGCGCGACTCCGGACTGGAAGGGCCTGTTCGTCCAAAGCTACTCGACCAGCAAATACAGCCTGACCCTTCAGGAACGCTGGCTGAGCGATGGCGTCATCGGCAACCAATATGTGGTCTGCAGCTCGAGCTGTCCGGTGTCGACGTCCAACAACCCGACCCTCGATAATAACAGCATGCCGGGCGCGACCTATGTCGATTTTGCCGGCTCCTACAATATCCGCCCAGGCGTCGTGGCCTATTTCAAGATCGACAACATGTTCGATCAGGACCCGACCCCGAGCCCGCAAACCAATACCGGTCTTGATGTCAACCCGGCGCTCTACGACACTTTGGGCCGTTTCTATCATGCCGGGGTGCGGTTTAACTTCTAAGACAAAGGGGCGGGCCCTCGACACGTGACGACGGCCCGCCCTGTTTTCTCCCCCTGAACTTGCTTGTCGCAGACTATTTGAAGCGCTTTATCTGCGACCATAGGCGACATGTTTCCGAGCGGACTCCTTCGACCCCGTCGAATCCGCTCGGGAATATGTTTTTTTCTTGCTGTCTAATACTCTTCCTGAGGTGTCGCATTGGTTCAAGGCGTTACGGGCATTGTGGTCATGGGCGCCAGCGGCAGTGGGAAATCGACCCTCGGCCGCCAACTCGCGCTTGCCTTGGGCTGCCCCTTCATCGAGGGTGACGATCTCCATCCTGCCGCCAATGTCGCCAAGATGGCGCGTGGCACGGCCCTGGAGGACGAGGACCGCTGGCCGTGGCTGAAGGCCGTCGCCAATGCCTTGAATGCTGCGGAAGGGGAGGTCTGTGTGCTGTCCTGTTCCGCGCTGAAGCGCAGCTATCGCGATTTTATTGTCGATTGCGCCGCGGGCGCCGTCCTTTTCGTTTTTCCCCGTGTCGATCGTTCAACACTGCAATATCGGCTCGATCACCGGCCGGGCCACTATATGCCGCCTAGTCTGCTGGAAAGCCAGTTGGCCATTCTCGAGCTTCCAGAACCTGATGAGGTGATTATCGAGCTTGACGGGACGCTGCCGGTAGCGACCCTGGTCGCCGGCGTCCGCGATTATCTGTCGACACGCTTGCCTAGTCGAGACATCTTAGCTGAAAGCTCCGGCCACGCCTCCACCCAGATACTTGGCAGAGTTACCACAGACAATATCCCAGGGACGAACCAATGAGCCATCTATCCAAAAACCTGTCCGTTTGCGTCTTTATGGCCGTTCTCGCTGGGGCGGGCGGGGCATGTATTGCACCCGCCACAGTTCAGGCGGCAGAAGCCGCCCAACCGTGGATGGACCCCAGCCTGACCCCGGAGGCGCGCGCGCAGCTGCTGCTGGGTGCCATGACTCAGGCGGAGAAGCTGAGCCTGGTGTTCGGCTACTATTCCACCGACTCCAAATCGAAGAACTACACCCATCCCGCCGAAGGCCGGCCCTGCACGGCAGGCTTCGTACCCGGCGTGCCGCGTCTCGGCATTCCGCCGCAATGGCAGACTGATGCTGGCCTGGGCGTTTCGACCCACCGGACATGCGTCACGCCGCGCGGCCGGACCTCCCTGCCGTCTGGAATAGGGACCGCGGCGACGTGGAATCGCGACATTGCCTATGCCGGCGGCGCCATGATCGGCAACGAAGCGCGTCTGTCGGGCCACAATGTCCTGTTGGCCGCGGGCATCAACCTGCTGCGTGAGCCGCGTAACGGGCGCAATTTCGAATATGCCGGCGAAGACCCGCTGCTGGCCGGCACCCTAGTCGGTCAGGCCATCAAGGGCATTCAGTCCAATCACATCGTCTCGACCGTGAAGCATTTTGCCTTCAACGATCAGGAAACGAACCGCTTTACCGTCGACGTCCATATCGACGAAGCGGCGGCGCGTCAGTCCGATCTTCTTGCCTTTGAGCTCGCCATCGAAGCCGGTCAGCCGGGCTCGATTATGTGTTCATACAATCGTCTGAACGGCGATTATGCCTGCGAAAACGACTTTCTCCTCAACACGACGCTAAAACAGGCCTGGCATTATAAGGGCTATGTCATGTCGGACTGGGGCGCGGCCCACTCGACGGTCGAGGCGGCGAAAGCCGGGCTGGACCAGCAGTCCGGCTGGCCGTTCGACGTGTCGCCCTATTTCGGCGAAGCCTTGCGCGAAGCCGTCACTGACGGCCACGTCCCTCAGGCACGGCTGGACGATATGGTGTCGCGCAATCTCTATGCCCTGTTTGCCGACGGTGTGATGGACGGGCCGGTCACCGAGCCCAACGAAGCGGCCATCGACTTCACCGCCGACGGCCTGGTCAGTCAGGCCGACGCGGAGGAGGGGATCGTCCTGCTGAAAAACAACGGCGTCCTGCCGCTGGCGGTGACGGCTCGGCGCATCCTCGTGGTCGGCGGCCACGCCGATAAGGGCGTCCTGTCGGGCGGCGGTTCGTCCCAGGTCTATCCGGTGGGCGGCATGGCGGTGCCCAATGAGGGCCCGAACGCTTTTCCGGGGCCGATGGTCTTTCATCCCTCGTCGCCGGTTACGGCCTTGCAGGCGCGGACCCAAGCCAAGGTCGACTATGTCGATGGCAAGGATGTCGCGGCCGCAGCGCGCCTGGCCAAGGGCGCGGACGTCGTGATTGTCTTTGCCACGCAATGGATGGGCGAAAGCATCGATGCGCCCGACCTTAACCTGCCCAACAATCAGGACGCCATGATCGACGCCCTGACGCGCGCCAACAAGAAGGTGGTGGTCGTCCTCGAAACCGGCGGCCCGGTTCTGATGCCCTGGCTGGCTAAGACCGCCGCGGTGATGGAAGCCTGGTATCCCGGGACGTCGGGCGGGGTGGCCATTGCCCGCCTGCTGACGGGCGAGGTCAATCCGTCGGGCCATCTGCCGGCGACCTTCCCAGCCAGCCTGGACCAGTTGCCGCGTCCGATTGTCGACGGTGACCGGGCCAATGAACGGGCGCCGGCCGCGACCGACTATAATATCGAAGGTGCCGCCGTCGGTTATAAATGGTTCGACCTCAAACAGCACAAGCCGTTATTTCCGTTCGGTTACGGCCTCAGCTATACGCAATTTAAGTTTGACGGCCTCAGGGCGGCCCTGGACGGCAACGCCGTCACGGTCACCTTCAACAGCCGCAACACGGGCCGGCGCGAGGGCAAGGCGACGCCCCAGATCTACGTCGCGGCGCCCGGGTTCGAAGCCCCAAAGCGTCTGGCCGGGTGGGACAAGCTAAGCCTGGCTCCGGGTGAATCCCGCAGCAGTACCGTTACGCTCGACCCCCGTCTGCTCGCCACCTTCGACAAGGCGACCGGCAACTGGCAAGTCACCGAAGGCGACTATGACATCATCCTGGCCAGTTCGGCGGCCGATCCGGTTGCCCGCGTCACGGTACATGTGCCGGCACGTAGCTGGGCGGACTAAGATCATGACCTCTCCTATTGCCGCGGCCCTGGGCCTGACATCCGCTACCTGGTCGATAACCGCCGTTGTGGCCTCGGTCGGCCTGCTGACCCTCCTGATCGCCTGGGGCAAGATCCAGCCTCTGTTGGCCTTTGTTATCGCCGCCCTGACAGCGGCCCTGCTCCTGGGCATGCCGCTCGAGACCGTGCCCAAGGCGATTGAAAAGGGCATAGGCGACCTGCTGGGTTCTCTGACCGTGATCATCTGCCTCGGCGCGGTCTTCGGCAAACTGATCGCCGACAGCGGCGCGGCCCAAAGGATCGCGAACTGGCTGATCGGCCTGTTCGGTCCATCGCGCATGCCGATCGCCCTGACCCTGACCGGTTTCGTGGTCGGCATCCCGCTCTATTACAATGTGGGCTTCGTCCTGATGGTGCCCTTGATCTTTTCTTTGGTCTATCAATCAAAGCGACCGCTCGTTGCCCTGGCCATTCCGCTCCTTGCCGGCCTGTCGATCGCCCACGGCTTCCTGCCGCCCCATCCTTCGCCAACCGCCCTGGTGACGCAGTTCCACGCCGATATGGGCCGTACCCTGTTCTTTGGCTTCCTGGTGGCCATCCCCACCCTGATCATCGCCGGTCCGATCTTCGCCATGGGCCTCAAAGGCATCCAGGCCACGCCGGCGCCGATGTTCCAGACCGAGCTGCGCGCCGAAGCCGACCTGCCGGGCGCTTTCAACAGTTTCGCCACGGCCCTGCTGCCGGTCGTCTTGCTGGGCATAGCGACCTTGCTGACCATGTTGCCGATCGCAGACCCTAACCTGAAGGCCGTGATTGCCTTCATGGCCAATCCTATGATCGTCATGCTGGTCGCCTATGCCGTGGCCCTGGTCACCCTGGGGCTGGGGCGCGGTGAGGGGTTGCCGACCCTGATGACCGGTGCGCAGAACGCCCTGCGCGACATTGCCCCCATCCTGCTGATCATCGCCGGCGCCGGCGCCTTGAAGGAGGTCCTGGTCGAGTCGGGTGTCAGCGCCCAGATGGGTGCTCAGCTCAGCCACCTGCCGCTGCCGCCTCTCGTCCTCGGCTGGCTGGTCGCCTGCCTGATCCGTATCTGCCTGGGTTCCGCCACGGTGGCCGGCCTCACAGCCGCGGGCATCGTTGCGCCGCTGGTCCAGACCTCGGGCGTCGACCCCAGCCTGATGGTCCTCGCGGTCGGCGCCGGTAGCCTGATGTGCAGCCACGTCAACGATTCCGGCTTCTGGATGTTCAAGGCCTATTTCGGCGTATCGCTGAAGGACACCTTTCTCTCCTGGTCGGTCATGGAGACCCTGGTGGGGATCTTCGGCCTGATCTTCGTACTCCTCCTGGGAGCCGCCTTGCACCTCTAACGAATAATCAAGCTACAGGGATAAAGCACATGAAAAACCGTCATCGCAGCAGAAGATTCACAACGACAGCCTCGATGGTTCTGCTGGCCGCCATGCTCGGAGGCATCCCCGTCGCAGCCCTTGCCGGCCCGTCCCACTCGGTTTTCCTGACCCAGCCCGACGATCCCCATGCCATCGTCGCCCACGCCATCGGCGACGGCAAGACCGACGACACGGCCGCCCTCCAGGCCGCCATCGACAGCGCCGCCAATTCAGGCGACGGCGGCATTGTTTTCCTGCCCTCGGGCCGTTACCGCATCACCCGCACCCTGCTGGTGCCCATCGCCGTCCGCATCTTCGGCTTCGGCCCGACCCGGCCGGTCCTGGTGTTGGGCGACCGCACGCCCGGTTTCCAGACCGGTGTCGCCAACATGGTCGTTTTCACCGGCAGCGCGCTCTATGTCGCCGACAAGGTGCCTGTCCCCGTTGTCTCCGCCGTCCCCTATAGCGACAAGGTCCGCGACGCCAATTCGTCGACTTTCTATTCTGCCCTTAGCAATGTCGATTTCGAGATCGGCGCCGGCAACCCGGCGGCCGCCGCCGTCCGCCTGCGCACGGCCCAGCATTCGTTCCTCAGCCATATCGATTTCCACCTCGGATCAGGCCTGGCCGGCATCTATATGGTCGGCAACGAAGCCGAAGACCTGCATTTCTATGGCGGCCGCTATGGCATTCTGACCGAAAAAACCTCCCCGGCCTGGCAATTCACCCTGATCGATTCCACGTTCGACGGCCAGCGCGACGCCGCTATCCGCGAACACGAGGCCGACATCGCCCTGGTCCATACCGACATCCGCAACACGCCCGTCGGCATCGAAATCGACAAGGGTTACAGCGACTCCCTATGGGGCAAGGACGTGCATTTCGAGAACGTCTCCAAGGCGGCCGTCATCATCAGCAATGAAACCAGCGCCTTCACCCAGGTGGGTTTCGACCATGCCACGGCGCACAATGTCCCGGTTTTCGCCCGCTTTCGCGATAGCGGCAAGACCATAGCCGGCAAGGGGGCCGCCTATACGGTCAGCCGTTTCACCCACGGGTGGAATGTCCCGGCGCTCGGCGCCATGGCCAGCCTGGCCACGGACATCCAGATGACGCCGCAGACCGAGCCCGCAGCCGAGACAGCCAACGCCATCCGGGCCCTGCCGCCGGTTGCGCAATGGGTCAGCGCCGGCAAATTTGGCGTCAAGGGTGACGGCACAACCGACGACACCGCCGCCTTGCAGGCCGCCATCGACGCCAGCCCGGTCGTCTACCTGCCCATGGGCTTCTACCGCGTCACCGACACCCTGCGCCTCAAGCCCGATACCGTCCTGATCGGCCTGCACCCCAGCCTGACCCAACTGGTCCTGCCCGACAATACCCCGGCCTATATGGGAGTCGGCGCGCCCAAGGCCCTGCTGGAAAGCGCCAAGGGCGGCAGCGCCGTCGTCTCCGGCATCGGCCTGTCGACCGGCGTCATCAATCCCCGCGCCACCGCCCTGTTGTGGAAGGCCGGCGCGGATTCCCTCGTCGACGACGTCAAGATCCAGGGCGGCCACGGCACCCAGCTGGCCAGCGGCGCCAAGGCCAATCCCTATGCCGCCGCGCCCGGCGCCGATCCCACGGCCGAATGGGACCGTCAGTCGCCCAGTATCTGGGTGACCGATGGCGGCGGCGGCACTTTTGCCGCTATCTGGACGCCCAACACCTATGCCCAGGCCGGTTTCTACGTCACCAACACCTCGACGCCGGGCCACGTCTATGAGCTCTCGGCCGAGCACCATGTTCGCGCCGAAATCGTTCTCGACAATGTCCAGAACTGGGAATTCCTCGCGCCCCAGACCGAAGAAGAGGTGCGCGAAAGCCAGGATACGGTGTCGCTCGACATCCGCAACTCGTCGCATATCCTGTTCGCCAACTATCATGGCTACCGCGTCACCCGGACGATCAAGCCGGCCCTGTCCGCCGTCAAACTCTACAATTCCGGCGACCTGCAGTTCCGCAATGTCCACGTCAATGCCGAGAGCGGTTTCGCCACTTGCGACGACATAGGCTGCGGCACCTATCTGCGCGCCAGTAAGTTCCCGTTTGAAAATGCCCTGATCGATGTCACCAGCGGGCTCCAGGTCCGCGAACGCGAATTCGCCACCCTCGACGTCCCACCCATTTCCGCCACGCCGCCCGCGACCCAACCCTCGGTCACCGCATCACAGGTCAGCAAATTACAAGACGGCTTCTATTCCATTTCCGGCGCCGCGATCGATTCCACCGGCAAGCTCTACTTTGTCGAACACCGCTTCCATCGCATCTACAGCTGGTCGCAAAGCCAGGGCCTGGCCATTGTCCGCGATGCCCCGCTTGATCCGGTCAACCTGGCCTTCGACAAGTCGGATAATCTGCTGGTCCTGTCGTCCGACGGTCCTGAAAGTACGGTCTATACCTTCCGCCCGGATAAGCCGGATAGTGCCGTCACCCTTATCCCGCCAACCCCGGTCGCCGACCATCCGGACGCCACCATCGCCTTGCCCGGCAACCTGTGGGACAACGGGGAGTTCCGCGACCAGATCGACCCGAAGACCTATGAATTCACCACCCTGGCGCAAATGTTCGCCCGTGACTTCGCGGTGCCCAAGGCAAAAGAATATGTCTCTCCCGATGGCTCACTGGTCTTGCCGGCCTTCCGCGTCTTCCAGCAGGGACCGGTCACCCATCTCGGCTGGCGCTTCTCGGACATGCTCGACACCTATGGCTTCGTGCCGGCCAAGGCAGGTCAACGCCTCTACGTTATCAACGGCTCGGAAGACAAGACCTACAGCGCCCTGGCCGGCGCCGGCGGCACGCTGACCGACCTGAAGCCCTTTGCTGAACGGGGCGGAGAAAGTGTGGCGGTCGACGCCGATGGCAATGTCTATGTCGCCAACGGCCAGACCTTTGTCTACGGTCCTGACGGCGTGCAGAAGGGTCGGATCGACGTGCCGGAACGTCCCATTCAGCTGATCTTCGGCGGCCCCGACCGGCGCACGCTCTTTATCCTCACCCATCATGCCCTCTACGATATCAGGCCTTGAGTTCAGAAACGGCCGTCTTGTCGCTTGGCGTCGAACGGACTGCGCTCTAGAATTTCTGCGTAAGTGTCAGAAACGTCGAGTCGCCGTATTTGTCGCCGAACTTCGCCTTGTCCGTGGTGGTGAAAGTCACAGCCACACTTAAGGTCTTGTTGAGCGCATAGGTCGCGCCCACCAGGTAGTTGGTATAGTCGACGCTGTGTTCATTATGGCGGAACCCTGTAGCCGCCTGAAGGCTGAATTTTGGCGTCAATTTTTGCTCAAGACCGACTTCGGAAAAGGTCGCCACCTTGGCGGAGCCGTAATTGTCCGGGCTATAGGCCAGGGTCAGCCGGGCGGTGGTATTGGCGGCTATCTTGCGACTGAAGACGGTTTCATACTCCATGAAAGCCTTGTCGATGCCCGGCTTGACGCCGTTGTAACGCTTGTAGGACGCGCAGGCGCTGATATCGAAACCGGACCAATTGGTCTTGTAGCCGATAATCGCCTGTGTCTGGTTGTCGACCCCGGTCGAGCGATCGCGCATCGACTTGTAGCGGGTGGCGATATAGACCTTACCGAAGGCGATTTGCGCATAGGCGTTGAACTGCGGCAAGCCTTCGGTCTGGCTGACGCCGCGATAGATACCGTCGCTGAGCGCACTGACTTGTCCCGAAAAGACCGGCCCTTTGGTTTGCGCCAGGGCGCTGGCGGGCAGGGCCAGGATCAGGCCGGCAATGAGGACGGCCGGGCACACTGCGGCGCGTGCCGGATTTGATTTCGACATTTTCGACTCCATGTTTATTTTATTGTGGGGAAACAGGCCCGCCGCGGCCTGGTCGTATCTGGCGCGGCGGGGCGGGATCAGTCCGCGCTTTGCTCGCCGGCCTGCAGACCCGGGGTGAGGGTAGTGATCTCCCCAAGCGGCGCGATCCGCCGGGGCTTGCCGCCAATCGCGGCCTTGAAGGCATCCATATCCACGGCCTTTTCCCAGCGGCTGACGACGACCGTGGCCACCGCATTGCCGATGAAATTGGTGAGCGAGCGGCATTCCGACATGAAGCGGTCGACACCCAGGATGAGGGCCATGCCGGCGATCGGCACGGCCGGCACGACCGACAAGGTGGCGGCCAGGGTAATGAAGCCGGCCCCGGTGACGCCAGCGGCCCCCTTCGACGACAGCATGGCGACCGACAGCAGCACCACCTGTTGTTCAAGCGTAAGGTGCGTATTGGTCGCCTGGGCGATGAACAGGGCCGCCAGGGTCATATAGATGTTGGTGCCGTCCAGATTGAACGAATAACCCGTCGGAATCACCAGGCCGACGACAGGGCGCGAACAGCCGGCCTGCTCCATCTTTTCCATCAGGCTCGGCAGGGCCGATTCCGAGGACGAGGTGCCCAAGACCAGCAGCAGTTCCGCCTTGAGATAGGCGATCAGCTTGAAGATCGAGAAGCCGTTGGCAGCGGCCACGGCGCCCAGGACGATGACAACAAACAGGGCAGAGGTCAGGTAGAAGGTGCCGACCAGAGCGGCCAGGTTGACGACCGAGGCGATGCCGTACTTGCCAATGGTGAAGGCAAAGGCTCCGAACGCGCCAATAGGGGCCGCCTTCATCAGGATATTCACCATGCGGAAAATGGCGTTGCTGGCGCTTTCCAGGATGTTGACCACCGGCTTGGCCTTGTCGCCGATCAGGACCAGGGATATCCCGAAGAGAATGGCAATGAACAGGACCTGCAGGATATTGCCGTCGACGAAGGCGCTGACGAAGGTGTCGGGGATGATGCCGGTCAGGAACCCGGTGATCGTCGTGTCGTGCGCCTTGGCGGCATATTCGGCGACCTTGTCATTGTGCAGGGTGGTCGGATCGATATTCATGCCGTGGCCGGGCTGAACCACATTGGCGACGATCAGGCCGATAATCAGGGCCAGGGTCGAGAAGGTGAAGAAGTAGGCGAAGGCCTTCCACGTCACATTGCCGACGCCTTTCAGGCTGCCCATGCCGGCGATCCCGGTGACGATGGTGAGGAAGATCACCGGCGAGATGATCATCTTGACCAGCTTGACGAAGGCATCGCCCAACGGTTTCAGGGCTTCGCCGGTGTGCGGATAGAACTGGCCGATCAGGGCGCCGGCGATAATGGCGATGATGACGTGCAGGTACATGTGGCTGTACCACTTGCCCGTCTTGGCCGGCGGATTGGAGGGAGTGACGTGAGAGACGTAAGCCATGAAGTTCTCCTGATGTCAGGCGATGGCCCCATCATTGGGTCCGTCGCGGCGTTTCCTGTGGCGTGACGATCTTGCTGAGCGCGCCTTGCCCCCAGTGTTCGCCGGAAGTTCCGACACGACAATGTTATTTTAAAAATGAGGAAAGTTGTTGTTTTTAAAGGAAACTATGTGAATGACGTTTCCTCGAGCGGTTCACATTTGTGTTGAAATCCGCCCACCCGTATGTCATTTTGTGCATCTTTTCACACACACGGCCCGTGACATGACCGCGACCATCCACAGGCTATTCGCTTTCATCCGCGCAACGTCACCCCTGCTGATCACGGCTGCGGTCGCCGCCCTGTTGGCCGGTTTTGCCCTGACGTTCGCCGCCTATAATGCGGCGTTCGAACAGTCCCTGCATGGGCTGGAAAAAGAGGCCGCCGCCTCGGCGCAACTCCGGGCCTCGGTGCTGCAGAGCGAGATCGACAAGCAGCGTACCGTCCCCGCCGTGCTGGCCGCCGACAGCGGTCTTCAGGCCGCCTTGACCTCACACGCACCCGAGGCCGCCGGGGCGTTGTCGCTGAAGCTGGAGGCTCTGCGCCGTGAGACCGGCAGCGCGGTCATCTATGTCCTCGACCCGACCGGCACGGCGGTCGCGGCCAGCAATTGGAACCGGCCGGAAAGCTTCGTCGGCTCCAACTACCGCTTTCGCGACTATTTCATCCAGGCCCTGAGCCAGGGCAAGGCATCGCAATTTGCCCTCGGCACGGTCAGCCACATCCCGGGGCTTTTCCTGTCCCATAGCGTGAAGTCGGACGGACAAACCGTCGGTGTCGCTGTGGTGAAGCTCGAATTTACCACCCTGGAAGCGGAGTGGGGGCGCCTCAACGAGGTCGCCTTCGTGACCGACAGTCACAACGACGTCGTCATCGCCGGCAATCCGGACTGGCGTTTCAAACAACCCCGGCCGCCGACACGGGACCAAACCCCCGCGGTCCTGCCCATTCCCGGCGTCGATGGCTGGCAAATTCACGTCTACCGCTCGCTGGCCCCGGCGAAGAGCACGGCCCTGGCGGCTGCCGCGATCACCGCCTTGGCGGAACTGCTCGTCGCGGGTCTTGGCCTGTGGTTCTGGCGCCGGCAATCGAACCTGCGCCTGAAGGCCGACGCCGATCTGGCCTACCTGTCGCGGCTGGAATTCGATGTCGGTCAACGCACCCACGCCTTGCGGCACGCCAACGACCTGTTGTCGAAGGAAATCGAGGAACGCCACGCCACCGAGCTCAGGCTCAACACCCTCCAGGCCGACCTGGTCCAGGCCAATAAGCTGGCCCAGCTGGGCCAGATCACGGCCGGCGTCGCCCATGAAATCAATCAGCCCCTGGCGACGATTCGCGTCCTTGCCGACAATGCCCTGCGCGGTTTGAAGCCGGCCCTGATCAAGGCCAATCTCGAAAACATCGTCGCCATGAGCGAACGGATCGGCCATATCACCGGCGAACTACGCGCCTTTTCCCGCAAGGCCAGCGGCCAGAGCGAGCCGACCTCGGTCCTTGAGGCCGTCGAAGGCTCGATCCTTTTGACCCATAGCCGGGTCAAGGCCCATAAGGTGCGCTTCAAACGCCCGGACATTCCCCCCGGCGTCAAGGTCTGGGCGGAGCGCGTGCGCCTGGAACAGGTCCTGGTCAATCTGCTGCAAAATGCCTTCGAAGCGGTGGAAGGCGTCCCCGACGCCCAGGTCAGGCTGGGCTGCGAAGTCGAACCGGATCAGGTGCGGCTATGGGTCGAAGATAACGGCCCGGGCTTGCCCGATACCGTAAGAAAAGCCCTGTTTATCCCCTTCACCACGACCAAGCCGAAGGGATTGGGGCTGGGGCTCGTCATCGCCCGCGATATCCTGCGCGATTTCGGTGGTGAGCTCGGTGCCGACACGGAATATCCCGACGGCGCGCGCTTTATCGTCACCTTGCGGCGGGTCGTGTCGTGACCGGTCAGATCATTTTCATCGACGACGACGACGACCTGCGCGCCGCGCAGACCCAAGGCCTCGAACTGGCCGGCTTTACCGTCAAGGCTTTTTCGAACGGACCTGATGCGCTTAGAGCCGTCACGCCGCAATTCGACGGCGTCGTCATTACCGATGTGCGCATGCCCGGCATGGACGGCATGGAAGTCTTCGCCCGTATCCGTGCCATCGATCGCGACATCCCAGTCATCCTGATGACGGGCCATGGCGACGTCCCCATGGCCGTGACAGCTCTGAAAAACGGCGCCTACGACTTCATCACCAAACCGTTCCCCATGGACATTCTGCTGTCGGCCGTGCGCCGGGCCATCGACACGCGGCGCCTGGTGATCGAAAACCGCCATTTGCGCGCCCGTTACGAAGCGGCGCCCGATGACGGCGACCGTCTCCTGGGCGATAGCGCCATCATGCAGCACCTGCGCCAGACCATCGCCCAGGTGGCCGGCGCCGATGTCGATATCCTGATCGAGGGCGAAACCGGCGTCGGTAAGGAACGCGTGGCGCGCACGATCCATCGCCAAAGCCCGCGCAAGGGCCGGCCGTTCGTTCAGGTCAATTGCGCCGCCTTGCCCGACCCGGTTTTTGCCGCCGAGCTGTTTGGCGTCGAATCGGGCGCGCGGCTGGAGCCGAACGCCCCGCCGGCGCGCCGCAGCCAGGGCCGCATCGAAAAAGCCCAAAAAGGCACCCTGTTCCTCGACGATATCGATGGTCTCAGCCTACCGCTGCAAACCCAGTTGCTGCGCGTCGTCGAAGCGCGCGAACTGTGGGTTCTGGGCGCCGATGAGGCCCGGCCTCTCGATGTGCGCGTGATCGCCTCAAGCCGCGTCGACCTCAGCGAAGCCGTGCGCGCCGGCCGGTTTCGCGCCGACCTCTATTACCGCCTGAGCGGTGTAACGCTGAAAGTGCCGCCGCTCAAAGAACGAAAGGGCGACGTACCGTTGCTGTTCCAGCACTTTCTGATCGAGGCCTGCCTGCGACTGAAGCGCCCCGTGCCGCACCTCTCCGCCGATGTCGGGACCTATCTGCAACGCCATGACTGGCCCGGCAATATCCGCGAGCTTGAACAATATGCCGAACGCTACGCCCTGGGCCTGAATGTCGTGCCGTCGCGAACCGCGGACATCCATCCGAACGAACCCGGCCTGGCTGATCGGGTCGCCGAGTTCGAAGCGATGATCATCTCGGAAACCCTGGCCGCCTGCCGCGGCAATGCGCAACTGGCCATGCAGGCCCTCAAACTCCCGCGCAAGACCTTTTACGACAAGCTCAGCCGCCACAGTATCGATATCCAGGCGTTCAGGAAATAAAAACGGCGCGCGCGTCCCCACCCGACGGGTGCGGTCCGTCACCTCCTCATTGCAAAACTATGTCCCGATCTGCATCCTGACGCCGCAATGCGGATATGGAGATTCCGGATGCCACGACAAATCCTTTTCATTCAGGGCGGCGGCGAGGGCGCCCACGATCAATGGGACAACAAGCTGGTTGCCAGCCTCAAGCAGGATCTCGGCGACGGCTTCACCATCCTCTACCCGCATATGCCCGACGAAGCCGATCCTGGCTATGCGACCTGGAAACACGCCCTGCTGACGGAACTCGATAGCCTCGACGATGGCGCCATCCTCATCGGCCACTCCGTCGGTGCCACCATCCTCCTCCACGTCCTCGCCGACCAGGTACTGACCTTTACACCTGGTGCTCTCATGCTGATTGCGCCGCCGTTTGTCGGTGACGGTGGCTGGACGAGCGATGACGTGACGCCCCCCAGCGATTTCACCCGGCATCTGCCGGCTGGCGTACACATTGTCTTCTATCACGGCGCCGAGGACGAGACCGTGCCCGCCGCCCACATCGCGCTTTACGCCAAGGCCATCCCGCAGGCGATTATCCGCTCGCTCCCGCACCGCGATCATCAGTTCAACAACGACCTCAGCGAGGTCGCCCGGGATATCCGCTCACTGCTTGGCTGAGACGAGCGGCGCCAAATAGGGTTTAACCTCGGTTTCATTGCCCTTGTCGATATCCGCCTGTTCCCCCTCCAGTGCCGGCAATCGCGTGATCAGAGCGGCGCGTCTCGGTTCCGGACTGCCCCCCAGATCACGCATCCCGGAAATCTCCGAGACCAGGGCATATTGCAATGCGGCTAGCGATTGCAGATCGCTCAGCGTAGTCAGGCGGTCCTTTGCCTGTGTCGCTGTCTTATAAGACGCTGTGACCTCATCGTAGCGCTTCAGCAGCGTTTCGTCGCGATAAACGGCCCGCCACAGAATGATGTCGATCAGCTTGCCCTTGCCATGACCGTCCTTGGCAGCCTGCGCAGCCGCGCAGGCGTCGGCTGCGGACCAGAACAACTGGTCCGTTTCCCGCGACGTAAGGAGATAATCCCTGATCAACGAGTCGACCGGTTTATTGTCCTGTTCGTACCGATGCAGAAGCGCCAATTCCTCGCTCTTTTGTGCCTGGATCTCGCCGAGGCTCTGGGTCTCCAATGCACAGACCTTGATCTCGTCGATGGGCCAGACGGCGACGGTGTGCATGGTCTGGTTCTGATATCCCATCAGAACAGGGAAGCGTTTCTTGCTGATGGCATCGAACGCGGCCTTGTCGGCCGGACTCAACGCCGTTTCGACATGCACCGAAGACGCGACTGTGGCCAGGGCCAGCACGAGTCCAACAGTCTTCAGTATCATAATGTCTTTCCCCCAACGGCATTTAGGTGACAGTCCATCAACCGCCCGTCCATGTCAACGCGAGGCGCTGGTGTTGCCACGACAAAAAGAAGCCGGCATTCCGTGGAATGCCGGCTTAAGGGGCCTCTGTCGCGGGTCGATGAAACGGGTAAACGCCGAACCGGTTTGATCACAGAAGGCTGAAATCAGAAGCGGAAGCGGACCCCGGCGGCGACGCGCTTGCCGGTCGTGCGGTATTCCTTGGTGCGGTCCGGCGTAACCGAATAGATGAACTCGTTCGTATCGGTCAGGTTGAGGCCGTCAAGGTACAGGGTTACATGCGGCGTCAGGTCGTAGGACAGGCTGGCGTCGAGCTGGCCATAGGCGTCGAAATATTCCGGCTCGCCGTTACGGCCCGAAGCGACCTGCAGGAACTTGTCGCGCCAGGTATAGGCGACCCGTGCCTGGACACCGTACTTTTCATAGAAGCCGATCAGGCTGTAGCTGTACTTGGACAGACCTTCCAGGCCGTAGGAAACATGCGCCACGGTATTGGTATAGTTGGCATTGCTTTCGGCATAGGTGAAGCTGGTCTGCACGCCCAGGCCGTCCCACGGCGCCGGCAATTGGCCRAACGACTGACGGTAACCCAGTTCGAAACCCTTGACGACGGCGCCCTTGCCGTTGGTGGGCACGGTTACCTGGAAGGTGACCTGGTCGACCTTTTGCGGCGTTGTGGTCAGGGTGACGAACGAGTCGATATTCTTGTAGAAGGCCGAGACCGACAGCAGGGACAGCTTGTCGAAATACCATTCCAGGCCACCTTCGATCTGCGATGCCCGGAAAGGCTGCAGATCCGGATTGCCGCGCTTGATCGTCTCGTTGCCGGGATTGGTCTGGATCGACTGCTTCGGCGACAGGTCGGACAGGGTCGGGCGGGTGATGACCCGCGATGAGGCGAAACGGGCGATCAGGTTGTCCGTGAGGCTCAGCTTGACGTTCAAAGACGGCAGGATGTCGGTATATTTGCCTTCGAAACTGACCGGAACAATGCCCGAAAGCGTGATGAGGTTCTGGCCTGCGCCGTTGGGAACGGCGGAAATGATGGTCTGCGACGCGCCGGACGAGGTATATTTGGTGTCCTCGATGCGCACGCCGGTATTGATCGACAAGGGCATGCCGGCGATTTCGGTGCGGATGTCGCTCATCAGGTACCCAATGAGCACCTTTTCATCGACGACCGACGAACCTGCCGGATCGAAGCGCCCGGGATCGAAGGCCTTGCCATCCTGGGTGGCGAACTGGTCGACCTGCATGATGACGGCCAACGGATCATAGGCGATCCAGTCGCGAATGACATTGCCGTTATGGCTTTCAAAAAAGCCCATATCGGTCGAATGGAACAAGGATGTCGGCAGGACACGATCCGAACCGCAATAGGCGCATTGCTCGCCGCCCGGGGTCGAATTAGTGGTGATCGTCTTGGTGCGCTGCTCGCTGGCAATACCGGAATAGAGGGTCACGGCGCCTTCAGGTGCCCATTTGCCGTCGAACTTGAACTCGGTCGTCTTGTCGTCGATGTCCGATCCGCCGCCCCAGATATAGTAGTGGGCGGTGATGCCTTGCGGATTGGTCGCGGCGTCGGGATAGTTCGGGCTGGTAAAGCCGTAATCATAGATCGGGCTGCCGCTGCGGCGGTCGAACCACAAATCCATATGCTTGCGGCGGATGGTGGTGAAATAGTCATTGGCCTTGCCGCGGCGCTCGGCCTTGGAGGTCGAGGCGTCGAACGACAAGGTCAGGCTGTCCGTGGCCTTCCAGGCGGCATTGAAGCCGACCATCGAAGTCGTTACATTACGCGTATCGTGTTGCAGGATTTCGTCGACCGTACCGTTGGTGTATTTTTGATAAACGGCTTCGCCGTCCGCCACGACCTGGTCGATCAAGGTGCCGCCCGAGAAATCATAGGCGAGGCCGGTTTGATCCTCGGTGATGTCCGACTTCGAATAGAGGGTATCCAGCGTCAGGGTCAGGCGATCCGTCGGCTTATACTGCACCGAACCGTTGAAACCGGTCGTCTTCTTGTTACGCACGAAGAAGAACGGCGACAGGTTGGACGGCATCGAGATATGGCTGAACGGCGCGACATTCGCGCCGATACGAGCGCCGGGGACTCCGCCGGCATTGTAATAGCTATCGGTCGAGGAGCGATAGACGTGACCGGCGCCGATGGTGAATTCGTCGTCGCGGACTTGTTCATCGCTGTAGGAGGCGGAGAGTGCGACACCGAAATTGCGGGCCTCATTGCGCCAGCTCATGACGGCTGCCGCGTCGGGATTGTTGGTGTCGGCCAATTCGGCGTGGCTGGCGCCGATCGAGCCGGCCAGGGAGAAATTCTTCGGTTGGTCCAACGGACGCAGAGTGCGGATATCGACCGTGGCGCCGATCGACGCGCCGTTAATATTGGCTTGCGGCGACTTGTAGACGTCGGCGCCGGAGATCAGTTCCGACGGCAGTACGTCGAAGGAGAATTCGCGGCCGTTATTGTCGGTCGCCAGGGTCCGGCCATTGACAGTGACGGCATTGAACTTGGGACCGAAACCGCGGACCGAGATATAGCGGCCTTCACCGCGGTTCCGTTCGATTGTGACGCCGGCGACGCGTTGCAGCGATTCGGCGACGTTCTGGTCGGGCAGCTTGCCCAAATCTTCGGAAGCAATCGAATCGACGACGCCGATCGCGGACTTCTTGATATCGAGCGATTGCTTGATCCCGCGGCGGATACCACGAACGACAACGGTCTGGGTTGTATCTTCGCTGGCGGCAGGGGCGGCGGCTGTGGTGGAGGCATCCTGCGCGGCGGCGAATTCGGGGGCCAGCAGTGCGGCGGCCGAGAGGGCGGTGGCGGCCAGCAGTACAAGTTTCCTGGACATAGATTTCCTTCCTTGGATCTCGCTCTATATTGAGCGCTGATGAGGCATATTATTTTATCGTAATATGTGTGTCAAATTATCATCATATGTCTGACAATACGCCCGGGCTGAAATCCAATGGGTACACAAGAAATTGAGGCAACGTGACCTAGCGAGCTGTAGGCGTGGAGCGGCCGTAGTGAAAGGCTTGGTGATCGTGCTTGGTCCCTGTTTTCTTTATTGTTTTACAGCGACGGGGCGTACCGGCGGAGCCTGTGAATCCGCAAACGGCCGCCGCGTCGCTGCCCTATCATAAAGCCTCAAGGTCGCATGATGTCAATGGAAGGAAAAGAGGTTGCCCGGCCACAGATGTTGTTGCAAGCGCCAGAAGCGAGAAAGTCTTTCATAGAAAGGATCACAGGACATCGATGCCGACTTGGAGGTGGGATGGGAGGGCGCTGCATAAGTGCTTGGCGGGATGTGACTTAATCACAACATTACTGATTTGATTTGTGTGAAATGCATCATTTGCTGATGTTTAATGATTTGTTTGAAAATTAATTGTCTGAGTAATTGCGCGCAGATACAAAAATGACCGCTTGCTTGCGGAAGCGGCCAGTCAACACCCCGGGGAGGGATATCTTGTTATTTCACCGACTTGATCGGCAAAACGAAGAAGGAGCCGGCGAAGACGAAGACGATCGCGGCCAGGAACAAAACACGGTAATCGGTGTGAAAAGATTTCAACAGCCATGCCGCCAGAACCGGCGAAATGATCTGCGGAATATTGACGGCGGTGGTGAGCAGGCCGAGATCCTTGCCGGCTTCGCCGGTATCCTTGGGCAGGACTTGGGTCATCAGCGCCATATCGATCGACATGAAAGCGCCATAGCCTAAGCCGATCAGGGCGGCATAAATGTACATGCCATTGAGCGAGGGGATGAAAAGAGGGGCGACCATGGCGGCGCCCATGATCAGGCTGGCGGCGAAAACGAACGGCTTACGGCGTTTGATCCAGTCCGACACCAGGCCCGACAGCAGGGACGAACCCATGACACAGACGAAGGTGATGGCCGACACTGTGCCGATAACGATATTGGCGCGGTCCGTGCCGAGGTGGATATAGTCCTGCAGGATATAGAGCAGGTAGGTGACGATACCCTGATAACCCATGTAGATGGTGAAGCGGCCGAGAAAGGCCCACCAGAAATCGGGATAGGCCTTCGGATCGATCCAGAAGCCCTTGGCGAAATCACCGATTTTGAATGGCTTCAACGCCACGCCCTTGGACGAAGTATCGTGGTTGAGGACGACGAAGGCCAGGCAGCATACTGCGATGGCGCCGGCGAAGACGGCATAGGCCAGGGGCATGTTGTTGGCCAAGCGGCCGGCGACGATCATGCCGACCGTCCCGCCGGCCGTCATGCCTGCGCCCACAAAGCCTGACGCGGTACCACGAGCATGTTCGGGAAAGCGGTCGGCGACGACGGTTGTCAAGGCCGGTTGCATGGAATTGAGGGCGACGGCCGCCACCACCCAAACCGCGGTGATACTCCAGAAGGTCGGCATATAGGCGACGCTGGCCAAGGCGATGGCCCCGACGACCGAGCCGGCGATGATCCACGGCGTGCGGCGGCCCAATTTTGACCGCGTCCGGTCCGACAGCGCACCGGCGATCGGCGTCGTCAGGGTCGAGAAGATCGAGGTGACGAAGAACATCAGGCCGAGATTACCCACCTTGTTGGCGGGGTCGAGCGCCGCGATCTGGTTCGGCAGCAGCACGGCCAGCACACCACAATAGAGCGCCAAAAGCATAAAGAAGCAGACGAACAAAGAGCCGAGCAGCAGCCAGCGCCGGGCGCCTGCAACATGTGGGATGCCGGTAAAACTGGGCGCGGGCGCCTCGGTCAGGGTCGGTTGCAGGTCCATGTCGTTTCCTTCGTTTTTTATTGTAGACGATAAACGTCTCGGGCGCTGCCGGCCCGGATTCGTATTTGATCTTCCACGCTCAGGCCGGCGATCGCCGCCTCGACGACATCCAGCCAAGGCCCGTAGCCGCCGGCCAGATCGACGACCGGCCAATCGCCGCCGAACAGACAGCGGTCCGGTCCGAACACCGAGATGGCGTGGTGCAGATAGGGTAGGAGCTCTTCGGGCCGCCAGTCGTCCCACGTCGCCTGGGTCGGCAGACCGGACAACTTGCACCAAACATTCGGCAGGGCGGCGAGGGCAGACAGGTTGTCGGCCCAATCGTCGCCATTGATGTTGGCGTCATGCGCCGCAATATCGGGCTTGCCGAGATGATCGAGTACGATCCGCGCCTCGGGCACCTGACGGACGGCCTCAAGCAGTTCCGGCAGTTGCGGCGCACGAATACACATGTCAATCGCCAAGCCGGCTTCCGCGGTCAACCTCATACCGGCGACATAACCGGCAGCGGTCATGAAACCGTCGTCCTCGTTCTGAGCGTTGCGACGAACACCTTTCACCAATGGCCGCGCCGTCAGGGCGGCGAGGTGAGGGGCCACATCGCCACCCGCTTCAAGCGGTGCATAGGCGACAATTCCTAAAATCGGGAAATCTTGCGCGGTGACCCAATCGACTTCCGCCAGTGCCTGTTCAGGCGCGCAATCGGCCTGGACGAAAACGGCGCCCTTCAGGTCAATTCCAATATTTTTGAAACGTTCGCTGTCGTGCACGCCGGCAATCGCCGGCACGTGTTTCAACCAGTCATAATCGAGCTGCGTCGGATCCCAAAGATGGAGGTGGGCATCGATCATTGGCCGGCCTTGCCGCCATTGCCCGGCAGGACATCCCACCCTTTATCGAGGACGGGCGCCAACACTTCCTCCACGCGCGCCAACAAGTCTTCGTCGATCGGCGCGCTCAGGGCGGCGACATTGTCGCGCATATTGGCCGGACTGGATGAGCCTATTACCGTCGAGGCGATGCCATTGGCGCGCGCCGCCTGCATGGCGAATTGCAGGGCCAGGCGGGAAATATCGTTGCCGGCTTCGGCGCAAATCCCTGCCGCTTCCGCCGCCGCGGCGTGCACCGAGGTGTGCCCGGGATGCCAATCAGGCGGTCCGCGCCGCGTCAGCAAACCCATGCCCAGCGGCGAGGCGTTGAAGACGGTGATCCCGCGCGCTTGCAGGCGCTTGGCCACTGGCGCCAGGCGCTGGTCCTGCAGGGTGAAGGTGCAATAGGCCATGACCGTGTCGACCGATTGTTCGACCGCGACCTTTTCCAGCAGGGCCAGATCATAACCGGTGATGCCGACATAACCGATAACGCCCTGGCGCTTCAGGTCATGCAGGGCCGGGATGGCCTCATCGACCAATTGGCGGTAATCGCCCATTTCGATGTCATGGCATTGCAGGATATCGACATGGCCGCATTGCAAACGCCCCAGACTGGCCTCCAGGCTGCGCATAGTGGCGTCGCGCGAAAAATCCCAGTCCTTGTCACCGTAACGGCCGATTTTGGTCGCCAGGGTATAGCGATCGCGCGCAATACCTTTCAGCGCGTGCCCCAGCGCCGTCTCCGCCGTGGTCAGCCCGTAATAGGGCGCAACGTCGATCAGTGACACGCCCAGTTCCAATGCCGTATGCACCGTGGCATCGGCGTCGTCCTGATTGACCTTGTGATAGACGCTGCCCAGCGAAGCCGCGCCCAGGGCCAGCACCGAAACCTCTGGTCCGTCCCCACCTAATCGTGTCGTTTCCATCTGGTTTTTATCTTACTCAGAGCGCTTACTTCCCCCTCGCCCCTTTCAAGGGGAGAGGGTGGCAGGCTTCAGCCTGCCGGGTGAGGGGTTTCTTACTTCACTTGGCATTTCTACCAAAATTCGTATCGATCTAGTTTTCCGGCACCAGCCGCAAACCGGCACGCGCCGGCCGCACATGCGGGCCGCCGGCGACGGCCCATTGGCCGGACTGGCGCGTGCTCAGAATCACGGCCTCGTCGACCTCGATACCGAGGCCCGGCGCGTCGCCCAAAACGATACCGCCATCGGCGATCTCCTGATCGACTTTCAGCCCGACCGGCGAGCCGAAGTCCTGGAGCTCGACCGTCAACAGGTTGGGCACCGCCGTAGCGGCATGGGCCACCGGATTGCAGTTGTATCCGACCGGCGACACCGGCAAATTATGCGCGTGAGCCGCCATGGCGACCCGATTGAAGTGCGTAATGCCCCACACCATACCGGCCTGGACGACATCGACCGCGCCAGCGGCAAACAGCGGACTATATTGATCGAGACCTGTCAGGTTCTCACCCGTCGCCACAGCCGCCTTGACGGCGCGGCCGATCACGGCGTGGCCTTCGGCGTCCCAACGCCGCACCGGCTCCTCGATCCAGGTCAGGTCCATATGCTGTTCGATTTCGGCGATATGGCGGATGGCCTGCTTGGGCGACCACGATTCGTTGACATCGAACATCATGGCGGGGCGCGACGTGTTGCGTTTCAGGACCTCGCGGACCGACAACAGCCGCCGGATATCGCGGTCGATATTTCGCCCGCCTTTCAGTTTGGCGCCGGTAAACCCGCGATCGGCCCACTTTTCATAGAGCGCGACCAGGGCATCGTCATCCAGGCCCTGGCACAAACCCGAGGCGTAGCCGGGCACGAACCGGTCGCGCCCACCCAGGGTGCGCCACAAAGGCTCGTCGGCCATCTTGGCCTTCAGGTCCCACAAGGCCATGTCGACGGCGCCGATCGCGCCATAGGTGGCGCCGGCATGGCCGCTTTTGAAGACGTGGGCCAGCATGCGATCGTAAAGCGTGGCCACGGCCCGCGGGTCTTCGCCTTCGATGGCCGGAAAGACGCGATCGATATCACCGTGGGCGCCCAGGCCGACCCCGGTCAGGCCCTCGTCGGTCGTCAGCAGAAGCACCGGCACGTCGGTTACCCCCGATTTGATGATGCCGTTGACATCACCGATCGGACGGCCCCAATTGTGCACCGTGGTCAGACTGCGATAGCCGGTAATCTTCATCAACTTACTCTCGGGCCGGCCGCGGCATCCGTACCGCGATGTGAATAGATAATATGTATGATGAACCTAACAGCTTGCGCGGCGGTTGACAAGCGCATTGCATCACGGATGTGATGTTTGAAGTCTAAGATGCTGAAAATGCGCCCTAAAGCCGCTTGCCACGGTGGCGATAATATATAACATATATTCTTTAGGCGCGTTTTTGTTACGAACTTAAACGCGTGCTGAATTCGCTAAATCCGTGTTAAGCTTGATGGAATCACGGATATTTCAAGGTAACGCCGACTTGACCGCTATCGCTTTTTCCGCTCGCAATGCCCGTCGCCGTCCACGTCTGGCTGTGGCCGTCGTCGAAGACCTGGTTACCGCCATCGTTACCGAAGTCTATCCGGCCGGTTCGGCTCTGCCGCCGGAAAATGTGCTGTGTGACATGTTCGAAGTCAGCCGCACCGTTATCCGCGAAGCCACCACCGCCCTGACCGAAAAAGGCCTGGTGATTTCGCAGCAGGGCAGGGGCACCATCGTGCAGGATTCGGCGCACTGGAGCCTGCTCGACCCGATGGTCCTGAGTGCCCTGTTCCAGCGCGAGGACGGCCTGTCCTATCTCGACAACCTGATCGAAATCCGCGTCACGCTCGAAGCGTCGATGGCGGCCAAGGCGGCGCAGAAACTGACAGCTGACGATGCCGCCGACCTGACGGCGCAACTGGAAAAGCTGGCAGCCCTGATCGAGACGCCGGCGGCCTATGTCCATGAAGACGTCGGTTTCCACGATATCATCATGCGTATTTCCGGTGATCGCTTGAGCGAGGCCATCATTAATTCGATCCAGGGTAAGGCGCTGAAAAACCTGAACTATTCCGGCAAGCTGAATGTCGAGCATATCAAAGCGACGCATGAGGCCCACCAACTGGTCTATGACGCCATCATGAAGCGCGACCCCGAAGGCGCCGCCAAGGCCATGCGCGATCATATCGAGTCGTCATGGCACAAACGCCGACCCACCTCGTTGCGGGGCTAAGGGCAGGTTAGGGGATCCGCAGATTACGCAGATTACGCAGATTTTTCAGAGCCTCATTGTTCGCCTGCCGCACACTCTTCTTACAGTGCCTAATTTGAAATCGTGGCTAAATAAGATATGATAAACAATAGCTTGGAATTGGCGGACGAAGTGCATGACGAAATAGTTCGTTTATGCAAAGCGGGCGACAACCTTGCCGAATCGAGGAATTTTGAAGCAGCAATTGCTGAGTATAATAAAGCATGGAAGTTATTACCTGATCCGAAGAACAATTGGGAAGCAGCTACCTGGATTTTGGCCGCGATAGGGGATTCGTGTTATTTGGACGGTAAAAACGGGTCTGCACGGCAGGCGCTTGAATATGCGATGACCTGTCCTGGTGCGTTGGGAAATCCGTTCCTGCATTTTCGACTGGGCCAAGTATTGCTCGATGTCGGTGAGGAAGATGCCGCCGCCAACGAGTTAATGCGAGCCTATATGGGAGCGGGCGAAGATATATTTAAAAGTGATGATCCAAAATATCTGGAATTTCTCAAGACGCGCGCAGTTTTATAATCTAGCAAGCGCTTATCTTATTCGTTGAGGCAGGGTGCTAATCTTTCTTCCGCCGCCCCCGTTTAAGGGGAGGGTGGCGCGAAGCGCCGGGCGAGGCACGCATAAGAACCACGAATCTTGTCGTTAAATATCTGAAAAATCTGCGAAATCGGCGTAATCTGTGGATTCCTTTCCTTCAGGAAACCTGCCGCACGCTCCCGACCGCGACATTTTCACACACCACTTGCCGCACCGCCCCTTCCAACGGGGAACTCGACCGCAATCCATCGATCTCGCTGTTCGTCACCCGATCCAGCACCACCGCCGGCCTCGCATCCGCGCTATCAATTGTAAAACTGCAATCGCGCAACACCAATCCCGTCGCTTGCCGGCCATAAAAGCCATAGGCGGGCAGTGCCTTCATGAAGCTGACCTCCAGGCTGGCCTCACGCTTCTCCACCGGTACAATCGCTGCATCGGCGGCGGTGCCACCGCCGGCATAGGCAACATGTACACCCGAGAATGACACATCGGAAATGATACCATCGCTGATCCCCTGGACGCCGCAGGCCATTTTGGCACCCGACACCTCGATGTCGCTGAAGCGCACGCGCCGGCATGCCCCGACAACTGTCCCCACCGGCGCCCGCAGTCGCGCTGCCTGACGGACGAACAAGGGATGATTGACAGGATTGCGCAGGACGATGTTCGAAACCGTGACGTCTTCCAACACCCCGCCGTCGACCACCCCGATCAGTATGCCCCGCGTGTTATCGCACACACAGGCGTCGATCAGGATATTGCGAAATCCACCATTACTTTCGGTCCCGAGCTTGATGCGCCCCAGCACACCGATATTATCCACCGACATATAGTCCGACGGCCGGTACGTACCGTCCAACAACGTACCCATCGCATAGCCGCTGGTCGTGCAGCCGGTAATGCTGATGTTTTCGCAGACAATTTTCTGCCCCAAGGCATAGCTCGACTTGACGACGATGGCGTCGTCTTTCGGCGCGTTGACAATACAATCGCGCACGCGCACGTCGCGGCAACAGTCGATATCGATGCCGTCGCGATCGGTATCGACGGTGATGGTGTCGACCAACACATGCGTGCACCCCAGCAGGTGACAGGCAAAATGCCCACCCTGCAGGATGGTGACATCGCGAACCAGGACATTGCGGCACGACTTGAAACCGATGGCCCGGATGCCCTGGCCGTTCATCGCCATGTCCTTCGGGTCTTCCGTCCGCGACCATCCGGGATGCCAGCCGGCGACTCCGTGCCAATGGGCGCCGGCGTCTTCACGCAACAGTCCGGCCCCATGGATCATCCCTCGTCCGATCACGGCAACGTCGTTGGCGCCGTCGCCATAGATCAGGCTGCAATGGAACTGCGTGATGCCGAAATCCTGAAACTCTTCTTCCAGATCACTTTCCGGCAGATCATAGGCGCCCTTGTGCAACACCGGATCGGCCGCCTCCAACACGCAGCCCTCGGCCAGCAAAAGCGTGACGTGATCGAGCAGGCGGATGGAAAAGCTGAGATAATGCCCGGCCGTCAGCACGACCGTACCGCCGCCGGCCTTATTGGCCGCCTTGATCGCGGCATTGATGGCCGGGCTGTCGACGGTTATGCCGTCACCACGCGCACCGAAATCGCGGACATCGAAAAAGCCCGGCGTCGCCGCGAAAACCGGCGCCGCCACCAAGGCCGCCGCCCCTGTCAAAAACGCCCGCCGTATCATTTCTTGACCGGCGCGGTCGGCGAGCCATTGGACGCCGGCAGGTCCGCCGGCTTGGCGCGTGGCTTGACATCGCCGAATTCCACCGGCCCAGCCGACGGATCGATACCGGCATTGGCCATGACCTGTTTCGCCGCATCCGGCCACGCGCTGTTCGTGACCAAATGATCGTCGAGGATCGGGTCGTTCTGATAGGCCGTCCAGATGCCGGCCGTGCCGGCCGTATCGTGCCAATTGCCGGTCGCGGTATTGTTGACCGTGGTGCGCAAGGGCAGAGCGCTGTGGGCGGTATTGATATTCAGCCACGCGCTGGCGCCCTGGACGACATTGTCGCGCGCCATTATACCGCGTGAACCTTCGTCGAAATAGAGCGCGATACGATCACCGATATCGAAGACGTGGTTTTCAGCGAAGACACAATCCGGACAGGCGCCGAGATTATAGATGGCCCCGCCGTCATTGAACAACTGCTTGACCTTATAGACGCGGTTGAAGCCGACGAAGACGTCCTTGTGCGTCGTCGGCGTATCATAAACGGGGTTTCCCAGATCGTAACCGCGCTGGCGCGTGCGGTAATTGGGATTGCCGCCGGCATCGACATAGCCCCAGCCATAACCGACATCGATCGCATCATAAGGCGCGCCGGAAATATCGTTGTGGATGATGACCGCGCCCCACACATAGGTGCTTAGGATGGCGGCATTATCCTTGTAATCCTGGCTGATCGTTTGGATCAAATTATTGCTGACGACCAACTGCCGGTTGGTCAGCTTCCCGTCCGACGGATGGTGAGCATCAGGCCGCACCCCGCCGGATTCGATGGCGCCGCCGGCCAAATCGGTGAAAACGTTGCGCGACACGACGATGTCGGCCGTCGCCAGGCCCTGGCCCGACAGATTGGCATTGGCGTCGGTACCAATGCCCAGCGCATACTGCCCAAGGTGCGTAAACACATTGCGGTCGAAGACGATATGCTGGGCCGCCGCCACCTGAACCGCCGCCGGCGTCTGGCGCCAATTGTTGCGCACCGTCTCGAACTGCGGACAGCCGGTCTTGCACACGGTCAGCACGTCTTTCGGATATGCGACTGCCTTACCGGCGATAAACGACCCGCTCTGCTGGCTGGCGAAACCTTCGTTCGACGACGGCCCCATCCAGCTCGAATAGGAAAACTGCAGGCCGCTGAAATTGAGATCGCTGACCGGCTTGTCCTTGGTGCCGGCGATCGAGACCAGCACCGCCAGACGCGGCAGGACGACCCGCGCCTCTGCCATATTCTCACCGACGCGCGGCTTGTAATAAAGCTTGCCGGCGGTTGGATCGATAAACCATTGCCCAGGCTGGCTGAGAAAACTCAGGCTGTTTTCCAGCAACAGATGCGACCATTCCGGATGGTAAGGGTAGGGGATGCTGTCATAGCCCCAGATATTGTTCGACCACGCCGGCTGCTGCATGGTGATGGTCTGGCCCACGATCTTCTCGACCGGCGAAAAGCGGGCGGTGAAAAAGCCCTGGCTCTCTATCTCAATGCGTTTCTGGCCGCTCAATCCGGCAAGATAACTCAGGCTGGCATCCTTGATAGCCATGCCGGTCTCGGTGAAAGACACAGTGTCGCGCGAAATCTCGACCTGGGCGCGTTGGGCCACCTTATCATTGACCCAAAGCTGGCGCGTGTCGCTGCCCTTGGGCACATCAGCGACAAAGATACCTTTGGCTGCGTCGAACATCCTCCAGCCGACTACCGGAACACCGCCGGACAGAACCGGGTGCGCGCCCTCTGCCGCACGCCATGTGACCGCGAAACCGTTCTGTCCGCCGTCGGCCGCGGTAAAGACCAACGGCTTGTCCAACGCATAGACGCCGTCGCCCAAGGTGACCGTCACGTCCCCCACAGCACTGGCTGTGCGCACCGCCGCCTGGGCGCGGCCCAGGGTGCGAAAGGGATGCGCCGTGTCGCCGCTGGCCTTGTCGTCGCCGGAGGGAGAGACCGTAAAGTCGCGATGCGGGTGATCCCATTTGGTTTGGGCCATGGCGATCGTAGGAATTACGATGATGAGCGTCGCCAGGGCGGCTTTTGTCGCAAAGCGGATCATGGTTTTCCTCAGCCGATTGTGAATTTAAACATCATACATCATATGTTGATGACTTCAACGTCGAACCTGTGCTTTTCCGCCGTTAACACATTACTGATTTTTTTGCCCGCTGGACGATATGGCGCGGCGATGGGGGCCACGCTATTCCTTGCTCATCCGCAGTGTATTGAGGCCACCATGTTGAAGCTGTTCAGAATGACCGTCGCGTCCTGGCGATTACCCGCCGGCTCAGGCTTCGAGCTCGCCATGGCGCTGACCTCGACGGCCCTAATCCCACCTGCGATCGCCACCACCAAGATCTAGCCGTAAAGCCCCCTGGACGGCTGGTCTTGCAATGACCCCTTCGGTTCCCCCACCGAAGGGGTCTTTTTTATTCCACCCAATTTTTCTTCAAAAAGCGCGCGGCCAGGTCGAGGAGCAGCGCAGCGACAACATAGAAGCTCAGGCCGTAGAGGAAGGCGTATATGGATCGAGCCGACGCGGTATTGCGGCTTCAGCAGGTCCGACAGCTTGCCGAAGGCATAGGTGCCCAGCGCAATACCGATCAGATTGTTGATCTGCAGGAACAGCGACGACATGACGCTGCGCGACGACGTAGGCGCCAGGTGCTGGACCGCCGTCAGGACCGGGCCCAGCCACACCAGGCCCAGCGCCTGCAGGACCAGGAACAGGAGAACCGCCTGATGGGGCGTTTGGCCATCACCCCCAGCATGTAGAGCGGCGCCGAGATCAGGAAGGCCACGGCTGGTATCACCGCATAGGCCGGCTTCCATTGCTGCCCGAAACGATCGGCGAGAAAACCGCCCAACGCCATGCCGATGACGCCGCCGACCAGCAACACCGTGGCGAACAGTTGCGAGCGGCTAACCAGATCCATTTTCAGCGAGCGCGCCAGGAAGGTCGGCATCCAGTACATGACGCCGTATCCGACCATGGATGAACAGGCCGACCCCAGCGACAGCAACTAGAAGGACAGCTTGGACGCCGCCAATTTGGCGACCGCTCACATGCTGAGCGTCGGCGCCGCAACGGCCGGCTCGACTTCTTTCTGCCCGCGCGGTGGATACTTGACCAGCAGCCGGAACACCGGCGCCAGGACCACGCCAACTCCACCGATGACCAGGAAGTGTGACGTGTTTCGACCACACAGACCTGCCGAAAATTGCGATAATAAACATTAATATATTGAAATAAAACATAAATATATTCGCAGTTCCAAAACTACGCGCTCCATCGAAATGGTCATGAAACTTTCGTGATCGCCTTTCCCAGCACGGCATTAAGCGCTAGAACCCGCAGTGCAATTTCACCGCACAGGAGAACTCCCCATGATCCGTACCGCAAAAGCCCATTGGGCCGGCAATGGCCAACAAGGCGAAGGCACGCTGACCACGCAAAGCCATGTGCTCGACAGCCAGCCTTACAGTTTCAAACTGCGCTTTGAAAACGCCGACGGCCAGGCCGGCACCAATCCGGAAGAGCTGATCGCCGCCGCCCACAGCGGTTGTTTCTCGATGGCCCTGGCCTTTGCCCTCGGCGGCGCCGGCTTTACCGCCACCAGTATCGATACCGAGGCGGCCGTCACCCTGTCGCCGGTCGAAGGCGGCTTTGCCATCAGCGGTATCGTCCTCAAGCTGACGGCCTCGATCCCCAATATCACCAAGGACCAGTTCGACCAGATCGCCGCCGGCGCCAAGGCGAATTGCCCGGTGTCCAAGGCCCTGTCGTCCGTGCCAATCACCCTGGAAGCCAACTTGGTCTAATTTAGTAGCTTAGATGCCTTTCTTTGTTCCTCCCCGCTTGCCGGGGCGGAGCGTCGCGAACGTATACGTTCGCAGCGACGGGACCGCGCCGCTCTTGCGGCGTGGTGGTGGGGCAGTTGTCGCTCGCCCGAGACTCCGCCGAAATTATTTTCCACGCCCTGTCGAAATCCGCCCCGCTCGCGCGTTATGGTGCCGAGCGGGTTTGCACCGTGCAAATTTAGCGCTCAGGCAGACAAGGAACCGTGTCATGAAATTTTCGCTGATCATCTATGAAACCCCCGAAGCCTTCGCCACGCGCAGCGATCCCATAGGCGCCGCCGACTATTGGGCAGCATGGCCCGCCTACACCCAGGCCCTGGTCGAGGCCGGCGCCATGGCCGGCGGGGCAGGCTTGCAGGCGCCGACGACCGCGACGACCATCCGTTTCGCCAAGGACGGCCAACAGGTCCAGGACGGCCCCTTTGCCGAAACCAAGGAACAGTTGGGCGGGATCTACATCATCGAAGTGCCGGATCTGGATGCGGCGATGAAGTGGGCGGCGCGCATGCCGCTGCAATATGGCGGCTCCGTCGAGGTGCGTCCCAATCTCGACATGAGCGCCAGCTGATGCATGTCACCCTGCTGATCTATCAGACAGCCGAGGACGTCGCCGACCGGACGCGCCGCGAAGCCGCCGCCGACTATTGGGCGGCATGGCCCGACTATATCGGCGCCCTGAAAGCGGCAGGCGTCTTCGTCGACGGTGCGGGGCTCGATCCCGTCGCCACAGCCAAGACCGTGCATCTCGACGATGGCATGGTGCAGGACGGCCCGTTCGCCGATACCCACGAGCAGTTGGGCGGCTATTTCCTCATCGACGTCCCGGATATGGCGACCGCCATTACCTGGGCGTCGCGCGCGCCCAAGGCGAAAGGCCGCAAGGTCGAGGTTCGGCCGAACCTCATACCCAAACAGTATGACCCCGGCGCTTGACCAAGCCACCCAGGCGGCCGTAACGCGGACCTTGCGGACCGCTTACGGCCGCCTGATCGCCTGGCTGTCGGCGCGCAGCCGCGATATCGCCGCTTGCGAGGATGCTCTGTCGCACGCTTTTGAAAGCGCACTCGAAACCTGGCCGCTCAAGGGTGTGCCCGACAAACCCGAAGCCTGGCTGCTCACCGCCGCGCGCAATCGTCTCAAGGACGGCTACCGCCGCGACAAGGTCCGCGCCGAAGCCATCCCGACCCTGGTAACCCTGATGGATGAAGCCCAAGCGCGTGATACGCCTTTCCCCGATGAACGCGTGAAACTGATGTTCGTCTGCGCCCACCCGGCGATCGACGAAACCCTGCGTACGCCGCTGATGTTGCAGACGGTTCTGGGCGTGCCGTCCGACCGCATCGCCTCGGCCTTCCTGGTCAAGCCGGCGACCATGGCCCAGCGCCTCAGCCGCGCCAAGGGCAAGATCCGCGACGCAGGCATCGCTTTCGAAGTGCCGGAGGCGCCCGAATGGCCGGCGCGCCTGCCGCCGCTGCTGGCCGCCATCTATGCCGCCTATGGCCTGGGCTGGGGCGACTTTGCCGGCGACGCGGGCGAGGGCACTCTGTCCGGCGAGGCGCTGGAACTGGCGACGGTCTTGGCGGCGCTGGTGCCGTTGACGCCGGAGTTGAACGGCCTGCTGGCCTTGATGCTGTATTGCGAAGCGCGTAAACCGGCGCGTTTCCGCGACGGCCATTACATAGCCCTGTCGGAACAGGACACGACCTTGTGGGTCTGGCCGATGATCATGCGGGCCAATGCCTTGTTGAACGCCGCCGAGCCGTTACGCGACTTCGGCCGCTACCAGCTCGAAGCCGCCATCCAGTCGGTCCATATCCGCCGCGCCCTAACCGGCCGCACCGACTGGGCCGAGATCGTCATCCTTTACGAAGGCCTGCTGCGCTACGCGCCATCGCTGGCATCGCAGACTGGTTACGCTGCCGCCCTGACCGAAGCCGGCAGGCCCCACGATGGTCTGTTGGTTCTGGACGCCATGGACGCGTCCCGCATGTCCGACTACCAACCGTTCTGGGCCGTTCGTGCCCATATTCTCGCCTGCCTTGGCGACAAGGACCTGGCCCACGCCGTCTACGACCGAGCCATCGGCCTCAGCCGCCACAACGCCCAGCGCGATTTCCTGCGTGCCAAGCAAGCCATGCTCTGACGCGAACGGCGCCATTCGGAGTAGCCATGGCCTTGTTTCGAGAAACCCGGCACTCCGAATGGTGGGTGACCGACAATTTGTGGTCATTGGATACCTTATTTCCTGATTGCGCAAAGTGGTAATATAATACGTCCGCCAATCAACCGCTCGCCATTCGGAGTGCGGGTTTTGCCGTGAATAAGCCAGGACTACTCCGAATGGCGCCGGATGGCCTAATCCACGTCGCACGCCGGGCTTTTCAACGTCCCCGACCACAGGCGGTAATCCGATTTCCGTCCCGGCTTATCCAACCTCGACACGATTCCCATATCCGTTAAGCCATCGAAACAGCGCCCCAAATCCGACTGATGATCCAACCCCACCACGATCAACGCCTTCTGCCCGACGATCTCAGCCGTCCAGTCGTAACGCGTCCGTTCCGCCATACCGACGACATGAGCACCCGGCAGATGGTAGCTCAGTTCGCCCTCAGTGTCGTAATCGGTGGTGGCGATCCAGCCGGCGCCGGCATGGGCGCTCCGAATGGCGATATCCCGGCTCAGCCGATCCCAGCCCTGACCCAGCCCCGCGGCGCCCGGCAGAGGCACCCAGCCGCTCAAGGCCAGAACAAAAAGTACAACCATGCTGATCCCGATACCGAACGGCGCCGCCCACGCCTTGGCGCGCAGGATCTTGCCCTCGGTGATACCTTCCGCCACCACGGCGCCTAGTAAAACTAGGCCGGGATAAACCGGCGCCGGCCAATTGCCCTGGATACGGTCGTGGAAAACATGAACCACCAGATAGGCCACCAACGGCAAGGGCAGGGCGGCCAGCAATTTCAGTCGGCTGTCGCCATTCTGAAACGCCGCCAACATCCCGATCACCACAAAAACGAAGATCAGCACATTGACCAACAGCGGCTGGGCGATGATCAGCTCAACGAAATACCGAACGGTGAAATGACTTGCACCGATACGGCCGAACTGCTTGGCGACCGTAATCCAACCGTGGTCGAGGTTCCACAAAATATTGGGCAGCATCAACAGGACAGCCACCAAGGCCCCCAGCCACGGCCAGGGCGTCACCAACCAGCGCCGCGCCGGCTTGTCCATGACGAACCATACCAATACGCCCAGACCCAGGAACAGATTGGTATATTTGGCTTCGACACCCAACCCCGCGAACGCGCCGAAAACCAGCCACCACCACGCCTTGCCCGATGCCGTCAGCCGGCACAGCGCCCACAGCCCGCCAGCCAACATCAAGACGGACGGCGGGTCGGGCGTAGCGACGACGCTGCCGATACTGAGCAACAGACAGGCATTGAGCCACAGCAGTGTCCGCTTCGCCACCGCCTCATTGAACAACGCCCGGGCAGCATCCCACATCAACCATGACAGGACGACGAAGCTCAACACAAACGGCAGCCGCACCGCCAAAGGCGAATGCCCGAACACCGAGGTGCTGACCATGATCCACCACGCCACCATGGGCGGATGGTCGTAATAGCCGAGCGCCGGATGCTGCGCCCACAGCCAATAATAGCTCTCATCCGGCGACAACGGCCCGCACGCCGCCGCGACCAGGCGCAGCACCATCAAGGCGGTCAAAAGCGGCAGATAGGGGATGGCTTTCAGCTTGGCGATCATGCCCTTACATGACCGGTTTCGCTGTTTTAGACAACCGCCGGCTTCCAGGGTATCATAACGGACGAGCCGCCTAAGGCAGGATCGCTGACACGCGCCCCATCACCGCCG
Organism: Asticcacaulis sp. P2_B1; assembly: GCF_056404915.1. NCBI lineage: Bacteria > Pseudomonadati > Pseudomonadota > Alphaproteobacteria > Caulobacterales > Caulobacteraceae > Asticcacaulis > Asticcacaulis sp. P2_B1. The sequence goes on along the minus strand of NZ_JBFUDD010000012.1, from coordinate 59,729 downwards.
GCATGACCGGCAAGACGTTGCACCCATTGCGCATTGCCGAGCGTGAAATCGTACCATCCCTGACTGCCCGTCAGATCGAGCACCAGGCTTTGCGTGCCGTGCGCCGCCACGGTTACCGTCTGCGGTGCGGCGCCATAAGCCTGATCCGTCCAGGTCAAAGTCAGCTCAGCATCGCCAATGTTCTCGATCGCCACGGTCGCATATTCCATCCGCACCACGGCGTCCGTCCGACCCGTATACAGGCGATGGAAACCGCCGGAAGCAAGGACCAGTGTAGCCGGGCCTTGCGCCTCGTCACTTCCGACATGGAGGATCTTGTGGCTGAGCTTGCCAGCTGGCTTAACCGTATAGCGAAAAGGCGCGGTTCCAGATGTGTAAATGTGGAAGACCACGGCCACATCATGGCTGCGGTTCTCAAGATCGATGTACTGGCTATTCCCGTCAAAGCGGGTTGTCGCCGCCAGATCATACGGCAATGGCCTTACCGGTCTTTGCCCCTTGTCCTGCACCGGTATTTCGATCTGGTCCGGCGTCGGCGGCGTGGTCGTTCCGCCCAGAGCATGCGCCCGGTCAGCCAAGGCCTTGGTCGCTGGCAGATGCTGGAAGAAGTCCTCGCGATTCGGATTGGCGAAATCAAAACAGCTCGTCAAATCGCCGCACACCGCCCGCCGCCAGGCCGAGATATTCGGCTCTTCGACACCGAACCGCGCCTCCAAAAACCGAATAACCGAGGTATGGTCGAAGACCTGCGAATTAACGTAACCGCCCTTGCTCCACGGCGAGATGGCGTATAGCGGTACGCGCGGCCCCAGGCCATAGGGCCGGCCGATATAGTCGCCCTTGCCGACCGTATGGTATTCGCCGGTGGTGTCGACCTGACTTTCACCCAGGACAAGCGGCCCCAGGCTCGATGGCGGTGCCGGCGGCGGCACATGGTCGAAAAAGCCATCGTTCTCATCGAAATTGACGATAAACACCGTCTTGGCCCACACCTCGGGATTGGCCGTCAAGGCATCGAGAACGCGCGACGTATAGTCCGCGCCCTGGGCCGGGCTCGACGGGCCGGGATGCTCGGAATCGATATCGGGCGCCACCACCCACGACACCTGCGGCAAGGTCCCAGCCAGAACATCGGCCTTCAGCAAGTCGAGATCGCGCGTGCGCAAGCCCCGCTTGGCGAGGTCCGCCAACGGGCCGTCCTTGGCCTTGTCGGCCATGCGGAACAGCTTGAATCCGACCAGCGGGTTATCATCGAAATTGTCGTGTTCTTTCTGATAGCACTGCCAACTGACGCCGGCCGCCGACAATCGTTCGGGATAGGTCGTCCAGGTATAGCCGCCATGGCCTTCGGGGTCGGCGCCGATCGTATCATATTGGTTGGTGATGACCGGACCGTGATGGGCGCCCGACGGGTCATTGGTGCCGGTCCAATGGAAGATGCGGTTGGGGTCGGTGCCGGCATGGATCGAACAATGATAGGCGTCGCAAATCGTAAAGGCTTCGGCCAGAGCGAACTGGAACGGAATATCGTCGCGGGTAAAATAGCCCAGGCTGTGATTGTGCTTGGCGTCGGCCCAATTGTCCATGCGGCCGTTGTTCCACGCCGCCTGGGCATCCGGGAAGGTGTGCGGCGTGCCGGTCACGCGCATATGCTCGAAATGCTGGGTGGTATTCAGCTTGAACGGCGCCAGCATGCGCTTGGCATTATGCTCGTCGGGCTGCGACCACACCGTGCCGTTGACGGTCGGGATCGGGAAGCGATCGCCAAACCCGCGCACGCCGCTTAAAGTCCCGAAATAATGGTCGAACGAACGGTTCTCCTGCATCAGGATGACGACGTGCTCGACGTCCATGACCGTACCGGTGGTGACCTTGGCCGGCATATCTAGCGCCCGCGCGATCGAGGCCGGCAGCCCGCCCAGGGCGGCGGCCAGCGCTCCGGAGAGCATGAAGTTGCGACGATTGATCTTTGACATGGTGTGATCCCCTCAAGCGCCCGGCCTATTTACGTTCATCCGGGGTCTTAGAGCAAGGACGTGACACGAAAATGACGCACCCAATATTGATCCTTTATCGTCGCGACGCCACATGTCGGCGAAACCAAAAGGACCTCCCATGCCTGCCTTGTTTACGCCGATCCAACTGCGCGACCTGACCCTGAAAAACCGCATCATCGTCTCGCCCATGTGCCAATATTCGGCCGAAGAGGGCCGCGCGACCGACTGGCACATGATTCACCTCGGCCACCTGGCTCTTTCCGGCGCCGGCATGCTGTGCCTCGAAGCCACATCAGTCGAGCCCGAAGGCCGCATCACGCCCGGCGACCTAGGCCTGTGGGACTATGCCACCGAAGCCGCTTTGGTGCCGGTCCTGGCGGCGATCCGTCAATATTCCGATATCCCGGTGACCGTGCAACTGGCCCATGCCGGGCGCAAGGCATCGTGCCACCTGCCCTGGAAAGGGGGCGAACAGATTTCACTCGCCATGGGCGGATGGACGCCGTCGGCGCCGTCGCCCGTTTCGTTCAAGCCGGACCAGACCGTACCGCACGCCTTGGACGACGATGGCCTGACGCGCGTGCGCGACGCCTTTGCCGCCGCCGCCAAACGCGCCGACAAACTGGGCATCGACGGCATCGAAGTCCACGCCGCCCACGGCTATTTGCTGCATCAATTCCTCTCGCCGCTCAGCAATCAACGCACCGATGCCTATGGCGGCTCGCTCGACAACCGCATGCGTTTTCCACTCGAAGTCTTCGACGCTGTGCGTGCGGTGTTTCCGGCCAACAAACCGGTCGGTATCCGCGTTTCAGCCAGCGATTGGGTCGAAGGCGGCTGGGATCTCGATCAAACCATTGCCTTCGCCCAGGCTCTGAAGGCGCGTGGTGTCGACTGGATCGACGCCACGTCGGGCGGCATCTCGACGGCGCAAAAGATACCGTCCGGCCCGAACTACCAGGTGCCGTTCGCCGAGGCCATCAAGGCGGCGACCGGCGTCCCGACCATGGCGGTCGGCCTGATCACCGATCCGCACCAGGCTGAAGACATTCTCACTTCAGGCAGGGCCGACATGGTCGCCATGGCGCGGGCCATGCTCTACGATCCGCGCTGGCCGTGGCACGCCGCCGCCGAACTGGGCGCCGAGGTCGACGCCCCGCCGCAATACTGGCGCTCGGCCCCGCATGGTCACAAGGGCTTGTTCGGTCCCAACGCTGTGGCTTAACCGCGCAACCCCGCCACGGCCTTTTCAATCCGCCGCGTCCGCGTCTCCGCCGTCTTGGCCTCTTCGATCGCCCGAACATGTTCCTTGCGATGGCTATAGGCCAATTTATCGAAAGCCGTCTTCACACCCGCCGCATCCAAAGCCGCGGCGAAATCCTCCGGCACCTGGACTGTACGCGGCGCGGCATCGAGCACGATGTCGACCTCGATAGCGTCGCCGCCTTTCAAACCCGAAGCGGCCCGGTGCTCGGCGCTCAAACCCACCATATATTTGCCGCCCATGACGGCGATTGTGTTGCGATAGCTGTAGCCGTTGACCGTCACGACCACCGGCGGCTTCTTGCCGGCGCCAAGGCTTTCCACCACCTCCGCCGGCACAACAATCCCGGTCACCGACCGGCCTTCGGGTTGCAAGAGGGTGGTGTGAAACTTCATGCCAACGACTCCAATCGCTTGAACAAGCGCCTGTAATGCGCGACGGCCGGGCTTCCCAGCCCGAGTCGCGCCATCACCGCGCACGGCACGATATAGCACCAATAGCTGTTCAGCCAAATCGCGGCGGCATCGCCGCGCTCGTTGATGCCGGCGACCAGGCGCGGTGCTTCGTTATAATAACGCACACTCAAGGCGCGGCCGCTCTCGGTCCGTCGCAACGGCCCGTCGCGGAAAGCGCGCAAGGTTTGCAATTCCCAGCAATCGTCGCTCAGGCCCAATGTCCCCACCGCCGCTGTGGTGAAGAAGCAATCCGAACCGTCGTTCAGCTTGCAGTCGTCGAGACCCTCGATCGCCCCGGTCTCTGCGTCGAGCACGAGGTCCGATGCCGCCAGAACCTCGCGGTCCTTGGCAGCGATCAATTCGGCATAATTGACCCTGCTGGCGTCGAAGTCGAAGACAGCTATCAGGTCCTGGCCGACATAGATGGCGACTTCGAACAATCCGCCCAGGACTTCGGACGTGGTCGGAGTCCAAAAGCCGACGATATTGTAGGTTTTGCCGTCGCTGCCGACATTGAAAGTCCCTGACGTGCAAGCGGTTTTCGCCGACTTGGTGACCAGCACGACGGTGACGGCGGTCAGCTTGGTTTCGCTAACCAGATACATCGAAAAGCGGCCAGCGAACCCGGACAGGGTCGGCGAGGTGATGGTGAATTGCGGGGCGTCGAAGGATACCCCGTCGCTGATATCGCCCAAGGTGCCGCCACTGCTGTAGCCGTCGGCATATTGCGCCTTGGTGGGCGCCAGATCGACGGAACTGCTGTCATTGTCGGCAAAGGGTGTCAGCCGGCCATCGACCAACTCGTAAAGGCGTCTGTAGTTGACATTATAGCCATCCTTGGTCGCCTGGAGCAGGGCTTCGCAGACGATTTGTGGTGGGCCGGCCGGTTCCGCGGTCTGCGCCCATACCGAGCTCGGCAGGCCGAACAGGCCGAGCAACCCCAGAAAACGGCGGCGCGAATTGGTCATGGCGGATCTCCCCGTAAGCACGCGGCACTATGGGGCCAAACGCCGTTATGTCATGTGAAAAAAGCTGTTAGGCTACGCTCACTTGGTCACGCGGTTCCACGGCATGACCGCCATGACCCGGGCCAGTCCGCAAAACCCCGTCGCACCGGCTATGGTCAGGCCGGTGCCGAAAACAGCGGCCAGCAAGACGAAACCGGGATGAACCAGCAGGGCCAGGGCACTACTCAGCAGCAGGCCGAGCCCGATCGTCAGTTGAACCTGGCGATCGAGTGGCAGGCCGGGCGCCCGCCCGGGCGGCGTGATGGTGGCGAAGCCCGCGTCGCGCCAGGCCGTGATGCCGCCCTCGAGGTTATATAGCTCTGCCTCCGGTCGCTCGGTGGCCAATTTCTGGCACGCCGCCATGCCTCTACCGCCCTTGAGGCAGTGAATGATAACCGGGCGCTGACCGGCCTCGGGTACGGTGGCCGGGCTGACCTGGCCCAGCGGCACGGAGCGCCCGCCGGAGATATATTCCGTGGCATATTCCGCCGGTTCGCGCACATCGATCAGAATAGCCTCATTGTGCGCCAACCACTGCTTCGCGGTGGCCGCATCCACGATCTTAATCGCCATTGCGATTGTCCTTTATATTAGAAAAGCATAATATGTACTGCGCCGATCAGMCGGCGCAGTACATGAGGTAGAGTGTCGCAAGTATGGCTTCTATGCGCGGATCGCCGATGCGGTAAAAGACCATCTGGCCCTGCTTTTCGGTGGCGACCAGGCCTTGCTCGCGCATTTTCGCCAGGTGCTGCGACAGGGCGCTTTGCGACAGGCCGACCAGATCTATCAACTGATTCACCGACTTGGTGCCCTTGACCAGGTTGCACAGGATCAGCAGGCGGTGCCGGTTGGCGAGCAGTTTGAGCATGGCCTCGGCCTCGGCGGCGTGACGGGCCATGACGTCGAGTGGGAGCGGGGCGGGGCCGGGCTGCGGCAATTTTTCTGAACTGTCCATCTTGCATATATATTAGATACTACTAATTTATGCAAGGGCGACCGACGCCGCAAACACATATATCGAGACCCATATCATGAGCAAATCCTATCCCGACATCACCGCGCGCATCTCCGCCAACCTGAAAGGCCTGCGCAAGGGCATTCCCGACACTATGCAGGCCTTTTCGGCCCTGGCCCAGGCGGCCAGCCGCGACGGTGCGCTCGACAAGAAGACCAAGGAGCTGATCGCCCTGGCCATCGGCGTCGCCACGCGATGTGACGGCTGTATCGGCTTTCATGGCGAGGCCCTGGTTCGCCTCGGGGCTTCGCGCGCCGAGGTCGAGGAGGCGCTGGGCATGGCCGTCTATATGGGCGGCGGCCCGTCCCTGATGTATGCTGCAGATGCCCTGATGGCCTTCGAGCAGTTTAGCGAAAAACGGGTCGCACCAGCAGCCTGAATCAGTGTGGCCTGAATCAGAGCGGCCTGAATCAGAGCGGCCTGAATCAGAGCGGCCTGAATCAGAGCGGCCTGAATCAGAAAGGCCCCGGTGTGCCAACACCGGAGCCTTCAATTATGCGATATTGAGCCGTCTACTTCCCGGCGATTTGCACCAAACCAGGCGCCGACTTGACCAAGGCCTTGTCGCTACCCGAGGCCGTCAACTGGCCCTTGGCGTCGTCCCAGGTCAGGGTGGTGACCGCCGTCCCCTTGCCCTTTTCGTAATCATAGGTCACGCCGTCGTCGTCATAGACATTGAACGTGCCATTGGCGCCCGGATAGACCTTGATCGCCGCAATCGCCTGCTTCGTCGCCGTCGACTGGATGTCGGCGCCGATCGGCACCACGGAACCGGCGCGGACGAAGACCGGGATCTGATCGATCGGGGCCGCCACCTTGATCCATTGCCCGCCGGCGGTCTTTTCATTGGTCCAGAAATTGTACCAGTCGGCCCCGGCCGGCAGGTAGACGTCCTTTTGCACCTGGGCCTGCTCGGTCACCGGCGCCACCAGGAAGGCATCGCCCAGCATATATTCGGTGCCGAGATTTTTGACGTTCGGATCGTTGGGGAAGTCCATCCACAGCGGGCGCATGAACGGTGCGCCCGTGTCATAGGTCGCCTTGGCCTGGCCATAGAGATAGGGGATCAGCTGGTAACGCAGGCGGTCATACTTGGCCAGGATGGCTTCGGCCTCGTGCCCGAAAGCCCAGATCTCGGTGTGCTTGCGGTCGCCATGGATGCGCAGGGTCGGCAGGAAGGTGCCGTATTCGAACCAGCGCGTGAACAACTCGGGATAATCGTTGTTCTGGCCAACGACGTCGCGGGCGTCCGACGGATCGAGCAAAGGCGGCTTGGTGGCGTTGGTCGTCTGCGGCAGCCATTGCCAGCCGCCGATATCGTTGCCCCAATAAGCGATGCCCGACGCCGTCATGTTGAGCCCCGTCGGGATCTGCCGCGTCAGGGCTTCCCAACTGGGGTTGATATCCGACGACCAGAAGAGGGCGCCGGTGCGCTGCGAACCCAAATAGGCCGCCCGCGCCAGGATTAGGCCGCGTTTGTTCGGCTGCCAGGCCCGCATGCCCTGTTCGACACCCTCGACGTGGAGCAGCGGGAAGACGTTATGATAACGGTCGCCGGAACCGATCGAATAGAAGAAGCCGTCCGGCACGAGATCCGGCTCGGTCTCGTCCAGCCACGGATAATCGAAACCGTGGCTGAGGATATTGTCGCGCGCGTGCTCCCAATACCATTTGCGGGCATCGGGATTGGTGGCGTCGATCAGGGCGCCGGTGCGGTCCGAGCGGAACGGCAGGCCGTCGACCGTCTTGCCGTCCTTGTCCTTGAGGAAATAACCCTTGGCGTCGAGTTCGTTATAATAACGGCCCGAGGTCTCGTAACGCGGCCAGATCGAGATGACCGACTGCATGCCCATGTCGTGCAACTGCTTGTTCATGGCGTCGGGATCTGGGAACTGCGCCGGATCGATGTCCATCTGCCCCATACGCGTCCAGTAGAACCAGTCGACGACCATGATATCGAGCGGATATTTCTTCTGGCGATAGGTGTTGGCCACCCGCAGGACCTCGTCCTGGCTCTCGTAGCGCGCCTTGGACTGGATCAAACCGAACGCCGCCTTGGGCGGGATCGGCGTCTTGCCGGTCAGACGAGCATAGCCGCCGTAGATTTCCTCGGGCGTATCACCGGTGATGATGAAGAACGAGACGCGCTCGCCGACATTGGACTGGAACGCCGTGCGGCCGTTGACCGCGGCGACGAAGCGCGTATCCGACGGATTGTCCCATACGATGCCATAGCCCTTGGACGACACCATGAACGGCACGCACACCGTTTCGCCGGCCGGAGCGTCGTACCAATGCTTGCAGTCGATGACGCGGCCGCGCAGGTCGAGAATGCCTTCCTGGTTCTGGCCCATGCCGTAATAATGCTCGTCCGCCGGGGCGGCGAAGGTGGCGCCGACCTGATAGGTCTGCTCGCCATTGACCTCATGTGGCGCCATTTCCCAACCGTTCATGGTGAGGACCAGGTCGCCCTTGGCGTTCTTGACCTGGAGCCCGACGGGGGCGAGGGACGGGGCGAAATATTTCTCGCCCTGGCTCGGCGTATGCGGCGGCGGCGCGGCATTGACATGAAGGCTCAACGCGCCCGACGTAAAGGTGTCGCCATTGCTGTCGCTGGTCTGTTTGAAAGCGCCGTTGTCGGCATGGTCGCCCAAGATGCCGTAGCCGGCCGGCGCCAGGACCAGGTCCTTGTCGGCGGCGATGGTGACGTGGATGACATTGGGGCCATAGGCCTCGACGCTGACCCAGGCGCCGTTACGGTCGAGCGTGCTGATCGGCGCCGCCTGCGCCCCCACAGCCATAATTGCCAAGGCGGAAACAAAGCCCGCCAAAAGTCCCTTGCGCATGAACGCCTCCCAGAGTCCCGATGATGTACCGACAGCATGATAGCGCTATCATTTTGATGACAGGGCTAAGGCGTGCTTGGCCCTTCGTCAAGCCTAAAGCGCGTGCCTGGTGTTATTTATCATACCACGACGACGTCGCGAACATCGTTCTCAGCCAGCGGCTACCCCATGAAACCCATATCGGCGGTGGCGAAATTGCCGATCCGCGGCAGGACCGTGGTCATCTGACTGTCCGGAACCCCGAACCAGCGGGCCAGGGTGGCTCCCATCTGATCGACCGAGGTTGTCGGCAGTAAGCGCCCCTGGCCGATCTGGTCGTCGCTGGTCACGGACACATGCGGCGCCGTACCGTAAAACTGCCCGCCCTTGACCGCGCCGCCGACGATGAAATGGTGACCGCCCCAGCCGTGATCGGAGCCGTCGCCGTTGGACTCCAGGGTGCGGCCGAAGTCCGACGCCGTAAAGGCCGTGACATTGTTGGACACGCCCATTTCCACGGTGGCGTTGTAAAAGGCGGTCATCGCCTCATTGACCTTGCTCATCAGGGCCGGATGGTCGCGCATCAGATTGTCGTGCTGATCGAAACCGCCCAGGCCGACGAAGAAGACCTGGCGCTTCATCCCCAGGGTGTTGCGCGCGCCGATCAACCGCGCCACGATCTTGAGCTGGTCGGCCAAAGGATTGGTGACACCGCTGGGATTGAAATTGGTGCTCAGGCTGACACCGCCGAGCGCCGTATTGACCGTATCGCACATGGTCATCGAACGCTGAGCGATATTGCTGTAATCGTCTTCCAGGTAGCGGCCGCTTTGTTGCGCCAGCAGGGTCTTCAACGCCGCCTGGGTGGCATTGGTGCCGAAATAGCGGTTGGTAATGCCGCTGATCGGGATCGCACCGGTGGTGTCGATCTGATAGGGCACGGCATTACGCCCCGAAACGAAGACCGCCGTGCCGCCCGCCGAAATGCAGGTCAGGCCGGCATTGCCGTTATTGGCCATGGCCAGGTCGGCCATCTTTCCGCCCCATCCGGCCGTCGCGCCTTCGATCGCCATGGACTGCCAGAAGGACTGCTGGTCGTTGTGCGAGAACAGCTGCGCCGGCACGGGATAGGCGCCGCGATTGCCGCCGTCATACTGGGCGCGTGTCAGGGGGACGACCAGCGGTCCGACATTCAGTTGCACCGCCATCTTGCCGGCATTGAACAGGCTCTTGAGCCCGGTCAGTTGCGGCGCCAGGGCATATTGAATGTCGTCGGTCAGAGTTTGGCCGTTGCCAGGCGTCAGCGCGGTCGCGGTCAGGGCGCTGCGGCCCAGCGCGATCCCGCCCTGGGTCCGGTTGGCGCCACCGCCGCGGATGGCGCTGTACAGGTCGTAATTGGTTGTATCGTACGGGATCAGGGTATTGGACTGGTCGTTGCCGAAATAGAGGAAGACGCAGACCAGGGCCTTATAGTCGGTGGCCTCAAAGGCGGCGGCTTCGCTGGCGCCGATCAGGTTCATGGCCAGGGGCGCCGCGGCGCCCAGCGCGGTCAATTGGGCGGCGCGATTGAGAAAGGTGCGGCGGTTGAGATCTTTGAGACGGCTGATGTACATGAGACGCGTACCTTACTTTTGAACGAGATAGTCGGGGGAGGCCATCACCATGAAGATGGCCGATTTCAGCGTGTCGAGGCGCTTGGCGTTGTCACTTTTCGCCGTCACCGGATAGACATCCAGGGCGTTGCGCACCGTGGCGATCGTCGTCGCCGACAATTGCCCGGCGGCGAAGTGCAGGTTGAGCCAGTCGACCAGGGCGGCGTCGTCCGTGACGATCGACAACAGGCTGTTATAGTCCGGAACCACGTCCTTCAAGCCTTTTGAAATAAAGGACATGAGGAAGTTGAGATAGCCGGCGACAGTGCTTTCGGTGACCACGCCGAATTCGGGCGCTGCCAAACCGGCGTCCGCCATGTGCGAATTGGCCGGGACAAAACCCGGGCGAAAGAAGTTGAACACCGACGGCGCCCGCAACGGACTTTCGCCCATGCCCCAAACGCCCTTGGTCAGGTCGTAAAACGCCCAGGCGCCGTTGGTCGAGCTGAACGGCACGGTGCGGGCCAATTGTACGATGCGTACGGTCGGCTCGCGCAACTTGCCGCCGGTCGCGGCCGTGACGGGCGTACGCGCCTCCAGATCGCAGAAGATCGCCGTCCACACCGCCTGCAGGTCGCCGCGCACACCGGAACCGTTATTGTTAAAGGCGGCGGCGACGCGGCCAACATAGGCGGCGCTGGGGTTGGAGGTCACCAGGCGCTGGATCATCTGACGCGCGAAAAAGGGGCCGACATTCTTGTGGCTGAAAATGATATCCAGCGCCTGTTTGAGCGCCCCCGCGCCGCTGGTGCCGGCCGGCACGGTCGTGCCCAGGAAGGTCGCCGCCAGGGTCGAGTGCTTCGACGCCGTCAGCACCAGCGGCAGGCGGCAGAAGTCGCGCGTCGGCACATTATAGGTCTGGGTCGACGTCACGAACGGCGTCCACACTGCCGGCGCATAGTCGTAACCGGTGAAGACGCGGGCCAGGTTGCTAATGTCGGACTGGCTATAGGTCGGGATCGGGGAGCCATAGGCGTCGGTCGCCAGGGTGCCGTCGGTGTTCAGTTCGTTGAGCCCGATGGTGAACAGTTGCAGGATTTCACGGGCATAGTTTTCATCTGGCTGACGGCCGTTGCCGTCTTCCTTCATATTGCCCTTGGTGTTGAGAAAACGCCCCACGGCCGGGTTGAGCGTCACGGCTTCCAGCAGGTCGCGGAAATTGCCGAAGGCATAGGTGTTGAGCATGTCCCAGTAGGCGGCCATGAGATAAGATGGCCAGTAACCGTCAAAACCGTTGGCGGACACCACGAAATATTCCGACAGCGCCAGGGCAATGCGCTTGCGCATGGCGTCGCTCGACGTGATGAGTTGTTTCCACACCATCGAGTCGGTGGCGCTGACCGAGAAGAATTTGAGATTGCTGTCGATGACGTTGAAACCCGCCGAATCCAGCCAATCCCAGCCTGTCTGGCTGATCGCCGAACTATATTGCATTTGCAGCCAACCGGTCATGCCGGCGTCCTGCAGAACGGCAATCTCAGACTGGGTCGCCGAAAACTGCGCCTGCAGCAGGAAACGCGCGGCCTCTTCATTGCTCAGGACGCCTGACGACGCCTTGGTCGCCATCGTTGTCCCGGACGAGGCGGATGAGGTCGTGGTCGCCGTGTCGCTGCCGCCGCAGGCCTCGAGACCGATCGCCATCAGGCCGGAAGCGGCCGTAAATGGCAGGAGACGTCTTCGCGACAGGGCCTGAGGGGCCGTGCTGGAAGCCGTATCGGCGGGGGCGTCATCGCTCCCCGAAGATGATGGTGATGGTGGCTCGCTGTCGGCGTTCAACGCCAATAAAGTCTTCGCCCGCTTAGCCACGCCCCGGAATAGATTCATCATATGTACTATACGCCTTACTCGTCACTGAAGGTCCCACGCCCTTTGATATTTTGAATGTATTAAACCCGAAAAAAGGAAGAGCATGAGCGCCGCGTTAACCATGTCAGCCGCCCGACAGGCGGCGCAACGCAGGTCATTAACCACACCGATATTTCAGTGGGTTGACAGGATTGCTTATTTTCGCCGGAATGGGGAAGGGTTAACCATGGCTTTGTGGCCAAAAGGCGCCAAATACCGTTCGGCAGGACAAAAAAATAAAAAAGGTGAAAGTTTTTCTGCCGAATTTATAAAGAAGTCATGAGCGCGAAAGTCTCAGTCGAGATGCAGTTCCAGCTTCGATTCATTGATCCGCTTCAGCTCGATGGCGCGGTCTTTCAGGACGCCGATCGCCTGCCACAGGCGTGAGATCTCGTCGCCCTTGGCATTATCCGCCGGAATGGCGGTGTCATAAGCGCCTTCGGAGATGCGGATGACCGACTGGCTGATGCGCTTCAGGGGATTGGCGATCGAGCCGATGGCGATCCATAGCGAGGCCAGCAGCAGCAGAATCGTCCCGGACCCGGCAACCGCGAAAAATTCGACGGCACGCTGAGCCTGGTAGGTTTTCAGGTCGGCCTGGCGCTGTTTCATCTGGCCCTGGATATGCAGCACGGTCGTCTCGAGCTGCGCCTGGAAGGTTTCGCGCCCGGCAATGCTGTCGGGGTTCATGCCGAAGGCCTGCGCCGCCGGAATGCCCTGGGTGCGTGCAATTTCCATGACCCGTCGGCCGAAGGCATCGACCGAATTGGCGCCGCCGTTCATATAATCGAACTCGGGGACCTCGCCGGGCTTCAGCTCGGCCTTCCACTCGGCCATCATGGCCTGGGTCGTGTCGATGAAGCCGTTAAGCCGGTTGAAACGCTTGTCCAGTTCTTCCGGTGTCTTGCTGACATAGATGTTGCGCATCTCGATGATCGAATTGGCGATCAACAGGTTCAGGCGCTCGGCGCGGAAAGCGTTATTCGATGCTCGGGTATAGCCTTCGATGACGCGATGATAATCGGACATGGTGGCTAGGCCCATGGCCGTGATGGCCGCGGCCATCAGCGCGAAGGCGGCGACTAGCGAGAGGATTTTGGCTTTGATCGACATGGGACACAGACAGGTAAGCTGATGAAACCGGACATCGATCCTAGCAAAAACAGTTTAACAATCTGTCCTTGTGGTGGTTGTCTCGCTCGCACTATCCGATGCCAACGGCGATAGAGAGGGACCATCGATGCAAAATGCCTCCTGCCAGTCCGCTGTAGTGACAGAAAGCCTTATTGCAGCAGAGTGTCGATGATAAAATGCTCGTCTTTTTATGGTATCGATATCAAAAGTTCTTGCATTGACCGCAATAATGTCGGACAAATGGGGCCTATAAAAAACGGCCTCGCTAAAGCGGCCGCCCCGGGAAACGCCAAATGAAAGCCGTCTCGCTCATCTTATCAGCCGCTTTTGCGGTCTCGGCCCTGATCGCACCGGCCGGCGCGGCGGAAGCGCCCAAGCCGCTCTATCGCGACCCCGTATTCGACGGCGCCGCCGACGTTTCGATCATCTATGATCGCGGTGCCGGCCAATGGAAGATGTTTTACACCAATCGCCGCGCAACCCTGCGGCTTCCGGATCACGACGACGTCGCCTGGGTGCACGGCACAGCCATCGGTATCGCCACGTCGCCGGACGGCGTCAGCTGGACCTATCAGGGCACGGCGACCTTTCCCACGGCCTGCACCGACGTCACGTCGTGGGCGCCGGAACTCTATTACGAGCACGGGACCTATCACATGTGGCTCACTGTGGTGCCCGGCATATTCCATCGTTGGGGCCAGCCCGGAAGCCAGGCGAAAATCGTTCACCTGACCAGCCCGGACCTGGCGAACTGGAGCTGTAGCGATACGCCCGATCTCAGTACGGCAACGACCATCGACGCCAGCGTTCTCAAGCTGAAACACGGCTATCGCCTGTGGTACAAGGACGAGGGCCTGAACAGCCGCATTATGGCGGCCGACAGTCCTGACCTGAAGGCGTGGAAAAAGGTCGGCGACCAGCCGGTGGCGCAAACCCGGGGCGAGGGACCCAAGGCCTTCCGCCTCAAAGGCCACTATTGGCTCATCGCCGACGCCTGGAAGGGACTTATGGTCCTGAAATCCGACGACGCCCTGCACTGGACGCAGCAGGACGACTTTATCCTGTCGCAACCGGGTATAAAGGCAACGGACAAAAGCATCGGCCAGCACCCCGACGTAGTCGTGAATGGCGGGCGGGCCTTCATCTATTATTTCGTCCACCAGGGCCATGAAACGGAGGCGCTCAGCGATCCGTACTGGAACCAACGCACCGTCATCCAGGTTGCCGAACTGAAATACCGGCACGGCAAACTCACGGTCGACCGCGATGCTGGCCTTTCCTTTCGGCTAAAGCCACCAGCTGATCATGACATCCGCCCCGCCGACACCCATTGAAGCCACCCACAGTCGCAGGACGCCTGCAATGCTAAGCCGCCGAACCCTCCTTGCCACAGCACCCGCCCTGGCCGTCGCCCTGGCTGAGGGGCTTCGACCGGATAATGCTCCGGCACAAATTCCGGACCTGCCGGCGGGCAATCGAAGTCTCCTCGACGACGGTTGGAAATTCGCGTTCGGTCATCTCAACAACATCCATCGCGATTTCGAATTCGGCGCGAATCTGCGGACATTCGCCAAGCAAGGTCCGGACAGCAGTCCCGCCGCTCGTTTGCAATTTGACGATTCAGGCTGGCGGACACTCAACTTGCCGCATGACTGGGCGGTCGAATTGCCTTTCGATCCTCATCCGGACGGCGCCATCGACACCCCCGACAAGGGCGGCTTCATATGGTCGGAAGCGGCCGGGCACGGTTTCAAGCCCATCGGCCGGAATTATCCGGAAACCAGCGTGGGCTGGTATCGCCGAATGATCGACATCGCTCCCGCGGACAAGGGCAAACGCATACGTATAGATTTCGACGGCGTGTTCCGCAGTACGACCGTCATGATCAACGGCTATATCGTAAAAGAGCATAGCGGCGGTTATGTTCCGTTCTCTGTCGATGTCACGGATTTTCTCAACACGGATGACCAGCCGAATGTCCTGACCGTACGGGTCGATGCCAGCCTCGGCGAAGGATGGTTCTATGAGGGCGCCGGTATTTATCGCCATGTCTGGATGGTCAAGCACGATCCGGTTCATATGGCGAAAGATGGATTGTGCATTCGCGCCCGTGCCGACGGAACGGTGGACCTTGTCGCGACGGTGCGGAACGATTCCTCCGAGTTGCAACATGTAACAGTCGATTTTTGGACGGACCCTGGCCCGCCCCCCGGAGACGCGTCGGTTGCCGCCATCCTCGATCCCCACTCGCAAAAAGAGATATCCCTGTCGTCCACGATATCGTCTCCGCGTCTGTGGTCGCTCGACGACCCGTTTTGCTACGTCTTGACCGCGCGTCTCCGCGATATCGGTGGCCGGGAATTGGATGTCGCCCGGTCGAGATTCGGATTTCGCGACATCCGCTTCGACCCGGAGGAAGGATTTTTCCTCAACAACGCCCCGGTTAAGATCAAGGGCACATGCAATCATCAGGACCACGCCGGAATCGGCGTCGCTGTACCGGACGCCATCTGGTCCTACCGGCTTCAGTGCCAGAAAGACATGGGCTGTAACGCCATCCGGACCGCGCACCACCCGGCGGCGCCCGAACTGCTGGACGCCTGCGACCGGATGGGCATGCTCGTCCTTGAGGAAACCCGCATGATGAGCGCGTCGGAGGCAGGTCTCGACGAGCTTGCGACCATGGTCGTGCGCGACAGAAACCACCCGAGCATCATCCTCTGGTCTGTCGGAAACGAAGAGCCCCAGCAGGGAACCCCGCGCGGGGCCAGGATCGTCCAGACCATGAAGGACCTTGTGCGGACGCTTGACCCTACCCGTGGGATAACCGCCGGCATGGACAAACGCCAGGGCGAAGGCATTACACAGGTCCTCGACGTCATGGGCTTCAATTACAGTGACGACAAGATTGACGATTTCCACGCCAGGTTCCCGAAAATGCCGATCATCGGCAGCGAGACCTCATCCGAACTCGCTACTCGTGGGGAATATATAAAGGATCCGATCAAGCATCTCGTGCCGGCTTACGACAATCAGGTGCCGTGGAACAATACGGCTGAAGGGTGGTGGTCGCACTTCAATTCCAAGTCCTATATCGCAGGCGGATTTTTTTGGACGGGCTTCGACTATCGCGGCGAGGCCACCCCGTGGCAGGCGTGGCCAAGTGTGTCATCGCACTTCGGCGTTCTGGATACCTGTGGCTTTCCGAAAGATACCTATTATTACTACAAGGCCTGGTGGTGGCCTGAGCCCCTGTTGCATCTTTTCCCGCACTGGAATTGGGAGCCAGGTTCGACGGTCAATGTGTGGGCGCATTCGAACTGCGATTCCGTCGAATTGTTCGTCAATGGCAAGTCCGCCGGGCGGAAAACCATGGTGAAAGACCGTCATGTCGAATGGGACGTGCCCTATGTTCCGGGCAAGATCGAAGCCTTTGGATACAGGGCCGACAAGGTGATCCTGAAATCCGTGCGCGAGACGGCCGGGCCCGCGGCGCGGATCGTCTTGACCTCCGACCGGGACGCCCTGGCTGCCGATGGGCGGACCGTCCCCAGGGCCGCCAATCTGATCGTGTTCCGAGTCAATGACCTGGCGTCTGTCATCGGGGTGGGCAATGGAAACCCGAATTGCACCGAGCCCGACAAGGCATGGCAACGCTCAGCCTATAACGGCCTGGCGTGCGCCATTGTCCAAATGGGCCGGAACCCCGGCAATGTCACGATTGTCGCCACCGCAGACGGGCTTGCGCCCGGGAAGGTCAATTTGAGTATTGCGTAGAGCATTTCCCGCCAAAGTGGATGCCAGTTTGGCGTAAGGAAATGCGACAAACAAAAACTTGGAGTGTTTGCCCGGCCCATTTAGGCCGCCCGCAAACGCCCGACGAAATCGAAGACTTCCGACTGCAGGTCTTCCGAACGGCGTTCCAGATCGCTCGACAAGCCAAGCAATTGCTGAGCCGCCTGGCCGGTCGCCTGAGCCGCTTCGCCGACACCGGAAATATGGCCGGTGACGTCGCGCGTGCCCGAAGCCGCGCGGTTGGTATTGCTGGCGATTTCCTGGGTCGCGGCGCTTTGCTGCTCGACCGAGGACGAAATGGCGGCGGTCAGTTCGCCGATCGTGTCGATGGTGCGGACGATGGCGCCGATACTGCCGACCGTGGCCGAAGTCGCGCTCTGGATCTCCGCGATCTTCTTGCGGATGTCTTCGGTGGCGCGGCCGGTTTGCGATGCCAGTTGCTTGACTTCCGAGGCAACGACGGCAAAGCCCTTGCCGGCCTCGCCGGCGCGGGCGGATTCGATGGTGGCGTTGAGCGCCAGCAGATTGGTCTGTGCGGCGATGGCCTGGATCAGGTTGATGACCTCGCCGATCTGGCCGGCGGCATTGGTCAGGGTGTGAATGGCGACTTCGGTCTTGGCGGCTTCTTCGACGGCGAGGCGGGTAACCTCGGACGTGCGCGCGACCTGGCTAGTGATCTCATTGACGCTGGCCGACAATTCTTCCGTGGCGGCGGCGACGTTCTGCACATTGTTGGCGGCGTCGTTGGCGGCGTCGCTGACCGAGTGGGCGCGTTGCGTGGCTTCGTCGGCATTGTGCGACAGACCCTTGGCGGCGTCGGCAACCGTGCGCGACGACGTCGCGAAACGCTTGGCCAGGTCGCCCATATGCTCTTCGAACTCGGTGGCGATACGATTGCGTTCCTCGCGCATATTGCCAGCGATGCGCAGATCCTCTTCCTTCTGGTGGGCCTTCAAGGTCTCGCCTTCCAAAGCCCTGTCTCGCAAAGTGCGGATCGAGCGCCACAGCGACGACACTTCGTCGCGGCCGTTGGCTTCGGGAATTTGCGTATCGTAGGCGCCTTCGGAAATGCGCATGACGCTGCTGCTGACGTGTTGCAGCGGACGGGAAATCGACCTGACCGCCACCCACAGCGACGCCAGGACGAGGATCAGAATGCCGGTGCCGGCCATCAGCAGGAACTGGATCGACCGCGTGTGCTTATAGGCCTCCATGGCGGTCTGGGACGCCGTCAAATTGGTGCGGATATGGGCGACCATGGCGTCGATACTGGCCTGGAAGGCCTTGCGGTTGCTGCGGTTGGCGTCATTATTGCCCTGGGCGTTGGCGGCTTCGGGCGAAACTTCGCGGCCCAGGCGCGCCAATTCGCGGCGGAAGGTGATAAATTCCTGCGCCTTGGCGTCGACCGCGTCGAATTCCGGCAATTGACCGGGCTTCAGGGTCGCTTTCCAATCGGTCAGCAGCGTCCCGATGTCGCCCAGATCCTTGTCGACATTGTCGGCATATTTCGATGCTTCGGTCGTATCCTTCGACATATAGACGCCGCGCGACTCCATGACGGCCGCGGTGACCAGGCGGTTGAGGTGCTCACCGTTATAGGCATTGTCATAGGCCTGGGCCGAACTGCGCAACATGCCGTTATAGTCGCCGATCGTCACCAAACCCAGGGCGGTAATGGCCGTCGCCATGATAGCGAAACAGGCCACGAGGGCGAGAATACGGAACTTGATCGTCATGGTACACCTTTACTGGCCGGACAAGTTGCTGATTATCCGCCGGATTATTGATCCTTTAATTCTAGGCGAACAGAGTTAACGCAAGGTGATCAGAGGTTGCGTATAACAACGTGCTTTGAGCCCGAAACGCCGGGCTGCAAACCCGAAATCTTTCTTATGCCTCCCGGCTTTGCACGGGGCGGAGCGTCGCGAACGGATAGCGTTCGCAGCGGCGGTGGGGTGTGCGGCTTGGAGATTTTGGTTAGGCGTGCCCTTCTCAGGGCTTGTCACACTTCGCCTTTGCCTTTACACAATTATCCTACAAATATAGGGCCAGCCAATGGTCCATTGTTGAGAAGAGTTGAGGGAGAGTTTGATGAGGGGACCTATCGCCTGGGCCATGGCCGCCATCCTGGCCGTGCCGCTGACCGCGTGCGGCGGTTCTGACGGCACAGCACCGGCCCTGACCTCGCCGCCGGTCGCTACCGTCCTGTCGGGCACCTCGGGCGCTGTCTACACCGCAAGCGTTGATGCGACGGACAGCCGTCCCATTACCTTTGCCCTGACCGGCGAAGACGCCGCCGCTTTCACCATCGACCCCGCCAGCGGCGTGGTGACGTTCAACCAAACGCCGGATTATCAGGCGCCGAAAGACGCCGACCACGACAACGAATACCTGATCACGGTAAAGGCCGATAACGGCGACACCGTCGCCGCCAAGACCGTATCGGTCAATGTCGCGCCCCTGACCGGCAACCGGCCCTATACCTGGACCAACGCGTCCTGGGGCGGTGGCGGCTATGTCTCGGGCATGCTCTATCACCCCAAGGTCAAGAACCTGCTCTATGCCCGCACCGATGTCGGCGGCGTCTATCGCTGGGACCCGGCGCATCTCGGCTGGATACCGCTCAATGACGATCTCGGCCGCGACGACTGGCAATTGACCGGCGTCCTGTCCATGGCCGTCGATCCGAACAATGCCAACAAGCTTTATCTCGCCACGGGCCAATACCTGCCGTCATGGGGCCGCCTCGGCGCCATCCTGCGCTCCAACGACCAGGGCAAGACCTGGTCGCGCACCGAACTGCCGATCCATATTGGCGGTAACTGGGATGGCCGCGGTGAGGGCGAACGCCTCCAGGTCGATCCGAACAAGGGCTCGATCCTGTTCCTCGGCACCAATCAGGACGGCCTCTATAAATCCGTCGATTCCGGCGTCACCTGGGCCAAGGTCTCAGGTTTCGCGCCCACCGCAACCACCTTTGTCCTGTTCGGAAAAGGCGCCACCGGGCAAGCGACCCAGACGATTTATGCCGGCACGCAGTCCAACAGCACGACCAGCCTGCTGCGCTCGACCGACGGCGGCGCCACCTGGGCCGCCGTGCCGGGCCAACCGGCCGCCTTTATCCCGCAACAGGCCGTGCTCGACGATGCCGGCAACCTCTATGTCACCTTCGGCAACGGCATCGGTCCGAACGGTATCACCGACGGCGCGGTTTATAAACTCAACACCGCCACCGGCGTATGGAGCAATATTACGCCCCTGGCGCCCAATGCCAACGTCGGTTTCGGCTATTCCGGCGTATCGGTCGCCGCTTCGACGCCCGGCGAGGTCATCGTCTCGACCATCGACCGCTGGAACACCGGCGACACCATCTACCGCTCGATGGATGGTGGCAGCACCTGGACGTCGCTGAAGGAAATCAGCCACCTCGACGAGGCCGGCTTCTCATGGATCGTCGCCTATAACGGCGGCAGCCTCAGCAATCGTCTCGGCCACTGGATCACCGATGTCGAGATCGACCCGTTCAACAGCGATAACGCCATCTATAATACCGGCTACGGCCTGTGGATGACCTCCTACCTGACCAAGGCGGCGCCGACCTGGTTCTTCAATGACAAGGGCTTCGAGGAAACGGTCATCACCGATGTCGACTCGCCGATGTCGGGCGCGCACATGCTGATGACGCAAGGCGATGTCGGCGGCGGCCGCTATAGCGGTTTCGTCCCGCGTTCTGACAATTCATTCGTCTCGCCGCCGGCGCAAACGGACTATGCCATCCAATCGGCGACCCTCTCGCCCGATATGGTTGTCCGCACCACTTCGGCGACGGGCAAAGGCTTCTGGTCGGGCGACAACGGCCGCACGTGGACCAAGATGGCGGCTTCGCCCGTGACCGGCGACCACGACGTCGGCCGCATCGTCATCTCGGCCTCGGCCACCTCCATCCTGTGGGCGCCGAAGAACCAGGCGCCGGCCACCTCGTCGGACCACGGCGCCACCTGGACGACCGCAACCGGCTGGCCGGTCGTGCAGTCGGATCAATTCCTGATCCCGGTCCCCGACAGCGCAGCCGATGGCTATTATTATGTCTACGACTATCCGGACGCCCGCCTCTATGAGAGCAGCGACGGCGGCAAGACCTTCGCGGCGGTCATC
Organism: Asticcacaulis sp. P2_B1; assembly: GCF_056404915.1. NCBI lineage: Bacteria > Pseudomonadati > Pseudomonadota > Alphaproteobacteria > Caulobacterales > Caulobacteraceae > Asticcacaulis > Asticcacaulis sp. P2_B1. The sequence continues at coordinate 38,582 of NZ_JBFUDD010000012.1, read as the reverse complement.
ACCAGCGGCCTGCCGCAATGGCAGGGCTCCGACGTCATTTCCGTGCCGGGTACGCTGCGCCGCGATCTGTGGATCGCCACCAATGTCGGCCTCTACCATATCGACGGCCCGATCGCGTCTCCCGTCAAGCTGCCGGGTATCGACGTCGCCTGGCGCGTCACCTGTGGCGCCCCGGCGCCCGGCCGGACCTATTGGTCGATCTTCGTCTGGGGCACGAAAGGCGGCGTCAGCGGCCTCTATCGTTCCGACGACAAGGGCCAGACCTGGCTGCGCATCAATGACAACCTCCACCAATTTGGCGGCTTTAACGATATTTCGGGCGACCCCCGGATTTACGGCCGCATATACCTCGGCACAGGCGGGCGCGGACTTATCGTCGGCAACCGCTGACGCGTTCCAGAGGTCTGCAAAGCCCCGTCTCTTTGCGCGCCCTTGCTCGTGTACCTGAGTACACGTCGCGTCGGGTGCTCAAGAGCCAGACCTTTTCGACTCACTGGAACGCGCCAGCCCCGTCTGGAGTATAAACAGCGGCACCACCTTAAACTTCATCTAAAATGGTGACTTATTACCTTTTTTAGTCCACTGCATTAACGTCGAAAAACTCAATAAAATCAACTAATACAGAGCCCAAAAAGCGCCATTGACTACTGCATAGCGCCGCCCCAATTGGCCTTTAAACCCCACCCAGTTGCTTGCGCATTTCGGCTTCCTTGGCCATGATTTCGCCCGTCGGATCCAAAGACGCGAAATCCTCCATCGTATAGAACGGGCGGATCTCGATATCGCTGTCCCCGATCATCGGATTCGGCGCCTTCTTGACCCACGCAATGGCCTCATCCAGGTCCTTGACCTCCCAGATCCAGAACCCGGCCAGTTGCTCTGTTACGGGGCCGAACGGGCCTTTGACGACGTCGCGTTTGTCGCCGGAAAAATGCACCCGGACGCCCTCGCTGGTCGGCTTGACGCCGTCGCCATTGAGCATGATGCCCGCCGCCACCAGTTCCTCGTTATACTTGCCCATGGCGACCAGCAGTTCGGGTTCCGGCAAGATGCCTTTTTCGGAATCGCTGGTTGCCTTGACGATGACCATGACCTTCATTGTAATCTCTCCATCCTTGCCGCCTGACACCATGTCATTCCCGCGGCTCTGTCAATAAGACGAACCACCACCAGCCGATCCGACATCGCGACGAAAAAAACTTTTGTCCTCTTGCCAAGGCGGCCAAAGCTTCGCACAAAAGGCCGAACCTGAGGAGCCTTGCCATGAAAACCCGTGCCGCCGTCGCCTTTGCCGCCAAGCAACCGCTGGAAATCGTCGAAGTCGATCTCGAAGGCCCGCGTGCCGGCGAGGTCCTTGTCGAAATCAAGGCGACCGGCATCTGCCATACCGACGCCTACACCCTGGACGGCCTCGACTCCGAAGGCCTGTTCCCGTCGATCCTCGGCCACGAAGGCGCCGGCGTCGTGCTCGAAGTCGGGGCAGGGGTGACCTCGCTCAAACCCGGCGATCACGTCATCCCGCTCTACACCCCCGAATGCCGCCAATGTAAGTCGTGCCTGTCGCGCAAGACCAATCTGTGCACCGCCATCCGCGCCACCCAGGGGAAGGGGCTCATGCCCGACGGCACCACCCGCTTTTCCTATAAGGGCCAGCCCATCCACCACTATATGGGCTGCTCGACCTTCGCCAATCACACCGTCCTGCCGGAAATCGCCCTCGCCAAGATCCGCGACGACGCGCCGTTCGACAAGGCCTGTTATATCGGCTGCGGCGTCACCACCGGCGTCGGCGCGGTCGTCAACACGGCCGGAGTCGAGCCCGGCGCCAATGCCGTCGTCTTCGGTCTCGGCGGTATCGGCCTCAATGTCATCCAGGGCCTGAAGATGGTCGGCGCCGACAAGATCATCGGTGTCGATCTCAACGATGCCAAGGCGGAGTGGGGCCGGCGCTTCGGCATGACCCATTTCGTCAACCCGAAGAACGTCGCCGATGTCGTCGCCCATCTCGTCGAACTGACCGGCGGCGGCGCCGACTACACCTTCGACTGCACCGGCAATACGACAGTCATGCGCCAGGCCCTCGAAGCCTGCCACCGCGGCTGGGGCGAAAGCATCGTCATCGGCGTCGCCGAGGCCGGCAAGGAAATCTCGACCCGGCCGTTCCAACTGGTCACCGGCCGGGTATGGCGCGGTTCGGCCTTCGGCGGCGCCCGCGGCCGCACCGACGTGCCGAAAATCGTCGACTGGTATATGGACGGCAAGATAGAGATCGATCCGATGATCACCCACACCTTCCCGCTGGAACGCATCAACGAAGCCTTCGACCTGATGCATGCCGGCGAAAGTATCCGCAGCGTAGTAGTGTTCTGATGACAGCGTCCGCGCGGATGCTGATCGGCCTTGACTATGGGCAACGACAGCGCAACACATAGGGCGAAGGCTGCCGACAGTCGGGAATGTGGAGGGGATACATGGTCACGCGTTGGGTTGCAGCCACCTTGGCGGCCTGTACGGTTTTGCTGGGCGGTCACGCCCTGGCGGCGGCGTCTCTACCAAGCCTGGACGGCGTCGAGCTCGCTGACCCGATATTCGATATCGTCTTTGCGCCCGCCGACACGCATTACGATGTCATGCCGGACCGCATTCGCGAGCTATGCAAGGATTTCGACGATCCCTACAATTGGGTGTTTGCCCACGTCCAAAAAAACGGCGCCGACTACTATGTCGTCATGAGTTGGGGACCGGATGGAGACAGCGATCCTTTGGGCAACGGCGTCAAGATCGCCGGCAATACTTGTGAGGTGTCAGCTTTTGGCAATATGCTGACAGGCTTCGTCCCTCAACAGGGTTACAGCACCGCCGACAACACCGCCGCCCCGCAGCTTCCCGGTGTCGATGCCCCATGGATCAGAAATGCCGGCGACACCCAGGGCAATTATCACTACGAATTTCGTAGCCAGGCCGAGGAAGAGGTACTGCGCGACCTGATACGCGACGGCGCGGCCCAGGGTGAACGTATTTGGGGCGCCGCCAGGCTTCGCGCCATGGTTTGTCCGTATGACGGTGCCGCAACCGTGCCCTTCGCACCCCTTTATGTTGAAGAACGCCACGCCTATTGTGACAAGGCGGCCGCCACCAACTAGGCGGAATCTCCTTACTGAAATTTACCAAACCGCCACGCAGAATCGCGCGACATACTCACACGCGGTCCGTTACCGTAACGCCTGCTATTTTCACGAATATCAGGATCTGAGGAACATGTATTCAGTGGATTTTATCTCGCAACACCGTGTCTTCGACGGCATTTTGTACTTCATCAAACACGACAGCCTGGCGACCGGCACCCCTATGTCGGCCACGGTTTTCGTGCCGGACGTCGCCGAGCAGCGCAGCGATGCGCCGTTCCCGACCCTGTACTGGCTGTCGGGCCTGACGTGCAGCGCCAACAACTTCACGGAAAAAGCCGGTGCCTACCGTAAGGCCTCGGAACTGGGCCTGATCGTGGTGGCGCCTGACACCAGCCCGCGCGGCACTGGTGTCGCCGACGCCGATGCCGGCGATTTGGGCCATGGCGCCGGCTTCTATGTCGACGCCACGCAGTCGCCGTGGAAGCTGCATTTCCAAATGGAATCCTATATTACCAAGGACCTGATCGAGGCGATCGAGGGCAATTTCCCGGCCGACAAGGGCCGCCGCGGCATTGCCGGCCATTCCATGGGCGGCCACGGCGCCTTGACCATCGCCATGAACCATCCGCACCTCTACCGCTCGGTTTCGGCCTTCGCCCCGATCGCATCGGCCATGCATGCGCCTTGGGGCGACAAGGCGCTGACGGCCTATTTAGGGGCCGACCATACCGCCTGGGAAAAATACGATGCCGCCCTCCTGCTGGCCGGGGGACACGCAAAACCGTTCGACGACATCCTGATCGATCAGGGCCTGGCCGATCCGTTCCTCGAAAAGCAACTGATGCCGGATCTGCTTGAAAAGGCCGCCGCAACAGCGGGTCAAAAGATCACCCTGCGCTATCACGACGGCTACGATCACAGCTACTATTTCATCCAGAGCTTTATCGACGATCACATGGCCTTCCACGCCGGGCGCCTGAAGTAGGTCCTAGATTCGCCAAACTTTTGTGCCACAAAATCGGCACAAGGAGCTCCGACATGAAACGCTCAGCCTGTCTTATTGCCGCCGTCATGGTGTTGGCCGCACCCTTCGCCGTCCAGGCCCAGACCGCCGTACCCGATTGTTCGGCCGTCACAGCGCCGGCCCTGCCCGACGCGTGGAGCGCATTCGCGCAAGCTTCGCCGCTAACCGCCGCCGCCAAGGCCGCCGACCAGCCTGAAATCAAAATCGCCCAGGCCTATGCCCTGACCCTGGTTCCCGCTGCGCAGGCGGAATATGCCGTGGCGCCGAAAATGGTCGCCCCCGGCAGCTTCGGCGGCCTTCTGATGCTGACGGTGGACAAGGCCGGCGACTACAGCGTTGCCATCAGCGACAAGATCTGGGTCGACGTCATCCGCGACGGCCAGGCCTTACGCCCGGCCGCCCACCAGGACAGCGCACCGTGCGGCGCCATTCACAAGACGGTCGATTTCCAGCTCGTTCCCGGCCACTACACTATTCAGCTGTCGAACGCCCCTGCGGCCTCAGCCACCGTCGAAGTCATCGCCAAATAATCAGCTGACAAACCCCACCCGCGCATGACTGCCGTCGCAAAACGGCTTGTTGCCCGAATGACCGCACCGGCACAGCATCAAGGCCTGGGCTTTGCGGATGGTCCGGCCCGTACCGCTCAGCACTTCGAGATTGCCCGAAACCCGTAGCGGCCCGTTCTTCTGCGGCCGGATATCGACATCGCCATCGCGCACCTCTAGCGCCGTCACGTCCCCTGTCGCCGGCTCGCCTGTCGCCGCGAAAGGATCGTCACCCAGCTTGTGCGAACCGTCACAGAAGGGCTTGTTCTGCGACCGGCCACAGCGGCACAAGGTCGCGCGCGTTCCGATATCCTCGCCATCGATCTTGAGCGCGCCGTGAAAGGCGTTCGGTCCGTTTTCACGCACGCGGATCAGGTTCACAAGCGGCGGCGTCTCCTGAGGCCGTCCGTCCTTGCGCCGGTACTGGATAGCGCCTGACGGGCAGTTCAATGCCGCCGCCACCAGGTTGTCGGCGTTGTCGGCGTCGTCCGGAGCGATCCATGGCCCGACGACATTGGCCTTGAACACGCCCGGTTGCTGCAGCACGCAGTAGCGAGCATGGATGCAGCGCTTGGCTTCGAATTCGATAATGACATCGGTGCCTTCGGCGACCTCGATGTCCGGCGTCGGGCCGTGATTTTCAGCGGCGCCCGACGGCGGGTTCGGCATGACCGCGGCCGGCGGCGAATCCGGCGTCGCTTGCGGATCACCGCTTTTCTCTGCCGGAGATGGACTGTCTCCGGCAACGGGCGCCTTCGGTGGCACGTGGACGTCGCGCAGCTTCTGCGCCAGGGCCGCCAGGCTCCTTTGCGTCGATGTCGAAAGCTCGCCCAGCAGGCAGCGTGTTGCGCCGGCAGCCAACTCCTCCAACCGCTCGGCGACGAAGGCCAGGGCCGGCTTGCCTTCGGGCAGGGGCGTGACATCACGCAGGGTGGCAAAGCTCATGCCGGCGTTCAGGTCGGGCACGGTCGTCGATGCCGGTAATTTGGTAAGGTAGGTCGCGACCGGCGACAGGGCGAACATACCGTCGATGGCGACATCGATGAAGACGCGTTTGATGCGGGTGTCGCCCTCGGAAAAACCCTGGGCCAGGCAACGCAGCATGACATTATAGATGGCGTTGGCCAGATCCATCACCGCGGCGGCCTCAGGAGCATCTACCCATAGGTGACCGCGGTCGGGGCCCTTGCGCATGACGGGATTGTCGGCAACCGGCCGTGCCGGCGCGACACCGGCGGCTTCGAAAGCGGAAAAACCCTCGCACATGTCGAGGAAGCGTCTGTAGTGGCATCGGGCAGAATCGTCACTGGCGCCTTCGCCCTGCTCGACAATGGTGTCGCAAGCCGCCAACGCCGTCTTCAAACACTTCACCGTACTCAGCCCCGGCAGGTTGACCAGGTCGGCCCCGACCTGCAACGACATGTCACCGATAAACAATTTATCCTCGCCCAGGCGCTCGCTGAGTTCGGCCAAAGCGTCACGGATGCCGCGATAGAGGTGCCCGACCGTGGCATAGTCTCTCGCATTGGGCATCAAGGTGTCGTCGCGCATATTACGGTCGTATACCGGCGCCTCGAAGCCTTCGCCGTCCTGGCGTATCACGTTTTCCGGCCGTTCCAGGAAGATGAAATGGTCGAGCGTGGCGCGGTTGAACGGATGCAGTTCGACAACGATCCCCGAAGGATGATAGCCGGCGGCGATCGGGAAGTTCGGGCGGCCGAAATGCGGGCTGCCGCCGATGGCGATGGTGATATTGGCGACCAGGGCCAGATGGGCCATTTCCTCAACGGCGATGGCGATGATCTGCCGCCGCCAGCCGGCGACCACCTTCGCTTGGTCGGCCGTCAGGCCGTCGCTTTCATCCTTAAGGCTAAAGGCCGCGAAGAGATAGGTGCACATCAGATTGTGCTCGATCTCGGCGGCTTCGGCGAGCAGGAAGATCAATTCTTCGCGGCTCTGGACGTGGATAGCTTTTTCGATCGTCGGCATGGGAGCACCTCTGACCGAAGTTTGACGCGATTGCCATAACGGTGCAACCCGGTCTTTCGCCCGGGTAACCGCTTGAAGGTAAATCTTCAGTGTTGAGGCAAGTGTCGCGACGTTAACCTGTCATATTGAGCGCCCGACTGTTCGCCTCCATGGTCAATCCGTGGTTTTCCGCCTCGCGTCATCGTCCGCCATGGCCTCGCTTTGCGACACATGCAGGCTCAGGCAATGCTCGAAGGCGACGCCGATGGCTTCGGACATTTCAATCAGGTCGTCTTCGGCGGCCAAACCACGAAGATGTTCCAGAAGGGTCAGGATGGTGGTTTCGGACTGGAGGCGACGCTGCACCCGCAGCTCCCAGCTATTGTTGACGCTAGCCATTATGTTTCCCCGTTATAGATATGAATTGTTGTCGGCGCCGCCGATAAGGACGGCCGACAGGACGACCTCGTTGAGACCGTCAAGTCCCAGCCATTGTTCGACTTCGACATCGTAAAACGCGCTGTAGACCAGGCTCGGCAAGGCCATGGCCGTCGCCGCCAGGATCAGGTTTTGCCCGATATGACCGGCTTCGAGACAGGCCAGCCGATAGCCGCGCGGTCCGTATTTTTGCGTGACGCGATCCAGCACCCCGGCGATGACGATCGTGCACGGCGGCGCGGTCTCGCAGGCGTCGGTTTCCGTGGCCTGGAACCGCCCGGTGGCGCAGCCGAAGTCGATGAGGGCGTGGCGCACTGGATCATACCGGTAAGGCCGGTGGCTCAGGCCCGCCACTGCCCCGGGGATCACGAAAATCTCGCAGGGATACAGCGCCCCTGGCGACGGATAGGGGCGAAAATTGTATAAGACATGCGGCGCCTGAGCCGCCGGCTTTTGGCGATGGCTGCGGATGGCCAGGGCGAGCAGGGTCCCCAGGTCGCCCAGCCCCAACTCACCCGCCAGGTGCGCGCGCTTCGCCGATTCACGCGCCGCGCACACGTCCGAAAAACTGTTGTCCGGGAGACTGGCGGCCGGCAGGGCGATGATTTTTTCACCGGCCACGATTTTCCATCCTTGGGCCGCGGCCTGGATGGTGACCGGGTCGCTGAGATAGCGCTGGATAATGCGCGACCGGCGGCCGATGGCGCCGCGGTAATAGCGCGTCTGCTCGTGCCACAGTTCCATCAGCTCCGCATCGTCATTGTCGAGGTCAAGATTGGGCATGGCCATCTACGGGAAGGGATGGGGGTGGGGATTGAGCGCGGACCCGGCGATCCCCCACATCGTCCGCCATTGGTCCAGGCGGCGTTCGTCGGGGACCTGCACGCTGGCCGGACCGAAGACGAGGGGCTGCAGACCCGGCACGACCACGCGCACGACGGTGAAGTTCAGGTCGGAGACATCGCTGGTGGACAGATCGGCGGCCGCCGCCTGAAAGCCGTCAGCGGTCAGGCGGCGGGCAATGTCCCGGGCGGTCATGTCGGGCTGGTCGCCGGCGCAGAGGTCGCCGAATGCCGCCGCTTCGCTGCCGCCGCACATGGCCTCCAGTAAATGCAGGCGCTCGGCATGCATATAGTAGCGCAGCTGATCGAACGGCGTCTTCAGCCCCTCAAGCGTCAGGGGCTCCGTCAGGACCGGGAAGGCGTTGACGGCGCTCCAACCTTGCAGGACTTCGGCCGTGGCCTTTTCGACCGCGCGCCGCAGGGACGGCGAGGCCGCGGCGCCGATCGAGCACAGGGATACGCCGTCGCTGACAAAGGCCATGACGACATGGACGCCGAACGACTTGGCGACATGAAGAAGGCGGATGGACAGGTTGTTGTCGGTCAGCGCCGCGGCGACGGCCGCCGGAAAGCCGGCGATATCCGCCGCCGTGAAGGTCATCACCGGCGGCTGCCGGCTGAGCAGCCAGTTGGCGGCGAAGGCGTCGCGTTCGATAACTTCGCACAGCCCGCGCTTGCACCCGTCATCGAATGAGGTGGCGCAGGCGAGGCCCGTTGAATCGCTCTGGGCAATCACTTCGCCGGGATACTGGCTGCGGTAACCGAGATAGCACAACATGGCCGGAACCAGGCTGGCCTCGCCCGTCGCCAGGTCTACGCCCTCCATCCAGGCGCGCGCGCTGTCCGGGTCGAAGGCGCAGGTCTCGGGGCGGGCCACGCGAATGAGCGGCGCCATGGCGACAGCGCGGGTGCCCAGCGCCCGGGCCGTCGCAACGATGAAATGGTCGGGCCAATAGATAGAGGCCGAATAACGCTCGACGCTTTCGCCGATCGCCGCCCAATAGGCGGTTTCGCGGTCGAAGGCCGCCCCATAACCGTCCTCGACGGTCTTTACCGGAGAGGGGGCATTGCCGCGAAAATAGGCGGGTGGCGCGACCGTGGTGCGCACGATACGAATGCCGGCGGCCTGGCGCAGAGGCTTGTCCTCATGGACGGACGTCACCAAACCGTGGGTTGGATCGAGCAAGCGGTCAATCACGGCCATGAGATTGTCGGACAGCGGACGGTTCTGCTGGGCGTGATACATCATGGGCGCACGCCCTGGCCGGTGCCGCACACCGTGCACCGGGGCAGGCGCAGGACGCGGCTGCCCGACATTTTCATGGTCAGCCAGTCGAAGCGCCAGGCGACGCCGATATCGGTGTCGACATGGGCATCCAGCGCCCAGCGAATGATCTCCCCGGTGGCGAAGGTGGCGGCCAGGTCGCTTAACAGCAAGCTGGCGGTCAGTTCCGGCATATCCATCGCCTCGACCGGATCGGCCCGGCGCCGGCCGGCCTGTTCGCGGTGGAGCAGGCATTCCAGGCAGCCGGTCGCGCACGGCAGGGTCATCGGCCCCCAGCGCACGGTGGAGCGCTCCAGCCATACCGGCAGAAAGGGGGTTTCGGTATTGCGGGCTTCGAGATTGAGCTGGCGTAGCGACGACAGGTGCGGTGTATCGAAGGCGGCGACGATACAGGCGGCGGCGCCCTGGCTGCGGTCATTGCCGACGCTGGCCAGCTTGGCGAGCAGCGAACGCGCCAGCGCGCCGTCGCCACGGACGTCGATGGGCGGGAGAGGCACGTCCCGGGCATTGGCAAAGTGGCGCAGCCATTCGCGCGCCGGATCGACGTTTGCGGTATCGCCGGCCGGTTCGACGACCATCACCTTGCGTACCTGCAGAAAGTTCAGCAGTTGCGCGGCGGCTTCGCGCTCTTCGGGTATGAGATAAGGCGCCATGATGTCGGCGGCCGTGGCGCCGGTGCGGCATTTTTCGGAGACGGCGGCGGCTATGCCGCTCGGGTCCCGCAGGGAGAAGGCGCCGCCAGGCGTAAGATAACGGATGCTGTCCTTGCCGGCGACGATATCGACCGCCGGATCAACGCGAAATGTATCGTCTGCCATAGTCCCCTCCGACGCAGAACAAACGGGCCGCGACCGGAAGGACGCGGCCCGAGCCGTTTAGAGCGTGCAGCAACAGCAGCCGTTGCCGATCGGCAGATCCAGAAGGGTGTCGCCTTGGTCGTCGTCGTACAGCTCGAAGAATGAGGAAGTCATGGTCAACTCCTTACGATGCCGGACCCCAGCGGCCGGCCATTAACCATGACATGAGACTTTGAACTTTACAAGAGGAAGTGCTTCGTATGAGGAAGTTATTGTTTTGTATAAATAAAAACTGATTTATGAATGGTCAAAGTTGTATAAATTGATCTCTATTCGGCCTTTTTTTTCGGGGCAGCCTTCGGAACCTGACCGATAAGCCGCTTCATATTTTTCAAATACCCGACCAGAGCCATGTGGCCGGTATCGGTGAGGGTCACCAGGGTCTTGATGCGTCCGTTCATGACCACCTTGTCGATCTTGACATAGGTCGCCTCTTCCAGACGCCGGAGCTGCTGCGACAGGTTACCGTCCGTCATCTCAACGGCATCGCGCAAGGTAACGAAGTCTACTTCGGCGACCGTCGACAGATAGACGAGTACCGTCAGCCGTCCACGCGTGTGAATCGTTTCCTCGATGGCGTCGGCGGAAAACAGGCTCATGCGGGTATCGACTTCTCCTCCCACCACAGCCGCAGGCCTGGCAAGAACATGAACAAAAACGCGGAAATGCCAAAAGACAGACTCAGCATGGGGTTGGAGTCTTTCAATGCGAAGGTCAGGATCGCTTCGATTATCCAGCCGATCGCGACGATAAGCAACCATTGCCCGCGCCGGGTTGTCGCCATGGCGGCAAAATTGAGCATATAGATCAGCGACAGGAAGACATTCATAACGATGGCATTATCCCATCCCGTCATGACGCAGCCAATAAAGAACACGCAGATCGATATGCCGGACGCCATCCACAGCGCCGCGATGGGTTGGGTGCGCCATGAGACTATGACGCGGGTCTTTTTGGAATAATGCATGATCAGGAAGGTGCCGCTATAACCCAGGAGAACCTGGAATATTCCGATCGGCATGGGGCCGGGCACCCAGCCGCTGAAAGCCGCGGCCTGGTAAATATTGGTTGCCGCCAGGAGAAAACCCCACAAGGCGCAGATCGACCCTCCCGCCCGTGGCAGGGCTTCCCCGCGCACGGCCAGCCGGGTCAGCTGGTCGAGATCTTCCTGCATGAACTGCACGTCGTCCATGGTCAGCGGGGGAAGAAGGTCGTCTAGTCCTGGGCCTTCCGACATGATTACATCCTATGTGATGAAACAGCTTAGCAAAAAAAACACTCAAGAGGTGTATATGTATAGATGACACTTGATCACAGACTGCGGCCGTTGTCATCCGTTGTTTAGCATGACTTTGCTGTGCAATGAACCTTGGTGAAAGGTGAGGGGGCTCATTATTAACAGTTCCTATCGGGAAAATTATAGAATAGGTTGAATCACTTGGCCACGAACCGGCGCCGGAGGGGTTTATGACGGGTATCGACAATTTGCCTCATGATGTTGATCTGTATGTCGGCGGCCGCGTCAAGATGCGGCGCAAGTTTCTCGGCATGAGCCAGGAGGCGTTGGCCATGATCATCGGCCTTACCTTCCAGCAGGTGCAGAAATACGAACGCGGCGCCAACCGCATCAGCGCGTCGAAACTGTTCGAGCTGTCCCAGGCTCTCAAGGTCCCCGTAACCTATTTCTTCGAAGGCTTCGGCGATCGCGACAATAACGCGCTCCGCGCTGAATCCCCTGCGGAGCGCGCCATCCATAGTTTCCTGACCACCAGTGAGGGCATCGCATTGGCGGAAGCGTTTCCCCGTATCCGCAGCGCCAAACAACGTCGGTGCATTCTGGAACTGGTGCGTGCCCTGGCGGAAGACGATGACGCCTGACAAAAACTGGGCCTGACAAAAACGCCCGATGTGCTTGACTTCGGGCCGTCAATCCGACATAAGCGCCCACTTCACGCCCTGGCTAATGCCTCGGCGCATAACGGGTTGATCCTGAACCGCCGTTGCAATCGCTTTTCACATACGGGTGGGAAGCCGGCCAGGGTTGAATTAGAGGTCTAAATGTCCAAGCGCCATAGCGCCAAGTACAAACTCGACCGCGTCATGGGTGAAAACCTGTGGGGCCGTCCCAAGTCCCCCGTCAACAAGCGTTCCTACGGTCCCGGCCAGCACGGCCAGCGCCGCAAGAACAAGATCTCCGACTTCGGTACGCAACTGCGCGCCAAGCAGAAGTTGAAGGGTTACTACGGTAACATCACCGAAAAGCAATTCCTGCGCACTTACGAAGAAGCCGATCGCCGCAAGGGTAACACCTCGGAAAACCTGATCGCGCTCCTCGAAACGCGCCTGGACGCCCTGGTCTATCGCGCCAAGTTCGTGCCGACCGTCTGGGCTGCCCGCCAATTCGTCAACCACGGCCACGTCCTGGTCAACGGCAAGCGCGTCAACATCGCGTCCTATCGTGTCAAGCCGGAAGACGTCGTCGAAGTCCGTGAGCGTTCGCGCAACATGGCGCTGGTCCTCGAAGCCCTGCAATCGCCCGAGCGCGACGTGCCGGATTACCTGGAACTCGACGCCAAGGCGATGCGCGTCCGTCTGGTCCGCCTGCCGGAATCGTCGGAAGTGCCTTACCCGGTCAAGATGGAACCGAACCTGGTCATCGAATACTACTCCTCCTAAGCTTCTGACGGGCATTTTTGCCGCGTCATACCGCTTAAGACCCAGTGCTATAAGAAACCCCGGAAGGCAACTTCCGGGGTTTTGCTTTGTTGATGTTTCATCCCACCTTTTTCTCAGGCTCATCCTTGGGGCCAGTACCCGCGTCATCGTCGTCGCGCGGGGCCGCCATCGCCTTTAACACGTCCGCCTTCGATGCGCCGCCGTCGATAGCGGCTATGACGCCTCTCACCCATTTCGACAGTTCCGGATAGTGGGGATTGCTGGCCAGGGGGAACAGCACGTCCTTGGCTTCGCTCAGCCGCCCCTTGCGGACGAGAAGCTGCGCCGCCTGGAAGGCGAAGGATTCGACCGAGGGCGCCAGTTCATGGGCCGCGATGGCGGCGTTGATGGCATTGTCCGTCGGCTCTGGTGCCTGGTCCTGCAGTGCCAGCGAGTAGTAATAGAGATCCCCCGGATTGAGCGGATCGAGCTTGTAGCTTTTGCCCAAGGCCGTGCGCGCCTGCTTCATTTGACTTTCCGCGGTTTCGCCGTCGGCAATATGCTTGTGCACCGTCATCAGGAACCAGGTTTGCCCCAGCCTATAGGCGGCTTCGGCGTCGTCGGGATGCGTCGCCGTATAGGCCTTGAGATAGCCGAGGGCCTGTGACTCGTCACCGATGATGATCTCGGCCCGCGCCAGCGTCATCGCCGCATAGTCGTCGCCGGGGAATTTCGCAGCTTCAGTACGGATATTGGTCAACAGGGCGGGCATGTCGGCCGTCGCTGGGCACAGCCGGTCGGCGGCGTCCCACAACAACAGCTTATTGGCGGAGACCGGCATGTCCGTGACCGTAATGTCCGGCGCCGGCATGTCATGGATGCGGTACTGCGTCGCCATGATCTTGTCGAGATAGCGGTCCAGGGTTTTGCGCAGGTCCTTGACCGGAATGCCGAAGGCCTTCTCGAAGGCGGCCACGGGATCGTCGCCCCTGGCATAGGCTTCGAGGTAGGCGTCGAACTGCTTTTGCCGCTCGGGGTCCGACAGGATATAGTGGGTCAACAGCCACGACTGCGCGTAAAAGGCCTCGATACGGGGGTCGTTACGACCTTTCGGCGATCGCCACGTATCACGCAACAACTCATCATAGCTGATGGTCGCGCCAGGCTGCATCAAGGTGTAGACTCGCCACGAGAAGGCCATGCCGATAACCGCCGTGTCGCCTTCTATCTTTGTCGTCGAATAGAATTCCGCAAAGCCTTCGACGTACCACGGCGGAAACTGACCTTCACTGTTCTGGAACATGAAGTTGTGGGCGTATTCGTGGAACAGGATGGCCTGGCTGGCGTTTTCTTCTTGTCCCCGCGCATCCTTGGACTTGCGGATGAGATCGTCCTGATAGATGGCGAGCGCCGCCTGGCCTTCCGTGCAGTTCTTGAAATAGCCGGCGATATCGGGGTTCGCTTTGGGCCAGGTCTGCTCCAAATCCTTATGATTGGCGACGAAGTAAACCGTCAGCTTGGGCAGGGCCGCGTCGTCTTCCTCGGTAAAGCCATGGAAGCGCGAGAGGATATATCGATATTGCTCCAGCTTGAGCAGGTGGTCGCGTGTCACCTTGGCGCCGTTGTCGCTGTAGACGACGAAGTGCGGCGACTCGGCCTGGATCCATTTATTGGCCGGATCGGCGGCGGCCCATGACGGCAGGCCCAACACGGCCATCGCCAACATCCATGATTTAAGTGACTTCATCCCCGATCCCCCTGCCGGCCCCTCAAGGTATTAAATTAAGGGCAATCCCGTGTGTTGGAAAGCGGTTTCTTCGGGCTATTCGGCCGGCACGTCGGCTAAAAGCTTGACCACATCCGCCGTCGGTTTGCCGTCGCGGATGGCCAGGATCGCCGTCTGGATGCGGCCCGCCTGGACGCGGTTGTGGGGATCGCTGAGGAAGGGCGTCAAAACTGCCTCGGCCTTGTTCCTTTCACCGACGGCGAGGTCGGCATAGGCGGCATATTTGGCGTAATCGAGCACGCCGGGCGCCAGGAGGTGGGCGTTATTGGCGGCATTGACGGCGTTGCGGTTCTTGAGATCGGCCGGATTGCCGGCGGCGCGGCTAAGATAATAGAGGTTGGGCGCGTTGAATTTGTCGATGCGATAGGCTTCCAGATAGAGATTGTAGGCCCGGTTGTTGAGGTCCTGGGCGACATCATCGGGTTCGTCGGCGGCCAGGCGGTTGTAGACCCGGCCCAACAGGTAGCGGGCGTCGAAATTGCCGTTGTCGGCAGCTACCAGGGCTTTCAAAGGCGCTTCGGCCGCGGCCGGATCACCGAACAGGAGTTGCGCCCGTGCCAGGGCCAATTGATAAACCGGACTGGTGCCGGCGCCTGGCGCCGCGGCTTGCAATCTGGCCAGGACATCCTGCCCCTGTTGCATAGGCAGGCAGGTATTCAGCAGCGAGGCGTCAAGGAGGATCTTGCCCTCGGCGGCGGGAATATCGCTGACGGCGATCGCGGTCTCCGGATAGTCGGCCACGGGAACTTTGAGATAGTACATTCGGGTTTGATAGCGCAGCAGGATGTGGTGCAAATCCTGAATCCGGATACCCGTCGCCGCCGGCCAGGCGGTAATCGGGTCTTCGCCCGCGCCGATACGGACAAAATAGGCGTTCAGTGCCGCGGCGCGCTTGTCGTCGCTCATCATATAGTGGGTCAGCAGCCAGGACTGCGCGTAAAAGCTCTGGATAACCCAGGGATTGTTCGACTTGTCACCGGCGAAGCCGAAGTCGGGCTTCAGGATGCGGGTGAAGTCGATCCAGCGGTCCTTGGCCAGGACATAGTTGCGACCCTTGGCCAATTCGCCGACGCTGATGACGCCCTTTTCGGGATCGGCCGTACTGAGATATTCGGCGAAACCCTCGGCGTACCACATGGGGTAGGCGATCTTGGCCGTCTTGAACATGACGTAGTGGCTGTATTCATGAAACAGAACCAGCAGGCTCGGATCCTGGTCGCTCTTGCTGTATTGGATAGCGGAATAGGCGCTGGTGCCTTCGGCGCAATTGAAATAAACACCGCCGACGCCCTTGGCGAACGTCGGACGGACGATCTGCATTTGGTCGCCGCTATTCAGCAGATAAATCTGGAACTTGACCTGCGGGCCCGTACCGGCGCTGCCGACCAGCATATTGGTCAGGGTGCGGAAGGCCTCAAGTTTACGGGCATAGGTCCGCGTCTTTTGCTCGAGCCCGTTGCTGTAAATGACGAAATGGGCGGTTTCAGCCTTGATCCACGAGTCGGCGCGAGCCTGACCCGTTACGAACATGGCGAAAAACGCCACCAGCCCCATGATCAAATTACGCATCAATACGCCTTACGCCACTCTTTTATAAAGAAAGCATAAGGGAGCTAACGAGAATTTAAAAGTAAAGTTTACCGTGAGGCGGGATGGCGCCTTAAGCGGCGATAACGCCCTTTTCCGACAGGGCAGTTTTCAGTTCGCCCGACTGGAACATTTCACGCACGATGTCGGCGCCGCCGATAAATTCGCCCTTGAGGTAGAGCTGCGGAATGGTCGGCCAGTCGCTATAGGTCTTGATGCCGTCGCGCAGATCGTTGTCCTGCAAAACATCGACGCCGATATATTCGACACCGAGGTGGTCGAGGACCTGGACGACGAGGCTGGAAAAGCCGCAACGCGGCTGCTCGGGCGTACCCTTCATGAACAGGACGACATCGTGCCCCTTGACGGTGCTGTCGATAAAGGTCTGGACGTCGGTTTCGCCGCTCATGGCACGCTCCTTAAGAAATCACTGTCACCCATATAGGCGAGGGAAGTCCGGGAATCCAGTGGACTTTAAGCCGATTTTGGCGCGCGTCCGTTAAAGCGCGCCATTTCGATCTGCGCCGGCACTGACGAAGGCAGGTGACGCTCTGGTACAGCCGCCAGGGATTCGAGGTGGTCCGGGGTGTCGGCATCGATGAAGATACACGACAGGCCCGGTTGCGATAAGGCATAACCCAAGCACAGCTCTTCCGGCGTCCAATCGTGCGTCTGATGCAGGAAGGCATGGGTACCTGCGCCGCCCAGCGGATTGGCCGCCTTGCCGCCGAACCAACTGCGGCGCGCGGCCTTGGGGACCACATCCGATGCCTTGCGATAGGCTTCCGGCATGACGTCTGTGCCGAAGACATTCAATTCCTTGGAAACGGCATTGTCGATCTGGCGGCGTTTATCCCAGCTTGAGTCGATATCGTAGCTGGTCTTGATGACGTCGAAATTGCCGCTGGCGACCAAATCTGCCATTTGCTCGGCCTCGCAGGTTGTGCCGACATAGCGCAGCATCTTGGAGCGTTTCAGGCTATCGAGGAAGTTCAGGCTGTCGTCGGGTATGAACTCGGCGGCGGGCTGATCGAACAGCAACAGGTCGATCCAATGAAAGCCGGAGTCTTTGATGGCGCTGCGCAGGCGGTCCTTGAGCACCGGCATGGCGCAGACCGAGGCGTCGGGGGCTTGAGTCGGTTCGTGGGCGTTGATGCTGATAAACAGGAGCTTGCGTTCGACGACGCCGAAGATTTCCGACGCACTCTGCAGGAAGCCGGGCTCGGCGCTGTCGAAATGATAGGTGTTAATGCCGTTTTCCAGCGCCGTGAAAATCAGCTTTTGCAGCAAGCTGCGATTCTTGTGCAGTTTTTCCCAGCGCAGGTTGAGGCCGATATTGGACAAGGCGAGGCCGGAGCGGCCGAAGGGACGATAGCGCATGGTATTATGAGCCCTCCCTGCCGTTACCCATTCCTTGCCGTATTGCCGTCATGCCCGAAACGCCCCGATGGGTTCAAATCGTTAAACTATAAATGCCACATATGTTTCAGCGGTAGCATACAGAAGTTAATGAGTCCGTTAACGCTGTTTTAAAAGTAGTACGCGTTTCAGATAAAAATGCGAAAAATACACGCAGAGCAAACCTTTTCCCATTCATCGCCGGTTCAAGGCGGACATGCTAAACGTTTGTAACGATTTGGTCCTGGCGCCGGTATGCGCTATGGTCGGCCGTTCAACCGGGAGATTGTTAGCCATGGCCATTAACCTTGTCAGGACGACAGCCGTCATCATGGCGGTGCCGCTCGCCGCCTTGACGCTGTTGACCAGCGCTTGTGCTCAGACCTGCACGGCGGACGACGTCTCGCTCGACCGGGCGATCGTCGCAACCCTGGGCGCCGTGCGCGGCAATGACGCGGCCGCCTTACTGGGCCAAATGAGCCCCGATGGCGTCGCCTTCGGGACAGACGGTCCCCTGGTATCCTATAAAACCCTGTCCGCCAATTTTGCCGGTCGCACGGGCCGCTATTGCGATCTGTTCAACTGCGGTGGCCAGGAAGGCGACATGCACCGTCTGTTCGAAATGGGCCAGATCGACAAGTCTCTGGACGCCAAGCACGGCCTGGCCGGGGTGACGATCAATGCCAATACCAATGACGAACTGGACCTCAGCTATAAATGGAGCGACCAGTGCCGCTGGGAACTGACCGGAATCGGTTATCCGTGAGGAACACTCAGGCCTTACCCGCCATATAGGTTGGCAGCCAGTGCTCGTGCGCCTGGCGCAGGCGCTCGATACTGAGCGACACCCCGGCATAGGTTAAATCGCTGCCCGTCGCCACGCCGATCACCGACACCGGCACCTCGGCTTCGGCAGCCTGGCTGAGCACGATATGCACTACGGCTTCGTCGACGAAGACCAAATAGCGCGCCTGGTCTTCGGCAAAGGCGAATACATGATCAGCCAGGTCGGTGGTGTTCTTCAACTCCAGACCGATCTGCGAGCTCAGCACGACGTCGACCGCGGCCGACAGCAGGCCGCCATCCGACAGATCGTGAACGCCACGCGCCACGCCGGTCTTGATCAGGCGTCGCACCAGAGTACCGTTATTCTTTTCGTTGGCCAGATCGACTGTCGGCGGGGCGCCGATTTCGAGGCCGAAGACTTCGCGCAAATAGAGCGACGAGCCCATTTCACCGACCGTTTCGCCGACCAACAGGGCAACCTGGCCTTGCCGAACCCTGTTGAAGCCGACGCGCTTGTCGTAATCCTTCAGCAGGCCGACGGCGCCGACCGTCGGGGTCGGCGGGATCGAGACGCCATTGGTTTCGTTATACAGGCTGACATTACCTGACACGACGGGGAAATCCAGGGCCCGGCAGGCCTCGGCCATACCGTCGATGGCGCGCACGAACTGGCCCATGGTCTCGGGCTTTTCCGGGCTGCCGAAATTGAGATTGTCGGTAATGGCGATCGGTTCGGCACCGACGGCGGTCAGGTTGCGCCAGGCTTCGGCGACGGCCTGCTTGCCGCCCTCATAGGGATTGGCCTTGACATAACGCGGGGTGCAATCCGACGTGACGGCGAGGGCCTTCCGGGTGCCGTGGACGCGGACCATGCCTGCGTCGTGGCCGGTCGACGAGTCGGCCAGCGTATCGGCCATGACGTGGCGGTCATATTGTTCCCACAGCCAGCGCTTCGACGCCTGGTCGGGACACGAGATGATCTTGAGCAGGGCGTCGCTGACGGCGGCGACGGGTACGTCGGCTGCGGTCAGGGCCGGTTCCTGGGCCGGTTCGACCCAGGGACGGTCGTAAAGCGGTGCGTCGTCGGACAAAGGCGCCAACGGCAGGTCGCACACAGTTTCGCCCTTGTGCGTCAGGACGATGCGCCCGCTGTCATTGGTCCAGCCGATGACGGCGGCGTCCAGGCCCCATTTCTTGAAGATGCGATAGCCGTCTTCCTCGCGGCCGGGCTTCAGGATGGCCAGCATGCGCTCCTGCGATTCCGACAGCATCATTTCATAGGCCGACATGCCGGTTTCGCGCTGCGGCACCATGTCGAGGTCGAGCGTGATACCCAAACCGCCCTTGCCGGCCATTTCGACCGAGCTGGACGTCAGACCGGCCGCACCCATGTCCTGGATGGCGGCGACGGCGCCGGACGCCATCAGCTCCAGCGTCGCCTCGATCAGCAGCTTTTCGGCAAAGGGGTCGCCAACCTGGACGGTCGGGCGCTTTTCTTCCGAATCTTCGGAAAATTCAACGCTGGCCATGGTGGCGCCGTGGATGCCGTCGCGACCGGTCTTGGAACCGAAATAGACGACCGGCAGGCCTGGCTCGGGCGCGGCGGAATAGAAGATCTTGTCGGCATCGGCCAGACCGACGCACATGGCGTTGACCAGGATGTTGCCGTTATAGCCGGCGTGGAAATTGGTCTCTCCGGCGACCGTCGGCACGCCGACGCAATTGCCGTAACCGCCGATGCCCGAGACGACGCCCTCGACCAGGCGGCGGGTCTTGGGGTGGTCCGGCTCTCCAAATCGAAGGGCGTTGAGCAGGGCGATCGGACGCGCGCCCATGGTGAAGACGTCGCGCATGATGCCGCCGACGCCTGTCGCCGCGCCCTGATAGGGCTCGATGAAGGACGGGTGGTTATGCGATTCCATCTTGAAGATACAGGCTTGGCCGTCGTCGATATCGATAACGCCGGCGTTTTCACCCGGGCCGCAGATGACGCGCGGACCGGTGACCGGGAATTTGCGCAGGTGCAAACGCGAAGACTTGTACGAGCAGTGCTCCGACCACATGACGCTGAAAACGCCCAGCTCGACATCGTTGGGCTCGCGCCCTAACCGGTCGAGAATGACGGCGTATTCGTCGGCCTTGAGGCCATATTCGGCGGCCTTGTCGGCCATGGATTTTTGCGGGGCGGCGGTCATGGTGCTCATGTGCGCGCATATAGGGGATTCACGCTCCGCCCTCAAGTTTTACTTATAGATAAACGGAAAACTCGGCCGATCTGTCTCGATGCAGCTGGCGTCGACATTTGGGTCGGCCTTGTCGAGGAACTGCACCACCAGGTCATGGGCGCATTGGCTGCCGCCGGCGATGGTGTGGGTACGGTTGGGGAAGAAGTAATTCTTCCCATGGCTTAAACTCTTGACCGAAACCTCCGACAGTTCCGCCGGGCAGCCGGCGTCGATATCGGCCGACATCATCAACACCGGAATATCGCTGACCAGGGTCTGGTTTTCGACCGGGTCGGGTGTGCCGTGATTGAAGGCCTGGCAGACCGGGAAGAAACGGCGGGTGTCGCGTGCCACCGCGGTGGCGATCGGGTCCCCGCCCTGGTCATCGGTCACGGCCTTGACGTCTTCGAACGAGAATTCTTCGTTGCACAAGGTGGTGAAGAACTGGCCCTCGGTATAGCCGGCCTGGACCTTTACGAAGTCGCCGAGCGCGCTGTAATCGCCCTGCAGCACGGTGTCGATCGTCGACGGCAGTTTGCGGGCGCCATTGTCGCTGTAAATGGCGTCGAGCAGGAAAGCGCCCATTTCGTCGGCCGTATAGGTCGTGCCGTCTTTAGCGATAGTCGGCGCCGCCAGCCAGTCGGTCATCCGGCCATCGAAGCGTTTTTCCAGATCGGGATATTTGGCGTTGCAAACGGCGTCCTTGGCGCAGTAACCGAGAACCTGCCGGACCTCGCGCGACACCAGACCGGGCAAGGGCTTGGTGGCATTGGCTTCCGGCGGCCAGGTCGAGTTGAGCACGACGGCGCGCAGATCGGCCGGATCGTGCTGCATGACGGCCATGGCGACGCGGGTGCCATAGGAGCCACCATAGAGATTATAGGTCGTGATGCCGAGCGCCGCGCGCAGATCATGGATGTCCTTGGCGATGACGGCCGAATTGTACTGGGTCAGGTCGGCGCCGGTCGCCTGCCATTTTTTCATGCAGGCCTGCAGTTCCGCCACGCCGACATCGCTGGTCACGCCGGCGTCGGACAACGGCGCTTGGCCGCAATCGAGCGAGGGGTTGGATTTGCCGCTGCCGCGCTGGTCGAAGAATATCCAGTCGCGGTCATCGGTAATAACGCTGGGGCTGCGGCTCAAACGGGCGGCCATGCTGTCGACCACGCCGCCGCCCGGGCCGCCGTGTAGGAAGATGACCGGATCGCTTTTCTTGTTGGCAGCGGTGGCGCGGACGATAACGACCGGTAATTCGACCAGACGGCCATTCTTGGCGCCGCGAGTCTCTTCGACGACCATGGTGCCGCATTCGATCGTCTGTTTCAGTCCGGCATAGAGCGCGGAACAGGTTTGTTTGTGATAACCGAGCGTCAGGGGTTCTTGTTTCGGTGTACAGCCGACGACGGCCAGGGCGGCGACAAACAAAATTCCCAAACGACGCAACATAGACCCACTCCCAATACCCGAAGAGCATTGGTTTCATTCTACACGTCTTTTGTCAACGTGTTGTGCCGAGCTACGCGACGAGCAGGGCGCTCTGCAGGCTCTTGAACAGCGGCGCACCGTCGGCCGAGCCCAAGGCTTCCTCGAAGGCGCGGTCCGGGTGCGGCATCATGCCCATGACATTGCCGGCCTTGTTCATCAGCCCGGCGATGCCGTTCAGCGATCCGTTCGGATTATCGACATAGCGGAAAACCACCTGGTCGTTGTCCTCGATGCTTTTTAGCGTCTCGGCATCGGCGAAGAAATTGCCGTCGCCATTACCTTGGGTCATCCAAACGGTCTGGCTGTTGCCATAGGCGCTGGTGAAGCGCGTGTTGCGGTTCTCGATCGTCAATTCGATCGGCTTGCAGACATATTTCAAGGCCTCGTTGCGCAGCAGGGCGCCCGGCAGCAAACCGGCTTCGCATAGGATCTGGAATCCATTGCAGATGCCCAGGACCGATACGCCGCGCTCGGCTTCCTTCTTGACGGCGGCCATGACCGGCGACTGCGCCGCCATGGCGCCGCAGCGCAGGTAATCGCCGTAGGAAAACCCGCCGGGGATAATGATCAGGTCGGTGGCGGCGGGGAGGGACGTATCCTCATGCCACACCATCTCGACCTTGCCGCCGACGGTCCGTTCCACGGCGGTCTTGCAGTCGCGATCGCAGTTAGAACCAGGGAAAACGAGGACGGCGGCTTTCATGATCTTTTACTCGCAGGTTTCGAGGACGGGCTTTATCGGCGCGGCGTCCGGAGACGGGAAGGGGTTTTTGAAGGTGAAGGCTTCGGGAGATGGGCCTTGGCGCGCCAGAAGTTCAATACGCGCCCGGCCTTCGGCGGGTGTCGGCCGGTGACCTGCCGGAACCCACCACAGCGCCATATGGACCTCCATCTTGCTGAACCACTCAGCGCGCCGGCGCATAATGGTGCGATGGTCCGAGCGGTAGACGTAAGCCCCGAGCGCATCCATATCGCGCCACGTGCTCATATTGGTGATGACGGCGGGATCGTCGAAGGCAACCAGGTCGGTGGCGTCATTGCCTTCGCCCGTCAGCCGCCAGACAAAGCCGTCTGAACCTTCGGCTAGTTCGTTGATGCGGTCGAGATTGTTCTTGAAGTCGGCGATCTGAGGGTCATCGATCGGCGCCAAAAGGCGGCCGATATTGATTTCCGCCAGCTCGAACCGCGACATCTAGGCGACCTCGACCCGGTAGGATTCTATGACCGTGTTGGCGAGAAGCTTCTCGCACATGGCCTTGAGCTCGTCCTTGGCCTTGGCCTCGTCCTGGCCGTCCAGGTCGAATTCCAGCAGTTTGCCGACGCGGACATTGGCGACGCCGCCCCAGCCCAGGTCGTGCAAGGCGCCTTCGACGGCCTTGCCCTGGACGTCGAGAACACCCGGTTTCAAAAAGACATGAACCTTGGCCTTCACGCTACGCCTCCCTCGATAACACGGGGCATATCGCCCATGATCCCCAGCCGCTTGGCGACTTCGGTATAGCTTTCGATGACATTCCCCATGTCACGGCGGAAGCGGTCCTTGTCGAGCTTTTCGTTCGTCGTCGAATCCCACAGGCGGCACGAATCCGGGCTGATTTCGTCGGCCAGGATGACGCGGGCGAAGTCGCCTTCAAACAGGCGGCCATATTCGATCTTGAAGTCGATCAGGGTAATGCCGACGGCGGCGAACATGCCCGACAGGAAATCGTTGACGCGCAACGTCATGGCCAGGATATCGTCGATCTCCTGGGTATTGGCCCAATTGAACGCCGTGATGTGCTCTTCGGTCACCATCGGATCGTTGAGGGCATCGTTCTTGTAATAGAATTCGATGATCGACCGCGGCAATTGCTGGCCTTCGGGCAGGCCGAAGCGCTTGGCCATCGAGCCGGCGACGACATTGCGGCACACGACTTCCAGCGGGATGATCTCGACTTCGCGGATCAGCTGTTCGCGCAGGTTCAGGCGCTTGATGAAGTGGTTCTGCACGCCGATATTGGTCAGCTTCGTCATGACGAATTCGGAGATGCGGTTATTGATGACGCCCTTGCCTTCAAGCTGCGCCTTCTTCTCGCCGTTGAAGGCGGTCGCGTCGTCCTTGAAGTACTGGATCAGAGTGCCGGGCTCGGGACCTTCATACAGGATCTTCGCCTTGCCTTCGTAGATTTTCTTCCGGCGGGGGGTGGTCATGGCTTATAGGCTCCAAACGGGGCAGGGGCAAAAGACGGGGCATGTGTCGTAAACGGACGAAATTTCGGGGTTTGAAGCCCGCCAGGCCCATGAAATGCGCGAGTCTCATCATAGAGGATGCGCGTTGCCGCCGCAAATAAACAAAAACTTTTGTCCTGTAAACGTCAGTTCTTGTTGCGTACCCCCACAAGGCGAACTAAAACCGGATCAACCTGAAAGGTTTGCCCACTCCATGTCCATATTCGATAAGCGTTCGTCTGAAAAATCACAGCCGCAGGACGCACCGGCAGCGGGCAGCGCCGATTTCGAATTCCAGGCCGCGGCCGCCAGCCACCGCATGATCGCCCTGTGGGCGGCGCAAAAGATGGGACTCAGCGGCCAGCATATCGAAAACTACGCCAAGGCCGTGGTGCGCGGACCGTCGGATCAACCCTCGGAAGACGACGTGATTCGCAAGATACTCGGCGATCTGGTCGCCTCCAATATCAGTGTGCGCGAATCCGAAGTGCGCACCAAGGCAGCGGAATTCCTGGCCCAGGCCAGGGAGGCCCTCAAGAGCTAACCCCTAACGGAGCGGACGATGAAGCTGAAAGCCCTTGCGTCCCTGATCCTCGGTGCCGGCCTGCTGGCCGTGGCCGGGTGCGCCACCATTCCAGCGGGGCCCGATGTCGGCGGCCCCGGCGGCGAATTGCCGCAGCAGCCGATCGACGCGCCGCCGCCGCCGCCGCCCAACGAAACGCCGGCCGAACCGGATGTGCCACCGCCACCACCGCCACCACCGGCGGAATTGCTCAATGGCCTGGCGTGGGAAAACAATCACTCTGAACGTGTGGCCTGGTCCGACGAACTGCGCACCCAGATCAAGGCCAACCTGGTCTCCTTCAATAAGGCGACCGACCTGGCCGACATATGTTCCGCCTATCGCGATCTCGATACTGACGATCAGGTAACGGTCCTGGCCACCATGGCCGTCGCCATCGCCAAATATGAAAGCGGCTACGATCCGCACAATATCTTCCATGAACCGCCGCCGCTAGGCGTCGACTCGGTCGGACTTTACCAATTGTCCTATGAGGACGGTTTTTCGTGGTGCGTGCTCGATCGCGGCAATCGCTCGCTGGAAGACCCGATCAACAATATCCGCTGCGCCATCCCGAAAATGGCCAAGCTGATCGCCAAGGACCGCATCCTGACGGCCGGCAGTACCAGCGACAATGCCATGGGCCTGGCGCGCTACTGGTCGGTCATGCGCCTGGGCGCCGGCCACCATCTCGAAGACATCCGCAACGCCACGCGATCACTGGCCTTGTGCCAGGCTACGAATTAAGCAAACCGGCCCGTTACCGAGAAACGCGGACCCGCGGCATAGGGTGCCACGCTGGCGATCGAGCGCGGTTGATCGCCACTATACAATGCCAGATCGTTGAAGCGCGGCATGATGCCGCCTTCGATATCGCCCGATGGCGAATGAAACAAAACCTGCCCGCCCCAGTCCGAACGCCAGCCTTCGGTAAAATTCCATTCGAAACACAGCCGCGCCTGGCTGTCGGTATGCTGGGTGAAGAAGTCGCCCGGGCGATAACAGACTGCTTGGAGCTGAGTCAGGTCGAGGCCCGTCAGCCCCGTCAGGCGCCCGCAAAAATCGGCGAAGGCCTGGGACTTGATCAGGTCGGACAACGGCGCCAGCGCGATCGTATCCGCCGCCATTAAATCGCAACCCAGGCGCAGATAGGACAGACCCGTTTGGGCGCGTTCCGCCGCATCGGTTAGGCGCGTCTGGATCACCGACGGCGCCAGGCTTTCCAATTGCGGGCGCGAAATAACATCCGGCCGGCCATCAACCGTCACCAGTTGCAATTCCCATGGCGTCTGTTGTTCAAGGCCATGATGGACGGCATGGGCCTCTTCTGCCGCAATAGCGCCTTCAAGTCGAATGCGGCCCTTGGCGGCGAAACGGCTTTCATAGCCGGCGGCATCGAACAGATCGGAGAGCAGGGCAGGCATGGCGTTCCTCCACCTGTCTTGACGGCTAACGTCCGTTCAGGTCCCAACAGCGGTAAAGGGGATCCACAGATTACGCAGAGTTTTTGCCGCCTTGCGGCGCCAAGACTGTCGACATATCGCCCGACGACGTGGCCGAGCTAATCTGCGAAATCTGCGTAATCTGTGGATAAGTTTCTTCTACCCAAACACGCGCGCGAAAATCGTATCGACGTGCTTGGTGTGATAATCGAGATTGAAGAACGGCTCCAACTGCTCGCGCGTGAAAAACTTCGACACATCCTCATCCGCACTCAGGAAATCGAGGAAATTGCCTTCGCCGCGCCATACCTTCATGGCGTTGCGTTGCACGGCCGAATAGCTGTCCTCGCGCGACATGCCTTTTTGAGTCATGGCCAGCATGACGCGCTGGCTGTGCACCAGACCACCCAGGCGATCCAGATTTTTTTGCATGTTTTCCGGATAGATCAGCAGGTTATCGACGACACCGGCCAAACGGCGCAGGGCGAAATCCAAATGGACACAGGCGTCCGGCGCAATCCCGCGCTCGACCGAGCTGTGCGAAATATCGCGCTCGTGCCACAGGGCGACGTCTTCCATGGCCGGCACGACGGCGGAGCGCACCAGCCGCGCCAGACCGGTCAGGTTTTCCGTCAGCACCGGATTGCGCTTGTGCGGCATGGCCGACGAGCCCTTTTGTCCGGCCGAGAAAAACTCCTCGACCTCGAGCACTTCGGTACGCTGCAAATGGCGGATTTCGGTGGCCAGGCGTTCGACGCTCGACGCCACCACACCCAGGGCCGCAAAGAAGGCGGCGTGACGGTCGCGCGGAATGACCTGGGTCGAGACCGGCTCGATCGCCAAACCCATCTTGTCGGCGACATAGACTTCGACTTCGGGCGAGACATTGGCGAAGGTGCCGACGGCGCCTGAAATGGCGCAGGTCGAAATCTCCTCGCGTGCCGTCACCAATCGCTTACGGGCGCGGGTGAATTCGGCATAATAGCCGGCCAGTTTCAGCCCGAAGGTCACCGGCTCGGCGTGGATGCCGTGGCTGCGGCCGACGCTCGGGGTAAACTTGTGTTCCAATGCGCGCTTCTTCAACGCCGCCAGCACCAGGTCGACATCGTCGATCAAAAGGTCCGACGCACGTTGCAACTGCACGGCAAAACAAGTGTCGAGCACGTCCGACGACGTCATGCCCTGGTGCAGGAAGCGGGCTTCCGGCCCGACGATTTCCGAAACGTGGGTCAAAAAGGCGATGACGTCGTGCTTGACGGTGCGCTCGATCTCGTCAATGCGGTCGGCGTCGAACTGGGCATCCTTGCCCTTGGCCCACAGGGTCTCGGCGGCCTCCATCGGAATGACGCCAAGCTCGGCCATTTTGGTGGCGGCGTGGGCCTCGATCTCGAACCAGATCTTGTATTTCATCGCCGCATCCCAGATGGCGGCGGCTTCCTTGCGGGCGTAACGGGTAATCATGACCATACCTAATGTTTATATGCGCGTGTGCATCGGTAAATCCGACCCGCATGTCAAGACCTGATTACCAATCGGGTTGACACTGGCAGAGACCGCGCCGATCCTCTACCCACAAGGAGATACCGTCATGAAACGCATTTTACTCGCGCTTGTTGTGCTCTTGAGCCTCTCGGGATGTGCCGGATGGTATGGGGGCGGCGACATCGGCAGACTGGCGGAGAATGGCCATCACAAATAGTTAATTTACGCTTTGTGGGTGTGAGCGCTTGGCGTTAAGGTTTACAAAGCGTTAATTTCTTGGCCAGATTCCATTCCTACGATGCAGAGGGTACCGTCGTGCGTAAGCTTGTTTTGAAGTCCGGTGTTACCGTCCTGGCCTTTGTCGGCCTGGCCATGTCCGCTCAGGCTCACGATCACACCAAGCCGGTGGTCAAGCCGATCAGCAGCACCTTCCAGTCCGAATCGCGAGAGACGGCGACGAGCACGGTCGAGGTTGTCGCGACCGGCACAACGGACGGCTATCACGGCAACGGCCATGTGACCGAAAGCGACCTGCCGGACGTTAATACGACCACCGTCATCGCCTGTCCGGAAGACGGCCCGGATTCGGCCGACTGGAAACAGGTGCCGGAAGATTTGCGTAAGATCGCCACGCCCGGTCAGTGTTATGCCCGCTTGTTAATCGCGCCGAAATTCGAAAACTTCACCGATCACGTCATGGTCGCCGACGCTCGCACCGAAACCCGCACCGTCCCCGAAGTCGCCCAAATGGTCGAAAAGGACGTCATGGTGGCGCCCGAGCACGTGGTACACAAGACCATTCCGGCCGTATCCCATACCGAAATGGTCAGCGTCGTCGTCACACCGGCCACGGTCCGCGAAGAAACCATCCCGGCGCGCTACGAGACGCGTGTCGAACATGTCATGGTCGCGCCCGAGCATCAGGAATGGGTGAAGACCGCAGGCATTCCGACGGGCGCCGCCCTTGTGACGCCGATCGATCATGAGCCGGTGCGTTACCGCGCCGACGGTTCGCTGACCTGGCCGGGCAAGACCCCCGTCGTCGTGGAGACCTCCGACGAAACGGCCGAATACCTGCAGCAAGGCAGCGCCCAGCCGGTCTACTGCCTGAAAATCGTCCCGGCGCAATATGAAGAGCGCCGCGCCCAGGTCGAGGTGTCGCCGGCCTCGTTGCGCCGCATCGACGTGCCGGCTGTCATGCGCCAGGAGCGCCGTGTCGTCGTCGACGCTCCCGAACATGTCGAAGACGTCGTCATTCCGGCCGTCTACCGCAAACAAAAGGTCCGCGAAATCGTGACCCCGGCCCATACGGAAGAGTTCACCGTGCCGGCCGTTTATCAGGACGTCGCCAAGTCGCGCCTGGTCGGCGACCCGCAGCCGGTGTGGCGTCAGGTCCTGTGCGCCAAGAACACCTCGCCGGCCAAGATCGCCGAGATCCAGCGTGCCCTGGCCAAGCGTGGCTATAATCCCGGTCCGGCCGACGGCCAATTGGGGACGCAAACCGTGTCCGCGATGCAGAAGTTCGAAGCCGACCGCGGCCTACCTCAAGGCCAGGTCTCGGTCGAGGCGGTCCATGCCTTGGGCATTTCTCTATAAATTAATAAATCGTACAATTAGGGGGCTGGCGGCGCGTTTTGCACTTCAAAACGCGCCGTTCCTATGTCTAACTCCTGATCAATCACATTCGGGAGCACGCAGATGAATCGCCGTCAATTGTTCATGGGGGCCGCGGCCACCGGTGTTATCGCCATGACCGGCAGCGCGCGTGCCCTGACGGTGCCGCCCCCACCACCGCCGTCACCGCGCGAAACCCTGTTGCTGGACAAAGGCTGGCGCTTCCACGACGGCGACATTCCCATGCCGGTGCTGATCGGCCATGACGACGCCTATAATGCCGCCAAGGCCGGCCACGCCCTCGGCGCCGCCAGCACCAGCTACGACGATAGTGCCTGGACACAAATCACCCTGCCGCACGATTTCGCCAGCTTCCAGCCGATCGAAGAGACGGCCAATGTCGACCAGGGCTATCGCCGCCGCGGCGTCGCCTGGTATCGCAATCACCTGAATTTCGACGCGTCCGACCACGGCAAACATATCGAACTTCAGCTCGACGGCGTCGCCACCTTTGCCACTGTCTGGTTCAACGGCACCCTGGTCGAACGGAACTGGAGTGGCTATTCGTCGGCCTATATCGACCTGACGCCCTATGTCACCTATGACGACAAGAATATTCTGGTCGTTCGCGTCGACGCCACCGCCATGGAGGGATGGTGGTACGAAGGCGCCGGCATCTATCGCGACGCCTGGATCGTTAAGCGCAACCCGGTTCATATCGTCACTGACGGTGTTTTCGCCCATCCGGTCAAAACCGGCACTGAATGGTCGGTCCCGATTGAGGTGACGGTTTACAATGCCGGGAAGGAAGAGGCAAAGATTCGGGTGCTGACGAGCATCTGGCGTGGTCCGTTGGCTGGAATGGCGCCAACTGTCTATCAGGACATTACCGTGCCAGCTTTGGGCACGACCATCGCGTACATGAATATGCCGTGGCAATTCGGCGTCGAGTTTTGGAGCCCGACTGAGCCTAATCTCTACGACGTTACCACAACCTTAGTATTTTCTTCGTCCCCTGCCGACGCCGCTCAGGCGCCCACTTACCTGCCACTCGATACGGTCGCCACCACCTGCGGCTTCCGCACGACCCGTTTCGACGCCAATCTCGGCTTTTTCCTCAACGACAAACCTGTGAAAATCAAAGGCGTCTGCCTGCATCAGGACCATGCCGGCGTCGGCACGGCCGTGCCCGACGGCCTTATCGAATTTCGCCTGCGCCGCCTGAAAGAAACAGGCTGCAACGCCATCCGCTTCTCGCACAATGCCCAGAACAAGGTCCTGATGGACGCCTGCGACCGTCACGGCTTTCTGGTCATGGCCGAGAACCGCAATTTCAACGCCTCGCCGGACTATCTCGAGCAGCTGGCATGGCTGGTTCGCCGCGACCGCAACCATCCGTCCATCTATCTGTGGTCGGTCTTCAACGAAGAACCCATGCAGGCGACCGAGCAGGGCTATGAAATGGTCCGCCGCATGAGCGCGGTGGTCAAATCGCTCGACACGACGCGGCCGGTAACTGCCGCCATGAACAACGGCCTCGAAGCCCCGCTCAGTGTCGCCTACGCCGTCGACGTTGTCGGCATCAATTACCAGCAGGACCATTACGACAGCTTCCACGCCGCCCATCCCGACATTCCGATGTTCTCCTCGGAAGATACCTCGGCCTTCATGACGCGTGGCGAGTACAAGTCCGACAAGGACAAGCACATCATGGCGTCCTATGACGACGAGGCCGCACCATGGGGCGAAACCCAACGCGCCGCCTGGAAGGCCGTCGTCGAACGTCCCTTCGTCGCCGGCCAGTTCGTGTGGACCGGTTTCGATTATCACGGGGAGCCCACGCCCTTTACCTGGCCGTCGAACAGCTCCTATTTCGGTATCATGGACCTGTGCGGGTTTGAGAAGGCCGCCTTCCATATCCACCGCGCCCAATGGATCGACGACAAGCCGGTGCTGGGCCTAGTGCCGCACTGGAACTGGCCGTCTGGCGAGAGCGTGCGCGTCATGGCCTGTACCAATTGCGAGGAGGTCGAGCTGTTCGTCAACGGTCGTTCCGCCGGCAAGCAAAAGGGCGACCGCCTGGAGATGAACTATTGGACCGTGCCATATGCGCCTGGCTTTATCGAGGTGCGCGGATCCAACGCCGGCAAGGTGGTCATCAAAACGCGCAATGAAACCACCGGCCCGGCCGTGGCGTTGAAGCTGGTCCCCGACCGCACCGCCTTGGCCGGCGACGGCCGCGACGCCATGCCGATCACCGTCATGGCGGTCGATGCCAAGGGGAGGGTCATTCCAGGCGCCGATCATCAGGTAATCTTTGGCGGCAACGCACCGATCATCGGGCTGGGTAATGGCAATCCGACCGACATTTCGGCCGAAAAGGGTAATACGCGCGCCTTGTTCCATGGCCTGGCCCAGGTCATCGTTCAGGCCCCGGCAAGTTCAGGCAAGATAACCCTGACGGCAAAGGCCGAGGGTCTGAAAACGGCGACTCTGGACATTCCGATTGCATCGTCACCGTCGGTTATGCGCCAGGCGACGGCCTGATCGGCGGCGGGAAATTGCTGGCGGCAATGGCTATTCCGCAATTCGGTGTAGTTTGGGGCAATTTCAACGAAAACCGGCGCTCCGAATGGGAGGGAGGCGTGTTTTGGTGGGGTAATATAATGCCTCTTTACGGGCGCGGGGGCGAACGGGGGAACAGAGATCGTTGCGTTCTAAATCGCGCCGATCTGCTTCATGCTGGTGACGCCCTCACGCCCAACGATCAGGTGATCGTGGATGGTAATCTTCAAAGGCTTGCCGGCATCGATGATTTGCTTGGTCATGTCGATATCGCCGGCGCTGGGGGACGGATCGCCGGAAGGATGATTGTGCACCAAAATAACCGCGCTGGATGATAGCTCCAGAGCCCGGCGCATGATCTCGCGCGGATAGGCCGGCGCGTGATCGACTGTGCCGCGGCCCATGATCTCATCGGCGATCAACTGGTTCTTTTTGTCAAGGAACAGACAGCGAAACTGCTCGCGCGGTTCATGCGCCAATGTGACCTGAAGATAGGACAACAAGGCCGACCAGCTTGAGATCACCGTGCTGCGTTTCAACGGCGCCGCAACCGCCCGCCGCGTCGCTTCGAACATCAATTGCAGATCCAGCGCCACATCCTTGCTGACACTGAGTTTCTTGCCCTTGTTGTCGAGGACGCTGACCTGCATCATGTCCTCCAGCGGCGCCGATAATACCGCCGGCAATGACTTGAACCGTTCCAGCAGCGCCTTGGCCAGCGGTTTGACGTCACGCATCGGGATCGAGCGAAACAGGAACAGTTCGAGCAATTCATAGTCGGGCAGGGCCGATACCCCGCCCTGGCGCGCCCGGTCACGCAGGCGGTCGCGGTGGCCACCGTGGTTCGGCATGGCCGCCTCCGCCATCACGGCGAAAGCAGCGGAAACCTCGTCCATCCCGTCATCCGCCCCCACGGTGCTGGCCTCAGGCCAGAACCGGCAGCGGCCGGAACTGGCCGGTGCGCGAGGCCGTGAAAATCTCCACGCCGTCGTCGGTTACGCCGCAGCTATGCTCGCATTGCGCGGTCAGGGTCTTGTCGCGCGTCACGGCGGTCCAGCCGTCGTTCAGCACCTTCACATCGGGCTTACCGAGATTGATCATCGGCTCGACCGTGAAGAACATGCCCTTTTGCAGGACCGGGCCGGTTTTAGGCTTGCCGAAGTGCAGGACATTGGGATTGTCGTGGAAGACGCGACCCAGACCGTGACCGCAGAAATCGCGCACCACGGTGCAGCGCTGGCCTTCGGCATATTTCTGGATGGCCGCTGCAATATCACCAAACGTATTGCCGGGCTTGATTTGCTCCAGGCCCAGGCGTTCGGCTTCGTAGGTGACGTCGATCAAACGCTTGGCGCGCGGCGCGACCTCACCGACCTCGTACATCCGCGAGGTGTCGCCATGCCAGCCGTCGATAATGCAGGTGACGTCGATATTGGCGATATCGCCTTCGCGTAGCGCCTTGTCCGACGGAATACCGTGGCAAACGACGTGGTTCGGCGAAATACAGACCGTGTGCTGATAGCCCTTGTAGAAGACGCAGGCCGGCAAACCGCCGTGGTCGAAGATGAATTCGCGCGCCAGATCGTCGAGATAGGACGTCTTCACGCCCGGCACGACATAGGGGATCAGCATGTCGAGGCAATCGGCGGCGACGCGCCCGGCCTTGCGCATGCCTTCGAAATCTTCGTCCGTATGGATACGAATGGTCTCGGAGCGAAGCATATAATCGGAATCTGTTGTCATGGCGCTCAATATAGACCTCGGCCCCGGCAATATCCAGTCTCGTATCGCAAATCCTGCACGGGACGCCATTACGGGGACAGCCAGCGGCTCGGCCGGCCGAAAACCCGGCAAAGTGGTTTTTCTCATCCATTTTACGAATTTTAGGACGCAATAAAGCGTTTTGCAACCTTTGAGTATTAAGGCTGAGTAGAGGTCAGGAGGCGTTATGCGCTATGGATTGTACGGAATATTGGCGGCCTTGCTCATATGCTGTGGCGTGGCAGGGTGGTCATATGTCGATCTGGGCGCTAATTATACATCCGTAGCGGGTGTTATCACCTCGACATCGACGCTGTGCTATTTGCAAAAAGGTCATGACAAGGTCGCCGACAAGGTGACGCACACAACGATCGAAGTGCCGTGCAATATTGCCGAGCTGGCCGTGCAGCCCGGCCAGGCCAGGGCCGGTTATACGGTGATGGCGAGGACGACGCTGAATTACAATTATCTGTCGCCGGTCGACAAGACCTGGCACCATGGCTCGACCCGGCGCGGCGGCACACCCGACACCTGGCCGCAACCTGGCGCCAGGGTGAAGATTTATGCCCATAAAAAAGAGGCCGATATCTCGAAATATGTGACCTGACCGGCGCCTCCTCTGGCAGAGAGGGGCGATAGAGCTTAAGTGCAACAGGCACATGAGTCGTGCGTCTGTTATGATGGAGTTGCCGGGTGTCGGCTGCGCGTATTCTGGTTTTCGGCAATGAAAAGGGCGGGGCGGGCAAGTCCACCGTCGCCATGCATGCGGCTGTGCACCTCTTGCATCAGGGCAAGCGGGTCGCCTTTATCGATCTCGACCTGCGGCAAAGATCTCTGGCGCGTTTCTTTTCCAATCGCCGGCAATGGGCCGCGGCCAACGAAAAGATCCTGCCGCACGCTTTCGAGCCGCATCTCGCCGACAAGCCTGCGGCCTTGTTGGAAGCGCCCGAGGCGAGGGCGAAGGCGGCCTTCGACCGGGCGCTCAATGACGGCATCGATCACGCCGACTATATCCTGATCGACACGCCGGGCGGCGATCACGTGCTGTCGCGGCGCGCCCATGCCGCCGCCCACGTCATCGTGACGCCGATGAATGACAGTTTTATCGATTTCGATTTGTTGGGTGAGGTCGATCCGGTCACGCTCGACGTCAAGCGGCCGTCGATCTATGCCGAGACGGTATGGAATTCGCGCAAGCAGCGCGCCGCCTGGGACGGCAAGTCGATCGACTGGATCGTCCTGCGCAACCGGTTGGCGGCGCATGAGGCGCGTAATCGCAAGCGGGTCGACGAGCGCGTTCTGGCCTTGGGAAAGCGCGTCGGCTTCCGGGTTTTGCCGGGTCTGCGCGATCGGGTGATTTATCGCGAGCTGTTTCCGTTCGGCCTGACGGTCGGAGATTTGTCGGCCGAGGTGCGGCCGGTGTCGATATCGCTGGCGCACATTTCGGCGCGGCAGGAATTGCTGGCCCTGATGAAATCGCTCGATCTTGGCGACGCGGTCTTGCCGGCGTTCGACATAGAGGCGGCGGACGCCTGATGTGGCTGATCGGGGGCATAGCGGTCTTCCTGTTGCTCGTCTATGTCGGGCGGCAGACGCGACTCGGCCGTTTCAAGCCCGGACCGTGGATCCAGCAGTTTCGCGTCGTGCGCGGTTTGTTTGCCACGGCGATGATGATCCTGGGCGTGACCATGTTGGTGCGCGGCGAGATATGGCCGGGTCTGGCGGCCTTGCTGGTGGCGTTGATCCTGGGCGGTAGCGTGCGTTTCAAGGCGGCTTTCGGGAATGGCCCGCGGCCGGCGCCCGAAGTGGCGGCCTATTCGGCGGACGAAATTGCCGCTTACAAGACCTTGGGCCTGGCGGTCGGCGCCGACAAGAAGGCGGTCAAGGCGGCGTGGAAGGCATTGATGAAGGCGGCGCATCCGGATCAGGGCGGTTCGGACGCGCGGGCCAAGGCGTTGAACGCGGCGAGGGATGTGCTGTTGAAGCGGCGCACTTAAATTTACGGGGTTTGGGGCCTGCGGCCCCAAGACTTTTCTCTATCTAACAAAATAGCCCAGGCCAAAGGCCCGGGCTATTTTGTTAGAAGAGGCAAGGTTTTGTGGGGGCACAGCCCCAAACCCCATAAGTTTAAGCGTCCGGCTTCACCACCATACAATCCAAACGCTTCGCACTGATCTGCGAGCAAGCCTTCTGCGCCTGCTCCTTGGTCAGCGATGCAAAGCGCGTGCGATACCAACCCGCATCCGATTTGGTCACCTGCGATGTCGCATCGGCCAGGGCATTGTCGAACTTGCGCTGCATGTTCTTGACCCAGTCGGCCGCCAAAGACTTGTCCTTGAAAGCGCCAACCTGGATCGCCCACACGGCATTGGGGTTCTTCTTCGCCTTGCCGGCCTTGGCCGGCTTGGTCGCGGCCGCCGCCACAACAACCGTCTTGCGCGTCGTCGTCTTGACTTGGGCCTTAGCCGGCGCCGGGGCAGGGGGCGCCATGGCAACCGTCGCCGCCGGACGGCTCAGGGTCGCAACAACGTCCGGCGCCCGCACCGTGGCGCTGGCTTGCTGGACATCGACGTCCGTCGCATTGGCTTCTTCACTGCCTTCGAGCGCATCGCGCAGCTGATCGTCGCTAAGCGGCGCATTGGCGCGCGAATCGTTACCCGAATCGTTAGACGCCAGAAGCGTGTACGGCCGGGCGCCGGCACCCGTATAAGGCTGCGGACCGTTCGGCACCACCGGCTGATCCATCATCATCGCCTTGGTGAATTCGTTCTGCGCCACCATGATGGTCTCGCCATGGTCGCGGCGGTCTTCGACTTCGAAACCGACATTGAGCAGTTCGGTCACATGCTCGCGGCGCTGCTGCTTGTCGGCGGCGCCCAACATGACGGCGATCAGACGGTGATTGCCCTTGACCTGCGACGCCACAAGATTCTGACCGGCGGCATTGGTATAGCCCGTTTTCATGCCGTCGACGCCCGGCATACCGTGCAGCGGGTTGTGATTATAATAGGTGCGGCCGCGGAAGGTGACGCTGTCGAGGTCGAAATAGCTGTAATATTGCGGATAGTCGCGCAGAACGGCCCGCGCCAGGATGGCCAGGTCGCGCGCCGACGACAATTGCCGCGCATCGGGCAAACCGTTGGCGTTGACGAATCGCGTCTGGGTCATGCCCAACTCCTGGGCCTTGATGGTCATGAGCGCGGTGAAACGTTCTTCCGTGCCGCCGACCTTTTCGGCCAGGGCGACGGCCATATCGTTGGCGGAATACATGGCGGCCAAACGCATGGCGGTATCGACGTCGATCGTATCGCCGGCCTTGAGATAGACCTTGACCGGCGCCTGGCTGGCGGCGCGCGACGAAATGGTGATCTGGTCGGAAGGCTTGATCTGGCCGCGGGCCAGAGCGTCGAAGACCATGTACATGGTCATGATCTTGGTCAGCGACGCCGGATAGCGCGCCGAGTCGGCACGGGCGGCGTACAGGACTTCGCCCGACTGGGCGTCCACGACGATGGCCGAGTATTTGGGATTGTTGCTGAGGTCCTGCGCCGAAGTCATGGGTGCTGCACCCATCAGGAGGGCCGATACAGCGGCGCATCCCCCCAATATAAGTCCGCGGTACTGCTGGCTAACCCGCCCGATCACACGCATCAAAGCTGTTCCTCATACTCTGTTACAAAACGCCGCCGGGATTCTCAGAATAAGAAAGCAATGTGTTCTTATTGTGAGAGCCCGGTCAACATAACCCGGATCGTATAGTCTGTCGTGAAATTTCCTTAAGCAAGCCTTAAGGACACTTGTTTGTGACCGACCACCCACCATATCGCGCCCATTCGTCCGAACCCGCCATAACAGACAACCACTAAACCATTGCGCCGACTAAAAATCTCCCACCTGAGGGGAATTGTCTCCTCACGATTGCGTTAACGTTTTGTGCAGTGCACAATAATGCTTGACTGAATGCTGCAACCGCGTTATATGGACAGTCAAGCGGGCACAACGTCCGGTGTTTGTGTATCGACTATCGACCCCCGAATCCGAGCAGCCCACCAAACCCTATCTAAGGAGCATTCCCATGGAAGCCGCTGAAACACTCAAAGCCAACGTCGAAAAGTTCACGATCGCTGGCAACCAAGCCTTCAAGGACGGCGTTGAAAAGACGCTCGGCGCCCTGAATGAAGTCAACACCCTTTCCAAGGGCAATGTCGAAGCCGTCGTCGAATCGCTGACCGCCGCCACCAAGGGCGCGGAAACCGTCGGCGCTCAGGCCCTGGCCTTCTCGAAGAAGAACTGGGAAGAAGCCGTCACGGCTGCCAAGACCCTGTCCGGCGCCAAGAGCATTCAGGAAGTCATCGAGCTGCAATCGAAGTACGCCAAGTCTTCGATGGAAGCCTATGTCTCCGAAATGAACCTGATGACCGAAACCATGTCGGCCTCGTTCAAGGACACCTTCAAGCCGATCAACGCGCGCATGACCGCCGCCGTCGAAAAGTTCCAAAGCTACCGTTAAGTTTTGGCCGCTAAACATTTGCCCTCCACATTTGCCCTCCGGCAAATCGAGTAAGCTTGAGTATCAGCCCCGGGCCACAAGGTCCGGGGTTTTTCGTCGTCGGCACAAATTCCCCAAATGCCACACCACCGTCACATTTTGACATCAGCGTTCAGAATCTGTGATCGATAGCGGCGCGCTTTGTGCATTTAACCCCTTAACAGCCAGCCGGTTTGGGCTATCTTGTTATTTTGCGGCGGCGACTTATCTAGGGCTTGTGGCTTGGCCGGGATGAGCCGGCGCCACAAATCGCGGAATTTTGTGTAAGAAGAGGTTGGCTTTGTCGCTACAGGTTTTATCGACGCAACTGATGCGGGACGCCATTACGGCGGCGGATAAGGGCACGTCGGTGACGCGCCCGGGTCAGTCGCCGGGCATCCTGTCCTG